>JAVKDP010000053.1:0-52039 GCA_040222185.1 Balneolaceae bacterium | reverse complement strand
TTGGGTCAGACTTTTTAGCTGCTAATTAATTACTATTCTGATTAATAGCGGTTCATTCTTCTCTGAAAGAAGTTCATTAATGGGCGAACATAAGATTTGTTGGTACTTACATTAACCGAGTCTACTTTCATCTTGAGAAGTGAGCTATCAAGCGAGAGCTTTTGAACCTTTTTCCGCTTGGCATATTCTTCTCGTACTCTCTTATTCGATGTGTCAATTAGCAGTTCTTTTCCTGTCTCGGCATCCCTGAATGGGATCAACCCGATGTCAGGTAATTGGTCTTCAAAGGGGTCGTGAATCACAATACTAACCAGGTCATGTTTCTGGTTTGTGATCTTCAATTGTTTGTCAAAATCAGTGTCCTGGAAGTCGGTTGCAAGCACCACAATCGCTCTCCGGTCTAATAAACGATTAACGTAGCTTAATGCTTCTGCAATGTTTGTTCCCGTTCCTTTGGGCTTTGTAGTATATAATTCCCTAATTAATCTGAGAACGTGTGTGCGTCCTTTTTTTGGTGGAACAACTTTTTCTATGACGTCACTAAAGAGCACTAAACCGACTTTATCACCATTTTTTATAGCACTAAAAGCTAGCACTGCACTGATCTCAATGGCTACATCCATCTTCTTTTGATGGTCACTTCCAAAGGCTCCACTCGCAGAAATATCTACACAGAGCATTAGTGTTTGTTCCCGTTCTTCTTCAAATATTTTGATGAAAGGGTCACCGGTTCTGGCAGTTACATTCCAATCAATTTGGCGAATGTCATCACCGTAATTGTACGCTCTTACCTCCGAAAAGGCCATTCCTCGACCTTTGAAGGCTGACTGATACTCACCTCCAAAAAGGGTATTTACCAACCCTTTTGTTTGGATCTCGAGCTTGCGAATTTTGCTTAGTACTTCTTTTGAAATCATAAAAAAATATTTACCTGAATATACACTCCTGTCAAGGAAGTTTGAAGTAAAAAATTATATAATTTTAATATGCTAAATAACATATAATAGTATATATAATAAAATATATATGATAAATATCAATAAATAGATAAATATTACTTACAACTTGGCGGGTTCAATTTTAATAAAAATGAAAAAAACAAACTTTAGAGTAATTTAAACGCCGATTATCATTAGAATTTACTAATCATTGTAACGTTTGAAAGGGCAGTTAGATTAAAGCGATCTAACAGGGTACGGCTAGGCATTTGGTTATTTTTATATCGTAGAAAAATAGTTTTAATCAAAACAATGAAGCGATATGAAAAACAAATGCATTCTTTTCACAATAATAATTCTGGGATTGTCTGTGCAACTAAAGGCACAGCAAAGCGAGGGAGTCACATCGATTCTCCAAGTATATAAAATTACCGTTAATGATGACGGTGAAGAAATCGCAACAGAAACTACAGAAGTAACACCGGGAGATCTCATCGAGTACCGTGTTGCTTACACAAACAATTTGGATAATAGCATTACTCAGCTACTACCTATCCTGCCGATTCCGGTGGGGATGGAATATGTACTGGATTCTGCTAGTCCAAACCTAGAGGGCGCCAGCCTCTCCAATTCTGGCAATTTCCAAAGACTCCCTTTAACCCGACAAGTGCGACAACCTGACGGAACCACAGTAGAAGAAGAGGTTCCGGGCCGAGAATATCGAAGGCTACGCTGGATGGTTCCGTCACTAAATGCGGGGGATCAAGTCATTCTTGTCGCCCGGGTAAAGGTGATAGATAACTAGTCTTATGGAAAATCAAATAACTAATAACAAATCAATAATTCTAAACCTAAACAGGATAGAAACAATGAAAACAAACAACACAATGACAAAACTAGGTAAGGCTGCTCGCCTTTTAGGCTTGTTCTTGGTTTTTGGTGTATTTTTGGGTGTAACATCTCTTGATGTATTCGCTCAGGTGCCACCAGCTACCACTCAGATTGGTAACCAGGCAAGTGCAACCTACTTTGATGAAAACGGTCTTAACCAAGAGACTGTTAACTCGAACACGGTAGTAACCATTGTTCAGCAAGTTGCGGGTGTAACCATTTCTGCTGGAATTAACCTAACGGTTAGTCCTGGTGGTCAGGTAACATTCCCACATACAATTACTAACACTGGTAACGGGGTTGATTTCTTCAATCTTTCGACGCTGGAAGGTACTGGCGATTTTAATTACGATAACATCGTGATATATCCCGATGCCGATGGTAACGGTGTTCCCGATAACTTTACACCGATTACATTTACTCCAAATATTGACCCTCCGGGAACAGTAAATGGAAATACGTACGGTATCGTTATTGTAGCGGATATTCCGATTACAGCTCAGGATCAGGATGTTGAAACTATCGCAGTTACTGCAACAAGTGATTTCAACAGTGGCGAAACAGATACTGCTACGAACACAACTACTGTTGATGAAGATGCAGTAATTAATGTTCAGAAGTCCAGAAGTACTCAAAATGTTGAGCCTGGTGATACGGTAACATATACCTTCAGTTATGCTGAAAGTGGTAACGCAGCTGCAAGTAACTTACTTGTAAAAGATGCTCTTCCAGCAGGTGTTACTTATGTAGCTGGTAGTGGTGTTTGGTCTGGTGCTAGTGGAATTCCGCTTACTGATACCGATGCAAGTGAAACAGCTACTGGTATTACATATGAATTCGATAATACTGGTGTAGCCGATAGTGTAATCTTCAATATCGGGAATGTAAATGGTGGTGCCTCTGGTACTCTTTCTTTTAAAGTAACTGTTGATACAGGTACTGAAGGACAAACCATTAACAACTCTGGTACATTTACTCATGATGACCTGGTTGGTACTACAACTACTAACGTTGCTGATATCATCGTTGCTGACAACTTTAGTATTGTTGCTATAGATGCTGATACAGTTTCTCAAGGAGTTGTAAACCAGGGCGAAACGGTAAACTTTATAAACCGGTTCGTTAACGACGGTACTGCTACTGACAGGTACAATATTACTTTCTCAAGTAGTAATTTCCCGAGCGGTACTACACTTACTGCGTACCAGGCTAGTGACAATAGTCTAAGTGCTACTCCAACCAGTCCATATACGGATACTAATAGTGACAACGTAGTGGATACTGGCCCCGTGAATGTTGGGGATACAGTAGTTGTAATTTTACAAGTAAGTTTGCCTTCTGGTCAAAGTGGTGGACCATTTTCAGTTGTTAAGACATTGACTTCGATCAATGATCCGTCAGCAAATGATACCCATGTTGATAAGTTGGATGGTATTACAGTGCCAACTGTTGATATTACCAACGGTTTTGCTTTAGGTAATGGTTCAGAAACAGGTGTTGGACAAGGTCCGGAAACTTCTCCTGTAACTACGCTTACCACAAATCCAGGAACAACTGTTAACTATACATTGTTCATCAACAACACTAGTGCCCAGGCTGATGATTATGATTTAACATTTGCTACGGATACAACAGCTGGAGGTGATTTAAACAATCCAGGTGTACTTCCAACAGGTTGGACAGCAACATTCAGAGATCCAAACAACAGTGATGCAATCATAACTGAAGTTAACTCCTTAGCTGCTGGAGCTGGCAGAGAAGTAACTTTCAGGGTTAATATTCCTGCCGGATATGCTCCTGGGATGGTAGATTTGTATGTAAAAGCTTTATCTGCAAACTCTGGTGCTCTTGATATCAAGCACGAAGCTGTTACTGTAAATACGGATCGTAATGTTTCATTAACTGCAAGCCAGGTTGGACAGGTTTCTCCTGGTGGTTCTGTAGAATATATTCACACTCTTACTGTAAACAGTAACGTCGATGAAAACGATGGAACAAATACTGACTTCCAGATCGCTCTTGCTAACTCTATCCCGACAGGATGGACAGCTGTTGTTTACCTGGATACAGATGAGAATGGTATTATAACAGCTAATGACTCACTTTTAACAAGTGCAGCAAGTCCGTTAGTAGTTGACCTACCGCCATCTGTAGGTACACTGGTTTTCGGTGACGATATCAAGTTTATTGTTCGGGTTACCTCTTCAACCGGTCTTAATGACGGTAGTACTGTAACTACAACATTAACCGTATCAGATATTGGTACTGTTGGTCTAGCTGACCTGACCAACGATGATCAGACAGAAGTTCAAGCTGGTCTATTAAGTATCGACAAATTCCAGGCACCTGATAGTGCGGGCATTTTTGGCCCCGCTACATTCACCAAGAACAACTTCAATGTGTTCCCTGGCGATACAGTTTGGTATGAAATCGTGGTCGTAAACGATGGTTCAGTAGAAGTAACAAATATTACTGTTTCTGATGATGTGCCTTCCTTTACCAAGCAATTGGTTGACGCGACCGTAACAGTGAATAATGGAACTATTACTGGTTTCAATATCACTGAACCAGGCCCCGGAAATACAGGAACAATCACTGTTACTGTAGGGCAGGTAGATCCTACTGAGCAATTCACTATACGATTTGCAGTGAAAGTAGACGATCAATAGCAATTTTTTAACCCAGACATGGGAGGGAGGCTGATTACCTCGCTCCCCTTTTAAACGCATACATGAAAAAACTAATCCTATATATCATGTCTTACATGATCCTGATGATTTCAGGAATGGGAGAAGTGTATGCACAAAACGGCCCTCCTTCAGGCCAGTTAATAACAAACCAGGCTACTGTTTCCTATACCAACCCGGAAGGAGTAGGTGAGATTCAGTTATTTTCGAATGAAGTTAATGTGGTAGTAGATACAGACGTTAACCTTGATTTCTGGCCTAATAATGCAATTAGTGAATTCAGAGGAAACACGATTGAGTTTACCCACTTTGTTCGAAATGATGGAAATGTTGCGACTACAGTAGATATAAAAGGATACAACGCTACAGGTGATGACTTTGATCTTCAGGATTTAAGTTGGACAAGCGAAGGCCTTCTAAAAAATGTTGCTAATACAGATACTTTAACTACTTCTTTTGTATTGGAGCCTGGCCAGGAGTACCAGGTTTCATATATAGGAAAGATTAGTGAATTGGAAGAAAGAGATTTCCTCGAATCAGTAATGGTATTTGAAGCTACCTCAAGAGAGTTCGGTATTTCCATTCAGAATGTTGACACTATATCAATATTAGTTGGTGCAGTTGTAAATATTGAGAAAGCCACAGTAGGTGTAACCGAAGATACCAAGCAAGGAGATACTTTCGGATATAATATTATGGGTCAGAATATTGGTGACCTAACAGCTCTTCCTTTAGATATATCAATTGATGGTAATGAAGTTAAAAAAGTAATTGTAACGGATTCTATTCCAGTTAATACTTCTTTTGTAGACTTCGAACCTGTTGAGAAAGGAACTCCATTATATCATACGATTGGTGCCGAGCGATTCGAATTTATGACTACCGCTCCCGAAGACCTTGAAATGGTAGATATGATTGGCCTGGCATTAGACTCACTCGTGGTTGGCGAAGAGTTTGAGTTAACCTTTAATGTAAGAATTGGAGATAACGCGACTGGACTACTGGTCAATACTGCAGATGTAACCTATGTAGATCCTGAAGGAACAGTTACTTCTGCTGCTGCTTCTAACGAAGTAGTAACCGAATTACCAGTAATCGATGCAGATATTGATTACTTCACGGATAACAACTTTGGAGATATTACTTCTACTTCTAGTATCGGGCAACCACTTCATATTCAGGCAGATGCTTCAGCATGTAATGAAAACCGTTCTGCTATTGAAATGGTGGAAATAACCATTACCTCACAATTGACAGGTGATATGGAAATGTTCACTGGTATAGAAACAGGTGTTAATACTGGTTTATTCCGAATTGAAGAAGAGGTGCCAACAAGAGATGGTATAGAGAACGAAGTAATATTAGGTAATAAAATACTAGAGACAGTAGAAGATGATATTATTATAGCGTCTTTAGCTTGTAATGGATTAAGAGTAGATGATGAACCTCAACAAGTAGAAATTATAGCTACTGTAGCTGTTGATCCATTCGGTGTTGTATTTGACAGTGAAACAAATGCAGTAATCGAAGGAGCGGAAGTCTATATATATGATGTGACCGGAGCAAACAATGGTGGAAACCCTGGTGGACTTGCAACAGTTTACTTTGCAAATGGCGAGGAAGTAACTGACAATATCTCGAATAGTGATATTCAGGGTAAATACAGATTCCCATTCCTGCTTCCTGGTACTTATAGAATGGATGTAATTCCACCTGCTGGATATGAGTTTAGCTCAAAAGTACCACTGAATTTATTACCTGAAGGTAGGTTGGTTGATAGCTTAGGTTCATTTGGTATGGAGTTTACATTCAGTGAAGCTCCATTTGGAATGAACTTTGATATTCCTTTAGATCCATTGGCACTTGGCGTTCTTTTAGCCGAAAAGAAAGTGGATCGTCAGGTAGCTGATATTGGGGATTTTGTAAACTATACCATTAACCTAAAGAGCCAGGCGGTTAATACAGTTCAGAATATGTCGTTAGACGATATATTACCTTTTGGTTTCGAATACCAGCTTGGATCAGCTAAACTTGATGGTGTAGCACTTGCTGATCCGGAAGGGGGAACAGGGCCAGCGTTAAGATTTGATATTGGTGATATCGATCCAGGACAAACAAAAGTACTAACATATAGAGTTTTCTTAGGACCAGGTTCCGAAAGAAGTGATGGAATCAACATTGCGATTGTAGAAAGTGATGAGCTTGTAGTTAAAACCAGTAACCAGGCCAAGGTAAAGATTGAAGTTCGCGGTGGAGTATTTAACCAGGAGGCTTTAATTGTTGGTAAAGTCTTCATGGATTGTGACGAGAATAATATTCAGGATGGTATTGAACGTGGTATTCCTGGAGTACGTCTGTATTTAGAGAACGGTAATTATGTTATCACTGATTCAGAAGGTCGATATACATTCTATGGTATTAAGGCAAACAAACATGTCCTAAAAATTGATAACTATTCTTTACCAGAAGGAAGTAAGCTAAAAGTTCTTGATAATCGTCATGCTTTTGATCCTTCTAGTAGATTCGTTGATGCCAAAAAAGGTGAAATACACCGTGCTGATTTTGCTATTTGTGAATGTTCTGAAGCAATTGATGAAGAAATTACAAGAAGAGCTGATTTCTTAAATGGCCTTTCTAAGAAAAGCCTTGAAAGCTCACTAAAACAAAACTTCTCGTTAAAAGAGACAGTTGGTTCAGGTAATGGAAACGGACTACAGGCTAGTGGAACCATTGGTAACGCTAAAGCAATAGAGCAGTCAGCCAGAAAAGCTGAAACTCCTGGAGCTACTGAACCAGGCCAAAATATCACTGATGTTCCTGAAAGAATTGTTCCAGAACATACTATTGAAACCGCTCTTTCTGATGCAGAAAACGGGGTTGGGTTCTTAAATGTAGAAGATCAGGAAATCCTAAAGAACGATAAATTAACGGTATGGGCTAAAGGTACTCTAGGAACTTCA
Source organism: Balneolaceae bacterium (assembly GCA_040222185.1). Taxonomy (GTDB): domain Bacteria; phylum Bacteroidota; class Rhodothermia; order Balneolales; family Balneolaceae; genus JAVKDP01. Next base: position 44,563 of record JAVKDP010000053.1, on the reverse strand, counting down.
TTTAATCTCTTTATTAATGGAGAGTTAATTGGCGAAGATCGGGTTGGCCAGAGAAGTGCTTCCTCAGAAAAAAGATTACAGGTTTGGGAGTACGTGAGTTTGGATGTACAACCAGGTAGAAATGTGATATTGCTTGAAGAAGTTGATCCTTTTGGAAACGTTAGAGGAAGTAATGAAATAACAGTATATGCACCAGGTTCTTTTGATGAGATTAAGCTAACAGTACCTAGAAATCATGTTTCAGCTGATGGTACTTCGAGTGCTTTGGTTAGAGTAGAGATATTAGATGAAAATGGATTGAGAATTGATTCCAGGGTTCCACTAACTCTTGATGTTTCTTTAGGTACCTGGGATGTTGAAGATATCGACAAAAGAGAACCAGGAACACAGGTAATTATTCAAAATGGGGAAGCTGAATTCGAGCTAATCTCTACAATTGAGCCAGCAACAGCAAAAGTGAGAGCTAATGTTGGGGTTATCGAAGCTGAAACTAAAGTTGAATTCGTACCTGATTTAAGACCTTTAATTGCAGCTGGTATTATAGAAGGTTCACTTCGCCTGAGAGACCCATTAAACATTGCTTCAATTTCTGAAAACGATGGGTTTGAGCAAGAGCTGAAGCAACTCTCATATACGATGAACAGCTTCACAGCGGATGGGCGTTTTGCTTTCTTTATTAAAGGTAAGGTTTCAGGTCAAACACTTTTAACCGCTGGATACGATTCAGAGAAAGATAAAGAAGAAAGATTATTCAGAGATATCAGGCCAGAAGAATACTATCCGGTATATGGTGAGTCTTCAGTGAAAGGTTTCGATGCCCAATCTTCAGGCAGACTATATATAAGGCTGGATAGAAATAAAACCTATGCACTTTATGGCGACTTCATTACTAAAGACAATAACTCAGATGTTAGACTTGGTGCTTATAGCCGTTCACAAAATGGTGTAAAGACTCATCTTGAAAAAGGAAATGTTCAGGTTGAGGCTTTTGGAGTTAGTTCTGTATCTGCAAGAAGAATTGAAGAATTCCAGGGGCAGGGTATTTCAAGGTATGAATTGCCGGATAATGATCTCATTGAGAACAGCGAGATTATTGAACTGATTACTTACGACAGAGATCAGCCTTCTGTAATTCTTGAGACTCAGCGCCTGACCAGGTTTACTGATTATGTAATTGATCCTTATTCAGGTGTCTTGACATTCAAAGCACCGATATTCAGTGTCGATTCTGAATTTAACCCGGTATTCATTCGTTCAACGTATGAAGTAGAAGATGATTCAGAACGCTATTTGATTGGTGGTGTAAGTGGTAAAGTTGAATTAACTGACGGGCTAAACGTTGGGGCAAGTATTGTTCAGGACAACAAACCAGACAATGAGTTCACATTAGCAACGGGTAATGTGAGTTATAAACTAGGTAGTTCCACAAGCATTGTAGGTGAAATTGCAAATACAACTACTGTTACAGATGGAAATGGTACTGCCGGTAGAGTTGAAGTTTCTCACAAAGGAAGTAAATACGATGTTAGAGCAGAAGTTGGTAAATCGGATGAGAACTTCAATAACAGGGGAGCTTCATTAGGTCAGGCAAGAACTGAAGCGAAAGCAAGAGCCAGGTACAAGTTAACATCATCAACTAACCTGAATGGTGAGTTTTTACTTTCCAGAAATGATACAACAGGAGATCAGACACTTGGTAGCGTATTTAATGTTCAGCAATCATTTGCTAAAGGAATTAGTGCTGAGGTAGGGCTTCGTTATTCTGAACAAACAAGTAGTACTTCAGGAAATGTTAACAATACAAACATAAGAGCAAAAGTAACTTCCAGGCTTCCGTTTATTAAAGGAGCATCTACTTTTGTGAATTTGAACAAGATCTGAATGCCTCTGAAAGAAGACTGATCGCTGTTGGGGGCGACTATAAAATCCGGGATCTGGCTAAAGCTTATGCCCGTCACGAATTTGTTTCAAGTGCCGGTGGAAGGTATACGCTTCAAAGTAATGCCCAAAGAAGTAATACTGTATTTGGTATTGATGCAAACTATATGAAGAATGGTAAGGTATTCAGTGAATACCGCATGAATGATGCACTAAGCGGGAGAACAGGTCAGGCTTCTATCGGATTAAGAAACAGGTTTGTATTAAGAGAAGGGTTTGGGCTTAATGCTGGTTTCGAACGAATATTTACTGTTCAGGGTCCTTCAAGTAATGATGGAACAGCTATCTCCTCATCAGTCGATTATACTGCAAATCCAAATTGGAAAGGTACAGCCAGGGCAGAAGCCAGGTTTGGAGCTAATAGTGATTCATATTTAACAAGCTTTGGGTATGGATTGAAGATCAATGACGACTGGACTTTCCTTGGTCGTAACATCATTGCACTAAATACTCTTGATGGAACTACAGGATTCCAAAAACTACAGGAGCGTTTCCAGATCGGTGCAGCTTATAGAGATACGAAACACAATCATTTTGATGCTTTATTCCGTTATGAGTTTAAGTACGAGATCGATAAAAACATTGCTCCGAACTTCTTTAGAACAGCTCATATCATTTCAAATCATACAAACTACAGAGCTAGCTCAGACCTGGTTTTCTCTGGAAGGGTAGCAGCCAAATACTCTCTAGAAAGTGATGATCAACTCCGTTCTTCTTCATTCCTTGAGCTTATTTCAGGTAGAGCAATTTATGACCTGAATGACAGATGGGATACAGGTATAAATGCCAGTTTAATGGCCAATAGTGACTTCACTACAAAAGATTACGGATTGGGTGTTGAGTTAGGTTATATCATGGCAACTAACTTAAGGTTAGCTACAGGGTTCAACTTCTTCGGCTACAGTGATGATGATTTAACTGCTAATAATTATACTCAGCCGGGTGCGTATTTAGGGTTTAGTTACAAGTTTGATGAGCAGGTATTCAAGAGTCTTGCACCGGAAAGAAGCAGGAATTTCATCGACGAAAGCCTATACCTGACATGTGTACCGTGTGAGATTCCTTTTGCTAAAACTATCCCGATTGATATACCTGAGGTTGAGCTACAACCTGTAGTATTAACTGCCGATCATTTCGAATATGAGCCACTGGCTAACCAGGTTATTCTGCCTCGTCAGATTCACTTCGATAATGATATGTCTTACATCAATCCTTCTAGTGCTCAGATGCTTGATAAGGTGGCTAAGTTCTTAATGGATGAAGACAATTACATAATTGACCTGTCTGGTTTCACGGATACAAAATCTTCATATGAATACAATATGGCTCTTTCTTATCGTAGGTCGAAAGCGGTTAGAGCATACTTAATTGCTGCGGGTGTCCAGGATAGAAAACTGATTATTGACGGATTTGGAGAAATTGAAGCGGAGGGTAAAAACATCATCGAGATGTCGATGGAACGTCGTGTGGAGATTGACCTGAACGAACTTAATGATAGAGTTTCATTCATCGACCAAGTAGAAGATTTACAGGTGAATCAAAGAGCTGCTAAAATTGGCGGTTGGGAGTATATATTCAAATCAGAGCATAATGCCGTTCCTCTTAACATGAATCTAACTCCTGGTTCGGCACAACTCACATTCCTGAACAGGTACATGATCGAGCGTATTGCAATTGCAATGAGCCAGTATCCAAAAATAGAAGTAAACATTGCTCTACCTAACGATGAGAGATTTGAAATACTCCAAACAACTATCCTTGCTGAGCTAACTTTCCACGAAGCAGATATCAATAGGTTCAGGTTTACAAGAGGGGCTAATACCAATCCTAATACAGTAACCTTTGCATACTCAAACTCTGAATTGCTTGATATGTATGAGCAACGTGATGATCTGAAGTTCAATAACAACAGCGAAATCCCTGAGCTTATTGAAAGCTTACTTAATGTGCTGAAGTCTCGTGATGATTATGAACTTATCCATGATATGTCACAATCTTATGTAGTTCCTGATCGTGCAAACTTCGAGGTTGGTTCAACGATAATTAGCAATGAAACTCAGGCTGTTCTTTCAAGAATCGGTTCTTACCTGAGAAACAATGAATTTGTTTACCTGGAGCTAAGAGGAGATGGTAGCTCAAGAGATCGTAACAGAGTAAGTGCAATGAAAGACTATCTGGTTAACTGGGGAATAGATGGTAAACGCGTAGTATTCGTAAACGACGATGTAGAAACTGAGGGCAAGTCGATCCGAATCAAGTATAGAAATGCAGATTCGATCAACTTATTAAATGTTGACTTCCTTGATGAAAATGGAGGTAACAGATGAAAATGAGTAAAAGGGTGTTACTGGGGAAAAAAATGAATAATAGATCAATACTTAGAAGTGGGTTATTAGTCCTATTACTATTTCTCACTTCCAATCTGAGTCTGGCGCAATTAGCCGGGTACGATTTTTATAAACCAATCGTGATCAACGGTGGGCAGGTACAGGGAACGAATACAGACTTTCCTGTTTTAATCAGCATTTCAGCAGATGCTGATCTTGCGGCTAAGGCTAGAACCGATGGGTTTGATATTGCCTTTACAAGCAGTGCTACAAGTACCTCAACATTAGACTTTGAGATTGAAAGTTATAATTCAGGAACTGGCGAGTTGTTAGCATGGGTAAAAGTACCAACCGTATCAACGGCAGGAACTACTATTTATATGTTCTACGGAAATAGTTCCGTAACCAGTGATCAATCTACAAATACAACTTGGTCAAACTCATTTAGAAGTATTTACCACCTTGGAAACTCCTTTGATGATGCTTCACCAAATGGCAAAAATGGAATTAATAGTGGTTCAACAAATTCCACTGGTCAAATTGGAGACGCTCAGTTTTTTGATGGCAATAATAGTTATATAGCTCTGAATGATCTTTATAACGGTACCACATTTTCTGCTACCACCGTTTCAGCCTGGATCAGAACGAATGATGAAACTGATCAAATCATTGCTTCATTTGATAGAAATGAATACTGGAGATTTGAAATAAACGGTAATGGTGGAGGTAATGGACAGCTTGGTTGGGATTTATTAAGCAGTACTGGACAACTTGACTTCGGATCGACAACAAGAGTAGACGATAATAACTGGAATTATGTAACGGCAGTATTTGATAATGGAGCCGCAAGGATATATATAAACGGTGTTCAGGATGTAAATACAACAACCGGTCCTAACTTTGGAAGTGGAAATGATAGATATGGATTCATAGGGGTTGGTTCTGAGGCACCAGGACTGGATGGAGCTCAGGGACCGTCAAACAACTTCAATGGTGATATTGATGAGTTTAGAATTTCAGATGTAGCCAGATCTGCCGATTGGATTGCAACAGAATACAATAACCAATTAACCCCAGGAACCTTTGCAGTACCAGGAGCAGAAGTTGATTTAGCAGCGCCATCAGCACCAAGTAATGTTGTAGCTACAGCCCTACCGAGTGGTGATATTACTATAGATTTCGATGATGTAGATGAAATTGGCAGTGGGGTTTCAACTTATTCTGTTAAACGATCAACTACTTCTGGTAGTGGGTATGTACAGATTGGAACAGTTACAGATAATGAGAGTCCGAGTTATACTTATACTGATAATACTACTTCAGGTGGGGTGACATATTTTTATGTAGTAACCGCAATCGACGCTTCTACTAATGAAAGTTCTAATTCAGCAGAAAGTTCAGCAACAGCAAGCGGATCTGCTGATACTACTCCTCCTGTTTTAAACTCTGGTTCTGTATCAAATGGAGAACTTGTGCTCGATTATGATGAAGCACTGGATGCTACATCTGTACCGGCAACAGGAGACTACACAGTAAGGATTAACAGTACCCCGGCAACAGTTAATGGAGTTACAGTTTCTGGAGATAAAGTAAACATCACTTTCAGTCCAAATGTATTTCCTGGTGATAATGTAGAGTTAGATTACACTCAGGGAACGAACCCTATCCAGGATATTGCAGGAAACGATGCGGTTAATCTTATTAACGAGAATCTAAATAATCAGCCTGCTTTCAATTCTGGGTTTGGGCCAGACCCATGTCCAATATCTAATGGACTAGATGCAGCCTGGGCATGTTTTAATGGGACGAGTGGCGGTACTTCTATGACCGCAGAAGTAGGAGGCCTGGTGATTGGAACTGTTACTGCTGTTGGGGTTAACACAACTTTCTCTCCAAATGCTTTACAGTCATGGGCGAATGGTATTTTCTTAGGTGACCAGTTTAACGGCCCTCAAATTAACCCATCTGGAGCAACTGGTGATGCAACTTCTTTTGATATCGATATTCCTTCCACAGTTCCTTCTGATGGGATTATTATTTCATTGAACAGGCTGCGTCCTGATGCTGGTGCTACTACGTATACACTGGAAGCGTTCGATGGAGCAAATCAAAGGGTTAATTTATCCTCCTGGGTTTTTGGCCAGGGCACTGATGGCGGAGTTTGTACCAATGGTGTAGGTTTAGTTTTTACTAATGCAAATGAAACGATAGAATTTCAACCAGTGAATTCTACAAACCCTTCTTGCGCATCTTCCTCGATTCCTACATGGTTTCGTATTGGTGCACCAGGAGTTGAACGTATTGAAATCAGAAAAGTCTCTGCAAATCCTGATAATATTTTCTTTGGGATGGCTTTAGTGGCTGATTTTGGTGATGCACCAGCTACATATAGTACTACTTACAGTTCCAGATCAGTACCTCCTGCGTTCCATATTTTGAATAACGTTACTCCTAATACCGTTTTCTTCGGTGCTGGTGTAGATGGAGATGGAAACGGAGCGGCAAGTTCTTCATCAAATGGCGATGATACCGAGATTACTGAAATCGAGGGTGGAGATGATGAAGATGCAATTTCGGTACTTCCCAATTTGAATACAGCCCAATCAAGCTATTCTACTACACTAGTTTGTACAGATGGCGGTAACGTTGGTGGTTGGGTCGATTTTGATCAGTCAGGAACTTTTGATATTGGAGAATTTGATTCTGGGGTATGTTCAGCTGGTAGTGTTACATTGAACTGGTTCGGATTATCAGGCTTGGTTACTGGAACTACAAATGCAAGATTCAGAATAGCAACAAATGCTTCTGAAGTATCTAATCCTACCGGAGCAGCTTCTGATGGTGAAGTAGAAGATTACCAGGTGGATATTATTGTTCCTCCACAACCAGATCTGCAATTAACAAAAACGGTAGATCAATCTACACCAGTTGAAGGTGATACTGTAAACTTCACTTTAAAAGTTAAAAACCTTGGTCCTGATCCTGCAACCGGAGTTGAAGTCACTGATATATTGCCGGCAGGTTTAACTTTCGTCAGTTCAACTCCAGGATATACTAATGGTACAGGTATCTGGACAGCAGGTAATATCGCGGTTGGTGACTCAGTGAGCTTGAATATAGAAGCCTCGGTAAATGCCTCAACACTTGGGCAGACTATTACAAATTCGACTTCTATTACATTATTAAATGAAACCGATCCGAATCTTACCAACAACTCCGCTTCATCCGGTATTACTGTAGTTCCGGAGTCTTCAGATATTGAAGTGTTAGCATCAGTAGATGACAATACAGCTCTTGAAGGTCAACTGTTAGTTCTAACCATTACGGTCACTAATAATGGTCCAAAAAATGCGACTGGCCTTAATATTATAGATCAAATTCCTTCGGGTTTGATTTATCAATCTTCGACTCCATCCGCAGGTAGTTATAATAATACAAACGGAACCTGGAGTATCGGGAATTTAGCTTCAGGAAGTTCTGAAACATTAACAATAAATGTTTCTGTAGACGCGGGAACCGAAGGGAGTCAAATTACTAATACTGCTGATGTTAATACTCTGGATCAAAACGATCCTAACTCGGCAAATAACACTTCGTCAACCATAATTGATGTAGTAACTCCTGGTTATCCTACAAATTGTAATGAAGTAACAAGTTTGCAGTTTATCGGCTCAACACTTACTAGTGGAACTGCAGGCCAGGTTGGAGCAGTGTACAGGTTTAATTCTGTGACTACAGGAGTATATGCAGAGTTTGAAATTCTTACTGTAAATAATGCCATACTTGTCAATTTTGATCAAACAGCATCAGGCGGTTTAACCGAAAATTTCCAACCTCAGATTGAAGCCGATGATAAAAATTTGGACGAGGGGTATATAGATTTTGAAGTTAGATTCTATGATTCAGCAACCGATAATCCAAGATATCTTACCTTCTCAGCTTCAGCTGTGGATGTAGATGGTGATCCGAATGGAGCTCGTGAATTTGCTGGTTTCCAGAGACTAACTTCATTTACAATTGAATCATCCACAAACCTGATTCAAGGAAGTGAGGGGATATTTACTACATTTGAGTCAGCCCAGCCAGTAGTTGTTCCCGGAATTGATCCAAATGATACTGGAAACCTGGCCTTTACAACATACACAAATGAACCTGCATTTCGTTTAAGAGCGGGTATAAAAGACCCAACCGCTAACGGGTTTGTTCAGCGGTTATTTGCATTCAGCTTTGATCCTTGTAACATCAATAATTTCTCAAATCCTACATCAACTGATATTGTTGATCTTTCTGTTACCAAAGCTGTGAATTTCACAACACCTGCTGTCGATGATACCGTTACTTATACTATCACCGCAAAAAATGAGCAAGGAAATGCAGTTGCCAATATTGAAATCGATGATGACATCCCAACGGGTTTAACTTATGTGCCAGCTTCAGCTGTTGCTACAGTAGGAACCTACAATAATGTAACCGGAATATGGGATATTGGAACATTCAGTGGTCAGCAATCCGCAACACTTACAATTAAAGCTACGGTAAACGCTGGCCAGCAAGGAAATACGATTACTAATACAGCTTCCTATACCAGTTTTACAGGAACAGATGGAAACATCAATAATAACTCTGCTTCGGTAGATATCATTGTAGCAGACCCTAATATCTTAAGCTGTAATGAACCTCCATTATTTAACTTTATAAATCCGAACCTTGAGCAAGGAGTACCTCTAAATGTAAATGCGATCTACAGGTTTAGTAATGTAGCTTCTGGTATTGATGCATTGGTGAAAGTAGTTGCAATTAGTAATGCTACATTAGACGATATTGATGATGATGCGAGTGCAAATTCTCCGGCTAATTTCAGCCCGTTTTTTACAGCGCTAAGCCCTGGTGGATACGTAGATTATCAAATAACACTGGTTCAAACAGGTACACTTAACCCTGTAAAACGAAGTTTTGCATTAACAGGCCTGGATATTGATGGAAGTAACCAGGGTGGAGGGCAAACAGTTCGTGATTATTTGGGTTTTTCTCAAAACCAGTCAAACACGGTTGAAGCTACCCCAAATTTAAATGTAAATACAGCAGGTACTTTTCAACTATTCGAGTCCAGTGTTACTACTGATGGTAATGGTTCATTTGATACAGATCATATGGCATATATCTTTTATAACTATACTTCTGTATTCGATATCCGGACAGGTGCAGTAACTACCGGCGGGTATTCTGATGATCGTCTGGTAGATATTGATTTCACACAATGTAGAAACCAGGATTTTGACACTCCGGTTACAACTACAAGGAACGCTGACATAGCTGTTACTAAAACAGCTGATGAAACCAATCCGCTTGAAAACGAAACAGTAAATTTTACTATTACAGCTACTAACAATGGAGGAGAAGAAGCTACCGAACTAGATATTAATGAAACCATACCTGCAGGCCTTACTCTCGTTCAGGCTACTCCAAGCCAGGGTGCTTATAACCAACTAACAAACTTATGGAGTGTTGGAACTCTCGCAAATGGAGCTTCAGCGACACTAACTCTGGAAACAACAGTTAATTCAGGTTTATCTCAGGATTCGTTAGTAAATCAAGCTTATGTAGAAGGTCTTAACCAGTTCGATCCTCAAATTGCAAATGATTCATCATCTGTGACAATATTCATAAGTGTAGCAATTAGCGGAACCGTATTTGAGGATATTACTGGTGATGGTTATGCAGAGGATACTAATTTTGGCGATGCAAGTGGTGATCAACAAGCTTTAGAAGATGTAGTTGTATTACTTTTTAAAGATGGTGGAGATGGATTGGCAGATGGAACAGATGATGTTTTCATAAAATCTGATACAACTGATAACGCAGGATTCTATTCATTCCAGATTGGGGAGGATGCCGATTTTTGGATTGCTGTTAATTCTAAAACGGGAGATTTATCAGATGGTTCAACATGGGGAGAACAAACCTACGCAGCTACAGGAGCTTTATGTGAGGATGGAACCGGAAATACAACTGCCACGACAGCACTTGGTCACTGTTTTGGAGGTAGAAGAGGTACGATTTCAGATAATATAACCAACCCATTTGATGCAACTGATTTAGCTAATGCAGAACATGTTATCAAAAGAACAGTAAGTGGCTCAGGTATTACAGGAATAGATTTTGGATTTAGTTTTAATGTGGTAACGAATGTGGCTGGAGCCGATCAGGATGTTTCAGCAAACAGATATTCTCAAGGGTCATTACATCAATTCATCACCAATGCCAATTCGATTACTGGTGCAAATACGATGAGATTTATTCCAGCCGAGCCTACTACATCTTCGGGAGGTGGTGGAGCCTGGTGGAAATATGATCCATTAGTAAATTTACCTGAAATTACAGATCCGTTGACTACGATTGATGGTACTGCGTATCAATTAACAGCTCCATTAAATACACGAGATGATAACCCGGGAACAATAGGCAGTGGTGGAGTAGTTGGAATTGACAATTTAAGCCTTCACACCGAAACACTTAAAGAGTTTGAATTGGATTTGAACAGCCTTGGTACTGATGCTTTTGTTGTAAATACTTCTGGAGCATTTGTAATAAAAGAACTGGCCATCTTTGATAATGTAAATGGTATTAAGGTAGAAAGCGCGTCTAGTGGCCTGATCGAAAATAACTTGTTTGGTACACGTGCTTCAGGTGTAGATCCATCGGGCGTTTCCAGACAAGAAACAGCTATCCTATTCGATGGGGGTTCTTCAACAAGCACTTTGGTACAGGAGAATTACTTTGCTTATCTACAGGCTTCTGCTATTAGTTCTACAAACTCAAATGCTGACATTACGGTATTTAATAATGAGGTATTCCAGGCAGGGTTATCAGATAACCAAGCTGATGGTATACAAGGGCTTGGAAGCTGGACCATAGAACAGAACTTAATTCATCAAATAGGCAATGGAAGTAGTTTAGCTCTTGATGGAGGAAGTGGTATTGAGCTTGGTGCTGGCTCAGGGATTTCAACTGGAAATACTATTCGAAACAATACAATCCGTGATAATGTTGTCGCAGGTATAAACGTGTTTAACAATGTTACGAATACACTAATTGAAGAGAACATAATTGAAGGAAACGGTACGAATTACTCATCTTCATCTCCTAGAAAAGGGGCCGGTGTAAAACTGACTACTCCAAACTCTGTAACACAAGAGGGAATCAGAATAACCCGAAATAGTTTTTATGATAACTTTGGAATTTCCATCGATGTAGTAACGGGTGGAAATGGTGAAGCTGATGGGGTTTCTCCAAATGATGGCACCGTTGTTAGTTCTTCTACATCACCAAATACTGGCCTGGATTACCCTGTATTCACTCTTTCTACTTTAAATGGTAACATTCTTCATGTAGAGGGTTATGTAGGTACATTTTCTTCAAATCTTCCAGGTCCTTTTACAATCGAACTTTACAAGGCAGAGGATGATGGTGATAATGATGGGATTATTGAAGTTGGAGGTTCATTAATCCGACCTCATGGAGAAGGTAGAGACCTGATTGGTACAATTACCACTGCCAATGATGGGACATTCAATACCGATATCACCCTTTCGGGATCACCAACTATTGCCTTTAATGATAGGATAACTGCGATTGCGATAAGTGCCGCAAATAATACATCGGAATTCAGTAGCAATTCGAGAGTGGTTCCAACCGGTGTTTCGATTACAGGTTTTGTGTATACAGATGAAAATCACAATATGAATAAAGATGCCAGTGAAACGGGTATCCCGGGTGTTACGATGGTGCTTTATAATGTAGCAGAGAACAATTGTAAGAGTGTTCTGACTGATGCCACTGGTAAATATGAGTTTACAAATGTGTTAAACGGTGATTATGACCTGATCGAAGCATTTGGCCAGAGTGTACCCGCACCGGATGTTTGTACTCCAACTGATGCTGACCCAACTGATCATGTTTCAACAACTCCAAACCTGCGTTCAGTTACTGTAAATAACCTTCCAGCTTTCCAGGATTTCGGAGATTTTGAAGGAGCTAAGATCTCAGGAACGGTTTTTAATGACAATGGAAACCTGTCTGGTACTGCTAATAATGGAAACCAGGACGGTGGGGAAGAAGGATTTTCGACACAGGTAGTAGGAGCATATACTTCAGGAAATGTTTTGATTGAACAAACTTCAACAGCTGCTGACGGTAGCTACGAATTGTATGTACCAGCTTCTGCAGCTCCTACAGGCACAACTATTAAAATTAAAGAAACTAACGGTATTGAGAAGATTTCCACGGGGGGAAATCCGGGAACAACTTCAGGTACATATGATATAAATACAGATGAAACCACATTCATAATTGCAACTGCTACAATGTACACAGATGTGGATTTTGGAGACGTATTAGTAAGTCGTTTGCTTACAGATGGGCAACAGAATTCGGTACCTGGAGGTACAGCTTTATTCCAACATACCTTTGAACCAAATACGGCAGGTGATGTTGTTTTTACCACCAGCACGGTAAATAACCCAACTGCTCCAAGCTGGCCTGTGATTTTATACGAGGATTTAAACTGTAACGGTTTGATCGATTCTGGAGAAGGTGTGCTTACACCAACTACAACAGTAACGGTAGCAGCAGACCAGGATGTCTGCCTGTTGTTAAAAGTAACCGTTCCGCTTGGGCTTAATACCGGGTCGAGCAGCACAACTATTGTTACCGCTACATTTGACTATGTAAATAGCAGCCCGTTGATACAAGAAGTTCTTCAAAGGACTGATTTAGTGAATGTAAGTAGTGAATCAGCTGGTTTAGTGATTATTAAATCAGTTGACAAAGCTCAGGCATTACCAGGAGAGGTTCTTACTTATACAATCAACTATGAAAACTTAAGTGCTGACCCGATTACTCAGGTCGAGATAACGGATGTAATTCCTAGTTTTACAACCTACAACTCTAGTTCCTGTGGTACGCTGCCAGCAGGTATTACAAACTGTGCTATTACTGCGCCTGCTGTTGGAGCAACAGGTACAATAATCTGGACATTTACGGGGACGTTAAACCCCGGATTAAGCGGTACAGTGAGTTTCACAGTTAAAATCGACAATTGATATTATGACGGCTCTAAAGAAACCACTCGTATTTATTGTTGAGGATAACGACGCCTACCGCTTACTGATAGGCCGGATATTGGAGAAGAAAGGATACATGGTACTTCTCTTCGAACATGGTAGAAAAGCAGCAGAAATGCTTCAATATCTCACTCCAAGTGTGATACTATCTGATATAGAAATGCCATGTATGGATGGCTTTGAATTTCATGAATATGTTCAAAAATTTCACGGTTCAAAGAATATTCCTTTCATATATCTTTCATCTACAAGCAGGAAAAAGGATAAAAAGAAAGCATTGCAGCTCAGTACAAATGAAATGCTCGAGAAACCAATTTCAGCAGTTAACCTGGCCAGAGCTATAGAAGAAGTATTGGATGTTACTCCTTAATGAGAGAGGCATTTTTAACAAACTAATGGTTTCATTTAATTCGTGCTAAGAATATGTTGTCTCAATGATAACACATACACAAGCCGTTATTCTTAGAGCCATTGATTACCAGGAATCAAGCAAAATACTTACCGTGCTAAGCAAAGAGCATGGTAAAATAGCTCTGATAGCAAGAGGGGTAAAGAAGCCAAAGAATAAACTTGCAGGGTTAGTAGAAGTAGGAAACATCCTTGATGTGGTATACTACTACAAGTCCACACGTGGTGTTCAGAGTTTAACAGAAGCCTCAAATTCTTATTCCAATATAAATTTTCGAATAGACTTCGAAAGAGCTGCAATTTTGTATGCTACCTTAGAGCTTGTTGGGCAATTAGTGCATGAAAATGAAGTGAATGAACCTGTATATGATTTTCTGACAGCTTTTATTCCCTGGTTGGGAGATGAAACCCAGGTAGAACCATCTGTTTTTTGCTATACTCAGGTAAGGTGTGCAGAACTTTGTGGCCTTGGATTAAGTGATCAGATAATGAACTCTGAGGAGGATATTTTCCTTAATATTACGAACGGAACAATTTCAAATGCATTTGATTCGGAACTTTCGTATAAATTAACCGTCTTACAATCACGTTTTTTAAGTGAATCAATTTCAAGTAAACAAAAGAAAGTATTTAAGATAGGTTTGGATGGCTTGGAATTAAAACAATTGATAAGACATTTGGACGTATACTTTAAGTATCATCTCGAAGGATATAAGGAGCGGCGTTCAGATTCAATTTTTGAACAGATGCTTCAGGACAAGAAATGAAGAAAAGAGATTTTTATTTAACAGCATTACTACTTTTACTCATTGGAGTATCGCTAGGAACAATATTCGCTTTGTATGCAATTAACCCGGAGTTAACTCCTCTCTCTGAAGTTAATATTACCGAAGTAAAGAAAAGCGACTCTCCTATATTCTCGGATGAAGATCTGGTCAATTATGATGCAAGGTTTATATTCAAAAAGATTGCAGAAGAGGTTACACCAACCGTTGTTTATATAGAGACTATTATCCCGCTGGAGGAATCGGATGAAGGGCAAACTTTAGGAGAAGGGCTCTGGGATAGAATAGTACCAAGGAGGGCAAGAACAGTAGGTTCTGGTGTTTTGATTACACAGGATGGTTATATCCTTACTAATTTTCATGTTGTTGAAGGAGCTGTAAGAAATGGTCTCAAAGTAGTACTCAATGATAAAAGAGAATTCCCGGCAAAGTTGATTGGCATAGATCCAAGTACTGACTTGGCTGTGATCAAAATTAATGCAGAAAACCTACCAGCGGTCGTTGTAGGGAATTCTGATGGACTCGATGTTGGAGAATGGGTTCTAGCCATTGGAAACCCGTTTCGGTTACGCTCTACGGTTACTGCGGGCATCGTTAGCGCCTTAAGCAGAGATGTTCAGATTATTGATGATAGAATGAGGATAGAAAGTTTCATTCAAACAGATGCTGCGATTAATAAAGGAAATAGTGGTGGAGCTCTTGTAAATACAAGTGGCCAGTTAATTGGAATTAATACAGCAATAGCTTCTCAAAGTGGTTCTTACCAGGGATATGGTTTTGCTGTGCCCAGTAACCTTGCTTTAAAGGTAGCTACAGATATTATTCAATTTGGAGAGGTTAGGCGAGCTCTGTTAGGTGTTAGTATTGCAGCAGTGGATTATGAAAGAGCTTTGAATATTGGTTTGTCAGAAGTAAAAGGTGTCGAAATAATTGGCGTTACAAGTGGAGGAGCTGCTGATATCTCTGGTATAAGAACAGGGGATGTAGTTCTCCAGGTTAACGGGCAGGATGTAAACGAATCAAATGAATTGCAGGAAAAAGTAGCCGTACTACGTCCTGGTGATATAGTATCTTTAAAGGTATGGAGAAATGGCAGAGAGTCATTAAAAAATGTTCAGCTCGCTATTTATGAAGCCCCAAGAACAGAAGAGTTAACTTTTAATGAAACTCCTCTTGAAATGGATGAGATTCCTGATGGCGGAACATCCGCTGTGATTTATCATGAATTTGATTTGGGGTTCAGAGTTACAGGAGAGTATAAGGAGGATGGGAGTGAAGAGTATGACCTTGTAATATCGCATGTGTATAAATACTCAGAAGCATGGAATCGTGGTTTACGTGAGTCTCAAAAAATAATTTCGATTGATGAAGAAAAGGTTGAAGATATCCAAACTTTAAAAGACCTTATAAGTCAAAAGCTATCAACTAATGGGTCGGTTATTCTTGAAGTGCTAAATAAAGAAAAAGCAAAAGGATATATCGAATTACAACGCAACTAAATGAAACTATTTACTTCGGGGCTTCTCTCAATTTTTGTCATTTCATTCACTTTCTCATGCTCTTCAACTGAAAGTGTAACACCAACAAGCAACACATCTTCGTCAAGTATTTTCCCAGGTTGGTACCAGAGTTCGGAGTTTACAGCAGATAGCTTATCATATACCGGATATGCAACAGCTATTGCATCAGATTCTCTTTTAGCGGTTAAAAGAGCGGAAGTTCAAGCGAGAGCGCACCTGGAATCAAATATTGCTGAACTTACTGAGGATATTAGAACAAGCCTTGAAGAATCTGGTTCCACAAGCGCAACCAATACAGATTTTATTATTATTCTTAGAACAGCACACTCCAAAGTAGAGTCGGCAGGAACACTCTCTATGAATTCAGTGAAAAAGGAAGATGGTTATTATCGTGGATTTGCTTCAGTAGATATTTCTAAAGAAGAGTTAGTTAAGGTTCTTGAGGCTGGTTTTACAGGTCACCCAAGATATTGGGGTGAGTTTTCCGGGGCTGCTGAGTTTGTAAAATTATTTAACTAGTTCTGATAAAGATTAAATAGTTCAGAGAAGTAACAAGTTTTAATTTCTCTGATACTTTTTTATAGCGATATTATTGAGACTAACCAACCAGAAAGAGAAGGCATTTAGTGAAACAAAGTATTAGAATTGCTTCCGGGCAAGGGTTTTGGGGTGATCTCCCAAGCGCACCGATCAATCAGGTTAAGCAAGGTCCTATTGACTACCTGGTAATGGACTATCTCGCAGAAGTGACCATGTCTATTATGCAAAAGCAAAAAATGAGAAATCCTGATTGGGGTTATGCCAGAGATTTTGTTGGAGTAATAGACCAGATACTACCTGAAATAAGTGAGAATGGCATTAAAATAATCAGCAATGCAGGTGGTGTTAATCCTCAGGCATGCAAAGATGAGATACTAAAAATCGCCAAAGAAAGAGGTTTTAATAAAATCAAAGTTGCCGTTGTAGATGGAGATAATATACTTGATGATATTGATGAACTAATCACTGAAGGGCATGCTCTGAAGAATATGGAGACAGGAGAGCCTATCTCTACTGTTAAAGAACAACTAATGAGTGCTAATGTTTACTTTGGTTGTAAGCCTATCGTTAAAGCGCTTCAATTAGGTGCAGATATCATCATTACAGGAAGAGTAACAGACACAGGATTAACTCTTGCTCCAATGATTTATGAGTTTGACTGGGAATATAGTGACTATGATAAGATGTCGGTTGGTACTGTTGCAGGTCATATCCTGGAATGTGGAGCACAATCTTCAGGAGGTAACTTCACTGACTGGGAAATGGTTGAAGATTTTGTGAACATTGGCTTTCCAATTGTAGAAGCACATCCGAATGGTGAGTTTTATGTTACCAAACACGAAGGAACCGGAGGTTTGGTTAATGCAATGACTGTTAAAGAACAGCTTTTATATGAGATAGGAGACCCTAAGGATTATATAACACCGGATGTTATTGCAGACTTTACTTCTATTCATGTTGAAGACATAGATAAAAATCTTGTTAAGGTGTACGGGATAAAAGGAATACCTGAAACAGATAGCTATAAAGTCTCAGCAAGTTATAACGATGGATACAAGCTTTCAGCAACTCTAGCCTATTCCTGGCCCGACGCACTTAAAAAAGCAATAAGGGGAGCAGATATACTTGAAAAAAGAGCGGAAGTTTTAGGTTTAAAGCTCGACGAGTTTCATAAAGAATTTATAGGCTTTAATGGTACGTTTGAACAACCAGTAGAAAATGATGATTTAGAAACAGAGTATAATGAAATCCATATGCGTATTTCAGTGACCGGGCAAAATAAAGATGACTTGAATCGGTTTGGTATGGAGATAGCTCCACTAATTTTGACAGGGCCAAGTGGAGTTACAGGTTTTGCAGGAGGTAGGCCAAAAGCAAGTGAGGTTGTAGCATATTGGCCGGCACTGCTAAAAAAAGAAGCTGTGAAACCAAACGTAACCGTTTTCGAAGTGAAGTAAATAAACTATTTAAAGAAAAAGACAGAAAAGAGATTTAAGGAATAAAGTGGGAGCAATAAGAGAATTAAATAAATACCTCTCAAAGTACAAGATGAGTACTTTCCTTGGAGCTATTTTTCTAACTGCTGCTAACTTCTCATTGGTTTGGATTCCACTTCTGATAAGACGAACCATTGATAAAGTAGAATCACTCTCTGCTGAGAATTACGATGTCCCGGATAATTTAATTGATACTCTTTTTACAAGCGAAGCCGGGCAAATTTTGGCTGTCAATTCACTTTTCTTGCTTGGTACTGTAGCCCTGTATGGTGTTTTTCTCTTTCTAACACGTCAAACACTCATCGTTTCATCCAGAAAAGTAGAGTTTGATATGAGGAATGATATCATAAAAAAGCTGATGGCTTTACCTCAGCAATTCTACTCCAAGTTCTCACAAGGAGAGATTTACATTCGAGCTACAGAGGATGTGAACAAAGTGAGAGAGTATTATGGGCCGGTGATTATGTATAGTATAAATACAGTTACCCGCGCTGGCTTTGTGATCACAATGATGTATGTAGTCAATAAAGAGTTAATGGTGTGGGCTTTAATTCCACTACCGTTGCTATCGATTTTTGCGTACTGGATTACCGGGTTCATTCACAAACATTCAATTATAATTCAAGAACAGTACTCTCAACTTGCAGGGCAGGCAAAGGAGTCATTTTCAAGTATTCGCTTGATTAAAGCATACAATCGCCTTGAAAATGAGCAGGAGAAGTTTAACGTACTGAGTGAAGACTATAGGAAGAAAAAGTTAAAACTAGACATGATTGAATCTCTTTTCCATCCAGGGCTTGGTTTTTTGATTGGTATCTCCCTTATAATAGTGATTTGGCAGGGCGGTAATATGATAATTGAAGGAACACTAACTGTGGGAAATATCGCTGAATTTCTGATATATGTTGCATATTTAATCTGGCCAGTGGCAGCATTAGGATATACTACCAACAGGTTTCAAAAATCGTTGGCGTCCTGGTATCGAATTAAAGAAGTTCTAGACTATCCGATTGAAATTGAGGATAATAATGAAGTATCAAATATAGAAGTTAATAGTGGTATTGAGTTTCGTAATGTATCGTTCAAATACCCCGATGCCGACGAATATATACTCAAGGATATTAACCTGAGGTTTGAAGCCGGAAAGAATATTGCAATTGTAGGGAGAACGGGTTCCGGTAAAACTACTTTGGTTCAATTGATACCGAGATTATTTGACCCAACGGAAGGAGAGATATTACTGGATGGAATAAATACTAAAAATCATTCATTGTTTTCGCTGAGAAAAGCAATTGGTTATGTTCCACAGGATAACTTTTTGTTTTCAGATACGATTGAAGAAAATATAGCTTTTGGTGTTGAGCATGCTGATATTAAACTAGTTGAAGAGGCTGCAGAAAAAGCACAGGTTAAAGAGAATATTTTGGATTTTGAGAAAAAATTTAAGACTATTCTTGGCGAGCGCGGGATTACACTTTCTGGGGGCCAAAAACAAAGGACAGCGATTGCAAGAGCTCTTATAAAAAATCCTGAGATACTAATATTTGATGATTCATTAAGTGCGGTTGATACAAAAACAGAAGATGCTATACTAAAGCAGCTTAGTGAGAAACAAGGTAGAAGGACAACAATAATGATAAGTCATAGGATATCAACCATAAAGGATGCTGATATTATTTACTATCTAAAAGCAGGACAGATTGTTGAGCACGGGACTCATGAAGAACTCTTAGAAAGAGATGGCCACTACAAGGCTATGTATAAGAAACAACTAATAGAACAAGAATTAGCTGAAATTTAAAAACTTAACCGGGATATTTGTTGAAAGCAAAATCCCATATTCGAAAACGGGAGAAATAAAATGATTGTAATACCACTAGGCATTGCTTCTGCAACACCAACGGCAATAAGGCATCTACCTGCAGTAGCACTTTGGAGAGAAGGCAGTGTATATTTGTTTGACTGTGGAGAGAATGCACAAATGAGCATGCTTCAGGCAGGCGTAAAAAGATCTAAGATTGAATGTGTGTTTATCACTCACTTTGACGTAGATCATTACTCTGGTTTAATGGGACTATTGTCCACATTACAATTACAGAGAAGAGAAAAAGTATTAACTATTGCAGGTCCAAAGGGCATTAAGCAATATGTGGAGTGGAACCTTAAGTTTTCCGGAGTGGAACTAGGCTACGAGATCAAGTTTAGTGAAGTTGAGGAAGGTGTAGAGGAAGCAATAGTTGTAGATGAAAGTGATTTTTATGTTGAAGCAAGGCCACTAAAGCACAAAAGATTCTGCCTTGGTTATCGCTTCCAGGAAAAAGATAAACCGGGGAAAGTAGATGCAGTAAAAGCCAGCGATCTTGGAGTTTCAGAAGATGAGCAATTCAAGGAGCTAAAGGCTGGAAATAGCGTAACACTTGCTGATGGCACAGTAATCGAACCGTCAGATATAGTGGGTCATCCTAGACCAGGTGAGAGTTTTGCGTACATCACAGATACTGAGTACTGCCCGAATTCAGTAAAACTGGCGATGAATACGAATATTCTTTTCCATGAAGCAACTTTTGGCGTACAACTCGCAGATAAAGCTCGTAAAACCGGGCACTCTACTACAGCTGATGCAGCAAGAGTTGCTACGGAAGCTCAAACTAAATTACTTGTAATTGGTCACTTTTCAGCTCGATACACAAACTTGCATGTGTTGTTGAAAGAAGCCAGAGAAGGTTTTTATCCTACATGGCTGGCAAGTGAACTAAGGCCAATATTTACTGATCCGACACATGAGCGTGGTATCATCACTGCAAAAGCTGAGCTAAAAGATCTTACTAAGAAAAGTGAGTCTTCTGGACATCAGAAAAGCTATGGAGGAGATCGAAGAAGTAGCGGTGGTCGTAATTTCAGGCCACGTAGAGGTTCAGGTTCCAGAGATGGTGGATACCGTAGCGGTGGTCGTTATGATAACGACAGACGTGGCGGAGGTCGTAACTATGATCGTGGAGGCGACAGGTATGGGAATAATGATCGGTATAGCCGGGACAGAGATAACCGATATAGTAACGATCGCTCTGACAGAGGTTCACGTAATTATGGTAGTAGTTCTTATAACCGTGATACCAGAGGCTCTGGAAGTAATGAGACTCAACCAAAAAGAAGTACTTCACCAAGAACGTCATATGACGATTTTGATAGGTTCTAAGTAGTTTATTAGTGAGTAAAGAGAAAAACGAAAAAGCCGTCGATAGAAAACTAGTTCGACGGCTTTATTTTTTTATTAAGCCTTACAAGTGGTTCGTAGTATTAGCCATAGTACTAACTTTAAGTGCGTCTTTTCTTGGAACCATTCGTCCAAAGCTGATTCAGATTGCTATTGATGATTATATAGCCCTGGATAACTTTGAAGGTTTGAACTGGATTATTATTCTGCTATTCGGAGCGCTGCTAAGTGAGTTTATACTCCAGATGATTACCACTTATCTCACAAGGTGGTTTGGTCAAAATACACTTTACTCACTTCGAAATAGTATTTTCGAGAAAATCCAATCCCTGAATGTTCAGTACTTCGACAAAACTCCAATAGGAAGGTTGATTACTAGAACCACAAGTGATGTTGAGGCTCTAAGTGAGTTGCTCTCTGATGGCGTTGTTGCCATGATAGGAGATATGTTCAGGATCATATTCATTTTGTTCTTCATGTTTAGCATGAACTGGGAACTAAGTATAGTAACAATAGCTGTATTACCTGTTTTGTTCTATGCTACCTTCTGGTTCAAAGAAAAAGTGAGAGTTGCTTTTTTGAAAGTGAGAGATCAAATCTCCAACCTGAATTCATTTGTACAAGAGCATATCAATGGGATGGATGTTGTTCAACTATTTAACAGGGAAAAAAAACAACAAGAAAAGTTTGAAGAGATTAATGCTGATCACAAGGCAGCTCATGTAGAAACTATCTTCTACTTCTCAATATTTTGGCCTTTGGTTGAAGTATTTTCAAGTTTTGCCATGGCTCTGATTGTCTGGTATGGTGGCGGAAGAGCTCTTATGGATGGAGTAACCTTTGGAGTTCTCCTGGCATTTATTCAATATTCGCGGCAGTTCTTCATGCCGATAAGAGGTCTGTCTGAAAAGTTTAATACACTACAGTCTGCATTGGCTTCTTCTGAAAGAATCTTTAATGTACTTGACCAGGAAACAGCTGTAATAGAATCCGAAAAGCCGGTCCGTATTCAAAACCCTAAGGGTGAGATTGAGTTTGAGAATGTATGGTTCAAATACAATGAAGGAGAAGATTATGTACTTAAAGATGTATCCTTTACTGCTCATCCTGGAGAAAATATTGCCATTGTTGGAGCAACCGGAGCTGGTAAAACAACAATAATAAGCCTTTTACTCAGGTTTTATGATATCCAAAAAGGTTCTATCAAACTGGATGGAATTGATATCAAAGAGCTGGCTCTTTCAGATTTACGATATTATTTCTCACTTGTATTACAAGACAATGCTCTTTTTACTGGATCAATATTAGAGAATATTACGTTGGGTGAAGAAAACATTACCAGGGAGGATGTAATCAAAGCGGCACACGATGTTGAAGCACATCATTTTATAGAGAAATTACCAGGTACTTACGACTTTGAGCTTAAGCAACAAGGCTCATCACTTTCTATGGGACAACGCCAGCTTATCTGTTTTGTACGGGCAATGGTATTTGATCCCAAAATCTTAATTCTTGATGAAGCTACTTCAAGTATCGACTCAGAAACGGAATCGTTGGTAAATGAAGCCAGTGAGAAAATGATGGAGGGGAGAACATCTATTGTAATTGCTCACAGGCTTTCAACTATTCAGCACGCCGATAAGATATTGGTGATGCATAAAGGAGAGATAAGAGAACAAGGATCTCACCAGGAGCTCATACTCCAGGAAAACGGAATTTATAAAAAACTGTACGAATTGCAGTACAAAGACCAACTTGTCCCTGAGTAGAAAAATGATCCTTCGGAGCATTTCGCATATTTGCTTCAAGGTCTACTTTGGTAAATCCGTTTAACTTTTTCGATGCTCTCATAACAGGCTTTACCAGCTATTATCAAATTATCTAAGAGTTTTTCGGGCTCGAAATGTAGAATATGAATACAAACCGAAGTAGGCTTTTTTCCCTTTATATTGGTGATGAGGAAATAGTGATTTAAGTTTACTAAAGATTTCGAATCTCATATCTACATGATTTAACCTCATCCATTTTTTGAACCATTCGAAAGGAGAGGAATCAAAATCTACTACTACCAGAGAGCCTGTATCTTTCAGATGTTTTTGAATGTTACTTAATGCTTTTTCCTTACCATCAAACATTGTCAAAGAATAGGAACAGATTACCAGGTCCAGTTCTGATTCTTTAAAACTTTCTTGATTGTAATAATCCCTTCTTAATTGGATAGAAGTCCCAAACTTTTTTTTGGCTTTATTCAACATTTCCGGTGACATATCCATACCGATAATATTAGATTGAGGATACTTTTTAATGAGTGCCGATAGCTGATTACCAGTTCCACATCCAAGGTCTAGAATAGTAGACTCTGGTGGCAGTTCTGGGAATTGGTTCTTAACCGAAGCTCTGCCAAAGAGGAAAGCCCACCTTGTCAAATCATAGAACCTTGAGTGTGTTCTGTAGTAATGCTCGATATTAGAAAGTATCATCGCAATGTTCCCAAATAGGTTCCTGAATAAGTACCCACACGATCACTTTTGTTAATAAATGAAGTAGGTACTTTTTCAAAATCGAATGCCTCTTTTACAAAACCTGGTATAAAGTTAATGTCATTATGAGCAGTTCTGAAAAGAACTTTAGCTTTTCTATCCGCTCGTTTAATTATCAAGTCCCATTGTTTGCTTAATACTTCATTATTGTGGCCAGCCAACCAATCCATATGGTCGAGGAGATGGAAGTGACTATATCTCTTATCTACATTAAGAAGGTGACTATATATGCTCTTTGTAGAGCTGGAAATAGCTTTTAATTGATCTCTTAGTATTTCAAAATTCTTTTTCTTTAAATAGTCAGGGTAGCACTCAGGTTGGTAAGCACCTTCAAGATATACTCTCCAATATGGATTATTCCTTGCAGATTGATGAACAAAAACTTTCTCGAGTACTTTTTTCATAAAACTGTTTATGTCCCCAATAGAATCTCTTTGAGTTCTGGGTATTCCCGCCAGGCTCAGTACTCCGTTTGTTTTCCAGATATATCTTTCCGGCCCTTCCCATAACTTGCCAGAAATGAATTTAAAAACCTGCTCTCGTTCTTCTATATTTTCTGAACGGATTAGCTCAGAAACTTCGTTAGCGATATTTTTCTTTTTTAAAATATAGTTCAGATATCGTGCAAATATTCCCGCTCCACCGTGGTAAAACAAACCTCTGCCAGTTGGATCGAAGTATGAGATTTTTCTGTCCCAGAAAACCCGGCTTTCAGGCTTGAGTGAATCCCTGATTGTGGAGTAAACCGATTTGTAATCAGTTACCTTTCCTTTTGCAAAAAAATCTGAGAAGAGAACATAGTCTCCATGTTCAATAAGAACTCTCTTAAGATCGAATAAAGCCGTTTGTTTAGAATTAATATCAACACTGTCAATAGACTTCGGCTTCTCAAGCGCGTAGTCCAATATGTTACAGCCAGCGCTTGTGATCGTCAGTACTTCGCTCTCGTGATCAAGCTTTAATAGTTGCCTGTCTACTAAAGAATCTTCCCATGAAATATTATATATCAGATAATTGGAGTGCAGAAAATTAAACCAAATCTGAGAAGGGGTGTACTTCATTTAGAACAAAAAATAAGTTTGCGATTCAGGGTAATCATTCAAACAATTATGCTTCATTTTTGTATTTTCGAAGTTCATTAACGAGGATACTATTATGTCAGATTCATCAAAAATTGACCAGGTTCAAAAGAAAATCGGAAAAAAAGTCACCGAAGCTTCTGAAGAAGTTCAGGCAAAGGTAGAACAAAAGTACGATGTAATCATCGATAAATTAAAGGATGAAAGAGATTGGCTCGAAAAAGAACTAAAGCATGAGTATAGAAATGCTCGCAGGTATGTAAGAGCTAACCCGGAAAGAGGGTTGGGTCTGGCAGTAGTTGCCGGAGTTCTTATCGGAATATTCCTTGGCAGAGCTACAAAATAATTTGAACGTTACTTTTATTAATTGAATGGGATTAAATAAAGATCATCTACAAAACCACTATGAGCGTCTGGATGAGCTCAGGAGGTATCTTTGACTACGACAAAAGAAAAGTCAGAATAATTGAATTAACAGAAAGAACCCAGGACCCCGAATTTTGGAATGACCCTGCTGCTGCACAGGCTTTAATGAAGCAATTGGATAACGAAAAAGGGTTAGTTGAAGGTTGGGATAAGCTGAACGAACTAAGGGAGAGTATAAACGTTTTTCTTGAGTTTGAAGAAATGGGAGAGGACGTTGAGGATGACCTGGAGAAAGAGTATGAAAAGCTTTTAAAAGGCCTGGAAACCCTTGAGTTAAGAAATATGCTTAAAGGAAGTGATGATCACAGAGATGCAGTTGTGAACTTTAACCCTGGTGCCGGAGGTACTGAGAGCCAGGACTGGGCTGAGATGTTATATAGAATGTATACCCGATGGGCTGAGAGGAGTGGCTTCAAAGTTTCTGTGATTGATTACCAGGACGGAGATGTTGCCGGAATGAAAAGCGCAACTATCGAAGTACAGGGTAACAATGCTTATGGCTTCCTAAAAGCTGAAAGTGGAGTGCATCGGCTGGTTCGGGTATCTCCATTTGATAGCAATGCAAGAAGACATACTTCATTTTGCTCGGTTTTTGTATCACCACTCATTGATGATACTATAGACTTAAACCTGAACGATAGTGATATCGAATTACAGCGTTTCCATTCTAGTGGAGCTGGTGGCCAAAATGTGAACAAGGTAGAAACCGGGGTTCGCTTGATTTGGACAGGAAAACTTTCTGACGGTTCTGAGCCACGTGTAGTTGCTGAGTGTCAACAGGAACGTTCACAGCTTCAGAATAGAGAAAAAGCTATGGTTCTGTTAAAGTCCCGAATCTATGAGCTAGAGAAAGAAATCCAGGAAGCTGAAAAGGCCCGCCTTGAAGGTACTAAAGGCAAGAACGAGTGGGGATCCCAGATTCGGAGTTATGTATTTGATGATCAAAGAGTAAAGGATCATCGAACCAATTATGAGACTTCAAATGTTAGTGCTGTAATGGATGGCGATTTGGATGAGTTTATCAAAGCCTATTTGCTTATGATATCTACCCATGAACAGAAGTAAACGATAAAGCTTATGATCAAAGTTGGAGTAACTGGTGGAATTGGATCAGGAAAAACAACCTTTTGTAAAGCTTTAGAGGAGTTGGGAGCTTTTGTTCTGTACGCTGATGACCTGGCCAAAGAGTTAATGGTGTCAGACCCTGAACTTGTATCAAAGTTAAAACAGACTTTTGGCGATGAATCATACCACGCCGATGGTAGTTTAAACAGGGGTTATCTGGCTAAAGAAGCTTTTGAAAAGGGAAGAGTTCAGGAACTAAATGAAATTGTACATCCAATACTCTGGAAAAGGGCGGATGAAATCTCACAGGTTAAGGAAGAAGAAGGTTGCTCAATATTTGTAAAAGAAGCAGCTATTTTATTGCAAAACGGAAGACCTGAAAATGTAGATCAGGTGATTCTTCTTTTAGCAGATCAGAAAAGCCGAATAGAAAGAGTTAGAACAAGAGATAAAACGGATGAAAAGAAAGTTCAAGATCGTATTTTAAAACAACAGGATTTCGAAAAATTAATGCACTTGGCTGACAGAGTTGTAGTAAATAATGAGTCAATAGAAGAGCTAAAAATGAAGGCCCGAGAAACGTTTCATTTTCTCAAATCAATTGGCTAATTAGAATTTTAAAATCAGATTAATATCTGTTTAAAACATTCTTATATTCGTCAGAAAAGCGCTTCCAACTAAATATGCTTAATCATGCAAAAGAAGCAGTTTGATAGATTAGTTACGTTAGAAGAATTCATTATTCAAGCTCAGAATAGGTTCCCGGGCGCAACAGGGGAACTCTCACAATTGTTAAGAGACATTAGCCTCGCAGCTAAGATAATTTCGAGGGAGGTTAACAAAGCAGGAATCACCAATATTTTAGGTAACGAAGGTTCTACCAATGTACATGGTGAATCTGTAATGAAACTGGACCTTTTTGCTGATCAACAGCTTATCTCGGCACTTGAAAGATCTCTAATAACCTGTATGGTTATCTCTGAAGAAAACGATGGGATAGTCAGGCTTAGCAGCCAGGGTGGAAAGTACATCGTATATCTTGATCCACTAGATGGTTCCTCTAACATCGATGTTAATGTATCGATAGGTTCTATTTTCTCAATATACATGAGGGAAGCTCGTTTTGATCCTACAGTAAATGAAAATGATGCCCTACAACCAGGAACAAGGCAGGTTGCTGCAGGATATGTGCTTTATGGTTCTAGTACTACTTTAGCTTATACAACTGGCCTTGGAGTTTCTCTTTTTACGCTCGACCCGAGTATCGGGGAATTCATCTTAACGGATAGCGCTATCAAAATTCCCGAACATGGAGCTATTTATAGTATAAATGAAGGAAGTTATAACTCCTGGGAATATGGTCTCAAAAGATATATTAAGTATTGCCAGGAAGAAGATCTGGAGACAAACAGGCCATATTCAGCACGATATATAGGCTCAATGGTTGCAGACATACATCGCACCTTGATAAAAGGTGGAATATTTATTTACCCACACAGTAATAAGTATCCCAACGGGAAGCTACGATTGATGTATGAATGCAATCCATTGAGCTTTATTATTGAACAAGCAGGTGGGTCAGCTACAAATGGGGAGAAAAGAATAATGGAGGTTGAACCAACTTCCATACATCAAAGATCACCTATTTATGTCGGTTCTCCAGAGAATGTCACTAAAGCAATGGATTTTCTTTTTGAGTATAAAGAAGAACCTGCTGATTCTATTTAATTAATAGCATTCGCTTTGTACTTGCTGCAATACCATTAACTCTTAGGGTGTAAAAATAGACTCCCGAAGACAGGTTAGTTGCATTAAAGCGTACACTATGAGTTTGTGCGTTCTTATTTGAGCTAACTAAAGTAGATACATGTCTTCCCAAAGCATCTGATACATCAATTTCAACAAATCCAGCTTTATTGAGTTCATATGTAATAGTTGTAGCTGGATTGAAAGGGTTGGGATAGTTCTGCTGTAGTGAATAATCCTCTACTACAGAGTTATCATCTTCAGTAGAAGTCCCAAAAGCAGGGAAAGTAATTTCCCAGATACGCGTATCAGCACCCACATTAAGCCACGAACCATTTCTATATTCAGCGATATACATCTTATTACCAATAATTTCGGCATCAATAGGGCTGATAAAGTCTCTGGCTAATGCTGTGGTTGTCATGGTAAAGGTGTCGCCGGATGGAGTAAGCTCCATATGAAGTAAATCTTTTCCTGGATCATCCATCCACCTGAGGAAGAAGCCATTATCGTTTCCACCGGAAAAGCCTAGAGAGAAAGCGTCTTCTGTAAAATTTCCACCAAATTCCCCATTAGTATCGAATGTTAACCCTAACATTGACCTGTGAGCAGTAAAAGAGCTTATCACAGTGTCTTCTTCAAAGGCATCCAGAATCTCGCCTGTAATGTGGTTCCGGTAGCTTACAGCATCAGGACCAGAGTTTAAGATTGGTTCTGTAAATTCAACACCCTCTGGAGGAGTTGGATAATCAGGATCATTATAGAAAAAGCCGAACTGATAGGCATTTGTTTCTTTTTGGAGCATAATATCCTGGTCAGGATCGTACGGAGTAAATTGCATAGGAGTATCATTTCCTCCAACTCTCCACGGAAAGCCGTAATGCTTTCCACTTTCGATAAGATTAAACTCGCCAGGGTCGTCTCTTTCACCAGCGTTTTCTACTGCAAAAAGATTATTGTCTTTATCGAATGCAAGACTGAAGCTGTTCCTGATACCTTCTGCATAGATATATCCACTGCTTTTTAGGGTGGCCAGATCATCTTCTAAATAAAGATCAGTTGAATCTGCCGGGACTCTTAATATTTTGGCTGTTAAAGCTGTTTCTCTCAGGTCAGGATATCTTCCATCTACTGAATGAACTTCTCCATGATCAGTTCTGGAGCCACTATTCACATATAAGAATTTGTTATCAGGGCTTACTACGATTCCGTTCATTATGTGATCAAAGAAGGTATTACTAAGAGGGTACGGAGCTGTTTCTGCAACCGTAACCCAGGTCCAGGTTCCATCAACCAGTTCTCCTCTTTTAATAACACCTGTATTCGTGAAATTCGCCCCGTCTCGGATATTCCCAACGATGTAAAACTTTCCATCAGAAGAAATATCAAAACCCTGTAAATCACCTAGCCCATGATTGGCGCTTGTTTGGCGTAAGGTCTTTACTCCTGTTTCTATGTTAACCTCATATATACTCCCCGGAACAGTAGTAAAGTATAATGTTTGGTTCACAGGATTATACTCCAGCCGAACAGTCTCTGTTGGGAGGGTAGTGACCGACCTCAAAGCGAGGTTGTCATCAAGTAACGTAGGTTGTGCTAAACCAGTAACAGAAAATATACAGGCGATAAGTAGTATGAGAGATTTTTTCATCAAATCGATTTTTTTTGAAAAGAAAAGCAATCTCTTCAAGAAGACAAAGTGATAAAAAATCTCACACTTTAAACTTTGTCAAAATCGGATTTTATCGCCTTCAGTAATTCCATGTCTTAAAGCGTACCCACCATTAGTTTCAACTACATAGCGAGCTGGAGCTTCAGATGGCAGCGTTGTTTGTGAAAATGGAGTAGTGTTCTGATAAATCCGAACGATTACACTATCATTATTCACATACATTATATCCAAAGGTAGAGGAGTATTCGCCATCCAGAAAGCCTGCAATTCTTCATTATCGAAGATGAATAGCATTCCTTCATCCTGACCCATTTCATTTACGTCCATAAGTCCCTGATTCCTTTCATCTGGTTCATCTGCCAGGGCGATTGAAATGGTGGATATATCTTCACCATCCTTATTAATAAAAGTAAGTTCGTCAACTATGGTTATAGTCCGGCCTTTAGGCTGGTTACTTGTATTTTCTGTTTTCTTCCCTTCACATCCAATAAAAGAAAGAATTAAAACTACGGTTAGGATGCTATTTAACTTCAAATTTAACCTCATGAGAATTTCGTCCATTTTTAAATGATAGAGTATATTTTCCTTTTGTCAGAAATACCGGGCCGTCCTCATTTTCACCTGTTACAAGGTCCCATGAGTAGGTGTTAAAACCATAGGAACCAGAAGCAGTTAAACTAGAAACCACTTCACCATCTGAATTGGTTACTTCAATATCTATTTCTCTAACGCCATTTTTTGAACCGACATAATACATGAGCTGAACCTCAGGCATAATGCGGTCTCGGTATTCTACACTTTTGAACCCCCATCTTCTTGAAGAACGAACAGTTTCAGGTGGAATAGCAGTTATTGACTCATTCAATCTTGAAGCAATCGCATGCAGTGGTTTTACATCCAATACGTAAATGCTACGCCCATGTGTCCCAATAACTAACTCTAAATCTCTTGGATGTACTATCATGTCATAACTGGCTACATTTGGCATAGTAGTAAGGTAATGCCAGTTGTTGCCTTCATTGAAGCTGATGTAGCTTCCGTGATCTAATCCCGCATACAGAATAGAAGACTCCACAGGATCTTGTACAATTACATTTACTACATCTTCAGGTAGGTCTCCTTTGATAGAATTCCAGGTTTTACCATAATCAGAAGTCTTATATATGTAGGTTTTAAATTCATCATATCTGTACCCATTTAAAGATGCAAAAGCTGTTCCTTCATCATATTTAGAAGCGTGCACTTCGCTTACCCATCTTTTCTGTGGTAGGGAACCACTAACATTTGTCCAGGTAGCACCACCATCTTGTGTTAGCTGGATATTACCATCATCTGTACCAACCCAGATCACATTAAATGAGATTGGAGACTCGGCAATAGTAGAAATCGTAGAATAAGGTACATCACCATTTGGCCTGTTATTAGTGAGGTCAGGACTGATAGCTGTCCAGGTTTTACCCTCATCCAGAGATCGGTTTAAGCGTTGAGATCCGAAATACACAATTTCAGGGTTGTGATGACTTAGGTTGATGGGGGAGTTCCAGTTATATCTATAACGATCTTCTCCCACAGAGTGTCTTGGTGTTATTCTATTTGTTTGTCCGGTAGAGAAATCTCTGCGGGAATAGTTACCATATTGTGAACCTACATACACGATATCAGAATTTTTTGGATTTGGCGATACATGCATTCCATCACCTCCACCAATTCTGGTCCAGGGACGGGCTCTATTACCGGTAGAAGTGGAAGGCCCCATAAATGTTCCGTTATCCTGTAGACCCCCATAAATATTGTATGGTTCATCCATATCTACATTAACGCTGTAAAACTGACCAACTGGAATAGTGTTATGATGAATAAAATTGTCGCCCCCGTCATGGCTTTCATATAAACCGCCATCGTTACCTAAAAGCATATGTTCAGAGTCGTCAGGGTTAATCCATAATGCGTGATGATCAACATGTACTCTTTGGTTTTCAGCTTTAGGAGTCCAGGTTTTACCACCATCAGTTGATTTCAGGAATGGTACACCCCAAATATAAAGCGTTTCTGAATCATTAGGATCCACCCTTATTTGCCCGAAATAATAGCCATAGGTGAAGAAGATGTTATCTAAGTCATAGCTGTTTACTTTAGTCCAGCTTTCACCTGCATCATCTGATCTGTAAATCTCCGGGCCTATAATCTCTGTATTAAAAAGAGCCGCATTTGCATCACCCAGGTAATCAGCAAGAGCTCTAGGTTCATATTTGTCATTTCTGACATCTTCTTTAACTGACTCAGCGGTATATTCACTTGGAAACCTATTGGATCTTAGATATTGGTTCAGCTTTTTATCATCCAGGCGTAAGAAATCTCTTTTTCTCATATCAGTGAAGTCATTCATCGAGAGAACGTTTACATCAATGTCACGTTCTGTTTTAGTCTCATACTGATTATCTATAATCGCAAAAATTGTATTCGGCATCGATTGACTTACATCTAATCCAATTCTTCCAACGTGATCTCCTTGCGGCAGACCATTAGTAAGTTTAGTCCAGGAATTTCCACCATCCGTAGATTTATAAATAGCAGAGCTTTTACCGCTTTCCTTAAAATTCCATGCTTTTCGATCCTTTTCCCAGCTCGCTGCCCATAAGATATTCGGATTTGTTGGATGAATAGCCAGGTCAATAACACCAGTACTATCATTTATGAAAAGAGTCTTTTCCCAACTGTCTCCGCCGTTTGTGGTCTTGAAAACACCACGTTCAGAATTTGGAGAATATAAAGCTCCAATGCTGGCAACCCATGCCGTATTAGCATCAGTAGGATGTGTAACAATTCTTCCGATATGCTGAGAATTACTTAATCCTTTAAACTCCCATGTTTCTCCATTATCAGAACTTTTATAGATACCGCTTCCGGCATAAGTAGACCTGCTACTATTATTTTCGCCGGTACCAACCCAGAGTATACTAGGATCAGCCTTTGAAAGAGCAATATCTCCAATTCCTAAAGCACCTCCTGCATGATCAAAAATTGGAGTCATCGTATTCCCGCTGTTCGTAGATTTAAAAACTCCTGCCGATCCATACCCTACATAAAAGATGCGGGGGTTGTCAGGATGAACAGCTATGTCGGTTACTCTTCCGCTCATTACTACAGGGCCAACACTTCGAATAGGGTAGTTGGCAAACATGGTTTGTTGAGTAAGTTTACTTCTCTGTTCAATAGAAGCACTAAGGTCTTGTGCTGATGTTGGGTTTATTGATTGAGCCTGAAGATGTATTGTACCAAGAAAAAGAGCGCTTAACAGAAGAGCTGAAGATTTAAAGAATTTCATCTGGATCAGTTAGTTTAATTTTGAGTCTTATTATATAAAAACAAGAACCAAAAAATTGAAAAAAGAATTAACTGTAATTCATACAGAACTAATACTGTTTACTACATTGAAATTTAGGCGAAATAAAGCTACCTTCTAAGTCTGGGTGAGCGCCGTGAGGCACTCACTTTTTTTTGTTTCTGAAATTGACTTATGAATCTGGATATCACTGAAAATATTAAAGAGTTAGCATCGCCACTGGCCGAAGAGAAAGGACTGTTTCTGGTAGATGTTGAATATAAAACTGGCAGCGGCAACGAGGTTTGGATTTATCTTGATGGTGAAGAAAGAGGTGTAAATCTTGATGAATGCGCTGAAATCAGTAGAGAATTAGGCTTTTTAATTGAAGCTCATGAACTACTTGATAACAAATACAGATTGAATGTGTCTTCGCCAGGATTAAGCAGGCCATTAAGTGATATCAGGCAGTACAAAAGAAATGTAGGTAGAACTGCCAAGGTTAGATTCAGAGACCAAGAACAAGTTTCAAAGTTGCAAGGCATCATTAATGATGTGGCAGATGCAACTATATCGGTAACGGATGCAAAAGGTAATAACGTAGATATTCCTTTTGAGTCTATTATTGAAGCAAAAATTATCCCTGTAATAAATTAAAGCAACGCTGATGCAGAACGAACTTTCAAAACAAATCATCTCCTCATTTGCTGAAATTGCAAAAGAAAAAGGAATTGACCGTGATCTTTTGTTATCGATTTTAGAAGATGTTTTCAGGACTATGATTCGTAAAAAGTATGAAACAGACGATTCATTCGAGGTTATCCTGAACGCAGACAGGGGAGAAGTTCAGATTCTTCATGTACAAGAAGTTGTGCCAGCTGAAGAATTATCAAATCCTGTTGCAGAAATCAACCTGGAAGACGCCAAGAAAATCGATCCCGATATCGAACTCTATGATGAATTAGCTCAGGAAATTCAGATTCTTGATTTTGGAAGGCGTGCAGTGATGATGGCTCGTCAGCAGTTAGCTCAAAGAATTCGTGAGATCGAAAAAGATAATATCTACGAAGATTATAGTGATAGAGTAGGTGAGATTATCCTGGGAGATGTATACCAGGTTCGTCAGAATAAAGACATTCTTGTAAACCATAACGGTGTTGAGCTTTTGCTTCCTAAGAATGAGCAAATCTATAAAGACAGATACCGCAAAGGTGATACAATTAGAGCCGTAGTAATTGGTGTACATATGAAAAATGGTAACCCAACGGTTATTATCTCTCGTACATCTGAATTATTTCTTGAGCGTTTATTTGAAAACGAAATTCCTGAAGTTTTTGATGGTATTATCGAACTTGTTCGTATTGCACGTGCACCTGGTGACCGTTCAAAAGTTGCCGTTTTATCTCATGATGAAAGGGTAGATCCGGTTGGAGCTTGTGTTGGGATGAAAGGTATTCGTATTCATGCAATCGTTCGTGAGCTTCAAAATGAAAATATTGATGTGATCAATTTCACCAACGACCCTATTGAGTTTATCAAAAGAGCTCTTCAACCAGCTTCTGTTGTAAAAGTAGAGTTAGATGAAACCGGGAAGAAAGCAAACGTACTTGTACCAGCTGATGAAGTTTCTAAGGCAATCGGTAAAGGTGGTGTTAATATCCGACTAGCTTCAAAATTGGCAGAAGCAGAGATTGATGTTTACCGCGAAGTAGAAGAAGAAGACGATATCGACATTTCAGAATTTGTTGAAGATTTTGGTGAAGAAATCATCAAGAAACTTCACGATATCGGATGTGATACTGCAAGAGCTGTACTGGATCTCAACAAAGAAGAAATTGTTAGCAGAACCAATGGCGAAATTGATGAAGAACTTGCAGCTCGTATTATTGAAGTAATTGCTTTCGAATTCGATTAAGACAGGAGTAAGCAATTACAATCAAATTTGTTTAGTTTTAGAGCTGAGAATTATAAAAACCATATATGTCCATAAACAGACCAAAACCTTTATTTAAAGTAGCATCAGAATTCAATGTGTCTACACAATCGATTGTAGATACACTTGCTAGTAAAGGGTTCACTGCTGCTAACAGGCCTAATTTCAAGGTTACCCCTGAAATGCATGATGCTTTGGATAGCGTTTATGGAGAGGATAAAGCCAGAAGCCAGGATCACGAAAAAGCAAAAGAAGAGTATGATAGTCGTCGCAATTCGATGATGAACCTTCGCAATGAAAGTGTGACCCTCGATAATATCCTGGAACCGCTTGATGCTTTAGAACCTATTGCTGAGCCTGAAGAACCAGCTGATGCTGGAACTTCAAATTCTATCGAAGATGACTTATTAGGCGGCTTAGAGCCGATAACAGAACCAGAAGCTGTTCAAGAAGAACCAGAAGAGGTTTCTGAACCTGAGCCCGAACCCGAAGTGGTTGAAGAAGTAGCTGAAGTTGAAGAACCAGTTGTAGATGAAACTCCTGAAGTTGTAGAAGCTGAAGAAGAAGAAGAAGTTTCAGCTGAAATAGAAGTTGAAGAAGAGGTTGCTGAATCTGAAGAAACAACAGATACTGAAGAAGAAACTGTTGATGATGATGAGGAAGAATCAGAAGAGGAGGCTAAACCAAAGGATCCGGCTAAGATTATCCGTGGAAGAGCTGGGAAACTGGAAGGAACAAAAGTATTAGGTAAGACGGCATTTACGAACGATCTGACTTCAGATTCTAAAGTACGCAAGAAAAGAAAGCGCAAAAAGGATCAGCCTGGTTTTGACAATAAGGAAACGGATAAGAAAGAGCCTAAGAAGGAATTAAAAAGAAAGCCAAGCCCGAAAAAAGACGCTAAGCCTGCCAAGAAAAAAGAAAAGACTGAGGTTGCAGAGAGCGATGTTGATCGTATGATGCGTGAAACGCTTAAGAAGATGCAAGGCTCCGGAGGCAATGTAGGAGCCAAACGTGGTAAACGTCGTCGTCAAAGAAAAGAAGATCGTGAGGAAGAGTTACTCCAACAGCAGGAAATGCAGGAGCTGGAGTCAGGAACTATTGAGGTTACTGAATTTATCACCGCAAACGACTTAGCCGAAGAACTCGAAGTAGGAGTAAATGATATTATCTCTGCTTGCATGAGTATTGGCTTGATGATTACCATCAATCAGCGTTTAGATGCAGGTACTATTGAGCTTGTAGCCAGTGAATTTGGTAAAGATGTAAAATTCATAGATGCTGAAGAGCTTATTGAAGAACTTGTAATTGAAGAAGACAACGAAGAAGATCTAAGACCAAGAGCTCCGATTATTACGGTTATGGGTCACGTAGATCACGGTAAAACTTCACTTCTTGATTATATCAGAGAAGCAAAAGTAGCTGAGGGTGAAGCAGGTGGTATTACGCAGCACGTTGGTGCTTACGAAGTACTACATCAGGGTAAAAAGGTGACATTTCTTGATACTCCTGGTCACGAAGCCTTTACTGCAATGCGTTCTCGTGGTGCACAGGCTACCGATATTGTAATCCTTGTTGTTGCAGCTGATGATTCTGTGATGCCTCAAACTATTGAAGCTATTAACCACGCGAAAGCTGCAGGTGTACCAATAGTAGTAGCTATTAACAAGATTGATAAGGACGGTTCTACTCCGGATAGAATTAAACAGCAATTATCTGATCATGATGTAATTGTTGAAGAGTGGGGTGGAACTACCCAATATTCACTTGTTTCCGCAAAAACTGGACAGGGAATCGATGACTTACTTGAAAAAGTATTAATCGAGGCCGAATTGTTAGACTTGAAAGCTAATCCTGATCGCCGCGCTGATGGTGTTGTACTGGAAGCGAGATTAGATAAAGGAAAAGGTATTGTTGCTAACATCCTTGTACAAAATGGTACACTTAATGTTGGTGATCCATTTGTAGCAGGTCCTTGTTTCGGTCGTGTTAGAGCGATGGAAGACGATCATGGAAAAAGAATTAAAAAAGCAGGTCCGGCAACTCCTGTTCAGCTAACAGGTTTTGATGAAATGCCACAAGCTGGTGATAAAGTTGTAGTAGCCGTTGATGAGAAAACTGCTAAAGATGTAGCAAACCAACGTCAGCAAATCAGAAGGGAGCAGGCACTTCGCAAAACCAAGCATATGACGTTAGATGATTTATCTCGTCGTTTAGCACTTGGTGAAGTTTCTGAACTGAATATCATCATTAAAGCTGATGTGGATGGTTCTATTGAAGCACTATCTGGATCTCTACAAAAAATTAGTACCGATGAAGTAGCGGTTAATATCATCCATACGGGTGCAGGTGCGATTTCGGAATCAGATGTATTGTTAGCTTCTGCTTCTGATGCAATTATTATTGGTTTCCAGGTGCGTCCAACGGCTCAGGCGCGAAGACTTGCTGAAACCGAAGAAATTGACATCCGACTATTCAGTGTTATTTATGATGCTGTTGATGAGGTAAGAGATGCACTTGAAGGCCTTCTTTCACCTGAGCTTAAAGAGCAAATGCTCGGTATTGTAGAAGTCCGTGAAATCTTTAAGGTTTCTAAAGTAGGTACAATTGCGGGCTGTTATGTAACTGAAGGAAAGGTAGATAGAAATAACCCTGTTCGGATTATCCGTGAAGGTGTTGTTATCTATGATGGTTCAATTGGGGCATTAAAGCGCTTCAAAGATGATGTTAAAGAAGTAGCTTCCGGCTATGAGTGCGGTATCAGCATCCAGAATTACAACGATATCAAAGTTGGCGATGCTTTTGAGAGCTACAAGATTACTGAAGAGAAGCGTACTCTTGAAGACGCTAACTAACGTGCTTTAAATTATTGATATGAGTTTTAGAGTAGAACGCCTTGGTGCTTTATTGAAAAAAGACCTGGGTGAAATTATTCAAAGGAGTTATCAGCCAGATGGTACATTCGTAACAGTTACCAATGTTCGTGTAACTCCTGACTTGTCAATTGCCAAGGTTTACATTAGTGTTTTCTCTCCGGGCAGAGATAATGAAGTGGTTTTCAAATATATAGATGAACACATTCAGAGTATTCGTCATAAACTTGCTGCCAAAATAAAAAACCAGGTTCGTAAGATTCCTGAACTTCATTTTTATGCAGATGATACTGCTGAGTATGTGAACAGTATGGAGCCACTCTTTAAAAAAGTAAGTGAGCAACCCAAAGCGACTACCGACGAAGACGAATAATGGCAAAAGCACTTCCTCTGGATGCATTAACCGTTTTCGATAAGCAAAATCTGCCTAATCCTGATTCTGACTTTAATGCAGGGTCTGTAATTCTGCTAAATAAACCTCAAAGCTGGACGAGTTTCGATGTCGTTAAATATGTTAGAGGGCGACTAAGAACAAAGAAAGTAGGACATGCCGGAACCCTGGATCCAATGGCAACTGGGTTACTGGTTATTTGTTCGGGCAGAGCTACCAAATCAATTTCCCAAATCCAGGACATGAAAAAAGTGTATACGCTGAGATTACATTTGGAGGGTCAACACCTTCATACGATGCCGAGTCTGAAATCAATGAAACAGCTGCATTCGACCATATTACAAAAGAACAGATAGAAGAAGTTCTTGCATCACAGTTTTTTGGAGAAATTCAGCAAGTGCCACCAATGTACTCTGCACTCAAAAGAGATGGAAAGAAGCTCTATGAACTTGCAAGAAGAGGTGAATCTATAGAGCTTGAGCCAAGACCTGTTACTGTATATGAGTTCCAGGTCATTCAATACGAGGCACCAAAACTAATTTTGACTATCACATGCAGCAAAGGAACCTATATCCGTTCTATAGCGCATGATCTTGGAAAAGCTCTGGGATCACTAGGATATTTAAGCGCTTTAGAAAGAACTGCGATTGGAGATTATTCTTCAAAAAAAGCTCTTACACCTAAAGAAATTGACGAACTATTAAATACCAATGGCTAAGCTGCTTTATCTTAATGATGTAGAGTTTGACTCTAATACAGTACTCACAGTAGGCACTTTTGATGGTGTACACGAAGGTCACAGAGTTCTAATAGAGACCGTTGTTAAAAAGGCAAAAGAGAGAAGTGCCCGTAGTGTTATTGTGACATTTGATCCGCATCCGCGCACTATAATTTCTTCAAAAAACGCGGGTATAAAACTGCTTACTACACTCCAGGAGAGAAGTGAAATTCTTGAAAGCATTGGTGTGGATGTACTCCTGGTAATCCCTTTTACAAGAGACTTTTCATTACTTAGTTCAAAGGAATTTGTTAAAGATATTCTTTACTCAAAAATAGGTTTAAGTGAATTTATCATTGGGTATGATCATCACTTTGGAAAAGATCGATCTGGCACAATAGAGACCCTGGAAGAACTATCAGGTGAACTCGACTTCAATGTTAAAGTGGTCTCCAGGAAGGATATGGGTGAGGTTACTATAAGCAGTACGGTTGTTAGACGAGAGCTCCAGGAGTTAGGGAATATAGAGCAAGCCAATAAATTGCTCGGCAGACCTTATATCCTGAATGGGTTAGTAATTCACGGAGATGAACGAGGAAGAGAGATTGGATTTCCCACAGCAAATCTTCAGCCTCAACACCCTGATAAAATTATTCCAAAAAACGGAATTTATGCAGTACACGTACGAGTGGATGATGTATGGTATAAAGGAATGATGAATATTGGAGTGCGTCCTACTTTTGATGGAA
This sequence comes from Balneolaceae bacterium, assembly GCA_040222185.1. Lineage (GTDB taxonomy): Bacteria > Bacteroidota > Rhodothermia > Balneolales > Balneolaceae > JAVKDP01. The sequence continues at coordinate 4,699 of JAVKDP010000053.1, read as the reverse complement.
CAACTAAAACACTTGAAGTAAATATTTTTGACTTCGATCAGAGTATTTATGGAAAAACAATCCAGGTACGTTTCATCAAAAGAATAAGAGATGAACAAAAATTTTCAGGGCCTGGCCAATTGAAGTCGCAACTTATCCAGGATAGAGAAGAGGCGAACAAAATCTTGTCTGCCTGATTTTAATCCTGATTAGTGATACGCTTACTTGACAGCATTAATTATAGTATCAGCAATATCACCAAAAGGCCATTGCAAGGTTCTTCTGTCCATTAAACCAGATGAATTTTCATAAACTCCTACGTCCCACCAAACCGGAACTATTCCGTACTGAGCACAAGCCCCTGCAAAATATTCGGCGTGTCTTAAACGGTCATCCAAATTACCATAATCGCTTGAACCCCATTCTGTTAAAACTATTGGGATTCCTTTGGATATGAATCTATTATTATAGCTGGACATATCTGAGTCAATTGATGCTCTATCATTGCTGCTTCCCCAGTTTGGCTGATCACCTGTAAGCATTCCCCATGGATTATAATTATGCAAAGACATTATAAGCCGGTCATCATCAGGTAAAATAAAATCATCTAATACATGAGGATACCCTGCTGCTGCATAGGTTGAAATAAGAACATGTCGTTTCGAATTATTTCCTCCTGTAGCTCTGATGGCATCCAAAGAGACCTGCTGATAAAGGTTAACCACCTGTCTTCCTTCAGCTGTTCCACCTGTCCATTCCTCTGGAGTACCTTCATGGCGTGGTTCATTTAGAGTTTCGAAAAGCAGGTAATCACTATAGTCTTTAAAGTGGTTTGCAATTTGAGTCCAAACAATATCAAGTTGATTCCTGACCTGGTCAGACTTCACAAGTGTTGGGATAATCCAGGAATCATCATGATGGATATTGATGATTACATACATCTCATTATCAATACCATAATCTACAACCTGCTGAACGCGATTTAACCAGTCTTGATCAATAGTATAATCTGGTGCAGAACCCATATGAGTTTTCCAGGTAACAGGTAAACGAAGTGTTTTAAAGCCTCTTTCTGCAATTGCATCAATCATTGCTTTTGTAGTTACCGGGTTACCCCATACAGTTTCATTTTCTCCGACGGCGTCAAGGGTATTTCCAAGGTTCCATCCAGCTCCCATTTCAGAAACGAGCTCCATTGAGCTGATATCCCTTATAACACCATCATCAATATCTCCGGAACCGGTTACACCAGAATCTTTACATGAGACTAGAAGAAATATTATCAGTAAAAAAAGTTGAGTAAGTTTCACTTTGATATATAGTTTTGCTTCATTTTATTCATTCTGTTTTTTGAATTCAAATTTAATATAATCGTACTATTAATTAAAGTTAAGATTGATGAACAACTATATTGAATGAGTAATAAAAAAGGAAAAAATTTCAAGTTCTTAGCTCTTAAAATTAGATAAAGAAAACTGTGTGACTGGCGTTGTTGCTTTAAAGATAAAAGCGTATCTTTAAAGTCTATAAATTGATAAAAAGTTATAACTGAATATTGCAATGAGCATAACTGCAGAAGAAAAGAAAGATATTTTTAAGAAATTTGGCGGAGAAGAAGCCAATACGGGAACTACGGAAGGTCAAATAGCACTTTTCACTCATAGAATCAATCATCTTACTGAGCATTTAAAAACAAATCAGAAAGACCACGCTTCTCGACGTGGATTATTGAAATTGGTTGGTAAAAGACGTCGTTTACTTAACTACCTTATGAAAAACGACATTCAAAAATACAGAGAGCTTATCAAAGAACTCGGTATTCGTAAATAATTTAAAGGCTCCCTTACTACGGAGCCTTTTTCAATTCATCCCGCCTCTATTTTTAGCTTAATATGATAACCAACCTGATTACGAGGGCGGGGTTAAAGCAATAAACACATAGAAAAAATAAATGAAAGAAGATTTTAGAAGTATAGAATTTGCACCAGGAAAGGTGCTTTCAATTGAAACAGGACGTATAGCTAAACAAGCGGATGGTTCTGTAGTTGTAAGAATGGGAGACACAATGGTGCTTTGTACTGCAGTAAGTGCAAAAGAGCCAAAGCCTGGTCAGGACTTTTTCCCTTTAACAGTTGACCACAAAGAAAGTTTTTCTGCTGCGGGGCGTTTCCCGGGTGGATTTATGAAAAGAGAAGGACGTTCTTCAGAAAAAGAAATCCTGTCAAGTAGATTAATTGATCGTGTATTACGTCCGCTTTTCCCAAAAGGATATGTTTGTGATACTCAGGTAATTTCAAGCGTAATCTCTTCAGATGATGAAAACGATGGAGATGTATTAGGTGGAGTTGGTGCTTCACTGGCTATTCACTTATCTGACATTCCTTTCGATGGCCCAATGGCTGAAGTAAGAGTAGGTCGTGTGGATGGTGAATTTATCATCAACCCAACACAAACTGAACTACAAAGCAGCGACCTTGATATGGTTGTTGGAGGTACTGATGATAGTATCCTTATGATTGAAGGCGAGATGCAAGAGATCTCAGAAGCTGAAATGCTAGCTGCAATCAAAGCTGCTCACGAAGCAATCAAAAAACTTTGTGACTTCCAGAACGAGCTTCGTAAAGAGCTTGGTAAGGAAAAAAGAGAATTCATTCCTCCACAAGGTGACGAAACAATTGAAGCAAAAGTATCTGAATTAGCTTCTGCTAAAATCAATGAAGTTGTTAACATTGGTCTTGGAAAAGAAGAGTACAATGATAAAATCAGAGAAGTAAAAAAGGAAGTTGTTGCTGCTTTTGAAGAAGAATATGAAGAACAACTTGGTGAAGTAAAGAAAGTATTAACCAGTATTGAGAAGAAAGAACTTCGTAATATGATCCTTGAAAAAGGTCGTAGAATTGATGGTCGTTCAACTACTGATATCCGTGATATCTGGACTCAGGTTGGTTATATCCCAAGAACGCATGGTTCATCTCTGTTTACAAGAGGAGAAACTCAGGCATTGGTTTCAGCAACATTGGGAACCAGACGTGATGAGCAAAGCGTTGATACTTTGTTTGACCAGGAAGCGAAGCAGTTTTATCTGCATTACAATTTCCCTCCATACTCTGTTGGAGAAGCTGGTTTCTTACGTGGACCAGGACGTCGTGAAATTGGTCACGGTCATTTAGCAGAGCGTTCTTTAAGAATGATGATGCCAACATTTGAAGAGTTTGGATACGTTGTTCGTATAATTTCTGACATCACTGAATCAAACGGTTCGTCTTCTATGGCATCTGTTTGTGGTGGCTCAATGGCACTTATGGATGCTGGTGTTCCTCTCAAAAAGCCGGTTGCAGGTATTGCAATGGGTATGATTGTTGGTGAAGACACAACAGCTATCCTTTCTGATATCCGTGGAGAAGAAGATTTCATGGGAGACATGGACTTTAAAACCGCAGGTACTACTGATGGTATTACTGCTTGCCAGATGGATATGAAAGTTCAGGGGATAAGCTTTGAAACGATTGAAGAAGCACTTCAACAAGCTCATACAGGTCGTATGCATATTCTTGGCGAAATGGCTAAAACCATTACTACTGCCAGAGAGAATATCTCTGAGTATGCTCCTCAATTCTTAAGAATGGAAATTGACGGTAGCGATATTGGAGCTGTAATCGGGCCAGGTGGAAAAGTGATTCAGACGCTTCAGAAAGAAACCGGAACTGATATCATGATCGAAGAAGATAGCAATGGCAAAGGCCAGATCACGATTTCAGCAAACGATCTAAGCAAAGCAGAAGAAGCTAAGAACAGAATCAAAATGATTGTTGGCCATCTTGAAGAAGGAGCTACATACAAAGGTATTGTTAAGTCGATTAAAGATTTTGGCGCTTTTGTTGAGATTGCACCTGGTAAAGATGGTCTTCTTCACATATCTGAAATTGATCACAAGCGTGTAGAGAAAGTTTCTGACTACCTACAGTTGGGTGACGAGCTGGATGTGAAGTTATTGAAAGTAGAGCATGGCGGAAAACTTCGCTTATCAAGAAAAGCTCTTATCGAAAGAGAAGACTGATAGTTCTTAAATGAATTAAAGGCACTCCTCGGCAATGTGGAGTGCCTTTTTTTATTTTGTTAGCTGAATCAAAAATTTGTTAACCTGATTGATCAGGTACTGATTCTGCTTATTAAACATTGTATATTTGCAGCCTTAATTCAGGCATTCAAACCATAGTATTATTTATAAATTGGGAAAGTTGAAAGAAATCGATTTTGTAAACAAAACATCATTATCAAACGGTCTTAGGATTGTAACCGAACAAATTGATAGTGTAAAAAGTATTTCCGTTGGAATTTGGGTGAAAACAGGTTCCAGGAACGAGACAAAAGAACAAGCTGGAGTAACCCATTTTTTGGAGCATATGCTCTTTAAGGGAACAAAAAGTCGTACTGCCTTTGATATAGCATTAAGTATGGAATCGGTTGGAGGATTTTTAAATGCATTTACTTCCTCAGAGTATACCTGCTATTATGCTCGTTGTGTAGATCAGGAAATTGATAGAGCATTGGATGTACTTTCGGATATGGTTCTTAATCCTTCTTTCCCGGAAGAAGAAGTTGAAAAAGAGAAGAAGGTGGTAATCGAAGAAATGAAAATGTGATCTGGCCTTTGCCATTGCTATCTTCTTCGATCATAATATCAGTTCCGGTTTCTTTCTGAAGCGTCTGAATCACTTTT
>JAVKDP010000052.1:0-46261 GCA_040222185.1 Balneolaceae bacterium | reverse complement strand
ATCTTAGCATCGGGCTAACTAACAATGCTTTTAATTCAACCAAACTAATCGCATCTGCTGGTGTAGAGTTACGTCCGCTTAAATTCTTGCCACTACGAGCCGGAGCACAATTAGCTACCGAATTACCTAGTTTTCTAAGCTTTGGTACGGCCATTGAAACAAGTGTATGGGATTTGTCAATTGCAACTCAATTTGTTTCCAGAACATTTGATAGCAACCCGACACTTACCGGGGTTACCGTAGCGGCTTTACAATTTCATTTCTAAAGCCTGTCAGTTTGCCTTACATTTCTGACAAGGTTTTCTTTTCCTGACTCTTTGGAGTCAGCGTAAAAACTGGCTTTGTATTTGCCTATCCATGTTCGAATTACAAAAAAAGGAATTAATGAAGACACGCTTTAACCTTATACATGAACTGGGAGAATCTGATAGTGAATTTGACGATTTTGAACAGGCCATTCCCCTACTTTCTGAAGAAGAAGAAAATGAGCTAACACAAGCTCCGGTACCGGAAAGCCTCCCTATTCTACCTTTAAAAAACACGGTTCTTTTCCCTGGGGTAGTAGTACCCATTACCGTAGGCAGAGATCGCTCACTTGCACTTGTGAAAGAAGCTTATGCTGGTAACAAAATTATCGGTGTGGTTACTCAAAAAGATATGGACGTCGAAGAGCCGGGTTATGATGACCTCCATAGATATGGTACAGTAGCCCAGATTTTGAAGCTAATTAAAATGCCCGATGGCAGTCGCAGTATCGTTATACAGGGAAAGTCAGTATTTGAAATTGAAGAGTTCATCCAGGAACAACCATATTTTACGGCGAAGACCAAAGCATATCCAAAAGAGATGGATATTCATGGGCTTGAATTAAGTGCCTCCATTCGAAATGTGAAAGAGACAGCTGTAGACATAATTAACAAATCTCCCAACATTCCGACTGAAGCTTCTGTGGCTGTGAATAACATCAACAGCCCGATCTTTTTGCTCAACTTTATTGCATCAAACCTGAATGTAGATATCTCTGAGAAACAAGACCTTCTTGAGACTCAAAAATTCTCTGAGAACATGGAAAAAATTATGGAGTTCCTTGAACAGGAACTTCAGGTTCTTGATATGAGCGAGAAAATTCGGACAAAGGTAAAGTCTGATATTGATGACCAGCAAAGAGAATTCTACCTGCGCCAGCAAATGAAAGCCATCCAGGAAGAACTGGGAGAAGATGCTGAGCACCAGGAAGTTGAAAAACTCAGAATTAAACTAGCAGAAAAGAAACTGCCTGACTATGCTAAAGAAGTAGCTGAGAAAGAATTACAGCGTCTCGAAATGACTCCAAACGCTTCCCCTAATTATGGAATTATCCATAGCTATTTAGAGTGGATACTGGACTTACCATGGGAAGATTACTCAGAGGATAAGCTGGATCTTAAATTTGCTCGCGAAGTTTTAGATGAAGACCATTATGGTTTAGAGAAGGTAAAAAAACGAATTATCGAGTATTTGGCTGTTCTCAAGCTTAAAGAGGACATGAAAGCTCCTATTTTATGTTTCTACGGCCCTCCGGGAGTTGGTAAGACCTCACTTGGTAAATCCATCGCCAGAGCCTTAAACAGAGAATTTGAAAGATTCAGTTTAGGTGGTATTAGAGACGAAGCTGAAATCCGCGGTCATAGAAGAACTTATATCGGTGCATTACCTGGAAGAATTATCCGGTCTATGAAAAAGACTGGTAAAGGAAACCCTGTAATCATGCTTGATGAAATTGATAAAGTTGGTTCTGATTTCCGTGGTGATCCAACCTCTGCCCTGCTTGAAGTTTTGGATCCGGAGCAAAACGATACATTCAGTGATAATTACCTGGAACTTGAATACGACCTTTCAAAAGTCTTGTTCATTGCTACAGCTAATTCATTAGATACCATTCCTGCTCCTTTAAGAGACCGAATGGAAATCATTAATATTAGCGGGTATACACTGGAAGAAAAAACTGAGATTGCTAAAAAATACCTTATCCCCAAACAGACTAAGGAAAATGGTTTAAAGGACGCTCAAATTTCTTTTGAAGATAAAGCAGTTGAGTTAATCATTGATGAATATACTCGTGAATCTGGCGTAAGGAACCTGGATCGTCAGGTTGGTGCCGTTTGCCGCGGTGTTGCTGCCAAAGTAGCATCTGGTGATATCGAAGAATTTGCCGTAAAAGCCAGTGATATTGAGGAATTTCTTGGAAAGCAAAAGTACTTTAGTGATATCGCTGAGAGAACTATTGTTCCGGGTGTAGCTACTGGTTTGGCCTGGACTCCTTTCGGGGGTGATATCCTGTTCATTGAAGCAAGTGTTTCCAAAGGTTCCGGGAAACTAAATATTACCGGGCAACTTGGTGATGTAATGAAAGAGTCTGCGATGCTGGCTATTTCTTATTTGAAAGCTCATGCGGAGTCTGTTGGGATTCCTGAAGAAGCATTCAAGTACTGGGATTTACATATTCACGTTCCTGCCGGGGCTGTTCCAAAAGACGGACCTTCAGCCGGTGTCTCCCTGATGACTGCAATTGCTTCTATCTTTACCCAAAGGAAAGTTAAAGGCACGATTGCGTTAACAGGAGAAATTACTCTTCGTGGATTGGTTCTTCCTGTTGGTGGAATTAAAGAGAAAGTTCTTGCTGCTAAAAGAGCCGGTATTAAAAAAGTGCTTCTCCCCAAGAAAAATGAAAAAGATGTTTCTGAAATTGAAACAGATGTAATTGGTAACCTGGAAGTAGATTATCTTGAGAGAATGGATTCTCTATTGGATAAAATGCTGGAAAAAGAAGCTATCAATGACCCTTTTGAGTTTTTCAAGGTAAGCGACGCTCATAAATCAGCTGTTAAAGGTAAGAATGGAACTGCAAAAGAAGTTGAAGTTACTTCATAATCTAAGTTCCTAATTGAATTAAATTAAAAAGGCACATCTATTTGATGTGCCTTTTCTATTTCATAAGCTTTTTGAACTACTTTACTTCATTCCACTCTTCTATAGTAGCTATAGAAATCTGATTTTCCATCATCAACTTCCAGTCACCGCTAGCTTTTGTAAGCAATCCCTGGAAGTGTATGTATATGGTTTGTGGTTCTGCTCCATTAGCCTGTGATGTGTATTTAAAAATACCAGTATCGAAGGCCGTTGTCTCACTGTGTAACCGCTCAGTGAATTTAAACTCAACGCTTGCTGTCATTTCTCCAGCTTTAGTATCATCAAATCCCTGTTTCCACCCAGCTAAGGCATTAGCAATTGGATAGCTAGTTTCTGAAATTCCATTTACCAAAACTGCATCAGGATGATAAGTAGCTGCATATCCTTCAAAATCACCTTCTGCTACAGTTTTAGAAATTTCATCCCAAAGAGCATCTACTCCTTCTTGAGCAAATAAATTTATATCAGCTATTGAGAGTAGTAAAACGATTATAGAAAATCTAAGCATAGTTCTGGGTATTAAGTTTTGGTAATTGATTGAACGAATGTAAACTTTAAAATACTTGCTTGTCAATAACTCACTCTTCCGTATTTTCAGCCATGCAAAATGGAAGAGTAGTACAATCTACCGGTAGTTGGTATCTCGTTGATATAGGTCAGGGAGAAATAGTTCGTAGCAGATTGCCCGGTCGTTTTAGACTAGAGGAAAAAGAAGTTACAAACCCCATTTCTGTAGGTGATTGGGTAGATATTACCATGAATGATGATGGAACCGGGGTTATTGAAGCGATTAATGAACGGAAAAACTACATCACGCGGCAAGCAACGCATGGCAGGCGCGGCGAGCATATTCTCGTATCAAATCTTGATTTGGCCTTTGTAGTACAATCCATTCGAAAACCAGATTTAAAAGAGGGATTCATTGATCGGTTCCTGGTGACATGCGAAGCCTATGATGTGCCAGGGGGTATTATAGTAAACAAGGCAGATCTTGCTACTGAAGGTGATTTAAAATTTATCGCTGACTTAAAAACCCTTTATGAAGGGCTTGGGTATGTTTTCATCGTTACAAGTATTGAAGACACACTTACTATTGAAACATTAAAGGGCGAACTGAAAGACAAAACTTCTGTATTTATTGGCCCTTCAGGGGTAGGTAAAACCAGTCTGTTAAACACTATCGATCCTTCCTATTCTGAAAAAGTTGGAGAAGTATCTTCATCATCAAACAAAGGAAAACATACCACCACTTTTGCCAAACTGATTCAATTATCAAGTGGTGGATATCTTGCTGATACCCCTGGAATTCGAGAATTTGGATTATTTAATATAGAACCCTGGGAATTATCATTGTATTTCCCTGAAATGCTTGCACCACGGGAACATTGTAAGTTCAACACATGTACACACCTGCATGAACCCAATTGTGGGGTAATGGATGCTTTTGAGAAAGGAGAAATTGATGCCAGTAGGTATCAATCCTATATAAATATGCTGGAATCTTTAGATTAGAAAAATTAAATACCTCAAATTGGGTATTCGATTTCGATTTTTTATTACTAATATTAGAGGATAATTTAAAAACAGATAACCTGGAGGTTTATATGTACTACCGCCTATCAAGAAGAATGTTAACGGGAGCTTGCTTCCTTTTTGCACTCTTATTTTCGAACCCAGCTTTTGCACAACTTGATGAGATCAAGGCGTTTCTTGAGTCGGGCTCTAATAATGCAACAGCTTTAACCAAAGCTTATTTAAGTCCACTCCCTACCGGATTGAGTACCACACTTAATTCAGGTTGGACTACAAAAGCAGCACCAACAAAAAAACTCGGTTTCAGTCTTCAAGTAAGAACGGCTGTAGCAGCAGTTCCTAGTAGCGGACAATCTTTTGATGCCTCTCAAATCGGCCTTGTAAACGCTAATGTAACTGCTGGTACATCTAATACCATTGCTGGTTCAAAAGGAAGCGGACAAACAATTTCTGATCCAGGTAACAACTATAGCTTTAATGTTCCAGGCGGAACAGGTTTCAGTTATGTACCTACAGCAATGATCCAGGGAAATGTTGGCTTAATCAAAGGCACTGATGTTACTGTACGATACATCCCTGAAACAGGCCTTGGCGACTATGGCGATATCGCTTTGTTTGGTGCTGGGATCAAGCATGGGTTAAACCAATGGATTCCAGGTGGAAAGCTTCTTCCTGTTGATATATCACTTATGGCAGCGTTTACAAGTATTGATGTTAGTGCTGACTTAGAGTTTAACGCAGGAGCAACAGATCAAAAAGTAGAAACCACTACTGACTCTTTTGTATTCAACGCTCTTGTTGGTAAAACACTTCCATTCATATCTGCTTATGCAGGCGTTGGTTTTCAAACTGGTAGTTTTGAGCTTAACATGGTTGGAGACTATGATTTGGGAGGAGGTCAAATTCTTTCCGATCCTGTTTCATATACACAAGATAGTGACGCCGGAATACACGCATTAGCTGGGTTACAATTCAAAGTAGCAATTCTGAGAATCTATGCTGAAGCAACAGTAGCCGAATACACTACTGTGAATGCTGGTATAGGTATTGGGTTCAGAAATTAAATATTAATTTCTTTATGAAATAAAAAAGGCGCTCAATTGAGCGCCTTTTTTATACTAATGCTTCTTCAGCCAGTGTGGGGTTTTCCACCATCACATCCGACTCTATCAGGCCATCCCGCAATCGAACGATTCTTCGGGCATGCTCAGCTATTTCGTTTTCATGTGTAACAAGGATAATTGTGTTTCCTTGTCTGTAAAGCTCTTCAAATAAAAGCATAATCTCTTCCCCTGTCTTTGAATCCAGGTTACCTGTAGGCTCATCAGCCAATAGAATAGAAGGATTGTTTACCAAAGCTCTTGCAATAGCTACTCTTTGCCGTTGACCACCAGAAAGCTCATTGGGCTTGTGATCTACCCTGTCTCCTAGCCCTACTTTTGTTAACACATCAGTAGCTCTTTCTTTTCGTTCGGAAGACTTGATACCAGCGTAAATTAAAGGCAACTCAACATTGGCTAGACAGCTTGTTCTGGGAAGCAGGTTAAACGTCTGGAATACAAAACCAATTTCAGTATTTCTGACCTCAGCAAGCTCAGCGTCATCCATCTCGCTAACATAATTGTTATTCAGGATATACTGACCTGAAGTTGGAGTATCAAGACAGCCAATCATATTCATTAATGTTGACTTCCCTGATCCTGAAGGTCCCATGATGGCTATGTATTCGTTCTCCTTTATTTCAACCGAAACACCATCTAATGCCCTTACTTCAGTGTCACCCATCTGGTAATGACGCTTTAAGTCACTGATTTCAATTACTGCTCTTTTATCTGTCATAAAAACTGCCCTATTTATCAGTTATTTGATGCGAATGAGTTGCTATTGTTTACTCTCACATTGTCATCATTTTTTAAAGATCTTGAAAGCGTTCTGTAACTACCAATCACAATCTCATCACCAGCTTCTACACCTGAGGTAATCTGAATGTGGGTATTGTCACTAATGCCTGTTTCAACAGGAATACGAACAGCTTTGCCTTCTACAACTTTGAATATCACTTTCCTGATATCTTCCTTTTTTACAACAAGGTCATCATCAGATTCAGTGCTGGAAGCCATTTCAACCTGAGCTTCATCACCTTCACCTTCAGGTGTTTCTTCACCAGTAGGCTTCTTGTCTTGTGCAAAATCTCTCACGGTAACAGCTTGAATAGGCACTGAGACAATATTTATTGCTGTTTCAGTTTCGATATCAACTGTTGCAGACATTCCAGGCTTAAAATTAGGAACAAACATATTCTCGATATTTTCATCAGTTTCATTTTGAACCAACTCACCACCAGAAACTCCCAGGTTATGTGGAGTTACAATTCGAACTTTTACCTGGTAATTTGTTACCTGCTCATTTGATCCTGCTCCGGTAATTCTTGCGGAGTTTGCAATCTCAGTAATAATACCATTAAATCGTCTTTCCGGGTAAGCGTCTACTTCAATTCGAGTGGTGTCAGTAAGTGATACATTTACGATATCATTCTCATTCACTTCTACAAGAACTTCCATTCTGTCTAGTAAAGAAACTCTCATCATTTCTGTACCAGCCATTTGTGAATTACCAAGAACTCTCTCACCCTCTTCAACTCCTAGCCCTGTAACAGAACCATCTTGTGGAGCACGAATTACAGTTTGTTCTAACTCCTCTTCTGCCTGGCGAAGTTGAGCTTCAGCACTTTGAATTTGATACTCAGAAGCTTTTAGGTTAGCCTTTTGTGCTTCCCAGTTTGACTTGGTTTGGATGTAATCCAATTCAGAAATAATGGCTTTTTTATAAAGCTCTTCATTTTTAAGGTGTGCAGCTTCGGCCTGGATTAAGCTAGCTCTGGTTTGCTCCAGTCTCGCTTTCTGAGTTAATAAAGCAGCATTGAGGTTATCAATCTGTGCCTGGTAAATATCGGGTTTAATTCTTACAAGAAGATCACCTTTGCGAACAAAGTCTCCTTCTTTAACAGCCAAGAGAATGATTTCCCCGGAAACATCTGGACGAATAATAACTTCAACTTCAGGTTGAATCTTTCCTGAAGCGGAAACTACCTGGGTGATTGTTTTAAGTTTTGCTGTAGCCGTTTCAACTGAAATACCTTGTTCGTTATTGCCAATTACTCCAGCTGCTTTTAAACCAAACCCTGAAAGAACGACAACTACAAGTACTACACCAACCCAAAGTAAAACTCTACCGGTGGATGATTTTTTCTTAGCCATAATTTAATCCCTAATTGTTTACTTAATTTTATTAAAATTCTACGTTATCGCCGCTCAACTTACCCAAGTAGAAATCAAGGAGTTTTTCCTGAAATACAAGGTTATATAATGCCTGGGTGTAATTTGACTGTGCGGTTACATAAGTAGCTTGAGACTGGCTTAATTCGATTAAAGTGCTAGCCCCTACATCGTATCTTTCTTGCTGAGTTTCAAAAGCTTTCTCAGAAGCGATTACAGCTTTATTACTAGCTTCAAACTGTTTTACAATGGAACTGTAATCGGTGTAAGCCTGAGTTACTTCCTGTATAATCTGAAGTCTTGTATTATCGATACCAAGTTCAGCGTTCTTTAAATTCACTTTACTCACTTCAATATTATACATCCTGTTCCAGTTGCTAAAAAGTGGTAACTGAAATGAGAATCCAATAGACTTGTTAACCCTTTGATCAAAGAATTGATCTCCGAAATTTACATCCTGTCCACCGAATCTATACTGATCACTATAACCTGAGTTTACACCTGCACTTGCACTAAGTGTAGGAAGTAATCTTGCTCTTGCAAGCTTTAACTGGAAATTTAGGTTCTTGATATTCGTTAATTCACTTCTATAATCAGCTCTACTTCTCAGTGCCTCATCAATCAATTCTTGTAAGTCATAAGCAGCAGGATCAGCATTTGATGCATTTGCTTCAGTTAATTGAGGAGTAACAAATTCATAATTACCTAATGGGTCAATTTGTAGTTGACGTATAAGTAATAATGTATTTAGTTGCAGAGTATTCTCCCGTTGGGTAACTGTAAGTTCGTTTGTCGCAACAGTCGATTCCTGGTTGTATGCATCAACTGAAGCTCTTGATCCAACTTCTACCTGTGCCTGAATTTGTTCTAATTGCTTTTGTGATGTAGCCAGGTTTTCCTGGGCAATAGCTAGTAACTGTTCATCTAAAAGGACTTGTAAGAATCTGGTAGCAGTAGTAAAAATTATAGTCTCTTCAGCTCTTTGTAATTGATCTTCAGCCGATTCCTTATCATTCTGACTTATTCTTAATGTAAGCAGGTTTTGAAAACCATTGAAAACGGTAAAGCCAGCATTCAAGCTTCCACTTACACCTTTTGAAACTACATCAACAAAACGAAATTGATCTTCAACAAAGGTTTGCTGCCTACCTTGATTAATTGAACCTCCAAAACTGGATGTTAGCGATGGTAAAAAGTCAGCCATTTCGCTTTGGATACTGACCTCACTTAGTCCAAGATTGTTCTCAGCTTGTTTTAGCTGATAGTTATTTTCGAGTGAAATCCGAATAGCGTCTTGAAGGGTAATGCTTTGTACACTCTGGGCATATGAAATGCCTGATGATATAAGTAGAGTGAAAATTGCGAGCAGTAGAGTTTTTTTCATGTCTGTATTTCTTTTTTGTTGACGATGTGCTTGGACGATTGATCACGGAAATAGTTACATATTAATTTTACTATTCCAGCTTTAATACTTCTTATTTCGAACAAGGCATATCAATTTGTTGAATCGTCAGACTTAGCATTGACGATTTTTTCTTCGATATAGTTTAAGGCGATATCTGTGGCTTTTTCTGTCAGTCTTTTTTTGAGTGATTTTCCTAGTGAGTTTGCTACCACGTTTTTTGATGAATCTTTCTTTGAGCGACCGGATGAACCGAGAAGAAAACCAACCACAATAGCAGCTCCTACAATTGGTAACGGATATTTTTTAACGACCTCTCCGGGCGATAGGCTTTCTATTACGTCTCCTTTTACCTCATCAATAGACTTATCTATACCCTCCTGGATTCTCGCAAGGCTTGTCTCAAGCTCTTCCTTTTTCTTATCTAGCGAACTAATCGACTTCTTCATTTTTCTCCTGCCCTTTTGATTCTGGTAATTTGAGTACTTCTGGCTTATCATCTTCGAGTGCTTTAAGGACTTCACTCATGAATTTGTTTTGAATACCTTTTGCTATTCCTTTTGATAAGATCAGGAATAAACCAACTATGAGTAGTGGCAATGCTATGATCGCATAGCCAATAGCTTCGTTGTTAAGTAGTTCACCCAAGTAAATAGCCAGCGCTATTAAACCAAAGAAAAAACCAACCCCGATAATTACATAACCAATCAACTTCTGGATAGATTCTCCCAGTAGCCTGGATAACTGTTCTCCAATGTTTAATACAGCCAGGTTGAGCTTTATCTCAAAGTATTCCTTTAGCTCGTTAGTGAGTTGTTTTATTCGTGAGCTAAACTGATCCATTTTAGTCTCCTGAGCTGAATATCTTCGCTATCAAAAATCCAATCGCCAAACCACCAACAACACTCTTTATAGGGTGTTTTTTAATAGTGTCTTCAGCAACATCCTTTAGCTCTTCTACACGAAGCCTTAATTCTTCATCTGCAAGGATATCCCGTCCTTTCTCAACAGCCCGGTCAAGCCGATCATTGAGATTAGTAATAATCTCTTCATTCATAATTTGCCCTATTTCTTTTTCCAGTAAATATACAATGAACAGTATTCGTTCCTGTTCAATTTCTTTATTCGTATCTCAGACTTTCAATTGGATCTAACTTAGCCGCTTTAAATGCCGGATACACTCCAAATACTAAGCCAATAATTGTCATTCCAAAGAAGCTTCCAAAAACAGACCATATTGGAATTACAGCCTCAGTCTCGATCCATACTGCTACCAAGTTACCAACTCCAACGCCTAATAACAGTCCAATTAGTCCTCCAATCTGGCATAAAAATACCGCCTCCATCAAGAACTGATTTACAATTGCCTTTCGGGTTGCTCCAACTGATTTTCTTACTCCAATTTCCCTGGTACGTTCCGTAACCGAAACCAGCATAATGTTCATAACCCCAATTCCGGCTCCTAAAAGCGTAATAAACCCAATTGCAAAACCAGCAGCATATAGAACACCTGTAAACGCATCAAATGTACCGGAGAGTGAATCGTTTGTTATTACTTCAAAATCATTTTCATCCGCAGGTTCTACATCTCGAATAACGCGCATAATCCCGGTTATCTCCTCTATTGTATCCTGTACCCTGGAAATTTCAGGGGCTCTTAGTTGGATACCTATTCCTCTGCTCCCACCACCATAATTGTTTATCCCAGTGGTATATGGAATAATTACAATGTTATCAAAGCTGTTACCAAATATTTGCCCTTTTTTCTCAAGTAGACCAATAACTAAATAGGGTTTTCCATCAATTCGAACGGTCTTACCTAATGGATATTCATTTTTGAAAAGCTCAACCTGCACATCTTTCCCTAAAACAACAACATTCCTTTTATATTGAACATCCTCGTCGGTGATGTTTCTACCATCTTCCAATACAAAAGCATTGTTTTCAACAAACTCACCATTACTTCCCCGTACTCTAACATCCGGGTCAGTTTCTACATCATCATAAGTGATCTTGGTAAAGCTGAATGTAGTGAGAGGTGACATTCCTTCCGCAATTCTTGCCCGCTCATCAAGATCTTCAGCATCTTCGAACTTGATGTTCTTACGGTTTCTTAAACTTGCGTCTCTCGGACCCATCTGTACGGCTGGGTTCTTTTGTACTGTAATTACATCACTTCCAAGAATGCTCATCGTATTCGTGAAGAAGTTATCCAGAACAGCAACTGCTGTTGTTGATACAATTACCGAAAATACACCAATTACCAGTGCAAGTAGTGTTAAAAAAGAACGAATCTTATTTGCTTTAAGAGATTCGCCTGCCTGAGAAAATGTTTCTTTTATATGCATTATTCGAACCTCAATGATTCAATAGGATCAGATTTTGCAGCCCGGTAAGCAGGGATAAAACCAAATATCACTCCAACAGCTGTACAGATACTAAAGGCTACGAATACTACGCTCAGGTTCATGGTAGCAGTGAAAACCTGATCAATCATTACGGTAAAAACACCAGCCAACATAACACCAACTATACCACCCACCATACAGATCATAACCGCTTCAATAAGAAACTGGGTTAAAATTTCCCAGGACTTAGCCCCTACTGCTTTCCGAATCCCAATTTCCTTTGTTCTTTCTCTCACTGAAACAAACATGATATTCATAATTCCAATACCACCAATTAAAAGAGACAAACCAACCAGTACGAATCCACCTAAATACAGCCCATTCTTAAAGGCTGCTAATTGCTCTTCAAAAGCCTGGGGTTTGTTCAAAGCAAAATCATTTTCTTCCGCAGCATCAATATTTCGTGCCTGCCGCATGAGTCCTTCAATTTCAAATTCTCCATCAGCAGCTGCTTGTTCATTAGGGAATTTAACTCCAATCTGGATTCCCCATCTCAATCCAAAAATCTGACCATAAGCTTTAATAGGGACTATAATTCTGTTATCTGCATCTCCCAAGCCAAGAAAACTTCCCTGCTTCTCCAGGATTCCAATAACTACAAATTTCTGACCACCTACACGAATCTGCTTTCCAAGTGCATCTTCGTTTTCAAATAGTGCTTCTTGTAGAGATTGACCAATAACGGCTACTTTAACACCTGATCGCCCCTCCTCTTCCGTGAACATTCGGCCTCTTTCAATATTAAGCCCCTGGATATTTAGATAGTTAGAAGTGGCTCCATTTAGCCCAACTCTCTCAGCACTTTTTTCTTTATATCTAACATTTGTATTTCTGTTTGCAGAAGCTGCTACATCACTCGCTAATTTACTTCTCTCATCAAGGAACTCAACATATTCTAACTGCATTTCCTTACGGTTAGCAATCTCCCACCATTCCATGTCTTCATTGTCCCATGGCCATTTTTCTATATAAATAACATCCTGGCCAAGCATTGCCATACTGCTATCAAAGCTCTCGTCCATACCTGTGGTAACAGAATCCACTACTGTAACCATGGTAATACCAATAATTATACAGAGTGCAGTTAAAACGGAGCGAACTTTATTTATCGCAAGAGCGCGTAAAGCCACTCGAAGTCCTTCGGATAAGCTATTTAAGAATCTCATGGTATATATCTAGATAAGTTATAAAAGCCAGCTACGTAAACTTTCTTCTTTCGTTTCACTATTTGAAAAATAAATCATTTACCTTCAGAATTCATTCATTAAATTATAATTGGTTTAAAAAGATGTAACCAAAACATGGTTAAAAAATGAATCTGGACATACTTGTTTTTGCCGCTCATCCTGATGATGCGGAATTAAACTTTGGAGGCTCAATTGCAGCACTTGTTTCTCAAGGCAAATCGGTTGGGATTATTGACCTTACTAACGGAGAGATGGGAACACGAGGAACCATTGACACGAGAAATGCAGAAGCTCAAAAAGCTTCCGAGATTTTAGGAATCAGCTACCGGACAAATCTTAACCTTGGTGACTCTATACTTGAGAACTCACGAGAAAACCAGTTAAAAATAATTTCTGAAGTTCGAAAATGTACACCCCAGGTTTGTGTACTTGGAGCTCCATCTGACCGTCACCCTGATCATGGTAAAGCAACTCAACTTTGTATTGACGCACTATTCTATTCTGGGCTAAAAAAAATAGAGACGAGTGATAATGGTCATTCACAAGACTCCTGGAGGCCAAATCATATACTCCATTATATGCAAGACCGCCCGTTCGAACCAGATTTTGTCTTTGATATCTCAGACCATTGGGAAACCAAGAAAGAATCAATCCTGGCCTATTCTACTCAGTTCAACGTTAGCGAAACAGGCAATGAACCGGAGACTTATATTTCTTCTCAGAATTACTTCAAGCAATTGGAGTCACGGGCGAGATATTTCGGACACTTAGCAGGGTTTGAGTTTGGGGAACCATTAAAGTATCACAACGGACCAGCAGGGTTGAAAAGCTTCTCTCCTTTCTTTGAGAGTAAGCCTAAGCGATAGCCCGGTTACGAAACGTCCTGCAATTCACCACTCCGGATAATCTCCAGCCCATTTTCGATCAGCTTCCTAAACGCATCATTATTTTGTAGCTGTTCAAGGTAACTTAATAACTGATCCTGAATTTCAAGGTCTTTCGCTACAGCCAATTCATAAAGCTCTAATGAAAGTAACCAATCATTTGTGTATTTGGATTTCAGCTGGCCAAAAATTTCACTGATTTTATTGGCTGTAGCACTTTCACTTTCTCTGAGCTTTCTAACCTCAGTATATAAAGCATATAGAGCTTTATCTGAATCAGAGTATACAATCTTATGGGTCTTTGTTTCTGATACTTTGCCAATATCGCCAAAGGAATCTACATCAGCGGGGCCTGCGTATGCTGAGATCACCTCTTTACCAATTGCCATATCAAATACACCCCATTCTGGCTCAAAAAGTGTTTGATCTTTGTAGCTAACTGTACATTCGTCAAGAGTGATTATGAGTATCTTTCCTCTCAGATCTCGTGTTCCTGTGATAATTTTACCTTCTACAATTACGCCACTTTCAAATTCAAGCTTAACAGTTTTTCCTTCATAAATGCCATAAGCTTCTAAATCTCTGGGTGCCATATCTTCGATTGGAAGATTGATACCCTTTAATTTACCAATCGGGCTACCAAACCCATCCGCATGATTAATCGTGCTATGACCAATTAATTCTTTGTCTCTGTTTGATAGAGCAGTAGGACCAGTAGTTTTTATATAAGCCAGTTTGCCCTTTCCGTCCTTGATAACATCTGTAAAGTTTCCTGAGATTTGGATTCCTGTACTTAATTCGATAGTTCCCAGGCTCTTTGAGTCTATTAGTTTTTCTACTCCTTCAATTCCTCCATTTCTGATCGCCATTGTATTTGCGAATTCTTCCAGTACCTGGCTTAGAAAAGCAAAATCCGGAGTGACAAATAATTGAGGTTGTGGTTTGGTGATATCAAAGTTCTGATAGGCAGCTTCAACAGAATAGGGAAGCTTCTTTACTTCAGGTTTTAAACATCCTTTACTTTCTCCTATTGATGACAATAGTCCTGCCCCGTAAATCTTTGGATTATCTACATCTCCAATAAGGCCATATTCAACCGTCCACCAATGCAGGTTCCTGATTTTAGCCATCTCGGAAAGTTCTCCCATATTATCCTGCAAATACTCAACCGCTTCCTGGGCTCTGTCAATTTCCTGCTGAGTTGAGTTAGGATCTTCTTTCAAAATCGACAATAACCGAATTGCTTCATACATTTCATAATCTTTTGAAGATGAAATTGCCTTGCTTCCAATTTCACCAAACCTTCTCAGGTACTCAGCATATTCAGGGTTTGCAATAATCGGGGCATGCCCTGCTGCTTCATGTATAATATCAGGCGCCGGAGTGTATTCAACATGATCGATAGTTCTCATCTCCGATGCAATCACTAGTACATTATAAGCCTGGAACTCCATAAAGGCATTCGGTGGAATAAAACCATCTACTGAAACAGCAGCCCAGCCTATTTCTTTTAAAATTCTGTTCATCCCTTCCATTCGGGGAATATCATCTACTGTAATTCCGGTTTTTGCTAAACCGTCAACATAGGATCCATGTGCTACTTTTGTTAAATAATCCACATTCAGGCGCATCACATAACGCCATACTGCCTGGTTTTGAGCAGTGTAATCTTCGTAAGGTTGGCGAACAATGAACTTGTGTAAGTGCTTGGGAAGCTTTCGGGTAACCTCGTTTAATTCAAAGTGAGAACTCATTTAACAGCTACTTTTTCCTTATTAGAATTGCGAACTAAGTGTGCTGTAATGGTAGCGCTTTTTTGATACATTTTGAAGTCAATTCTTGTATAAACTTGTTACACAGGCTTACAGTTTTGGTTGAATTGATAGCGTTTTCTGTTCTATTCTGTGACATTTGATTAGTAACGATATTTTCTTAATGTGTCTACAAATTAAGGGGTTCATCTTTAGCTACTATTTCATTGTCAATTTTTGCACACGTTTCAGTTTTCTTGATGTAGCTTTTTAAATTATTCAATGGATTAAATGAACACGGAAAACATTATAAATACACTCTTTGATGAGTTCTCAGAGATCAGATATGTAGCATTATACCTTGATGAAGAGCTGATATTTAGACAAAAAAAGAGTACAGCGAATAGTTCTTCAGGAGACACAGACAAGTTTGAAGAATTACTGGTGAATCCAACCTTACTAACACTGGCTACTCAAAGAGGAAATATCGATTGTGGAGGACTCAATTATCTGATTATTGGATATGGGAATTTTTTCCAATTGGTTAAGTCCCTTCCCGCAGGTCATATTTCGTTATGTCTTGAGCAAAATGCAGATTTGAATATTCTGCCTAGTAAGATTTTTGACTTCTTAAGAGTGAAATATTCAGGATTAGAACTATCCTAGGTAAAATGGCTCCTGCTGGATCAAATAGTGAAAAGATCCTAAACCCGTAAATATTGTTCCTCTTACTACTGTAAAAGAAATCATTAGGAGTTTACTTTTACACATCTCACAAACCACATAACTGTGTAGTTCAATTCTTCTTTCCATCTATTAAATACTGTAATAAACTTTAACTAGTAGAACTAATATGAGTGAGATACTATTTAAATCGGAAGAAGATATTACGGACGATTGGATCTTTTATATAGAAAACGAAGCGAAATCACTTGCTGAACGAGAGAAATTTAATATTGAAAACTATATAGATAGGAATCTTTTTAACCCAGATATTCAACACCTAATCTCTAGCAAAAATTTTGATAAAACTCTTGAGAAAAGTGACTTAGAGACAGATTTCATGTTTCAAGAAACAAATTTCGCATTTAAGTTGTCTGAACAATCGATCCAGAAAGACTTGTCAGAGTCTCTGAAATTAAATTTTCAAAAACTTCGCTCAAAAGTTAAAAAGATATTCTGCAACGTTGTAAGAGGAATGGAAAACTTAGATGGAAAAGAAATCATTAAAGCAGTCTTAATTGCATTAATACCAGCTTTCGCAAGCGGTATTCCAGCTTTAGTACTACCAATATTAATAGGGCTAATTGCATATTTATTTAAATATGGAATTGATAAAACTTGCCCAATCTGATCAAACCTTAATGTTTAAAACTAAATTAATGCTATTATGAAAGCTTCAAAAATATATGAGAGATTTGAAAATAAACGAACAGCTACAGAAGATGACTTATTGTTGTATGAACAAATTGGAGAAGACCAATTTGGAATAAAAATAAATGACCATCTAGTCCCTTTAGACTCTTTTAATGAAAGAGATGAACTTGATGCTAATGAAAAAGAGAAAGCCTATAAATCTCCACCGTTTTGGGATTTGGAAACAAATCAGTTCTCTTGTGATAATTTGCTTCCAAATGTAGATAACAGAAACTACCAAACCCCAATCAAAAACCAACTTAATAGAGGAACATGTGTTTGCTTTGCTTCTCTTGCTTGCTTGGAGGCTATTGCAAAAAGAAAAGGGCTCGATTTAGACCTTTCAGAACAATTTGCAAATTGGTCATATATGGATTTTGAGAATAGAGACCAGTGTGATAGTGGATTGAGAACAACTTCTTCCGCTAAATACTTAAAACGAAGAGGAGTCTGCGTTGAGAATCTATTACCTTATGAAGACCAGCAAACTGTCAATAGGAATTGTAGTTTTGTACCTAGTAGTCCTGTTCAAACTAACGCTACCTTCGGGATTAAAGACTATTCTATTATTGATAAAATAGGCTACTATGGTCCTTCTATTGCTAATACTGACTACTTAGAGTGCATACTTTCTCAAGGTTATGATATTGTCATAGGTACACATGTAGCTTGGGGAAGACCTGATACTAATGGAGTTCATGATGTTATTTTGGATATATATGGAAACCCATTAGCATCTAGAGGTGGCCACGCTATGCTTATGGTTGGATATGACAGAACAGAATTAGAGCCCTATTTCATTTTAAAAAACAGTTGGGGATCTGCTGATGGAATTAACGGTTATAGATATCTATCCTATGATTATATAAGAAAATACATTAAGTATGGATATATTGTTAAGGAAGTTAACTTTGACATGAGTAATGAATAAAAAATTGATTTCTCAAATATTAAATGAAAATAAACAATCCGATATAGAACTTAAAAAAGGAGATTTACAGATTATTAAGTTACCCCGTATTCCATTTATTAAGGATACAGAGTTCATTGATTTTCATATTTATTTTGAGAATGACCCTATCATTAGTAAGAAAAATCTTGATGATACTGATGGTTTATCCCTACCAAGAGCTATTCAAATTCAAGCTATTGATAAAGGTATTAGCAAACTAAAGATCCAACCTTTGGATGCTATTACTAAGGAAAAGATTAAAGGTATTGATCAATATGAAGTTAAAATTACTATTACTGATTAGTAATAGTAATTTTAACGTTTAAGTATAAGAAGGCTCCTGCTGGCTCAAACAATGAAATGAACCCAGTCCCCAGATAATATCTATCGAGTTTAGTCCTACTACTTCTCGCTCCGGGAAACAGCTCTGAAGAATAGAGATCGCTTCCTCATCATTTTCATCCTCAAAGGTTGGGACTATCACATATTTATTCGAGATATAAAAATTGGCATATGAAGCTGGTAGTCTTTGTCCTTCATATAACACAGGCTTTGGCATAGGCAATTCAATGATTTGAATTGGCTCACCACTCTCAAGCTTCATACTTCTCAAAAGTTCCAGATTCTCTTGCAGAAGGGAGTAGTTTTCATCATCCCGGTTTTCTTCAACTACAGTTACCACTGTATACTCATTCACAAATCGTGTGATATCATCAATATGTCCATCAGTATCATCTCCTGCTATTCCATCCCCTAACCAAAGAATATTCGTAACCCCGTAATAGTTTCTGAGGTATTCCTCTATCGCTTCTTTAGATAGCTGTGGGTTTCTGTTCTTATTCAGCAAACAGGATATAGTAGTCAGTACTGTTCCTTTTCCATTGAAATCTACCGAGCCCCCTTCCATTACAATGTTGGCGTGAGCTACCGGAATTTTCAACTGGTTTCCGATCCGTGTTGGGATTACCTCGTCTAAATCAAAAGGAGGATATTTCCCGCCCCAGGCGTTATATCCCCAATCTACAATCATCTTTGGTTTGGATGAATCTTTATTTATCAGGAAAGCTGGGCCATGATCCCTGCACCAAGCATCATTGGTTGGATTTTCAAAGAAGTAAACCTGGTTCATATGAGCGCCAGTTTTCTGGATCATAGAAAAGGCTTCTTCAGCCATTTCCTTATCCCTGACATTGATTTTTACTTTCTCCCCTTCTGAAACCAGCTTTATAAACTCACAATACATAGGAAATATCTTCTCAATTTTTCCAGGCCAGGTTTCAGGGTTATGTGGCCAGCTTAGCCATGTAGCTTCATGGTCAGAAAACTCAGCCGGGAAGTAATACCCATGTTCTGCGGGAATCTCATTAAAGTCCGGTTCATTCACCCAGTCTTTTGGAGCTTCAATCCAATTCATCTTCATCATCCAAAAATCTTTTGGTAATGGGTTGATAGGTGTCGATCCGACGATCTCTTAAAAAGGGCCAGTGCGTACGGTACTCATTGGAACTCTTCATTGAAATAGATTCCACATGGACTTCTTCTTTATCGTGCGACGCCTGGAATACAACTTTCCCAAAGGCATTGGTGATAAATGATCCACCCCAGAAGTTCATTCCTTCTTCTTTTCCTGTTCTATTCACCGAAATTACGGGTATTCCATTGGCTACGGCATGTGATTTCTGAATGGTTTGCCAGGCCTGAAATTGCTCGTCGTTTGTTTCCTCATCTTGTGACTCATCCCAGCCAATGGCTGTTGGGTAGAACAACATTTCAGCCCCCATTAAGGAAGTAATTCTTGCAGCTTCGGGATACCATTGATCCCAACAGATTAAAACCCCTATTGTTGCAAACTTAGTTTTGAATACTTTATAGCCTAAGTCTCCCGGGGTGAAATAGAATTTTTCGAAATAACCCGGATCATCCGGAATATGCATTTTCCGGTACTTGCCCAGATAGGTTCCATCTGCATCTAATACAGCTGTGGTATTGTGATAGAGGCCTTCAGCTCTCTTTTCGAATAAGGAAGCAATAATTACGACTCCAAGTTCAGCTGCTAGTTTTGAGAGGCTTTCAGTTGTTGGGCCAGGTACGGGTTCAGCTAATTTGAAGTTATCATAATCTTCAACATCACAGAAATAGAGTGACCTGAAAAGCTCTTGAAGACAAATGATTTGAGCTCCGTTCTTTGCGGCTTTCCTGATTTTTTTTGCAGTCTCGGCTACATTCGTATCAGGATGTTCTGAACAACTCGATTGTACTATCCCAACAGCAACATTTCTGTCATTCATAATTTTCTGCTTTAGGTCTATTCATCGGGTAAAACTAAAAACTCTATTCAATAATCTCATTTTTACTGAAATTATCCTGGACTTCGTTTTGAAGGAAAGATATAATTCCTGTATTTCCAGCTATAATACGTTTCCCAAACAACCAGTTTCTACCTCCATTCCAGTCTGTAACGTCTCCACCTGCTTCTTTAATAATTATAGAACCCGCGGCTACATCCCAGGGACTTAATCCGTATTCAAAGAAGCCTTCTACTCTTCCTGCTGCAACACAACAGAGGTCGTAAGATGCTGCTCCCGCTCTCCTGATGCCATGTGTTTTTTGCATCAGGCTTTTAAGCAGATTCAGGTATTGATCCACTAAATGAAAAACACTGTAAGGAAAGCCTGTTGCTAAAAGTGACTTGCCTGGTTCAGTGATTTGAGAAATGAACAGCTTCTGATCATTTAAAAAAGCTCCCTCTCCTTCTACGGCAAAAAACAATTCATTATGAGCTACTTCTAAAACTAAGCCAACTTTTGGAACTCCATCTACCCACAAAGCAATTGAAATACAGTAAGGAGCAAAACCATGTGCAAAATTGGTTGTTCCATCAATGGGATCGATAATCCAAACCCGGCCTTTTGGCAACTCCGAATACTGATTCGACTCCTCTGCTAAAAACTGGTCTTCAGGAAACTCTGCATTAATGATTTCCAGAATCTTCTTTTCAGAAGCCAGGTCTGCATCAGTAACCAGGTCGTTTTTGCCTTTTAACTGAATTCTAAAGTTCTCGTTCTCACTAAATGCCCTAATTACCAGAGCTGCTTCATTAGCCGCTTTTTTAGCAATTTCCAGTTCTTTTTGATAACTCAAATTCTCTTTTGTTGAATCGTTTGGAATAACATAATTGTTCGCTTTAATCTAAGCTAAAATTTGAAGATATTTGTTGCCTAATCATTCATCCAAAATTAAGTGTAATGATCATCCCAATAGCGAGCGATCACGCAGGTTTTCCGGCAAAGACTATCACTAAGAAGATTCTTGAAAAACTTGGGCATACACCGGTTGATTTTGGCACCCACACCGAAGACTCTGTTGACTACCCTGATTTTGCTGTTCAGGTAGCTGAAAAAGTTGATTCCGGGGAATATGAGCAAGGAATCATTTTATGCGGAAGCGGACAAGGTGTGTGTATGACAGCTAATAAATACCCAAAAGTACGTGCTGCCCTGGTTTATAACGAGCAGGTAGCTGAAATGACTAAGCTTCACAATAATGCAAATATCATTTGTTTGCCCGGACGTGAATTGGATGAATCTCAGATTGAAGGAATTGTAACTGCCTGGCTTAATACAGAGTTTGAAGGCGGCAGACATAATCGTCGGGTTGAAAAAATTGAATCACTAACACAAAAAGACAATAGTTAATGAAATCTATTCAGGAACAAGATCCTAAGATATTTGACTTACTGGAAAAGGAAACCAATCGTCAAAATAAAAACCTGGAACTTATTGCTTCAGAGAACTTTGTAACACGCGCTGTACTACAAGCAAATGGCAGTGTTCTTACCAATAAGTATGCTGAAGGTTATCCTGGAAAGAGATATTACGGTGGCTGTGAATATGCCGATGTTGTTGAAGACATAGCCAGAGACCGGGCTAAGGAATTGTTTGGAGCAGATTGGGTAAATGTTCAGCCTCATTCCGGAGCTACAGCTAATGCAGCCGTTTACCTTGCCTGTATGAAGCCTGGTGACACTCTATTAGGCTTTGATTTATCGCATGGTGGTCATTTAACTCATGGTTCTCATGTAAACTTTTCCGGGATTTATTTTAAACCTGAATTCTATGGTGTTGGGAAAGAAACTGGTCGTCTTGATATGGATATGATCCGGGACAAAGCAAAAGCTGTTAATCCAACAATGATTTCAATTGGTGCCTCAGCCTATTCACGCGATTATGATTACCAAGCTTTCAGAAGTATCGCAGATGAAGTAGGTGCCTTATTATGGATGGATATGGCTCATACCGCTGGCTTGATCGCTACCGGTATTCTGAATGATCCTCTACCCCACGCTCATGTTGTAACTACAACAACACATAAAACTTTACGAGGACCTCGTGGTGGAATGATACTTGTGGGTAAGGATGGAGAAAACACACTTGGAGTTGTGGCTCCAAAATCCGGACGTGTAAAAAACTGGAGTGAAGTATTTGATTCAGCAGTGTTCCCCGGAACTCAAGGCGGGCCACTTATGCATGTGGTAGCTGCTAAAGCAGTAGCTTATGGTGAAGCATTACAAGATTCTTTCAAAGAGTACCAAATTCAGACTCAGAAAAATGCACGCGCTCTTGCTGCTAAATTCATGGAGCTTGGATATAATATTGTAAGTGGTGGTACAGATAACCATCTCATACTTATCGACCTGAGAAATAAAGGCCTGAACGGTAAGATTGCAGAAGAAGCTCTCGGGCATTCTGCAATTACGGTAAACAAGAATATGGTACCATTCG
This sequence comes from Balneolaceae bacterium, assembly GCA_040222185.1. Classification (GTDB taxonomy): domain Bacteria; phylum Bacteroidota; class Rhodothermia; order Balneolales; family Balneolaceae; genus JAVKDP01. The sequence goes on along the minus strand of JAVKDP010000052.1, from coordinate 23,723 downwards.
ATACTGAAAGTCCTTTTGTAACTTCTGGAATTAGAATTGGTTCTCCGGCAATGACCACACGTGGCTTAGTAGAAGCTGATTTTGAATACATCGCTGTTCTTATTGATAAAGTACTTCAGGATCCAACCAATGAGGATATCCATAGAAAGGTAACTGGTGAAGTTGAAGCACTTTGTGACCGATACCCACTTTACGATTTCGTAAACGCATAGAGTAAACACTTGGCCAACGAAGAAAGACAAATTATGGGGGCTACTCCTCCTAAAGCAGTAAAACCACCTGACAGAACTGATCAAATGTCCTTTTTAGAACATTTGGAAGAACTTAGATGGAGAATCATCAAAGGTATGTTAGGTGTAGTGGCTGGCGTAATTGTTGCTGCTATCTTTTCCGGTTTTATTATTGACGAAGTGCTCCTTGGACCCACCAAATCTGGCTTCTTCATGTATAAGTTCATCGGAGTAGATGCTATTGACCTGACACTCCAAAGCAGGAAACTTCCCGGTCAATTCTTTACTTATTGGGGAATGCTATTCGTTTCAGGATTCTTGATTGGTTCACCAGTTTTCTTTTATCAAATCTGGTCTTTCGTAGAGCCTGCTCTTGAAACAAAAGAAAAGTGGAAAACTATTTCCAGTACTTTCTTCATCACTGTTTTCTTCTTAACAGGTGTTGCCTTTGGATATCTGATCCTTGTTCCATTTGCACTACAGTTCTTTGCTACTTTCAATATCTCGGCTTCAGGTATTGTAAGAAACGATTTTGATATCAATGAATACTTTGGTTCTCTGGCTATGTGGGTTTTGTCTTGCGGTATCATTTTTCAAATCCCTATTCTTAGCTATGCCCTTTCTAAGATTGGAATTCTTACTCCTGAGTTCTTAAGAAAATACAGACGGCATGCCATCATCCTGTGCCTGGTGGTTGCAGCTCTTTTAACTCCACCAGAACCTATTTCTCAGGTCTTAATAGCTATGCCACTGTTGGTTCTTTATGAGTTTTCAATTTGGGTGAGTCGTATTGCCGGAAAAAGAAGGGAAAAAGAATTGAAAAAAGCATTTGGTGAAGCTTAATCAAGGTAAGCTAAGCCCTGAAATCTTTTCTCACTTTGAATCAGGCTTTTAATTTCATCAAGCCTTATATTTTGAGGATTAAAAAATAAATAATAAAACTCTTAAGAATTGGTTAAGTAACCGATCTTAAAACTGTTCAAGAATCTTATTTAATGTCTGCTCCTAAAATTTCGAAGATTTTCCTACTAACGCTTTCAGCTATCCTGGTTATTTCAGCGTGTGATACTAATAATACTAATTTCACCATTGATTACTCTGATGCCCCTGATCTACCCGATACTACACAAGCCATTAGTAAAGTAGTTAATGAAAGCGGGCTTATTTATTATGTTATCAAGGAAGGTGCTGGGCCTTTCGAAGTTGGTATCAGAGATAACATTCGCTTATTCTTTACCGCCAGAGATCTGGATGGTACTATCTTCCAAAGCTCATTTGTGAATGGAAAAACTTCCTCTTCCATCTTTAACAATATTGGCTCTTACAATGATGAGCAGGGTGTTAATTCTCGTGGAGAAGGTTTTGTTCAGGGAATTCTAGGCATGAAAGAAGGTGAACAAAGGGTGTTAGTAATTCCACCAAGCCAAAGTGTTTTTATAGATACCGTTATCTATGATATTGAGCTGGACGAAATTCTTTACTAGGCTCTTAGATAAACTCTCTTTTTACACTTTCTTTAATATTCGTTGTGATCTCATAAGGAATCGTCTCTGATAATTCAGCCCAGTTTGTTGCACTTAGTTCGGTTCCTTTTAGCAAATAAACTTCAGTCCCAGCTTCAAACTCCTGGTCTTCCAGGTATACCATCATGTAATCCATACTGATGGTTCCGATCTGCGGAAAAAGTTTACCATCAATCATCACTTTAAATTTCCCCCCTAGCCTTCTGGGAATTCCATCACTATACCCCGATGGGATAACTCCTATAAAACCATCCTCAGGTGCAATCCACCGTGCTCCATAACTCACAGAATCACCTTTTTTAACTCTCTTTACCTGCATTAAGAAGGATTTCCAATCTAGTATCGGATCAAGTTCGTTCACAGTTACAGCTCCGGCTCCAAACCCATACAGACACACTCCCGGACGTACTGCATCAAATTGTAAATCAAGATGTTGATAGTGAAATATCCCACCCGTATTGGCAGTATGTGTCATCCATTCTGAAGGAAACTCACTTCGTATATCTTTAAATGATTCCAGCTGACTTTCCACTTCCTTATTACCAGGATCATCTGCTTTAAAGTAATGTGTATAAATCCCCGTACATTCTAAATCTTTAGCTTTTGATAGCTCTGCTCTAAGCCTGGAAATATCTTCCGGAAGTATCCCCAATCTTCTCATACCTGTATCGATATTGATATGAAATTGTGTACCCGTTTTTAAAATATTCAATATAGAAATATCCGCCAGGGTAGCCGTAAGATTATATTTCACGTATAAATCAACCGTACTTTTTCGCGGTGATTCGAAAACCAGTATTGGGTTTTGAATACCTGATTCTCTGAGTTTTTTCCCTTCCTCAGCTCTTGCCACACAAAACCACTCTACTTTGTCTTTGATATGAATGGATATTTCTTCCATCCCATGGCCATACCCATTGTCCTTTACAACAGCCATTTTTTTAACTCCAGCCTTTAACCTGGAACTTATTGCTTTTAGATTATGATCTACCTTTGATAAATGTATTACTGCTTTTGAGTTCAACTAAACCACTTTTTCTTTTTTGATTTCTTCAATATTACCTGCGCTGCATTATGTCCAGCTGCTCCAAATACTCCTCCTCCCGGATGGCAAGATGCACTTGAAAGATATAAGTTTTTAATCGGGGTTTCATACCTGCTCATTTCCGGTATCGGGCGAAACATAAACATTTGGTCAAAACTCATTTCAACATGCATTACATTTCCTTTTAACAAGCCATGTTTCCTCTCAATATCTAAGGGGCTCTGAATGTACCAGTCAATGAGTTTGTCCTTCATGTTAGGCGCATAATCAACTACTACATCGTAGATTTTCTGTGCTTCTCTTTCACGGATATCATCCCATTTCACACCATTTGCCAACTCATATGGATGCCATTGTGCCCAAACAAACATGGTATGTTTTCCATCAGGTGCTACTTCCGGATCAATCTTGGAAAAGGTCATTGCTAGTGCTGCAGGTTTTTCTGGTGGTTTCTTTTGCATGTAATCGCCAATAGCATTGTGCATGTATTGTACAGATGGTGCCATCAGCTGTATTCCGTTATGGATAAATGGATCATCTGGAGCTGCTGTGTATTGCGGTAGTTCTTCAACCGCACATCTAATCACCATCCCAAAACCATTACCAACATTTATGTTTTCAACCTTCTTAAACATGGAATCGCCCAAATGTTCCCTTCCAACCATTTTCATCATCGTGGTTTGTACGTGAGCATTAGAAACTATAATTGGAGCTCTATATTCAACTCCTTCATCTGTTTGCACACCAATAGCTTGACCGTTTTCTATAATTATCTTTTTAACTGGCTGATTGGATTTTACTTCTCCACCATGTGACTCTATGAGGTTCTTCATCGCCTGTGTCAACATCCCGCTTCCGCCCTTAGGATGCTTTGCACCACTTTCATGAAGCATGGATTGCCAGCCTGCGAAATCGCCAGTTGCTGAATGATCTGGTAACGGACCGGATTGAGCTGCAAACCAAAGCAATGCCGCTTTCATATATGGATTATCAAAAGCGTCATCTACAACCTTTCCGTAGCTGGATAGGATCTTCTGGAGACCTGCCTGTTGTTCTCCTTTCTTAAACATAGCTCCATCACGAATCTGGGCTTTTGCCATTTCAGTGACAATACCTCCTGTTGTTGGGGTAGTCATAAATGCTTTTAGAACACCCTTATTGATCTTTCCCCAGAAATCAATGAACTCTTTGTAGTTCTTCACATCTTCCGGGGCTACTTTAGAAATCGATTCTAAGGTTCGATCTACATCTTTCCAGAAGTGTATCACCCCTTTCCCTGTTGGAGCCGGATACGACATAATTGGGTCCATATCGATGTATTCCAAACCATACTTGGTCAACTCAAGTTCTTCTATGATTCCTGTTTGATGAATCATGATATGAACAGAAGAACCAACATCCATTTTAAACCCATTAGGATTTTGGTCAGATTTAAACATCGTTTCGGTACAAACGGCCCCACCAATTGTATCTCTGCGCTCAAGTACTAAAACTTTATACCCGTTTTTTGCAAGATAACACCCCGTAGTTAACCCATTATGGCCCGATCCGATAATAATAGCATCGTATTTACTCATACTGATAAAGATAAAATGAATTGCATGAAAGAGAAGATTTATTAAGTTGTTTAGGAAATGAAATTAGCTGTAATATTAATTTCGAAACACAAAAAAAGTTAGAGCCATTCGCATTAATGAAAATCGGTCGATTTGAGATAGAACAACTTAGTGAAGGTATTTTTGAAGTGTTTGAAGATGGAATTTTCCAAAAAATGAATGCTTCTACTATAACATCCAAAAAAGAAGACACTACTAGCTATTCTAACTCTATCCATGTCGGGATTGACCCTATTCTGATCAAAGACGAAAACAGGGTTATTCTTCTGGATACGGGACTCGGTTGGGGACTTGATTCAAAAAGCTCGTACACTGACACCTCTAACCTGAAAACAAACCTTGACATCTTTGGACTCTCAACCGAAGATGTAACTCATGTAGTACTTTCTCACCTTCATTTTGACCATGCTGCAGGATCAACTTTTGTGAATGAATCTGCCATCACTGAGGCGACACTTCCTAACGCTCATTACTTTGTTCAAAAGCTGGAATGGCACTATGCTGTACAAAGAGTCCAGGAAGAAAATCCTGTTTTTGGAGCCAATTATGATTTGGATGAATTATATAAACTCTATGCAGAAGAAAGACTTGTGCTAATTACCGATCAATACTATGAGCTCTTTCCTGGGATAACATTAATTCGAACCGGAGGACATACTCCTGGACATCAAATCATTAAAATCCAGGATAGCGGAGAAACTGCGTACTACCTTGGAGACCTGCTTCCAAGTGAAGCCCATTTGAACCATTATGAAATGAGGTCGATGGATATAGATCCTATCCAATCAAAAAAAGCAAAAACACTCTTGCTTCGACAGGCACTTAAAGAAGAAGCCACTCTCCTCTTCTATCATTCGATTCATGCCAAAGCTGGCAAGTTAATTCTTGACGGGGATAAGAAATTTGCACTCGAAGAAGTTCAGTGAAGTACTATATCCGGTTAATCATAAGCACACTTAATAGCATTTAGATATATGCCTTTCTCACATTTAAAAACAATACTTCTCTTTCTCTTCTTTATAAGCATTTCTGGCAGTACGCTATCAGAAGCTCAAACTATTGAACCTCTTAAAGTTGGAGTAGTAGGATTAACTCATACACATGTTCACTGGATTCTGGGACGACCAGACCGCGGAGACATTGAAATTGTAGGTATAGTAGAACCTAACAAAGAACTTGCTCAACGTTATGCAGATCAGCATGGTTATTCAATGGATATCGTATTTGATACAATGGAAGACATGATTACAGCCACTAATCCGGAGGCTATAACCGCTTTTGGTACAATTTATGAGCATCTTGAGGTTGTTGAAAAGGCTGCACCATTGGGAATACATGTAATGGTTGAAAAACCTTTAGCTGTAAGCCTTGATCATGCACATAAGATGAAGGCGCTTGCTGAACAACATAATATTCATCTTCTAACAAATTATGAGACTACCTGGTACCCTACCAATCATAAAGCTTTTGAAATGGCAAAAAAGGGTGAAATTGGTGATCTGAGAAAGATTGTGGTTCATGATGGTCATAAAGGTCCGGCAGAAATTGGTGTAAACCAGGAGTTCCTGGAATGGCTTATCGATCCGGTTCAAAACGGAGCTGGTGCACTTACTGATTTTGGATGTTACGGTGCCAATTTGATCACCTGGCTTAAAGGAGGAGAAAAGCCTGAATCTGTTTTCGCTGTTACGCAAACGATCAAACCAGAAATATATACGAAAGTAGATGATGAAGCTACAATCGTACTCACATATCCAGAAATGCAAGGAATTATCCAGGCATCATGGAACTGGCCTTTTAATAGAAAGGACATGGAGGTATATGGGCAAACCGGATATATAATAAGTGACAACCGCTCCGACATCAGGTACCGATTAAGTGAGAATGAAGCTGAACAAAAGGAAACCCTAAATGAACTCCTTTCTCCCTATGATGATCCATTTGCCCTTTTCGCTGCGGTAATTAGAAACGAAATTACTTTACCCGCCTATGATTTGTCATCACTCGAAAACAATATGATTGTGATGGAAATCCTGGACGCTGCTATTCGAAGTGCAAAAACAGGTAAGCGAGTGTACCTGAAATAGACCTTTTTGTATTAGTTTTTATAAACTGTTCACCTATTGTCTATTTATACTTTGTGATACAACTCTCTAATTTATTGAAGTCAAAACATGACAACTATTCAATAAGAAATAAAGAGATGAATAAAAGAGAATCCCTAAAAATAACACTGTTAAGTTTTATTCTGGTCTTCCTGGCCTGTAAATCTGAAAATACAACTTCTCCTGAAATACCAGATGAAAAACCAATATCTGAAATATATACCATCCCAATAGTAGTTCATGTTCTTCATTTGGGAGAACCCATTGGTGAAGGCACCAATCTATCTGATGAACAAATAGAAAGCCAAATAAGGGTTATTAATGAAGATTTCCGAAGAAAAGAAAATACAAGAGGTTTTAATAATCACCCTGATGGAGCTGATGCACAAATAGAATTCATATTAGCTAAAAAAGACCCTGAAGGAAATAAAACTAACGGTATTGTTCGTATCGATGTGTTAGAAAGTGGAAAACCTATTCAATTCCATAATTTCGAATATATGGCTTCTTTAAGCTATTGGAACCCTGAACACTATTTAAATGTGTGGACTGAGCCTTTTGCTGATAATCTTGTAGGACTTATTTTGGGACAAGCAACCGGGCCTAAAACAGATTTACCAGGTTCTGATTACTTCCTGAAAGGAGAACCTGAATCCCGTGAAGGTATATCGATAAATGCCGCTCATTTTGGCGAATCTTCTATCCCGTCTGATTATAATCTTGGCAGAACCCTTACTCATGAAATCGGGCACTATCTAGGCGTGTTACATCCCTGGGGCACTGGAAAGTGTGCTACGAACGATTTCTGTGATGATACACCAGCAGTAGATAAAGCCGTTAATCCTACTTGTGGAGAAGCTGCTATGACTGGAAACTACATGGATTATGCTAAAGATAAGACTATGAATATATTTACAAACGACCAGGTCTCACGAATGAGGTATGTCCTTGAAAATAGTCCTTATAGAAAATCGCTTTTAACTTCTCCGGGCTTAACAAATTAGTGTCGCCCAGTAGTTTACTGTTCTGTTTAACATTTTCATGTCATTTTTATAAAAATAAAATGCTCGTTTCTTAAGGTAAATTAAACAACACCTTAACCCTACGAGCCATGACTTTAAAATCTACCCCACTACTACTATTCTTTTTAGTTCTACTCTCCAACTGCGCTTTATTTCCTCAAGCCATGAAAGAGTATTATGCGGAAGACCAATTTGAAGCCTCAAAAATAGCACCAACCGATGGTTGGAGAGATGGAACCAGCCTTGACATAAGCCCATCAGGTGTAATTTATACTGTTGATGGAAAAGGATTAAGATCTTTTACTCCTACTGAAGGTCATACTTATATCGAAAAAACTATAGGAAAATCAGACGGCTGGAGAGAGATTCCAGATATAGTAGTAGATCAAAATGAAAATATCTTTCTGATTGACGGGAATGGTCTTCGTGAGTTCAGGAAAGTAAACAATACCTACACCGAGATTAAAATCGGAAATACAGATGGCTGGAGAGATGGAGCTAGTATTGATATCGACAATAATGGCAACATATACTCTATTGATGGAAAAGGAGTTCGAAAATTCTCTCCTAACAGCAACGGCACCTACAAAGAAACCAAGATCGGTAAAACTGACGGATGGCGGGAAGGTCCTGACATCAAAGTCGATTCTAATGGGAATGTGTTTGTAATTGACGGTAGAAGTTTTCGGATGTATAAGAAAAGAGGCGCCGGCTATAATGAAATTGAGATTTCAAAAACTGATGGATGGTACGACAAAGCCAGTCTTGATATCGACGAAGAAGGAAAGATTTATCTACTGGATGGAAAGGGTATCAGAGTTTTTACCGAAAATAAGAGTGGTAATTTTCGCGAAGAGAAAATTGATAACATAAATCGTTACCATAATAGAGTTGAAGGAGGCACAATAAGTGTTGATGCCTCAGGTAATATATTTGTTGCCCAGGGTATGACTATCAGTGTATATAGGAAGACAGCAACTTCATATCAAAAAACTGATATAGCCTTTTTGCATAACTGGAGAACCTCTCCGGGAATACACAAAGGTGAAGATGGAATTACTTTTATCAACCAGGGGAATGGGATAATCCGATATAAAGAAATAAAGGCCAATCCTTAAGGAGAGGCCTTTAAAAATTACTTATTCATTGAAATAAGGAATTCCTCGTTATTCTTGGTTCCTTTAACCTTATCAATCAGGAATTCTGCTGCTTCGAAAGAATTCATATTGGTGAGGTATCGTCGAAGTAATACTACTTTTTCTCGCTCTGCCTCTGAGACAAGTAGCTCTTCACGACGGGTTCCACTCTTGAAAATATCGATAGCCGGATAGATACGACGCTCTGAAATTCTGCGATCCAGCACAATTTCCATGTTACCTGTACCCTTGAATTCTTCAAAGATCACATCATCCATCCTGGAACCTGTCTCAACTAAAGCTGTAGCTATAATTGTTAATGAACCCCCGTGTTCAAGATTTCTTGCTGAACTAAACAGTTGACGAGGAATCTTTAAAGCTTCAGAGTCCACACCACCAGTCATAGTGCGTCCTTTATTGTTTGCACCAACATTATATGCTCGTGCAAGCCTTGTAATAGAATCTAGAAGCAGAAGTACATCATGCCCGCTTTCTACAAGACGTTTAGCTTTCTCGAATACTATCTCGCAAAGCCCAATATGATTTTCTGGTTTTTCATCAAAGGTTGACGCCGCAACTTCTGCGCTTTTTACGCTACGTTCCATTTCTGTTACTTCTTCCGGACGTTCATCAATAAGAAGAATCAGAATTTTTGTCTCAGGATGATTGGTTGCTACCGCATTCGCGATATTACGGAGAATAGTGGTCTTCCCTGTCTTAGGCTGTGCTACTATAAGGCCTCTCTGCCCTTTTCCTAATGGCGCAAACAAGTCAATAAACCGCGTTGAATATTCATTTGGCAAATATTCCAATTTAAATCTTTTATCAGGATGGATTGGAAGTAAATCATCAAACTCCCCCCTGTCATCCATATCGGTTGGAATACGCCCGTTTACACCTTCAACCCTAAGTAGTGCAAAATATCTCTCTCCTACTTTTGGAGGACGAATAATACCAATTACACAATCACCCTGACGTAATCTGAATCTCTTAATTTGAGAAGGTGATACATAAATATCATCAGGACTGGCTTTGTAGTTATAATTCAAAGAACGAAGAAAACCATAACCATCTGGTAGAATTTCAAGAGTACCTTCATTAACCAGGTATGGACCTAATTTCGGCTCTATTTCTTCAAGGCGTTCTTTTAAAGTAGGAGCGTCAGATACCGGAAGCTGCTCATGCTCATGGTGCTTTCGATTGTTCTGATTCCGTCGATTGTTATTCTTGTTGTTCTTTTTTGGGTTCGGCTTCTTCTCTTCTTCTTTCTTCTTATATGAAACGATATGAGAATGATCACCATAACTCACCATCTCAGATTCTTTCTGGCTGGTTTCTTGAACAGGCTCTTTCAGCTTTACTTTGATCTCAGCTGGCTCTACCTCCCTCACAGGTTCCGCATGTTCGTGTACTTCTGGTTCGGGAATTGGAACCTGTACCATTTCTTTCTTAATCCTTGGCTTTCTAACTCTGGTACTCTCTCTCGGAGGAATTTCAAGTGTAGCCTGACCAGAGCTTTGTTTAATCTGGTCAATAAGATCTTGTTTCTTAACGCCTGTAACCCGTTTAACTCCAACTGATTTAGCAATGGATTGAAGTTCGCTAAGTTTTTTTGAATTTAAGGATTCCAGCTCCCCAGCCGAAATACTGTCTGTCTGATTATCTGACATATAAAATTGGTGCTATTGCAAAATTATTCTTACTGAATTAGGGGTGAGTAAACAAACCATCTTTTTTGATAATTAAAATGAGTACTCAATCAGGTAAGGGTAAAATAGCTGTTGGTTTTTCGTTTCATTTAATTCAACCAACGCTTTACTGTGGAGTAAAAGTAAAAACTTCCTGTAAAAATTACTAACTCTGTCTTTAATTCGTTTAAAATCTTTTGTTGGTTCTTATTGTTGATTTGTTGAACGGACAAATATCTATCTATGTCTGCTTTTTTAGCCCCTCTTTCTCCGCCCTGTTCAAAAAAATAAATTTTGTCGAACTCTGATAACCCTTCTAAGATGCTTGAATTCACTTTATCCTTCATCAATGTGAAAATCAGTATTTTTTTTCCTCGAGTGAAAGAGCGTACTGTCTCTAATAATGAGTCTATGGCCTGCTTATTATGCGCTCCACTAAAATACCAATTCAATGTTGGAACCAGTTTTTCGAACCGTGCCGCCAGGCCTTTGAAATTCTCAATAGCTTCTTTTTGAGCGTGGACCGAAACCGGGTATTGCTCCTGCATAAACTCAATAATGGCCTTTACCGAAGCAATGTTCCAGGCATTTACAGGTTCAATAAGATGTGTTTTAAACTGTTCATTAGTACCAGGAAAAAGTACAACCCCATTTTCAAAATATGGATTTCCATTAGACACCAGAACCACTTTACTATTCATTTCCCTGGCTTTATCTAGTAGAACTAAACATTCATTCCCGGATACATTCCCGATTACAACCGGAGTGTTTGATTTAATAATCCCTGCTTTTTCCCGGGCAATCTCCTCTTTTGAATCACCTAGTATTTCAGCATGATCTATTCCAATGCTTGTAATTACTGATAGCTCCGGATTGATGATATTGGTTGAGTCGAGCCTACCACCAAGTCCGGTTTCGACGATAGCAATATCCACTTTTTCTTTTGAAAACACCCAAAAGGCCAGTGCAGTACTTATCTCAAAAAAAGTAAGACGAACGGCCGCTAACTCCTTTTCTGTAGTCTGAAAAAACTTCAGAATTAGTTCATCTGATACATCCGACCCGTTTATCCTGACTCTTTCATTATACTTTAATAAATGAGGTGAGGTAAACATCCCCGTTTTATAACCCGCATTTTGGTAAACAGCTTCCAGCAAATTACAGGTTGTACCTTTTCCGTTTGTACCGGCTACATGAATACTCTTAAAATCCTTTTCCGGGTTTCCGATTTGATCGCAAAACTCCTGGATGTTCTTTAATCCAAAATTAGAAGCTGAGGTTCCCGTTTTTTGGAACATGGGGATTGAATCCAGGTACTCCCATACATCTTCAATTGTCCTGAATAAAGACATTACTTTAGTTCCCGAAGCTTATAGGAAGAAAAACTGTCTTTTAGCGTAGTCAAGATGGGGTGATTCGTTTCAAAACTCTTTCCATCCAACAGGTGTACCGCCCTAATTTCCCGCAATGAATTCGTACAAAAAATCGCTTCAGAGTCCATAATATTTTCTTTCGTGAAATTACCTTCCAAAAGATCCAGACCTTCCGACTCATTGACTATTCCGATAATAATATTTCGCGTAATTCCAGGAAGTAAGTCACAATCTGCTGATGGTGTATATACCTGATTCCCTTTGACCCAAAAGATATTGGATATGGTAGTTTCACTTACCTTGTCATCAATAGTGTACATCAAAGCATCATCAGAACCCGATTCAGTTGCTTCTCGTGCTGCAACTATATAATTAAGCCCGTTAGATAGCTTAAATTTCCTTTCTAAAGCCTTAGATGGTATAGCTCTGGTATTTACTGAAGAAAGACTAATACTGTCCTTAGAGATGCTTAATAACTCACTGGAAGTAACCCAATTTGCTTCTTTGGATCCGGTAGAATACCCCCTGCTTCCATCTCTCCAGCATTGAACCCTCACAAGTGCGTCTGTTTCTCTAAGATTCGATGCTTCAAGCAGTTCGATAAGTTTAAATTTGAAGTCTTCAAATTCAAAATGAACATTAATGCCTAAATATCCAGCCGTTTTCAGTATCCTGGTGAAATGCTCTTCGAGATGTAAAAACCTACCACTATAAGATCTTAGAGTATCAAAAAAACCATCTCCATACATCATTCCTCTATTTTCATGAGATAACGGAAGTTCGTCTCTTGAAATAAGGGTTCCATTGTATATGATTAAATCTGACATATAAGCTATTGCAGATATTCTAAGACCTGACCTTTTTTATATCCCACATGTGTACTTACCAGGCTACCTTCATCATCAAGCAATAAGTAACTTGGTATGCCCGGAACTCTGATTGTATTGAAAAGTATGGTCCCGTCTATATAGATAAAATTGTGTTCAGGCAAAATACTTTCAACCTCTTCTGTGGCATCTTTAACAACAGCAGCTACAATGTTTATACCTGGGTGTGTAGATTTGAATTCATCAAACTCCTCCATGATCTCAGTGGATTTGTCTGACCACGACGCCCAAAAAAACACAACTGTAGGTGAACCCGTTAGTTCACCCAGTGTTAAACTATCACTCTTTCCAACATATGGGTGACTCTGTGTTAAGAGTTCTTTGTTGTTCCTGGTATACTCCGCGAAATCTTTTTCTTGTTGATGCTTAAAATTGAAAGATGAGATTACAATAAATAGCATCGATACAACTGCGCAAACAGCCATAAAAGGGACAAAGAATTTTTGATCTAATTTCATGGAGCTAAATTAAGAATATTTAGCTCATGATGATCAACTATTTCAATGTTTAATTACACTCAGCTTTGAGGATTCTACCTGAAACAGGTGGAACTGCTATTTCTGAATTGCTAATAGTTTCACCGGTAATGAGATCAGTACTTGTACACCCATCTATACTAAATGATTGTATAGCCTCTGATCGGTTTAAAGCCACATAGATGGTAGCCTCTTCTTCAGAAAATCTTTTGAATACAACAAACTGGTTTTCTCCATCTAGTTCAATAAACTCTGCCCCTCCATTTTGTATAGATGGATACATATTGCGAATTTTCGCAAGTGAGGTATAGAAAGCATGGAGCTCCGAATCGAAGTTATTTGAATCTGCAGCTCTACTTTCTCCAAACGGATGGTCTGATTCATCCTCATATTCTAAATCATCCCAAACCATTGGCTTTCTATCATCAGGATCATCTGCTCCCCACATTCCTGATTCCGTACCATAATATATCATAGGCGCACCTTTCCAGGTATACTGGAAGATGGAAACCAGCTTTTGAACATCTCTTTCTGAAGCATTTGGCTTACGAACTCCATATCCCTCTCTAGGGTGGGCGTCTCTGTCATATTCTCTACCAGGACTTACTATCATAGAAGCTATACGGGGAGTATCATGGCTGTCCATCAAGTTTTGGAGTACATCTAACCCTTCTTCGGGATAATCTGATGCAACTTGATCCAACCGAGATTTAAACTCATCAATTGTAATCCGTTGATCTATAAAGTAGTCCTTTGCTGCGTATGCAAAACGATAATTCATTACCGTAGTAAACATATCAGCATTTATGTAATGCTTTGCATTTTCTGTCCAGATTTCAGCAACAGTAATGGCTTCCGGATTTATTTCACGAACCAGTGAGTGCCATTCGATCCAAAAGTTATCCCCTACTTCTTCTGCAACATCTAGTCGCCATCCATCTACACCATCTTCAGGGTTTCCATCTCCATTCGGGTCCATCCACCGCCTGGTAACTTCAAATACATGTTCCTTTATTGGTTCATAGAGGTTTTCATCAACTTCTCTAAATACCGGAAGACCTTTAAATCCCCACCATCCTTCGTAGTCAAATTCATTTTCTTCAGTGTTCGGATCGTCGAATTGAGTTACGATATACCAATCTTTGTATGCTGACTTTTCCTGGTTAGCAACTAAATCCTCGAATGCCCAAAATTCTGTTCCCGTGTGGTTAAATACCCCGTCAACCACCACTTTCATACCTCTTTTGTGAGCTTCTTCAATTAGTTTCAGGAATAATTTATCTCCTTCTGTCCATTCCCATGTTGATGAATCACCTGGATCTTCCTCTTCAAACTTCTGCACATCTCCAATAGGATCCGAGCCAAAGTTCCGATCAATATGGTGGTAATAAGAAGCATCATATTTATGCATGGATTGCGCATCAAAAACAGGATTGAAATAAATACCTCCTATTCCAAGCTCTTTTAGGTAATCGAGCTTATCTATCACTCCCTGGAGATCTCCGCCATACCTGCGTTCCCTCACAATGGAATAAAAGTCATCAGAATAGTTTACCTCCCAATCATCGCGAGAGTACCAATCCTGAGTCCAGGAAGTAGGAGCCCAACCTTCAGGCCCCCTGGCTCTTTCTCTATTCGGCTGGTTTGTCGTGTCTCCATCCCTGAAGCGTTCGGGAAATATCTGGTACCAAACGATACCGTTTGCCCATTCCGGAGCATAATACTCTTTGGTTTTAGGCTCCGGAGTACAAGAGATTAATACGGTTACTATTATAATGAAAAAAAATTGCTTGCCGTATCTCATCTCTTTCTCCTTTTTATCTACTCGGTTTCGACAACAGCGTCTACATCATCTACTCTCATTACAGAAATTGCTCCAAAGATCATAAACACACCAGCAAATACAATCGCGTAAATTGCCTGACCTGCATAAATATGTTTAACAATCATCCCACCAAATATACCATTCACAATCTGAGGGAAAGTAATGAAGAAGTTAAAAATCCCCATGTAAACTCCCATCTTTTTAGCCGGGATTGAACCTGCAAGAATTGCATAAGGCATTGCAAGAATACTAGCCCAGGCAATTCCTACACCTACCATTGACAAGAGCAGTAAGTACTTATTTGTGATGAAAAAGAATGATATCAAGCCAATTCCACCTAATGTAAGTGAAATAGCATGAGTTTTCTTCCTGCCCACTCTAGCAGCAATCTTAGGTAAAAAGAATGCAAATACTGCTGATATAGCATTATAGACACCGAAAATTACCCCTACCCAGTTTCCTGCTTCCTGGAATAAATCTGAAGCAGTGTCATCGGCCGATAAACCAAACACATGTTGTGAAATTGCAGGGGTTGTAAATACCCACATAGAAAACAAGGCAAACCATGAAAAGAATTGCACTAATCCTAACTGACGCATGGTTTTAGGCATCGTCGCAAAATCTTTAAAGATATCAATAAAACGAGCTTTCTCCGTTTCTTCTACTTCCTCTTCAAGGGCTTCAAAAGCTTTTAATTCTTCAGGAGAATATTCTTTAGTAGTAACAACAGTCCAAACAATAGTACCAACCAAAACCAGCGCACCGACTACAAAAGAGATGATCAGGTTCATCGGAACATCACCCTCGGCGGCAGATTTACCAATATCAAACCATTCGGCAAGTATATATGGTAACCATGAACCCAAAACAGCACCTATACCAATAAGTACGGTTTGAATGGAAAATCCTTCCGTTCTTTGTTCACTTGGCAGCTTATCAGCTACAAGGGCTCTGAATGGCTCCATCGCAATATTAAAGGATGCATCCATAATCATAAGCATTCCAGCACCCACCCATAACGCTGGGAGAACAGCTGCAAACATCCCTGCATTTGGCATTAGGATAAGGCCTACACTTGCTAGAATTGCACCTATCAGAAAATATGGGCGGCGGCGGCCTAACCTGGTCCAGGTATTATCACTATAATGGCCAATTATTGGCTGAACAATCATTCCGGTTATGGGAGCTACCAACCAAAACCATGACAGATGTTCTACATCTGCTCCAAAGGTTTGAAGTATTCTACTGGCATTGGCATTTTGCAATGCAAACCCCATCTGAATACCCAGAAATCCGAAACTCATGTTCCAGATATCCATTATGCTTAATCTTGGTTTTGATAACACGTTGCTCTTTGCCATAACAGTTGGTTAAATTATTTAAAGCCGAATTTTATTTACTGGAAAGGATAAACCATTTATTTGCTGGTAATTCAAAATCATAGGTTTGTCCATCATTATTATTGAATTCCCCTTCTATTACCCCAATTTTGTCATATGCATCAGATGACCATGCAGGAACAGAAATAGCTTTTGGTTCGTCTGATATATTAATTGCCACAATTACTTCTGCCTTTCCCTTTTTTCTTAAGAAAGCGTAAGTACCTTCCGGAGATTCGAGTCTTTCCATAACCCCACCGTGAGCACCGTTCCATAGTGCTTCATTCGTAGTATTCAGGTTCAACAAAATGGTATAGAAATCCTGGTATGCATAATCTTTCCATTCAATTTCATCCTTTTCAAAAAACTCGAGACGTTTGTCTAAGTCCGATTCTTGTCCGTTATAAATAAGTGGCATACCTGCTACAGTTGCAGACAACACTGCGAAGTTTTCAAAGTTCTTGCCATACATCTCAGGATCGGTGCCATTCCAGGAGTTTTCATCATGATTAGATGTAAAGTACATTCTGTAAGCATTTGCAGGAAAACGCTTTGCATCCCTTTCAAATAAACTATCAAGATCTGCAAAAGTTTGTTCTCCGGCAGCAATCTCACGAATGATATGAGCATATTCCCATGCATAATTCATATCAAAAGCTTCGTGCAAAAGTTCAGGCTCCCCATCTTCAGCTAACATAAATACTGGCTTTATTTCGTCAAGTGATTTGCGTACGTCTATCCAGAAATCAGTTGGAACCATTCCGGCTACATCACACCTGTATCCATCTATATCAAATTCTCTTACCCAGTATTCAAGAGCATCTTTCATAGCAGCTCTCATGTCCATGTTGTCATAGTTCAAATCGATAACATCACTCCAATCTTCCACTGGTGGCTGAAAATTTCCATCTTCTGTTAGGTTATACCAGTCTTTATTTACGGTCCAGATATTATCCCATGCAGTATGATTAGCTACCCAGTCAATAATTACCTTGAAACCCATCTCATGTGCTTCATTTACTAAAGCTCTGAAGTCCTCTTCTGTACCAAACTCGGGGTTAACGGCTTTAAAATCTTTCACAGCATAGTAACTACCTTCAGTTCCTTTCCTGTTCTCTTCTCCAATTGGGTGAATCGGCATAAGCCAAAGTATCTTCACCCCCATTTCTTTGAGCCTTGGAAGGTCTTTCTTAAACGCATTAAATGTACCTTCAGGAGTACTTTGCCTGATATTTACTTCATATATATTAGCATTTTTTGTCCAATCGGCATGTTGTACGATGCTCAGTTTTGGACCCTTCTCTTCATTAGAAGGTTGAGAGCAAGCCCCAAAAAAAGTACCCAGAATAAGTATTGCTAATATCAGTTTAGTGTAAGAGGATTTCATGTTATTCTCTATAAAGTTAGAATTTCAAAAGTATTTGCCGGAAGAGTTAGTGTTAATTCACTTCCATTTATTGTAAAATCATTTCCAAATTTGGATTCAAGCGAACTATAGTCATAAGTATCTCTTAGCTCAACTGTTATTGTTTTGCTGCTATTCGACTTATTTAACACTACTACTACCTGTTGATCAAAATAAGCCCTGGAATAAACCAATGCATGTTCTTCAACCTGGTGAAATACAAAATCTCCATAAAGGAGCGCCATATTCGTATTTCTTATTTTTGTGAGCGCACTATAGGTAGTCCTGTTTTCTTGCTCAAACTCATTCAGTTCTTCCTCATCAAAAACCATCCAGCGTCTGTTGTCAGGATCATTTGCACCAGGCATACCAAATTCATCCCCGTAATATGTAACTGGTATTCCAGGTATAGTCAGGTTCCACGCGTGTAAAAGGCTTAGTTTTTTATAAGCAAATTCCTGAGGATGAGCTATCTCACGAGTCCAACCCGCTAGCTTTGCATCTTCACTCCACGCTACTTCCCCACTGGTATATGTAATAAAGCGGGCTTTGTCATGATTACCTGAGATATATCCCATCAGGTTGTGATACCCGTAATAGTTAAAACTTTCCTGCAGTTGATCTTTTAATCCCTGAAATGAATTATTTTGTCCAAACGCATTTACAGCTGCATCGTACATTCCAAAATCGAACTGGCTGTCTAACATTCCTGAATTTATGTAGCTGGCAATAAGCTCCCGGGAACCGTAAGTCTCTCCTACCTGGTACACTTGTTTCCCTGTCTTAAGGGTTACATCCTCTTTTACCTTCCTGGTAAGTGTTCTCCAAAACTCCAATTGGATATGCTTTGTAGCATCGTGCCTGAATCCGTCTAAATCATATTCTTTAAGCCAGAAAAGAGCAGAATCAGTCATCGTTTCAATCACTTCCGGATTCGAGAAATCAAGGGATGGCATAAATGTATCGAACCACGTAGTTAAACGCTGTTCATCCCAAAGCTCGGTATTCATTCTTCCATCAGGCAAATAAAGATCTGTTGCCCAATCAGGATTATTCTGATATACCGGGTGCAATTCATGAACATGATTTGCTACATAATCCAGAATCACACTCATACCGTTTGCATGTGCAACATCAAGTAATTCCTTGAATTCGTCACTTGTGCCAAATCTATGGTCTGTCCTGGTTGAAGATACCGGCCAGTACCCATGATATCCTGAAAACTTAGTTACCACTCCTCCCTGATCCCACAAACCATATGCCGTTTCAGGGTTCTGAGAAATTGGCGACAACCATAAGGTATTCACTCCTATTTCCTTGAAATAACCACTTTCTATAGTTTGTGTGATTCCAGCAAAATCACCACCAAAGTAATTCGCTTTTGGATGAATCTCCGGATCATCAACAAGCTTTGTGTTACCAGCATTACCATCCTTAAATCTGTCGATGAGAACGAAGTACATATTCCAGCTATGGAAATCATGTCTTGTTAATTGTTCGGGTGTAGTAACAACACTTCCACTACTTAGTGGTACCAAAACATCATTAGAAACACCATTTTCGTTTACACCCCATGCCCTTACATATGAACGGCCTTTTGTAGTTGCGGCTCCAGGAATGGTATATGTAAAGTATTCTCCGTTTTGTGAACCTTCCAGTTTCTGATTTTCCCAAAAAACGAATACAGAACCTGGTGTACCTCCGTTAAATTGGAGTGTTATGCTATTCTCTTCGCTTGAACTTGTATTCAACCTTGGTCTTTCAACACCTGACGAATTACCAACAGTTAATAATGAGTTCCTTCCCCCTATTCCATTTGATACACTTTCAGGGTTCGACTTGTCAAGCATTTCATTACCATCTACAACAAACAGGTACTGGTAGATTCCATGGCTGATTAACATACTTGCTTTCCAAACATCGCCATCTTTTTCCAATACGGTTGCAGATGGATTCCAGCTATTCATTTCACCTTTAAGCTGAACAGTAGAATAGTCCACTCCTTCAGGGTCAAACGTAAATTCTACATTCTCTTTGGATGATTTTTTAAGCAGGATATCATAATTCTTTCCATCAATATCAAAACTTAGTATATCTAGTGGACTTGAAATGGACCCCTTTAATACCAAAACATCTCTGCCATTTATTACTGTCCTTGAACTTGATAAGCCATCCGGAATTACAACTTCATCAATCAAAGATGGGTCTATGAAGTAGTCTTCAAGTACAACTTCTGTAGTCTCATATCCCAGGTTAATCGGAGAGGCCAATCCAATGATATGAGAACCATTATAAACCTCAGATTGGCTACCACATGATACGATCAGAAAAAAAAGAGCTAATAAAGCAGAACTTTTTACTTTCATTATTTCAGTAATGTCATTTTTTGAGTTTGAACAATACCACCACTTACAAACCGGGCAATATAGATACCACTACTAAGGCTACTGGCATCAAAGTTTACGGTATATATTCCCGCTGCTCTTTGATCGTTTACAAGTTCAGCCACCCGCTGTCCTAACAGATTAAATACTTCAAGCTGAACTTTTCCTGTTTGTGCAACCTCAAATGTAAGTTTTGTACTTGGATTAAAAGGATTTGGAAAGTTTTGGTGAAGCTTGAAGTTCGTTGGCAACCCATTTTCAGCAAAATCTTCTTCAGAACTAGTCACAATAGAGAATTGCTTTGTTGTGAATATTTTGAATTCACCCGCTCCTAATTCTATTGACGTAGAACCCCCACTAATATCTACTTGAGATGAACCGAAATAATCATACCAGATTCCATCTTTTGTAAAATCTAAATCTATCGTGGTTCCAGTAACACCAAAATTACCAGCTATTACAACATCAGTATCGGAGTGTGTAAACCTGATTCTTTTTACTGAGTTAGCAAGTGAGTAGAATGTAGTTTCAGGATCAGTAAAAGCTTCTGATCGATTTCTAAGACTGATAATTGCTGCCCAGGTATTATATAAATCAATTCTATCCTGATCTTCGTTGTAGTCCCAACGTATTGGTTTAGGATCTACTCTACCTGCCACCGATGGTGCACAATCGCCATTAGAATCGCCGCCCGGCTTGAGACACTGCTCACCGCTATCTCCATATCCATATCCCAGTTCTCCGAACTGCCACATCATTTTTGGCCCAGGTAATGTAAAGAAAAATGCTCCTGCTATTTCCTGGCGGTCTAATGCGGTACTTAAATCTGTTACATCATAATCACCGGATGAATTACCAAAGCTTCGGTTCTTAAACATCAACCATTGTTCATCGTGACTTTCCATATAGCCAACCAGGTGCCTCTTTTCAAAACTTCTAGAAGCTGCTAATACACCAAACAGATTTGATTTACCGCCGTCATGGTAACCCATAGTCGCTTCGTTATATGCTGAGTTCATTTTTCCCCAAAGCATAATTCCTTTGCCCTCGTCAATGCGATAGTCTGCCCACTCGGTTTCTTCCTGATCTGTTCCCAAATGTTCAAAAATCACAATAAAGTCTGGATCTGCTGCCCACTGATAATCAGCGTATTTCTTTAAGACATCAACTCGATCCTGTTGGAATTGCCCTGTACAGAAAGAATCATTCGAAGTACAGTTTTGTGTAAACCCTTTTGTTAAGTCCCATCTAAACCCATCTACTTTATATTCATTTATCCAGTGTTCAATCATCAGCTTATTGTATTGCTGAGTTCCCGAATATTGATGATTAAAGTCGTTATGTACATTGAAAGCATGTTTTGGCGAAGTATTGAAATATGGATTACTCCCAAACTCGTATAGCTGATAAAGAGAGTGGTCATTTGTAGCGTGATTCATAACTACATCAATGATTACAGCTATTCCCCTTTTGTGGCTTTCATCAACAAACTCTTTGAACTTATCTGGAGTGCCATAATACTTGTCTAAAGCAATATGAGATGAAGGGTTATATCCCCAAGAAATATTTCCACCAAATTCGTTTACCGGCATCAATTCGATAGCGTTAATTCCAAGGCCTTCAAGGTAATCTAAAGAATCGATCAAAGAGCTAAAGCTATGATCCTCCAGGAAATCTCTGATTAAAAGCTCATATATAACCAATGACTCTTTATCCGGCCTTTGGTAGTCTGTTGCTTCCCATACATACTCTTCTTTACCGGGTTCAAGCAGTCCAACAAGTCCTGTTGTTTTCCCGGATGGATATTCTTTTAGGTTTGGAAAGACTGACTCAGGTATAAATGGATCATTATTTTCATCCAGTACAACTGCTGAATATGGATCAGCAATTCGAACTTCTCCATCAACCAGGTATTGAAATCCATATACTTCTCCTGCTGATAAACCAGTGATCTCTTTCCAGAAATAGATTTCATTTGCAGATACAGAATCTCTTTTCATCTGAAATTCAGGGTCAACACTCCAGTCGTTAAAATCTCCCAGTACAAACACATTTTCCTTAAATGGAGCGAATAATGATAGAGTTACTGATGTACCATCTTCCCCATAAGTAATTCCATCTTTCAAACCTGCTGGACGAGCTTCATCAACGTTTCCACTTGCAAAAGCAAATTGAGTTGAATCAGATATGGTATCTCCATTACCGGTTACAGCAACAATCTTAACTGTATTATTCCCATCAACAAGGTCAACACCCAGCGTGCTTATATCAGGAACAGATAATAACTGAAGCTCACCATCATAATAACTTTCAAAAGTACTAGCCTCTTCTCCATTGATGTAAATCTTTGAATTTGCCTCGCTGATTGGGTCTGAATCTTTAGCAGCTACGTTAGCCATTATGAATGGAGTCTGGCTTTGAAAAACCTGGTTGTTTAAGGGCTCCATTTGAAAAATCAGTGGATGGGTTATTTTGAGCCATGAATCTCCGAATCCCTCATTAGCGATATCCGAATTTAACGGATCAGCTAACCACACAAACTCAGTACCTGAAGCATTGAGATGTTCATGAAACTTATATCTATACCCGTTTTCCCCTCCGTTTGTTGAAGTTCCTCCTTCTATCTCCAAACGCTCAGTTTTGTACCAAAATCCTAAAAACCCGTTATAATTCATCAATGAAACTGCAGAAGGTGAAATAACCCCACTTGAATTCGGCCCGAAGTTGTTAAAATCACCAGGCAACATCACACGAGTTGCATTACCTGAAGCGGTGTACCGAAATGTTACGTCGAGTGAATCTTGAGAAAAAAGTGAGGAACTCATTAATAGAGCTATGGCAAAGGGGTAGGTAATAAATCTCTTCATGATGAAGGGTAAAATCTTGATTAATTAGTAGAAGATCTCAGAATTAATTCTGGAGAATAAATAGTCTGTGATATAGCTTTATTCGGATTGCTCATACGGTCTATAAGAGTCTGAGTAGCAAAAAAGCCCATATCTTTCATTGGCTGCCTTATAGTAGAAAGACCAATGTATTCGGAAAGTTCGATGTCGTCGTAGCCAATTAGAGGAATTTTCTTTCCGATATCCTCCATGGCTTTCAATGCTCCAACGGCTTGTATATCAGATGCACAAAAACAAGCATCCGGAGCTTCTTCCATTGTCAACATCTTAACCATGGCTTCATACCCTCCTCTCTCAGTAAAACCATCACGATATAAAGTATCACCAGAAACAACCATCGACTCGCAAAACTCTATTCCTTTTTCAGATAAAGCTTTTTGAAAGCCTTGCAGGCGATCATGAATTGGTTTTGAGGATTTTAAAGCAGATAGCATTGCAAGATTAGTATGGCCAGCTTCTATCAAGCTTTTGGTTGCCCTATAAGCTCCTTGAACATTGTCTACACTCACAGAATCGAAACCTTCAAAATGTTCGTCAATAAGGGTAATTGGAACATTATACCTGATCAGCTTTTTCCATTGAGCCTCTACTAAATGAATTGAGATAAAAAGATATCCCTCAGCCCAACGTCTCTTAAGAACATGCTCTACCTGTTCAAACAGGTTTTCTTCAGCTCGAACGTTGAATATATTCAGTTCGTATCCAAGGTTGCTTAATTTATCC
>JAVKDP010000051.1:0-37558 GCA_040222185.1 Balneolaceae bacterium | reverse complement strand
AATTAGGTGCAGGATTTTATGAAGAAAATTTTACTATCAATAGGGATGATGCTTTTGCTCGTGACTACGGGTTTTGGGCAATCGACGGGCGATATTGCTTTTATAGGATTTAACGCTGATGGAAACGATGATCTCGTGTTTGTGGTGCTAGAGACATTGCCAGGCTCATTAGATATATATATTACTGACAATGAGTGGGATGGTAGTGCAATGACTACTGGTGAAGGCTTTGTAGTATATACAACACCTTCTTCTGGGTTAGCAATTGGGACAGTTGTATCACTAGTTGATATAGCTAGTTCTGGAAGTTTAACTGCATCTGTCGGTTCAATTGCTGATGGATCTGGATCGTTAAATATAAGTGGTAGCGGTGATGAGATATATGCTTATACAGGTACAGGCGAGACCTCAGTGACTACTTTCTTAGCAGCTATTACCAATGCTTCATCTTGGGCTGCGTCAGAGTTAAGTAACACTAATCTTACAAGTGGTACAACAGCTTTGGTAGTCGGAGATGGGAATGATGACAATGGTGAGTATACAGGTAGCAGGGAAGGTGATCTTTCAACTATAAATACAAATATTCAGAATGTTGGGTCAAACTGGACTACTACAGATGGAAGTGGTGACCAGTCTATTACATTCACAACAACTAGTCTTATAGTAACTGATAGGGTGTCTATTCTAGGCGATGCTGGATGGAGATTGCTTTCCCTTCCTAAAGCTAGTGGAGTTGTTACTGATGTTTCTGACGATAGCCCTGTTCAAGGTGTATCAGGAGGTTCGGATACAGGTTCAGCATCTAATTTCAAGTTATACCAATCAGGTAGCGCATTCGCTGATCCAACAGATGTATCCACAGCATGGGGTGATGGTTTCGGATTTGCAATGTACTTTTATAACAACACTACAAACGGGAGTTCAGCTTTACCTATTACATTAGATGCTAGTGGTTCAGAACCAGCCTCTGATGTAGCAGTTACATTAAATACAACTGCTTCGGGATCTACAGCCGGATCAGGTGCATCTGACAGTAAGTATACCTTGGTAGGTAATCCTTTTGCTTCAAATTTTGATTTAAATGCTATTACAGTTACAGGAGATGGAATCCAAGCTAATGTTCAGTTCTGGAATGATGGGACAAGCTCTTATTCTGCACAAGATAGAACCACTCCTTATATAGTAAGTCCTTGGCAAGGGTTTTGGGTTGAAGTAACAAGCGCTAATACAACTACAGGAATTACATTCCCAACAAGTGGTAAGAGTACTTCTGCTGCTACCGGGACTTTCTTCTCAAAGGAAGTAGCTAATCGAGGAGATGTTTCTTTTACACTTTCTTCTGAAGGTACTTTCGATGAGGCTATCCGATTGTCATTCAGAGATTATGCTACACAAGATTTCGATATCGCTGATGCGTCCAAGTTAAATCCTTTAGCTACTACTTATGCAACGATGGCTTTTTTATCAAATGATAGATTGAAAGCTGTAGAATCACTCCCATACAATCTGGAAGAGACTGTTGAACTAAAACTTGAAGAGCAACTAGTTGGTGTAAGCGGTGAGTTTACTTTAGACTGGAGTGGCCTAGAAACTATTCCTGCAGACTGGACGCTTACTTTCCATGATTTCGAAGAAGGTACTAGTGTAGATATGCGTGAAGTTTCAGAGTATACATTTACAGCAGAAGCGGATGACAAAGAAAAGGTGAATCCATTATCAATTTTAAGCGGACCAACTGCTCAAACTATGAAGTCCAAGTCTTCTGGTAATACTCGCTTTGGTATCACCTTACAACCAAACACGGCAGTAAGTAACGAGCCAGATAATACACCACTAAGCTTTGGGCTAGAGCAAAACTATCCGAATCCATTCAACCCAAGTACTACCATCAACTACACGATCGCAAAGAGCGGTCAGGTTAGCTTGAGTGTATACAACTTAATGGGGCAAAAAGTAGCTGAGTTAGTTAACGAAGTGAAAGGGGAAGGAAGCTACAACGTTTCCTGGAATGCAGCAGGTGCAGCAAGCGGAATGTATTACTACAGACTAGAAGCTGCAGGCCAAACACTAACTCGCAAAATGACTTTGATTAAATAAATTATACAGGATAGAATTATGAAAATGAGAATCTTATTTACACTTACAGCAATTGTTCTTTTTGCTACTGAATTTGCAATGGCACAGCCTGGATTACCGGGTGCACCAGCTCAGGCACCGATTGACGGAGGCTTGAGTCTGCTGGCTGCTGCTGGTGGTGCTTATGCTATCAAAAAACTTAGAGATAAAAAGAAAGCTAACAACGAAGATTTAGACATCTGATCTTTGTAAGTACTTATTCTTTTATAGAATCTAAAGGCAACCCAAACGGGTTGCCTTTTCTATTTCTGTCATCGCGAGGAGTCTGAAGTTAAGTTTAGATTTATGAGCTCCTAGACGTGGCGATCTCCCTATCAAGGCTCCTAAACCTATTCCATGAGATTGCTTCGTCGAAAGCATACTTTTTTTGGTCTTTAATCACATACTCCTCGCAATGACGAGTTTTTTTCTATGTCTGCTGATGTCATCGCGAGGAGCCTGAAGTTAAGTTTAGATTTATGAGCTCCTAGACGTGGCGATCTCCCTATCAAGGCTCCTAAACCTAGTCCATGAGATTGCTTCGTCGAAAGCATACTTTTTCTAGTTTTTAATCACATACTCCTCGCAATGACGGGTTGTGTTTTTTCTATTTCTGTCATCGCGAGGAGCCTGAAGTTAAGTTTAGATGTATGAACCCCTCGACGTGGTGATCTCCTTATCAAGGCTCCTAACCCTAGTCCATGAGATTGCTTCGTCGAAAGCATACTTCTTCTAGTTTTTAATCACATACTCCTCGCAATGACGGGTTGTGTTTTTTCTATGTCTGCTGATGTCATCGCGAGGAGCCTGAAGTTAAGTTTAGAAGTATGAAGCCCTCGACGTGGTGATCTCCCTATTAAGGCTCCTAATCTTAGTCCATGAGATTGCTTCGTCGAAAGCATACTTCTTTTAGTCTTTAATCACTTACTCCTCGCAATGACGGGTTATATGTTTTTTCTGTTCTTGTTTCTGTGATCAATTAAAAAGAGAAATGTGATACTCTTGTTATATTTCAATGTTGCAACATTGAAATTGACTCCCTACCATTATTCATAAAAATAACCCAATCAAAAGGGGACTGATATGAATGATTTTTCAGATGTCTTAATACTAATGGTCGCGATGACATTATTTTCATCGTTTACTTTAACGAGTGCACGAAATTTTAATTTGTCATCAACAGATCTGGCGAGATCAGATGCAGAGTACAGGGCAATAGCTACCGCACAGAATGAGCTGGATTATATCAAATGGATTGACCAGCCAACAAAACTTAATCCAACTTCGACAAATTATGTATTTAGCTCTTACCCGGTTTCTAAGGTAAACCAATTTGGGGCTAACAACAGGTTCGAAGAGCCTGTTAATATTAACGCAGAATCTTACCTGCTGGATGAAGATGCAAGTATTGTACGCTATAAAGTGATTGTCACAGTTACAAATACAGAATATACGCCGGTTATATCGAGTACTGTTTCTACTATTAAATCCTTTGCCAAGTAACCATGAATATCGGAATCATAACAAGCACATTGGTAGGCGGGATTTTATTAATCTCAATATTGAGCTTTACCCGGTTGGTGAATACAAATTCCCTGGAGTCCACTCTGGGTTCTATAAACCAAAACCGCTTGAACGAAACCGTTGAAATTCTATCGAACGATTTCAACAAGATTGGCTTCAGAGCGCCGGTGAACCCCATTATTTCTATAGGAAGTACCGATTTTAGCTTTATCGGAGACATTTATGACAATGACGGACTGGATACCACTACCGTTCGATGGGTTTGGGATTTAACCGATCCCGTTCTGAATACAAGGAACCCGAACGATTATTATTTAAAAAGAACAGGGCCGGTCGGTGTCTCAACAACAGGAGAAACCCGAATCCCGGTATCTTATTTCAATATTGACTATTACGCTGCGGATGGCTCCTTGACAACGAATAAAGCTGTCACCAAGCACGTGGAAGTAGAAATTATTATCGAATCACCAGACCCTTACCGGACATCAATATCCGGGGAAGAGATGTACTACCGTTCCGTTTGGAAAAGGGTCTTTATACCAAGCAATTTAAATTTACCATTCTAACCGAGGAAAGATCATGGGAAGAGGATTATTATTAACAGTGAGCGGGCTTATTATTATTACCAGCATTATCCAGCTTAATATCAGAAGAGCCAATTCTGCAGCCCCGGCAAGGAATGCAGAGTATTTCAAAGCTCAGCAAGCCAGGAATTTAACAAGTTCTTTGATAGACAATGCGGTAGAAAAACTGAAAAGAGATAACAACTGGACCGGAAGTATTCAATCAGATGGAAACTTACCAGGGGCTGGAACACTTTGGACGTTTAATGAAAGCAGTAGCCAGTTTCCGAACGGCATAAGCGTTGATAACTGGGATGAGTACCAGGTATTACTCTACAGCGAATCAACTTTTGAGGATATTACTATTGCTACTGAAGTGTTATTAAGACGTGACTCTTTTTCCAAGTTCTCTTATTTCACAGAGAGCGAAATTTCAGCCCAGGGATCAGACATCTTTTTCTTTAGCCAGGATGAGTTAAGTGGGCCGATACACACTAACGAGTTCTTCAAGATTGCCGGGAGTCCTACGTTTAATGGACTTGTAACAGCACCTGAAGAATATCACGCACATAGCTCTTTTGGGGCAGATCCTAATTTTCTTGGAGGTACCAATTTTAATGCTCCTACAAGGCCAACACCAACTAGCTATGAAATTGGAAAACTAACCAGTGCTGCAAGTACTGGTGGATTGACATATACCAATGCTATTGAGGTTGAATTTTTTACTGAACAAAGCTTTGGGAATACAGTTGGCAAAGTATTGATATCAGAATACAATAGAAGGGGCAGATTAGTAGGAAGCCCGGTTGAACTGAATTTAAGCTCTTTTAACGGGATCATTTCTTCAAGTAAAGAAATCACTACTAAAGGAACCGTGGCTGGTCAGGTAACACTTCATTCAGAACGAAAGGTCACTATAAGTGGAGATATTGAATATTCAGATGACCCCAGGTCAAACCCGAATTCAAATGATTTGTTAGGAATAGTGAGTGAAGGAGATGTAGAGATTGATGTTAATGCACACAGAGATAACGGAACAACTGATCTAAACCTTCAGGCTTCGATCCTGGCTTTAGGCAGCTCTTTTACAGTAGAAAATTATCAATCCGGGCTTAGAGGAGACTTAAATCTTCTTGGAGGTCTGGTACAAAGGCACCGGGGACCAGTTGGTACTTTTGGAGGAAGTGGTGCTGTATCGGGTTATCTCAAAAACTATGAATACGATACGAGGTTAGCTTCATCTGTTCCTCCGGCATTTCCCCGTGAGAGTGTATTTTCAATTGTGTACTGGAAAGATAAAGATATTGAGAGCACTAATAGTCAAGTTAGTGCTGGCATTTAAGTAAAATTACCTTCCTGTCATCGCGAGGAGCCGAGAGTTGAGTTTTGGTTTATGAACTTTTCGACACGGCGATCTCCTTATCAACGCTTCTGAATCTGTTCCATGAGACTGCTTCATCGAAAGGATTCTGCTTTGGTTATAATTACCAGCCTCCTCGCAATGACGGGCTATGTTTTTTCTATGTCTGCTGATGTCATCGCGAGGAGGATAACATCGAGTTTGGGTTTCTGAACACATCGACGTGGCGATCTCCTTATCAACACTTCTGAGTCTGTTCATGAGATTGCTTCGTCGAAAGGATCCTGCTTTGGTTATAATCACCAGCCTCCTCGCAATGTCGGGCTATGTTTTTTCTATGTCTGCTGATGTCATCGCGAGGAGCCGAGAGTTGAGTTTTGGTTTATGAATCCCTCGACGCGGTGATCTCCTTATCAACACTTCTGAGTCTGTTCATGAGATTGCTTCGTCGAAAGGATTCTACTTTGGTTATAATCACCAGCCTCCTCGCAATAACAAACTTTGTTTCTTAAAAGAATCCTGAGTTTGTATTACATTCCACAATGGTTTCAATTCAATCGCTTACAAAATCATATGACTCCAAAAAGGTTGTAAACGATTTTTCCCTTTCAATACAAAAGGGGAAAGCTGTTTCTTTAATTGGGCCAAGTGGGTGCGGGAAATCTACCTTACTGCGTATGGTAATGGGACTCATCCCAAAAGATTCAGGCTCAGTTCATATTTCAGGAGAGGAACTTACTACCACCAACGTATTGGAACTTCGTAGAAAGATGGGGTATGTAATCCAGAAAGGAGGATTATTTCCGCACCTTTCAGTCAGGCAGAATTGTTCGTTAGTTACTGGTTATTTGGGCTGGGATGAAGCTAAAACCAATACAAGAATTGAAGAAATGGCAGCACTTACCAAGATAAATCCAACTATGTTGAACCGTTTGCCCGGTGAACTTTCCGGTGGCCAGCAACAACGCATTGGCTTAATAAGGGCCTTAATGTTGGATCCGGAAATTTTGCTCTTAGACGAGCCCCTGGGTTCAATTGACCCTTTGGTCAGGTATGAACTCCAGACGGACCTAAGAGAGATTTTTACCGCTTTAAATAAAACGGTACTGCTGGTTACTCATGACCTGGGAGAAGCTGCTTATTTAGGTGATTCTATAGTATTGATGAAAGAAGGGAGGATTGAGCAGGAAGGAAGTATCCAGGAAATATTAAAAAAGCCAGCCAATGAGTTTGTAGAGCAGTTTATCACAGCACAAAGAAGTCCTCTTTCGGAGATTGAGCTATGAAAGTGATAACCGTTAGTGCTTTTTTATTAATTGCTAGCTTAGCAACAACAAACACTCAAGGACAAGAAAAGGTTAAAGTTGGTTCGAAGCTATTTACTGAGTCAGTAATATTGGGGCAGGTTGCTACGCAGATATCTGAAGTACAGGGGATAGAAACTGAATTTTTTGAGCAACTGGGAGGCACGCGAATTTTATGGAATGCATTACTAAAAGGAGAGATTGATGTATATCCGGAATATACAGGAACTCTGATCCAGGAAATTCTTAGAAATCCGGAGATTAACGGGATGCAGGAATTGAATGAGGCGTTAGCGGAATTCGATGTAATTGCTACCAACTCACTGGGATTCAACAATACCTATGCCCTGGGAATGATTAGTTCAAAAGCAGAGAATCTTGGGATAGAAAAAATATCCGATTTAAAGGATCATCCGGAACTAAGCTATGGTTTTACAAATGAATTCCTCGATCGTGCTGATGGTTGGGTAGGGTTGGGCCCGGTTTATAATTTAGCCTCAGCAAATGTTTTGGGTATGGATCATGATTTGTCGTACCGTGGCCTCGAAGCCGGAAACATAGATGTAATCGATTTGTATTCTACCGATGCAGAAATTGAATACTACGATCTAAAAACGCTGGAAGATGACAATGGGTTCTTCCCAAGATATGAAGCTGTTTTCCTTTACCGTATGGATTTGGCTGAAAAGTTTCCGGAATATATTCAGACGCTGGAGTCACTTGAAGGTTCGATTCCTGATGATGATATGGTGGCGATGAATGCTGCAGTTAAACTGGAAGGTAACTCAGATGCTGAAGTAGCCTCTGCCTTCATTAAAAGACAACTGGAAATACAAACTGTAGTTGAGACTGAAAGTATCTGGACAAAGCTTTGGATTAATACATTAGGGCACTTGTATCTTGTTGGAATATCCCTGGGACTTGCGATCGTGGTTGCTATTCCTTTGGGAGTGTTAGCAGTAAAAATAGAAGCTATTGAAAGTGCTGTGATTGGGGCTGTAGGAGTTCTTCAGACTATTCCTTCTTTGGCTTTGTTAGTATTTATGATTCCATTACTGGGAATAGGAGCAGTTCCGGCAATGGCAGCATTGTTTCTGTATAGTTTGCTCCCAATTGTGCGTAATACGCATGCAGGGATCAAAAATATTCCTGTTCCTATTATGGAATCGGCTTATGCCCTGGGACTTCCAAACTCCATTATTCTTAAAAAGATTGAATTGCCATTGGCGTTACCTACGATTCTGGCAGGGATCAAAACATCAGCAGTTATCAATGTAGGTACGGCAACGCTTGGAGCTTTAATTGGAGCGGGAGGTTACGGACAGCCCATTTTAACGGGCATTAGGTTAGACGACACCTCTCTCATACTACAGGGTGCAATTCCGGCAGCATTACTGGCTCTTCTCGTACAGGCTGTGTTTGATCTGATTGAAAGGGTGTATGTAAAACACTAGATCAAAATACCCGGTGAAAACCCCTTTCAAAATCACTATTATCAGCCATGGGAAAATTCAAGAAAACACTATTCAGTACATCTATAACAATAGGGCTGCTATATATCGGGGTTTGTATCTATTTCTACAATATTCAGAATGCAATTCTATTCAAACCGCACCTGCTTGAAACCGGGCATACATATAATTACCCGTTCGACTTTGAAGAACGCTATTTCCAAATAGGGGATGAAGCACGGATTCATGCAATTCACGCCAAAGTCCCGGATTCATCCAAAGGGCTGGTGATTTACTATCACGGAAACGCAGGAAATAACGATACGGATGTCACAAAGTTTGAGCTCTTTATGAATGAAGGATATGACGTCATTTATCCTGATTACCGTGGTTTTGGACAAAGCACAGGAGATCTTGAAGATGAAGATGATCTTGTTGGAGATATGAAAGTAGTGTACTCTGAAATGAAGAAAGAATACGATGAAGAGAACATATTCATTGTAGGTTATTCGATGGGTTCCGGAGTGGCTGCTTTGGTTGCAGCTGAAAACGATCCAAAAGGAGTGATGATCTGGACTCCCTACTACAGCATGGTTGATATGAAGAATGCTTCCTATCCTTTTTTACCCACTTTTTTGGTTAGATATCCACTCAGAACTGATCTTGCTCTCCCAAAGATTGATGAGCCCATTACCATTTTTTATGCCGGTGAGGATGAAGTACTACCAATAGATAGGTCTATTCACCTGAAGGATAAGTTGAAAGAGACGGATCAATATTTCATAATAGAAAATCAGGGGCATAATGGGATTTATCGGAATGCCGAACTATCAACAAAAGTACCAGAGATTTTAGCAAGGAAGTAAGGAGAATATGGAATACACCCTCGCCATTGTCGGGATTTTACTAGGAGCAGTAGCTGGTTTTTTTATTGCTCATTTTAAATCTAAATCCGAGTCTTCAAGACTAGAAGAGCGGAATTCAAGTTTAGAAAGCCAACTTAAAGAGTCAGAAGTAAAGCTTGAACAGTCTCAAAAGGAGAAAGAAGATGAGCTTCGAAAGGAGCGAGATGAAAAGAGTGAGCTGGATCGTCAATTGGCAGGGTTGAAAGCTGAATATTCGGCACTCCAGGAAAAACTGACTGATCAAAAAGAAGAGCTGGCAGCTATGCAGGATCAACTGAAAGACCAGTTTGAGAACCTGGCAAATAAAATCCTGGATGAGAAATCTGAAAAATTCACCAAACAGAACAAAGAAAGCCTGGATCAATTACTGAATCCGCTTGGATTGAAACTCGAAGAGTTCAAGAAAAAAGTAGAGGATACTTATAACGAAGAGAACAAGCAGCGAGCGACTCTAAAAGAGCAAATCAGACAAATGGCTGAGATGAACCAAAAGATGAGTGACGATGCCAAGAACCTGACTAAAGCCCTAAAAGGAGATAGCAAAGCCCAGGGAAATTGGGGTGAAGTTATCCTGGAACGGATATTAGAAAAATCAGGGCTTACTAAAGGGCGTGAATACGAAGTCCAGCAAAGCACTACTACAGAAGAGGGCCGGAGATTACAGCCTGATGTTGTAGTGCACTTACCAGATGAGAAGTTTCTTATAGTAGATTCAAAAGTATCCCTGACTGATTATGAGCGTTACTCATCAGCAGATGACACAGAGGAGGGCCAGAGTTTTCTCAAAAAGCACGTTTCGTCTATCAGAACGCATGTAAAAGGGCTTAGCGAAAAGAATTATCAGCATATCCATGGTGACAGAAGCCCGGATTTTGTACTGCTTTTTGTACCTATTGAATCAGCCTTTGGTGCAGCCTTACAAGCTGACCCAAATCTGTACTATGAAGCGTTTGATCTGAATATCGTTATCGTAAGCCCATCAACATTACTTGCTACTTTAGCTACCATAGACAGTGTCTGGAAACAGGAATATCAAAACAAGAACGCTCTGGAAATTGCCCAGAGAGGCGGCGCTTTGTACGATAAATTCGTAGGCTTTGTAGAAAGTATGGATCAGGTTGGAGATCGAATCAGGCAAACCCAAAAAAGCTATGATGAAGCACGATCCCGATTAAGTGAAGGTTCAGGAAACCTGGTAAGGCAGGCAGAGATGTTGAAGAAACTGGGAGCTAAAGCATCCAAAAAATTACCTGATTCTGTTTCAAGACTAGAAGAAGATTAATCAGCACTCATCACATAAAAACCCTTCAACACAGGGAGTGTAATCCCGGAAGGTTCTACCAGTCCTTTTCTCATATCATCATAACTGAATTCTTCGCTAACAGAGAAACCGGTATTTTTAAGTAATTCATGAAAACCCATTCGATTTAAAGGCAATTTCAACGATTCCCCAACCAGGGTAACTCCGCTAGTAAATGAAAGTCTGTGAAACCAGTTAAGCTCATCCAGCGAGAAGAAGGTTGAAATCAGTTGATTATCAGGGTTTAGTAATTTTATATCGCCAAGTACTTCTTCAGTAGTCTGAAGAGGCAGGTAATCAAAAAAGCCTTCGCAAATAAAGGCTGTTTTCTTATTGGGAGAAAAACTCTCCATTTTTTTTAAAACATCGGGAATGCGCTGTTTTATAACATCTATTGGAGCTACATGTAGAAATTCATTCGCTAGTCCGGAATGTTCAAGGAACTTCTGTTTCTGATCAACCATGAAGTCCATATCCAACTCATAAGAAGGAACGCCTTTTGAGGAAGCATATGCTCCAAGGTGATCGAATCCAGAACCAAGGCTTACAAATTGTTCAACTCCTTCAGTGATTGCTTTATCAACTAATGCAGTCATGTAATACTTTCTGCAAACGATGTGCATTAAATCACCGGGGAGAAGAAGTTCTTCTGAAAAAATGAACAGCTTTCTCCAGAAAGAAGAGGTAAGGGAGTTGTGGTACCAGCTCAGATGCTTTGGTAAAAACCGGACCATCTTCTCGTAAAAATCAATCAGAGACGGATCAAAGTTTTTGCCAATTTTTGGATCCAAAGTCAGGCCGTAAAACTTTACCACAATGTATGCTGCGGTATAGGAGATGTTACCTTTCTTCATTAATAATCGAAAATATCCCAGGGCTGTTGTTTTGGAGGTTTGGTTCCAAAACGTAGTTTCTTTTTGTTAGTAGGATGAACCAACTCAAGCTTTATGGCTCTTAAGCCAAGGCTTTTACCCGGTCCTGTATCCGCTTCGCCATACTTATAATCACCCCATAGCGGAAAGCCTATTTTGTTCATTTGAACTCGGATTTGATGCGGACGGCCTGTAACCAAATCAATCTCTACAATACTATAATCCTTGCTTTGCTTTACAGTCTTAAAACTTAACTCTGCAGGTTTTGTAAATGATTTTGAGGAGTTATAAGCTTTTACAAAATTGGCTTTTTCATCTTTAACCAGGTGGTGTTTTAGCGTTTGGCTTTCTGGAGTCATGCCATATACAAAGGCCCAATACTTTTTCTTAATAGAACGGTTACGTACCTGTTCTGAAAGTCTGGAAGCCGCTTTAGAAGTTTTAGCCAGTACCATAAGCCCACTTACTGGTTGATCTAAACGGTGAACCAGTCCAAGCCAGACGTCACCCGGTTTGTTGTATTTTTTCTTAATGTATTGCTTGCAAAGTGTGAGAACATCAGGTGATCCGGTTCTGTCTTCCTGGGAAAGGACACCGGCTGGTTTATCAATTACCAGGAGGTGGTTGTCTTCGTAAATGATATTGATGTTCGGGCGCGTTTTTGTAGTCTTCATAGACCCCAAAGATAACGACTTGAAGTATGGTTAGATAATTATTTATTCCTCTGATTCAAAGAAGAGAAATTAGAAAGAGAGGAGAAACCATCATGTATCATTTCAGGTTCCTGCCTCTCTCTTGCACTTACTGAAAAGTATTAGTGAATCAGTTGATCTCCATCTAAAATGCCATTCACATCTGATGCCACCAGTATATTACTTGATTTGCCTTCATAGCTGGTAATATCATAAATAGTATTGAAGCTTTTTTCAAGCTGAGGTGGCGTTATAGTTTTCCAAATTAAAGAAGAGTATGCCATTACAAAAGCAGTGGCAGTAACTTCGCTAGTATAACCAAATCCTGCGAAGTACAGCGTATTATCTATATGTGATAAGAAAAATCCATCCGTGCGGGTATATGATGGTGCCGTAACATTCAGGTCTGTAAACGCTTTTGAGGCGACATTATAACTCATTACAGTTGTTTTAGTATTGAAGTAAATATTGCCTGAATTATCGCAACAAATAGCTGATGTGCCAGAGAAGTTTGGAGAGCTTATAGTATTCCATAGCATTCCATTCCAATAGGCTATAAAGTTTATTCCGGATGCGCTACCTAGGACATATAAAGTACCGTCCGCATCAACGCATAAATCAGCAATCGGTTCGGCAAAGTCTTCTCCGTTTAAAGGATTCCACTGATTAGAATTGATTCGATATCGAAGGACATTTTTTGTGCCTGTTCCTGCTACATACACATTGTTACCTGAGTCACAGCAGATATTAGTCAAAGGAGAGGTTATTCCATCATCAGCTTCAGACCATTGCCCTGTTACAGCATTATGAATTTTAATTACATAGTTGCCCGCTGCATTTCTATCACCAACCATGTATACATTTCCATTCGTATCAACACACATTTGATTGATAGACATCGTGAAGTCACCTCCCAAGTTCAACCATGTTTTACTATTAGGAGACCACCTGCCAAGATACCCCGCCTGTGTTAGCGGATTCCAGATCGCGCAGAATTGATGTATTCCGTTTGCAATACAAACTGCAGTTGCATATTCAGCTGGGGTTGAAAATTTTTCGTCTATCCAGGCATAGCTGGTTTTTTTATCAGAAATTATTGTACTCATTGTGAAAGCCCTCACATTTTAAATTTATGATTTGTGTGATCTCACTATGAAATCACTCATTCTTAGATTGTTAAAATCATAAAACTTATTCCATACCCCTTTTTGAGCTACTTTATTCATACAAAAAGCTACCAGGCACTACTATTTTTTGGTGAGTATTGAAGGGAAGAATTAGGCGTGAGATTGGTTCTGGAAAAGAAAGGATAGTGTTTGCTTTTGAATTCTTTAAAGGCTTCATTTAGCCAAATCAAATTATCTATGGCAAAAGAATCTCCCTACGACTCAAACGGAAAACTAAAGCGCGATGTTTATAATCAAGAGCTTGACAAGCTTCAAAAAGAACTGGTAAAATTGCAGTACTGGATCAAAGCCAAAGAGCTAAAAGTATGTGTTCTTTTTGAAGGTAGGGATGCTGCAGGGAAGGGAGGTGTTATCAAAACCATTTCGCAGGTGATGAGCCCAAGAGTAACCCGTATAGTTGCTTTAACGAAGCCCACCGAGATAGAAAAGAATCAATGGTATTTTCAGCGTTATGTTACACAGTTACCCAGGGCAGGTGAAATGGTTTTATTCGATCGCAGTTGGTACAATAGGGCCGGAGTTGAAAAGGTAATGGGCTTTTGCACCGAAGAAGAGCATAGTGAATTCCTGAAAACATGCCCTGAATTTGAAAACATGCTTATCCGTTCCGGGATAGTCTTGATCAAGTACTGGTTCTCTATAAGCGATAAAGAGCAGAAGAGAAGATTTGAAGCAAGGAATGAAGATCCAATGAAGCGATGGAAACTGAGTCCTATGGATTTACAAGCCCGCAGTCGTTGGGTTGATTATTCTAAAGCCAAGGATGAAATGTTTGAGCACACTGATACGAAATCATCTCCCTGGAATGTGGTAAATGCAGACATCAAGCGACATGCCCGTTTGAATTGTATTAGCCATTTACTAGATCAAATTGACTATGAGGACTTAACCCCCGAACCCATTGAATTTCCAGTCATCAAAAAGGACCCAAACTACAAGCGTCCACCAATCAATGGCCAGAATTGGGTTCCAGCCTTGTTTGGAGAAAATCCTGTGGATGATAAGAGAAGTTAGTTGATAAGCTTGTTTACATTCATCTTATACATTTTGCCAATAGGAATAACCTGATTCCTAATAAAAATCCTGTTTCCTTCAATGCTGTTAATATATTTTTTTGCGACAGCAAACGACTTATGAACCTGTATAAAGTCTTCATCTGGCAAAGAAGTCAATAGTTCAGATATTTTCTCTCTTGTTGTTATCGTATTTCCCGAGGTAATGATTTTAGTATAATTCCCCGAAGCTTCTATGAAGTAGATAGTATCCAGATTAACCTGGATATATTTTTTGTTCTCTTTGAGGAAGATGGTGTTAGGTGAGCCATCATCGGTCTTTATACTAGTAGATCTTGATGTAGGAATATCTTTTTTCTGGCTTATTGACTTGTTCACAGCTTTCAAGAGCCGTTCAAAGCTAAAGGGTTTCAAGAGGTAGTCAACAACATCAAGTTCATAGCCTTCCAGGGCATATTCACTATATGCGGTTGTTACAATAACTTTTGGTGGATTGGCCAATGTTCGAAGAAACTCAAATCCTTTTAACTTGGGCATGTTCAGATCAAGGAAAATTAAATCCACTTCATTCTTACTCAAATACTCAATGGCTTCTAGAGCATCAAAGCAGCTTTTCATTAGTTTCATATTGGGTAGTAGGTCACAATACCCTTTGATTACATCATGGGCTAAATATTCATCGTCTATAATCAGGTAGTTAATCATCTAATTTTCAGGGATAATTGAGCTTTATACACACCATTCGAATCAGATAATGTGAGGTAGTGCTTTTTCGGATATACCAATTCGAGTCTTCTTTTCAGGTTTTTTAACCCAATACCAGGCTCTTTCAACAATTCACGTGTGTCGAAATTATTCTCGATGGAGAAATTGAGAAGGCGATCATTGGCAATAATATTCATTCGGATGTAGGCATCATCCCTCAGTTTCTCAATCCCGTGTTTAAATGCATTTTCCAAAAGTATGATAAATAGCAGGGGCATAACCTGGTAACCTTCTTCCTGGATATCCAGATTAAAAGATACATCAATATCCTTGTGATAACGCATTCGATGTAATTCAATATAATTTTCCAGATAATCGACCTCTTGTTCCAACGTCACCCAATCTTTCTGCCCTTCATAAATACTATATCGCATCATATCCGATAGTTTGAGGATCATAGACCGCGCCTTCTCGGAATCTTTATCAACAAGAGCATATAAATTGTTCAAGGTGTTAAAGAAGAAATGCGGATTGACCTGGCTTTTTAAATGGAGTAGTTCGGTTTGGGCTTTTTCTTTCTTTAGTTGGAGAAGGGATCTGATTTTCCAAATAATCCAGGGAATCACAACTACAAGAGTAAAGATCAACATCCCAAGTGTAGCTATCGCTTCTTGGTCCTGGTTCTCATCAGATAATGCAATACCCAGAAAGAGGATGAAATAAACAGTGAGGATTAAAAGCAGCCCCCTTTTTTTAAAGAATGAAATCATGCTCAATAATAGACATGTAAACTGATACGGTCAAAGAAGTTGATAAACGTATTACACCAGGGGCTGAACGTGAAGTTTTAAGGGATAAGAGTACTTCATGTATTCAACCAGGTTTTACAAAACTCTGGCCATTACGTATATCCCAATTCTTTCTATTGCTCGAAATCCCGGATTAAGTTTGCTTAAACAAATTTAATTCTATGAGCAATCTTACTATTACAAACCTTTCCAAAACCTACTCAAACGGGGTTAAAGCATTACAAAATGTTTCTTTAGATATACCTGTAGGAATGTTTGGCTTACTTGGTCCCAATGGAGCTGGAAAGTCAACTTTGATGCGAACTATAGCCACGTTGCAAGAGGCGGATCAGGGAACAATTACTTTAGGCAGTGTAAATGTGTTACACCAAAAAGAAGAAATCAGAAAGGTATTGGGTTATCTGCCACAAGAGTTTGGGTTGTACCCTAAAACTTCAGCAGAAGTATTACTTAACCACCTGGCAGCCTTGAAAGGAATCGTTTCAAAAAGTACTCGTAAAGAAGTTGTAGAAGCTCTTTTACATAAAACGAATTTGTTCGAACACAGAAAGAAAAAGCTTGGTGGTTTTTCCGGTGGAATGAAACAGCGATTTGGTATTGCACAAGCTTTACTATCGAATCCAAAACTCATCATAGTAGACGAACCAACTGCCGGGCTTGATCCCGCAGAACGAAACAGGTTCTACAATTTGCTCAGCGAATTAGGTGAGAATACAGTGGTAATATTATCCACTCATATTGTTGAGGATGTAAAAGAGCTGTGCACTAATATGGCAATTATTAACTCGGGTAAGGTTTTGTTGAAGGGGAATCCACTAAAGACGATTGAAGAGATAGAGGGAAAAGTATTCAGTAAAACAATTCAAAAAGAAGAACTAGAGAGTTACAAAGAGGAGTATGTAGTAATTGCTGAACGGTTATTTCAAGGCAAACCCATTATAAATATTTATAGCGAGGATGAACCTGGTAATGGCTTTGAATTGATTAAAGCTGATTTAAGCGATGTGTATTTCTCAAGAATTTTTGGGCATCTAAAAACTGCCGGATAAACCTCCTTTAAAACTCTAAGGCAACCGATTATGCTACTTGAAATAATAAAATTCGAAATACAATACCGGGCAAAGCGAGCTGAGACATATATCTATTTCACAGTCCTCTTTCTTTATTCAATAATAGCTGTAGACTTTTTATTTGGTCATGAGTTGGGTTCTGTAAAAGCAAATGCTCCGTTTGTTATAGCTCAGAGCATGACGATTATTTCTGCTTTTTTTATGATCGTTACATCGATGATCATGGGCACTGCAGTATTGAGAGACTTTGATCATAATATGGAGTCATTGATATTCATTAATCCCATCAAAAAGAGAGATTACCTGGCAGGTCGATTTATAGGCTCTTTCATAGTTCTGCTTCTTATTTTTAGTGCAATGCTTTTAGGTTTGATGCTAAGCTGTTTTGTCCCGTGGCGAGAATTGGAGGAATTGCAAGTATTTAACTTTTGGCATTATTTGCAGCCTTTTCTATCTATTGTAGTACCAACACTTTTCTTCGGAGGAGCTATTTTTTTTGTAACAGGTGCCTTAAGTAGAAAACTGATGGTTGTGTACACA
This sequence comes from Balneolaceae bacterium, assembly GCA_040222185.1. Taxonomy (GTDB): domain Bacteria; phylum Bacteroidota; class Rhodothermia; order Balneolales; family Balneolaceae; genus JAVKDP01. The sequence continues at coordinate 20,148 of JAVKDP010000051.1, read as the reverse complement.
CAGGGGATTTTTTTTCTGATGTTGTACCTGGTAATTCTGCAACTCAGCCAGAATTATGATTATCGATTTCTTACTGCGCTTTTGGATCCTTTTTCCTTTCAAACAATTGGTGAAGTTATTCAGTTCTGGACCCCCGATGACCGAAACTCATTCATGATTTCCTTCGAGGGAGTGCTTCTGTACAACCGTCTAATCTGGATTTTGATTGGATTTGTTGCGCTAGTTATTGGTTATGTTAAGATCAGTTTTAATGTAGTGCAGGATAAAGCTTCGAAGAAGTTGTATCAGCTTAAAGTCTCAAAAGAGAACGGTCTAGCTAAAAATACAACAAAGCTTAGCATCCTGGTTTTCAGTGTAGAGTTTAATACCAGGACTAGTTTTTTCCAGATTCACAGGCAGGCATTGTTTCATCTTAAATCTCTTTTAAAGGAAGGATCTTTTTGGGCCATTGTACTTTGTGCTATGGGTACTATTTTTATCAATACGATTAGCCTGGGGACTTCATTTGGGGTTGATAGCTACCCTGTTACTTACCTTATTGTAAGTGAACTGGTTGAATTATCAGTACTCTTTTTCCTGCTGATTATCATTTTTTACTCTGGTGAGTTGGTTTGGAAAGAAAGGGATGCAAGACTGAATCAAATACACGACTCTCTACCAATATCTGACTTTGTTAATCTTGGAGGAAAATTCATTGGGCTTTGCCTTGGTTACCTGCTGTTAATTTCATTTATGATTTTAGCGGCTGTGTTGTTCCAGGTATCTAAAGGGTACTATGATTTCGACTTTTCATTGTATTTCATGGAGTTTTTCATTGGGATTTTCCCCGTGTTAGTACTCTTAACCGGGGTTACCTTCTTTTTCCAGTCATTAGTAAATAATAAGTTCGTTGGGCATTTGGCTGTAGGTGTATTTTTGTTCGTTGGAATTACAGTACCCGTTGGGCTTGGATATCATCATCCATTGTATATTTTTGGAGGAAGTTTCCTTCCTGCATATTCGGAAATGAATGGGTATGGTCATTTTCTGGAATCTTTTTTTTGGGTTAAGATATACTGGATTGCTTTTACTGTATTGGTATTCATTCTTGCCACTGCCATGTTAGTGAGGGGAACAGAAACCAGGTTTGTTACGCGATTGAAACAAATGAAGTATAAATTATCCCGGCCTTTAATAAACCTGGCGTTAGGGGTTGGATGTATTTTTATACTGTCAGGGAGCTATATCTATTACAACACAAATGTACTTAATGACTTTGCATTTCCATCCACACAAAAAGCATATAGAGTTGACTATGAGAAAACGCTAAAAGGCTTTGAAAAGCTCCCACAACCAGAAATTGTGGATGTAAACCTGACTGTGGATTTATTTCCTGATGAGAGAAGATATGCTGCCAAAGGGTATTTCATATTGGTAAACAAAACGAATAGTTCAATTAATGAAGTCCACATTCAAAAGCTTCCAACAAGTAAAGTAAACCTGAAGTATATATCATTCGAAGGAGGAGCTACAAAAGACAATAACCATGAAGATTTCGGCTATTTTATCAATTATCTGGATCAACCAATACAACCTGGAGATTCTATAAAGATGGAATTTCAACAGGTATTCTCGGAGGTTGGTTTCGAGGAGAGCTCAAACAAAAGTATTGTGACCAATGGAACCTTCTTTGATAATTCTCATTTCCCTTCAATAGGATATAATGGAGACATTGAGTTAGAAGATAATAGCGACAGGGAGAAATATGGGCTGGAGCCAAAAGCACGAAGAGCTAAGATTGATGATCCGATATCGTTGAGACACGGAAGAGCTGATGGAGATGGCGAAGAAATAGGCTTCGAAATGATTCTAGGTACTGTTGCTACTCAAACCGCTTTAGCTCCGGGAAGCCTGGTAAAAGAATGGAAGGAGGGAGAACGAAGTTATTTTCATTATAGGATGGATCAACCAATAGCAAATTTCTATTCTATCGTTTCAGCAGAGTATAAAACTCTTGAAGATAAGTGGATTCCTGAAACCAGTAGTTTGTTCGATCATGTGGATTTAGAAATCTACTATCAAAAAGGCCATGAGTATAACCTGGATAGAATGATGAATGGAATGAAAAAGTCATTCGACTATTTCAGTAAAAACTTTGGTCCATACCAGTATCAACAAATGAGAATCATGGAGTATCCAAGGTACCGTGATTTCGCTCAATCCTTTCCAAATAGTGTTCCTTTCTCTGAGTCCTTAGGTTTTATTCTGGATATAGATGATGAGAAAGATGTGGATATGGCGTTTTATATTACAGCTCACGAACTAGCTCACCAATGGTGGGGATTACAGGTTAACCCTGCTGATGTACAAGGTAAGTCCATGATTTCAGAATCTCTGGCACAATACTCAGCGCTTATGGTTCTTAAAAAAGAGTATGGAGAGGAGAAGGTTCAGCAGTTTTTGCGGACACAGATAAGAAGTTATTTAAGAGGTAGGAGCAGGGAAGAAATCCAGGAAATGCCTTTGTCGTTGGTAGAATCAGGACAGGAGTATATCTACTATGCAAAAGGAGCAGTAAATCTATATGCTTTACAAGACTACATATCTGAAGATAGTGTTAACCTGGCTTTGAAGAAATTCATTCGGGACTGGGATAGCACAAACGGTTTATTAAAAAAGAATACAGATAGATATTCTACTACTACTGATTTATTTGGTTATTTAAGAGAAGTGACTCCGGATAGTCTGCAAAATGTTATCAGTGATCTTTTTGAGACTATTACGATTCATGAGAATAAAGCGAAAACAGGTTCTTATGAGATTATCTCGGAGGAAAACTACAGGGTAAATCTGACACTGGAAGCAACTAAATACCAGGTTGATAGCCTTGGTGTAGAATTAGCAGTTGGAACGAACGACTGGATTGATGTAGGAGTATTTGCAGAAGGAGAGGATGGAAGTGAAGAACTCATTTATCTTAAGAAGCATCACTTCGTAGATGGAGTTTTGGAGTTGGAAATAACTGTAGGCCAAGAACCAGTTAGAGCCGGTATCGACCCACTTCATAAATTAATAGATCGTAAATTAGATGATAATATAATTGAATTAAGTAAAGAGTAATGAGCAATCAACCAGGCGTAACCGAAAACCTTAAAACAGTCTTGAGTTTTTCTTCAGCAACTTTCCTGAAGTCACTTAAATAAATCTCCCGATGTATCTTGGAAACACGTTTCATGTTTTGGGTTTCAGCAAAACCTTCCATGATTTCAAAGCTCTCAGGTTCATTGTCATAGCTACCTATATGCATCATTTGAATACACTTTCCTTCGTTAATACATTCGAATTTGACCTCTGAGATTAGCTCATTTGGTTTCTTTCTCCTGGCTAACTCTATCATCTCTTTTGCAAAATCTTCTGAGACAAAACCCGGTTGTCGGATCATTAGTTTAAATACAAGATCGTCTTTGTTTACGGTGCCATTGAATGTTTTTTTGGCTTCTTCATTAATATCCCAGACGCCTTCAAGAGGATAAACCGTGTAATCGGAATACCCATCCGGTTTGGGTCTCTTTTTAAGTGTCATTTTAATTGGATAGGAAACAGAATATAAAGCTCCGATGTATTCAGAAAAGAACTCACTGTTTGGATTGCCTTCTCCTGATATCGTCAGGAAATTGAACTTGGGAATATCTATTACTTCCGGTTTGTTTTTTGGGAGATAGAATTCTTTTTCCTTCTTGCGCCATTCGTGCTTCATGTGATTCTCCAGTCTGGTTTTAAGGTATAAAACCAAATTAAATGGCAAAGCTGACAACCCTATGTCAGTGCATTATTAGTATTCTTTTGAAGGATTATTGAAACAAATTGAATTTAATCTCATCCCTGTCATCCTGAACCATGTGCTGAACTTGATTCATTAGCGATTTAGGGTTTGCGGTGGTTCATATCATCCTAATACAAAAAAAGGATTCTAATAGAGTTTATAGATCATAATGCAGACTGCTATTTGTACACCTATTCCTACAATGTGAAAAATAAAATTCATGTTCAATTCTTTAGGTTCTTTATTAACCATTTTATTTCCAACAAAAACCATGGCATCAAATAAAAGCCAAATAGATCCAACAAAGCTTATCATGAATGGTAAAACAAAACTAAGCGGAGGTGTATGAGTGGCTGATCTAATATCACCACTATCGAAAAATACAAATGTGAGCAAGATTCCAATTGAATAGAACACAAACTTAACCTTGTTATAACCAGTCATTCTACTAAAAAAGCTTATAATCATGGCAAAACCTCAAAGCTCCGTATACCTCTCAATTCTTTCCAACTCTTCAGGTTCTGTAGCAAGGCTCACCCCAACGAGCAGGGCAATATTCACAATCAGCCCATAAGCACCCTCGTGAATTGGAATCGGTTTAAACTCCGGGTTATAAAGGAAGAAAAGAGTTACAATTATTCCACCAATCAACCCGGCTAAAGCACCTTTACCATTAGCTCTTGGCCAGTAGAACATTGCAAACACCAAAGGGAACATTTGTGCGATTCCGCCATAAGCTCCAAGCAGTAGAGAGACGATATCAGTTTCGGAGAAAACAGCGAAGTAATAGGCAATCAGACTGATAATGACTACAGCAATTCGAATCAGTGTTCGTTCATTGGAACCTGATTTCATCCAGTTTTGAATAGATGGGATTTTAGAGATTCCATCCCGAACTCCAACCGAAGCCGCTGCATGAACAATAGCGTCTCCGGATGACATAGAGGCAGCTAGCGTGCCTGCACATACTAAACCTATGAGAAGCACAGGTAAATCCATTTGAAGCAACACATGGGGAAGAATAGAGTCTGCCGGAGTTACTCCTGGAAAAGCTAACACCGCGGCAAAGCCAATAATTAAAATAGGAACAAGGAATACCTGGAAAGTAGGATACAAAACTACGGTTAACTTAATGGTGCGATCGCTTTTTGCAGCAAAGGCTTTCATAAAGAAATGAGGCCACATCGAGAAGCCAATTGCAGAAACCAGAACCGCAGAACTAAAGCCCCACCAATCCCATGCATTTCCACTTGAAGTAAGCCCGGGTGCAGTTAATGCTTGTTTAAAATCTGAGTTGATAAGCTGTTCAAACATCGGGCCGATACCGCCATACATTTTCTCAGGTAGATATAAGCCCAAAAACCAGGCAATTACCAACATAAAAATTCCCTGGAAGGTATTCGTCCAACCTACTCCCATCACACCGCTGAAGTAAACATAAATCAGAACTACAAAATACGCGATTCCAGCTCCAAGCCAGTTCGGGATTGCACCTTCACTAATAGTGTTTAGAACCAACCCAGCACCCTTCATTTGCAGGGTTAGATATGGGATTAAAACAACAACAGTAAGTACGGAGAGTATAGCCGAAAGGAGTTTGCTGTTAAATCTATCCTGGAGAAGTTCTGCCTGAGTAACGAACCCAAACTTTGCACCCAGTTTCCTGGCTTTTGGACCAAAGAAGTAAAAAGGAACCATCCCCATCGCACCATAAGCAATAATATAAAAAGCGGCTGCTCCCCGTGAATATGCCCATCCAGGGCCGCCAAGAAATGCAAAGGAAGAGAAAATAGAAGCTCCAAGCACAAAGTATAGTATGAATACATTCATACTTCGATCACCAGCTACATAACCAGTGGTACTATTACTTACTTTTAAGCCAGGGATAATTCCCATTACCAAAGTTACTACCAGGTACAAGCCACAAATTCCGAGAATAATCATCCAGTCTTCCAAGCCTATTCCTCCGATGAGTTATCTTTTTTGAAAAAAATAAACAGCGAAGTAAAGGAAAGAATGAGTATCAAAATCACCCAGACAAAAGAAAGGGGGAAGCCCAGAACCTGAGGAGTTGGCGATGCAAATAAGGGATAAACTGGCCAGATTAAACACACCTGAAGCACTATAAGTATAGAAACTAATAGTAAAGCTCTCTTTTTGCGTGTAGGGGATTTGGCTGAAAAAACCAGCCCATTAGGAATGTTTTTATCCATTAAGAAAAAGTTTAATTCGAAGAAGGTATAAAATTTGTATAAACAAAGGGTTGAAAATTTATTTAGCACTACGTATCAGGTTAGTCTCTAACCTTAATACTCCAGGTGAACACAAACTCAGCTACCACATCACCTTCTTCGTCAGTACCTGTACTTTTTAAGTCGAATACAGAAGGAGTATTCGTATCTATAGCCTTTTGGATTTCCTGATCAATTTTAGCTCCTTCATTACAACTGAAAACAATTTTCCCCCGCGCCTTCTTGGTAAAAACGGTTTCGTTCTTAACCACCAAAGTGGCTATACTTTTCCCGGTTGCATTAATTTTATCCGTTAGCATCATTCCTCCTGCAAATTCAGCGGCCATACCTTCCACAGCCCAGAACATACTCCCAAATGGGTTTTGGTTGAGAAAGTCGTGCCTTACAGAGGTTTTAAATGTTTCCCCAGCATAGCTTTCAAAACGCACCCCGGCAATCCACGCAATTGGGATCTGGTTTCTTAATAGTTGCTCGAAGGATTCTGCGTTCATCGTATCAAATCCGGCCATAGGCTTGTAGTGTTCGTAGTTTTCCAATTGCAAGATGTGCTTTCCATTCCTTTTCTGCAATCGCCCATGCTTCAGGATCATCCTTTTCCCATGACCAGTCAAGTGCCCAGGTTCCATCTGGTAGTTGTTGATCAATATCATAAACGAGATTTTTTTCGATATATTTAGAGTCGATAAAAGTTGTCATGGGCGAATCAGGAGTTGGAGCCATATTCAAAGGGGAGACACTCATCATAGTCCATTTATCAGGATTTTTCTCCACCTTTTTTGGAATCACTTGGCTTAGTTTTTCAAATAATGCCTGTTTGAAGTTTTCCGGTAATCCATGTGTATTCATTAAGCCCAGATAGCTCCAGAGATCAAAGATCCAACCAAGATTTTCGTCCGGGGTTGCCAGTAAGGTCTCCATTACTTCCGTTGTTATTTGTTCTGCAAACCCTTCAGGTACTAACTCTTTATAGTGCCAAAAATGTCCGGCAAGCCCGGCGCGCATATTGATGAAGAAGTCATCGAACTCTTTTTCAATGATCTCATCCCAATGACCGGCGTGTGGAGCTTCGAGTGCATCTTGAGGAATGATCGACCAAATGGAGTTTCCTTCCTCGTAGTTTTCCAGCAGATAATTGATAGCATTTCGTACGATTGATTCTTCTAATGTTGCTCCAATTTCGCGTAAAATAAATAAGCCCTGAGAAGTAGTATACACGGTAGAAAGGGGAGACCTCAAATCGGGTTCCAACGCCTGACCAAAACCGCCATCTTCATTTTGATAGGCTCTCAAAGCTTCGATGACGGACTCTTTGCTTCCATGTTCGAAATAAAATTCAAACAATCGCTGGTCAAGAATTCGGCCATTAGTAAAGATAAAAGACTTGGTTCTTTGAAAGGACTCTTTGGATAGTTTTTTCACTAAGGTTATAATTTATAAATCATGTTCAGCAACGGTTTCTGTATTCACACTTTAAGTTCGTAATGTTCTAACCAAGCCAACGGTTCAGTCAAGCTATGCTTATTAAATTCTAAATGTATTACTCTTCTTTTCTTTCCGTTTGTAGTTCTGTTCGAAGCGTGTAAAGTTAGAGGTTTCATTAACATTACTCCTCCTTTTTCTACTTCGCAGGTAAATTCATTTTCGAAATTCCAACCTTTTGAGTCGGTACGAACTATTCCGTTTAAATGAGACGTTGGGATTACTTTTAAAGCTCCGTTATTCTTGTCCGTTTTGTCCAAGTGAACTCTGATTGTAATTGTATCTTCTAAAATCTGAATTGGTGGTTGAACTCCATATTGCCCTTTTTTAAAAGTCCAGTTTGAATAGTCTTCCAAAACCGATTTTTTGTTAACTGAAATACTCAAATCTTGATGATAAGCAACAAACCAATTCGATTCGATTGGTTTGTCAAAATAGATTGCTTTTGTCAGAAAATATTTAGAATCGGAAAGGTCAGCAAGCAATTCAGTCAGTTTTTTGTTGAATAACAAATCGCTCAATTCAGGTATGTTTTTGATTAATTGCCGAATCGCAAATAAATCTTTTGTTTTCATAAATGAATTTCCGTTCTGTTCAGAATTTTCGATACAAGCTAACATTTGGCTTACTTCGTTATCCGAATACAGGTCAGATAAAATGGAAAACCCATTTTCTTCAAGTTCTATTTTGTTCCTTGCGTAGTTCATTTTCAGCTTGTATACAATAACAGAATAAAATCAAATGAGTTTACTTTATTCCTAATTAACGTTAAAGTTCTATTCATTATATCCCATCGAAGCTTAAGAATAAAGTGAATAAATATGCTTCTTAAGTGAATTTTTAATTCATCAGATCTTTAACTGTAGAAGAAAAGGAGCTTAGTAGAAACTCTTTTCTTTGTATCTTGGCAACAATGAATAGTTCAGAGTCTCCCACAATTCCAATTTCAGAAAAAGTCGCCAACCTGCCATTATCTCCCGGGGTGTATATATATCGGGATAAAGGGGGGAGTGTGTTGTATGTAGGCAAGGCTAAGAAATTGAGAAACAGGGTTCGTTCATACTTTCAGGATTCAGGACCTGTTGATGGGCGAATCAGGACCATGGTTTCCAAAATTGAAGATCTGGAAGTTATTATAACAGCATCTGAAGCTGAGGCTCTTATTCTCGAGAATAACCTGATAAAACAGTACGAACCCCGATATAATATCATGTACCGGGATGATAAGTCTTATCCCTATATATGCATTACACAAGACGAAAAGCCCAGAGTTTATCCCACACGGACTATCATAAAAGACGGAAGTAAATATTACGGTCCTTATGACAGCGTAACTAATATGAAACGGATGTTGGAGACGATCAGAAAAGCATTCGATCTGTGTACTTGTGCCGTTTCAATCAAGAATATTGATAAGACTCGCGGGATTCCCAAATGGCATTCCTGTTTTGACGATTACCTCCAGAATTGCTCCGGAGACTGGGATACAGAAGGTTATAAGGAGACAATCAAAAAAGTAGAGCGATTACTCAACGGCCAGACGGAAGTACTTCTTCGGGAATTGAAGGAGGAAATGCAGATTGCTTCAGATGCATTGGCATTCGAAGAAGCCGCAAAGCTTCGGGATAGCGTGGCTGCTGTTACAAGGTACAGTCAACGAATGAATATGGTTGACGAAAAGAAAGTAGATCGTGATGTATTTGGGATCAGTGTTGCTGAAGATCTAGGTGAAGCCTGTGGTGTTTTGTTTAAGGTAAGAGAAGGTAAGCTTATCGGTAAATTCCATCGATTCCTTAAGAATATAGATGGACTTCAGGTTGGAGATATGCTTCAGTCGTTTGTAGAAGATTATTATACCGGTCAGTACACAGCTGCTATTCCGGATGAAGTATACCTGAGCCATGAAATGACGGATGACGAACCCTTGGTAGATTATTTGTACCAGGAAAGGGGGAAGAAGATACCCGTACATGTTCCACAAAAAGGATCGAAAGCCCAGCTCATCAAGATGGCACTTACTAATGCAAGACTTCATTTAAATGAACGAAGGCTCGAAAAAGAAAAATCAGAGCGAGATAGAATACCGCATGCAGTAAAAGAATTGAAAGAGCACCTAAGGCTTAAAAGACTCCCTCGAAGAATAGAGTGTTTTGACAACTCAAACCTCCAGGGAACTGATCCTGTAGCTTCAATGGTATCCTTTGTGGATGCTAAGCCCAGGAAAAGTGAATACAAAAGGTATAATATAAAAACTGTGGTTGGTCCAGATGATTTCGCTTCCATGAAAGAAATACTGACCCGAAGATATTCAGCCGTTATGAAGGATGGGGCTCAGATTCCTGACCTTATTGTTGTAGATGGTGGAAAAGGGCAGCTCAGTTCAGCAGTAGAGGCTTTAAAAGAAATAGGCTTTTATGGAGAATGTGAAATCATTGGGTTAGCGAAGCGACTGGAAGAAGTTTTCCTTCCGGGAATGTCTGAATCAGTGATGATTCCCAAGAAATCGACTGCGCTTAAACTTTTGCAACATGCAAGGGATGAAGCCCATCGATTTGCAATTACTTTTCATCGCCAGAAAAGAGCTAAAAGAACCTTTGTAACTGAGTTAACAGATATAGATGGGGTAGGAGAGAAAAAAGCACAAATGCTTTTAAAAGAACTGGGTTCTGTGAAAGAAATAAAGAAAGCTTCTCAGGAGAAACTCATAGAACTCGCCGGGAAGAAATTAGGAGAGAGAGTCTACAACTACTTTAGGGGTTGATTCGTCATAGTGTGTAATGAAATGTGAGGTCTAACATCATCATGTGATACAGATGCTAACATGTGAATTGTAAAATAGACCCAAGCCAATAAACAAATGCTCTTCAAAATTTAAAAGCTTCTGTTTATTGGTTGAAAAAACGCTCTTTGTAAAAGGATGTTTTGCAGGATTCAACGGAGGTTTTATTCGGCTATATTCATACAGAGAGTTTAATCCCAAAAAAATGGGTGGACACTATGGAATTATTAAAGAGACATACTGGCAAAAAATCTTATAAGGAATTAAAAGATCAGGATTTGGTGAAGCTTTTTCGACGTAAGGCAGATGAATCGGCTTTTAATGAATTGATGAACAGACATCAATCAAAAATTTATTCATACATCTACAGTATGATAAACAACCCTGAAACAGCTAATGATATCTTCCAGGAAACCTTTACAAAGGTGATTACCAAAATGGATGATACCTACAATGAACAGGGTAAATGGATAGCATGGGTAATGCGTATTGCTCATAACGCAACAATTGATCATATTAGAAAACAAAAGCGATACATTGACGTTAACTCCTGGTATGGCGAGGAAGATTCTAAATCAGACTACTTCGATCGACTTGGTGATAGCAGCATTGTTGATGCTGATGAAAAAATGGTTGACACAGAAATGAGAACCAGTTTAATGAATCACATTTCGAAGTTACCTGAAGAACAAAGATCCGTTGTACTTTTGAGGCATTATTATGAAATGCCCTTTAAAGAAATCGCAGAATTGACTAATGTATCAATAAATACGGCACTAGGACGTATGAGATATGCGTTAATTAATCTTCGAAAACACTTTGAAGAAGAAAGACAATTAGAGTTAAAACATGCTAGAAAGTGAAAATTGTAGTATTCGATATCTGATGAGGGAAATGGATCCCTCTGAGGAGATCGAATTTGAAAGAGAAATGATGGAAGATGAAAATCTTCTGATCGAAGTAGAAAGCCTCAGGAAAACATATCAAAAAATGGGCAAGCTCCCGTTAATGGACCCTCCTGAAGAGCTTTCAAATAATGTTTCTAAATCAGCTATAGCTGCTCAGCAAAAGGAACTAAGAAAGAATAAACAATGGATGTTTCTTCTTACAAAATCTGTGGCTGCAGCAGCAATCCTGTTGATGGTAGTATCTACAGGTTTATATTTCTATAACGGTACCCCTGCCGTCCAGGAAGCTTCACAAACAAATATTGCTACCGAGGCTAATGTTGTTGAACCATGGGTAGATCGAAACAACGTAATTATGTTTGTTGGAACCTCAGTTCAGCCAAATAACGACCAGTCCTTACAGTCGGATGTGGATGAGAGTTTTTCTAAACTTACTTTAGTTAACTCCGAAACCGGAATAGCACCTTCATCTCGTAAGATAGTACTTACAAGCTCATCTAATTAACATATTGCAGCACATTGGCTTGTTCATTTTATGTGGATAACTTTGTGCTTTAGTGTTAATAAGTATTTTTGTATCGAAGACGGTGTGGCTTTATATTGAATTTTTGTTAAAATCAGTCATTTATAAAGCAGGATAATATTAATGGGTAAAGTAATTTCAATTGCCAATCAAAAAGGTGGAGTAGGAAAAACAACCACGGCAATTAACCTGGCAGCCAGCCTTGCTGCAATAGAACACCCAACACTTGTTATAGATATAGATCCGCAAAGTAATACTACCAGTGGTTTAGGTATCGATTCAAAAACAGTCACTAACTCAATCTACGAGGTGATGATTGGAAGTGCTGATGTAAATGACTCCATCCGCCAAACAGACCTGGACTTTTTAGATTTGGTTCCTGCACATATTAACCTGGTAGGTGCCGAAATTGAAATGATTGACAGGGAAGAAAGAGAGCGGATTTTAAAGAAGGCTATAGCTGATCTTAGAGATCGGTACGACTTTGTGATTATTGATTGTCCTCCATCTCTGGGTTTGTTAACAATCAATGCACTTACAGCTTCTGATTCAATCGTAATTCCTGTTCAATGCGAATATTTTGCCCTGGAAGGTTTAGGTCAATTACTAAATACGATCAAAATTGTAAGGCAACATCTAAATAAAGAGCTTGATATTGAAGGAGTTCTTCTCACGATGTATGATACGCGTACCAGGCTTTCAAACCAGGTAGCTGAAGAGGTTAAGCGTTATTTTGATGACCGGGTATTTAAATCTGTTATCGCGAGAAATATCAGGTTAGCTGAAGCTCCTAGTTTCGGAAAACCTGCCTTGTTATATGATTCAACAAGTACTGGTTCCAAGAACTATCTTTCGCTGGCTAGAGAAGTAATCAAGAATAATAGAAAGCTGTTCAAAAACAGCCCTATACTTTCTAACTGAGGATAAAGATGGCTTCTAAAAGAGTATTAGGACGTGGGTTGGGAGCTTTTTTCCCGGAGTATGAAACAGAGACTGAAGAAAAAGGCTCCAAAAAAGCTACTCCAAAGCCAAAGGTTGGTGTTGAAAAGAACCTGGCCGATCCAAAAGAACGTGTTAATGTGATACTCAATGTTCCGGTTGAGCATATTAGAGCTAATCCTAATCAACCCAGGAAAGAGTTTGATGAGGAGAAGCTGGAAGAACTTGCAGATTCCATCAAAAAACATGGGCTTATCCAGCCAATCACAGTCCGGTATATCGGAGAGAAGCGATTTGAATTGATTAGTGGCGAACGAAGATTAAGAGCTTCAAAACTTGCTGGAATTGATGAAATACCAACTTACATCAGGGAAGCCGACGACGAACAAAGTATGGCTTTTGCTCTAATTGAAAATATTCAAAGAGAGCAACTAAATCCCCTTGAGATAGCAATGGGTTATAAGCGTCTTGTAGAGGAATTTGACTACACCCAGGCTGAGGTGGCGAGCAGAGTTGGGAAAAACCGGACCACTGTAACAAATATGCTTCGGCTTTTAAATCTGCCTGATTTTATCCAGGCGGCATTAATATCAAATGTGATTACCATTGGGCATGCCCGTGCATTAATTACTATTGAGAGCAAAGTCGATCAACAAAAGATATTGACCAAAATAGTAAAATTAGGTTGGTCAGTTCGACAGGTTGAAGACGCTGTTAGGGAGCTTGGTTCTGGTACAAAAAAGAAAGCGATAAAAAAACCTGAACCAGCAAATGTCTTCTATGATGAAATTTCTACACGTTTGAGACGTACTTTTAGCACAAAAGTACAGGTTAAACCAAAAGCGAAAGGTGGAGAAATTAAAATCGAATATTATTCAGAAGATGATCTTGAACGTATTCTGGCAATCTTTGACTCAATTTAAGCGGATATTTTTTCTTTTTTTATTCCTGGTTCTTGGCAGTGCAAATGCTCAGGAGTTAATCTCATATTCAACTTTTCTTCCCCAAAAAATTTCGATTAAACAGGAACTGGAAAAGGAGAAATTTCCTGATCCAAACTCAGTACTTAGAAAGTCATTGCTCATACCGGGTTGGGGACAGATTACTAATAAGCAGATATGGAAGGTTCCCATAGTTTATGGATTGATAGGCGGGCTGGCTTATTATTCAGTTACTCTTACCAAAGATTATCATGATTACAGAGCAGCTTACTATAACTCCTTTGAAGAAAATACTGATTTAAAATTCGGAGCTACTCCAGCAAACCTGGCAGGTCTGAATCAGGCAGCCTTACTTTCAAACAGGAACTTTTTACGTAACCGTAGAGATTTCATATATGTTACTGTAGTGTTGGCCTATATCTTAAATGCCGTAGATGCTTATGTATTTGCCCATTTACGCTCATTCGATGTTTCTGACGATTTAACACTCAGCCCCGGATTGAAACCAACTACTATATACAACGCCTCAATAGGGGAAGTACCCGGTGTTTCCTTTTCTTTCTCATTTCACAAAAAAACAAGATGAAAAAATCAAATAACTCAATGAATCACCAAATCCCAGAAAGCTACAAGGAAGGGTATGACAAAGATATATGGAGTATTTTTAAAATTATGGGAGAGTTTGTTGAAGGTTATGACAAGCTTTTTAAAATCGGACCATGTGTTTCTATCTTTGGTTCTGCGAGAACTAAACCCGATGAGAAGTATTACAAGCTGGCTACAGAGTTTGCTTCATTAATCACTCAAAAAGGATTTGGAGTTATATCTGGCGGTGGGCCGGGTATTATGGAGGCTGCGAATAAAGGAACAGTTGAAGGGAAGGGGAAGTCGGTAGGAGTAGGTATTCAGTTACCCTTTGAACAAGGCATGAACGAGTTTGTAGATCCACAATATGCGATCAATTTCAATTACTTCTTTGTGCGAAAAGTTATGTTTATAAAATACTCCCAGGCACTCGTGGTTTTTCCCGGAGGTTTTGGGACGTTGGATGAATTATTCGAAAGCCTCACTCTTGTTCAGACTCATAAAGTGAGTAAAATCCCGATTATTTTATTTGGAAGTGACTACTGGGGAGGCCTGGTTTCATGGATAAATTCAACAATGATGGAGTGGGGAACAATTTCTGAAAAGGATTCTGAACTTTTTATGGTTACTGATAGTTTAGAAGAAGGAGTAAATCATATTTGTGATTTCTATAAAAAACAAGAACCTATGCCAAATTTCTATTTTTAGATAGATGAAAATTTTCTCATAGTTCTTGTGAATGACAATAAATTAAAATTTTAATGAGTTATTGATTTTAATTAAAAGCACATTTTTTATTAAATTCCCTGCTTATTCGTTTCAATCAAAAAATTAACAAAGACATGAAGTTTTTTAAGAAAACTATTTTAACCGCTGTTATAGCATTTTCGTCAATTATGGTGTTTGCACAAACACAAACGGATGCTATTAACACATATAACCAGGCTCGTGAACTTGCTCAAGCAAAGGATTATGATGCTGCGATTTCAGCATATACCAATGCAATTACTATTGCTACTCAATTAGGTGCTGAAGGAAACGATATAAAAGAGCGTTCAGAAAAGCAGATTCCAAAACTTTACTTTTCTAAAGCTGTTGAATCTTACAATGCTTTTAAATCAAGTCCATCTATCCCCAATCTTGATGCTGCAATAACTAATTTTGGTGAAGCCCAGGAAGTTGGTTCAGATTCAGGTGATGACGAGGTAGCCAGAAGATCTACTGGTGTACTTGCTCAACTTCACTACCAAAAAGCTACTATGCTTTTCAAACGTGAAGATTTTGCTGGTGCTGATGCATCATTAAATAACGCAATTAACACGAACTCAAACTATGCTAAAGCTTATTATCAAAAAGGATTGGTTCACAAGAAAATAAATCCTGATGATACAGATGGCATTATTGGTTGGTTTGACAGAGCGATTGCTGTTGGAACTCAGGTTAACGACAGAGATGTAGTTCGTCAGGCGAATGAAGCTGCTCATGCTGATTTACTTTATAAAGGTTCGAAGGCAATCGAAGCAAGAAGAAACTCTCAAGCTGTAGATATGCTTGAAAGATCGCTAGAGTACAATGAAACATCTTCAGACTCTTATTACAGATTAGCTGAAGTTTCTAATAAAACAGGAAGCAGCGACAGTGCAATTGATTACGCTACTAAGGCTCTTGCTAATGAGCAAGGTGGTAGCACTGATAAAGCAAAAATCTACTTTGAATTAGGTCTTGCTTACCAGGTTAAAGGTGACAATGCTAAATCATGCGAAGCTTTTAAGAGTGCTTCATATGGTTCTTTTAGAGCACCTTCGGAGCATAAAATTGAGTTTGAATTGAAGTGTAAAAGTGCTTCTCCTTCTAACTAATTGAAATTTTTTTCAGATAAGCCTCTTCTCATTTGAGTAGGGGCTTTTTTTATGTCTATAACTCAGATGGAAAGAATAGGGGATACATTTCAAGTCCTAGTGAGGACTTAATCAGTAACTACATGGAGTGGAAGGAAAGACGAAGTCTCGAAGTTATTTAATCAAACACATATTCTTCATAATCAGCCCACCATTGAGGAATATCAACTTTAGGATTTTTACAGAGATAGAGTGGAATCCCATTTTCTTCACCAATGGCATACGGATGAGTAATAGTTTTTATCAATTTACAATCATTGAAAACATATTGAACCGAAGCTGCTTCATTTCCAATGCTTATCCATGTTTCAGCATTTTCATCTCCATAGCCCCAATACCAGAAACTACCATGCCTGCTAATTGGATTGGGTAGATCGTATTTATCTCCAAGAATTTTCAAAGCACCCGCTTCACCGTAGTTCTCAGCCCAGAGTATAGTCTTTTTTTGTTCTTGGGGTGAAAGAGAGTTGTAGACACTGTCAACCAATGCTATTTGTTCTTCCCAGCCAAACATGTCTGCATAATCACCAGTTAAATCATAACGACCATTACTTTCTTCAATTTGGTACCAGGATGTAAAGGTCTCAATAGGTAGGATAGGGGTCATCCTCGGTATGAAATATAAAGCCGGTAGTAACATCGAAGCTGCCACTACATAATTCCACTTTGGCCAACGTCTTAACCATTGTTCAATTTTTACTGAACCAGCCGCAAAAACTAAAGGGTAGGCAGCAAAGAAATAGTATGCCTTTGCTTTTAGTAACCACATCGTTAATAGAATAACAAGGAAGGCAATACCAACGCTTTTGTATTTTCTGAATTTGTGATCAATTAATAACACAAAGAAACCCAGTATCGAGATCCCAAGTGTGGGAATAATTTCCAGTTGTCCATTTAAAAAATCCCAGGTTCCTTGTTCAGATAATTGGGAGTCGGATAATTCTCGCATATGATCCAGGAACGGAATTCCGTGTTCAAATTGCCAGAATAGGTTTGGAAGGAAGACAATGAGTGCGATTAATCCAGAGATATAAAGCCATTTCGATTTAAATAGTGCTCCTTTGTCATAGAAGAGTATTCCTATCGTTATTCCAAAGCCCCAAATAAGCATTGTGTATTTATTCAAAAGACCCAGTCCAGCTACAAGTCCCAAAAGCATCAAGTCTCGTTTATTCTCCCTGTTTATGTATTTAATCACATAGTAGAAACCAAGGCACCAAAAGAGTTGATCGAAAGCAACTGGTTGAAAAAGAGTATGATTTCTATAAAAAGGAATAAAGGCTAGAACAGAAATTCCAGCTAATAAAATGGCTTTCGATTTTCCTCCCATTTCCTTTGCCATCAAACAGCAAAGAACCAGGATTGCTATTCCGGCGAGGGTAGGGAATAGCCGAACTCCCCAAAGGGCGTAATCAAAAAAGAAATAAGAAAGTTTACCTACAAATGCGATGAAAGGTGGGAATTCAAAGTATCCCCAATCCAGGTGTTCGCTTGCCGAAAGATGAAGTAATTCATCACGATGAAATCCATAATTTCTGTTTCCAAAAATCTGAATCAGAAATTTAAAAAGTATAAGTGGCAGAACAAGCGGAAGGATCTTTTTCATAATCCGGTGAGCTTAGATCACCTTTGCTTCTGTAATTTGCTTAGGAGCTACTTGTTCAGGTGAATGGATACAAGTTAAGGTGATGTCATCTGCGGGCTGCTCAGAGCCAATAAAGGCTTCCAGTGAGGATTGTATCTTGTTTACAACCGTCTTGGCATGCAAGGAGCCATATATTTCCATTAATGACTCAATACGTTCTTCACCATACTCTTCACCTCGTTCATTACGAGCCTCATTTAGTCCGTCAGTGTAGAAGAGAACAGAGTCGCCAGGTTTGAAATGGAATTTCTTTACCTCCAGGTGTTGGCCAAGTATTGAGGTTGAAGTCATACCCAGTGCAAAGCCATTCGCTTTGAGGTTAAAAGTAGCATCTCGTTCTTTGCTGTAATACACAGGTATATTGTGCCCTGCTCTCACATATTCAAACTCTTCTTTGTCATTAGGAAAGAATGCCACACAACCTGTCACAAAGGTTTTATCCTTGCTGTTACTTTTTACAAAATCTTTTAGCTGAAGGAACAAATCTTTTGGAGATGGCTGTTCTTTATGAACCAGCAGGTTAACTAAAGCCTGCATTCTAACCATGTATAGTGCTGCACTTAATCCTTTTCCTGATACATCGGCAATAATAACATATGTTCCTTTTTCAGTGTCGATAATATCCAGGTAATCACCGCCTACTTCTTTTGCTGTATGAGCGAAAGAATAAATCTCCAGGTTCGTTTTGTTTAACGAAGTCCCAGGAAGCAGGCTCAATTGAATGTCACGAGCCAGATCAATTTCTTTTTGCACATCAGACTTTTCAAGCAGTTCAACCAATAACAGAAGAAACATAGACGAGAATGCAACAGGGAGTAATAAACCGGAAAAGAAAACAATATTGGATAACCCAAAAAAACCAAGTATGTAGTGACCTACAAAACTTAAGCTGCCAACTCCAAATGCCAGGCGACGAGTGGGATTCAGGCGTTGCGTTAGATCAGAAAAAAGGCTCATGAACTTCACATGCCCAGGTAACTGTTGTCCCTGAGATCGTTCTATATCTTCTACAGCTTCTTTATAGAGCAACTTCAGCCTATCTGTATCAGCAGTTAACTCTTTGGATATACGCTCCCGGCTCATACCAGAAACATATTCCTTATAGAATTTTTTGGTGCCGTAGCCCGATTGTGCTTGGTTCTTTAAACTCAAAGATGTACTGAATCTATTTTCAAATTGGGATTGTGTTCGTAATTATAGGCAAAAAGTTTTGTTTTAGATACAAAAGAATCAATGTTCGTAATTATCTTCAAAACCTTTAGTTTCCTTCTATAATTTGAAGCTGGAAAATAAAAGAATTCATGTCAAAAAAACTTCTATTCTTGTTGGATGGAATGGCGCTCGCTTATCGCGCTCATTTTGCCTTTATAAACGCCAATCTTAGAAATAGTAGTGGTATTGCTACCGGACCTGTTTTGGGTTTCGCTAATACCTTAGAAAAAATGTTGGAGGAAAAAAAGCCCACTCATATTGCAGTAGCGTGGGATACTCATGCACCAACATTCCGCCATACTGCGGATGAAACCTACAAAGCCCAACGTCCACCTCAACCAGATGAACTCCGAGTTGGAATTCCATTGATAAAAGATATGCTTGATGCATGGGGAATTAAGAATATTGAACAAGATGGATACGAAGCCGATGATATAATTGGTACCGTAGCATCAAGAGCAAATGCTGATGATGTAGATGTATTCATGGTTACTCCTGACAAAGATTTCATGCAGCTGGTTCATGATCACATAAAAATGCTGAAGCCAAACAACAAGGATGGCGGGTTCGACTTAGTTGATCGAGAAGGGGTGAAAGATTACTTCGGTGTATACCCGGAAAAAGTAATAGATGTGTTGGCGATATTGGGAGATACAGCCGATAACATTCCTGGAGTTCCGGGAATTGGTAAAAAAGGAGCACCAGCATTGATTGATCGATTTGGATCTTTAGAGGAATGTATTGCCCAGGCTGATACTATAACTGCAAAACGGCAGCGGGAAGGTTTTCAGCAATTTGCTGAGCAAGCTATGCATGCAAAGTTTATGGTTACCATTAAAACAGATGTGCCCAATACGGTAGATTGGGAAGAATTAGGATGGGATGGATTTGACAGGAAAGAACTTGGTTTGTTCTTCAAGAAGATGGAATTCAGAACTCTCACCAGAAAATACCTTGAAGCTGAAGGACCTGTTGCTGACAAGACAGGTGACCAGGTAGATTTATTCGGATCAATCGGAGAAGTGGAACAACTAAAAAAGCTGGATGTAGAGAATAACAACTATGAGCTTGTTGATTCTTTAGATAGAGTAAAGGAATTGGTTAATGAGCTTAAAGATGCAAAGGTTTTATGCTTTGATACCGAGACTGATTCCCCAAACCCGATCTCAGCCAATTTAGTTGGAA
>JAVKDP010000050.1:0-6146 GCA_040222185.1 Balneolaceae bacterium | reverse complement strand
GGATGGAAGAGCTTGCAAAACAATCCTGGAGATGGCCGAAGAAAAGGGATTGAGTACAGGAATTATAGCTACATCAACTATAACCCATGCTACCCCAGCAAGCTATGCTTCTCATGTAGTTTCTCGTGGTATGCAAGCTGAAATAGCAGAACAATACCTTGATTCAAATGTCGAGATTATACTTGGTGGTGGTTTAGATTATTTTGTGCCTTCTTCAGCTGACGAAAGTTCAAGAGAAGATGATTTAGATCTTACCAAAATGTTTATTGATAAAGGGTATGATTTTGTACAGAACCTTAACGAGCTAAATTCATCAAATGGAGATCAAATCCTGGGTTTATTTTCAAATTCAGGTATGCCAAGTGAGAATAGAACACCGACCCTTGCAGAAATGACTTCCAAGGCTATAGAAGTGCTTAGCACAAATGATGAGGGATTCTTCCTGATGGTAGAAGGCTCTCAGATTGATTGGGCTGGTCATGGTAATGATGCAGATTATCTGCTTCGTGAAGTAAAAGATTTTGATGCAGCTATTGAGCAGATTTTAAATTTCGCTAAAGAGGATGGTGAAACATTGGTTGTAGTAACCGCTGATCATGAAACAGGAGGGATGACATTACAGGGCGCTAACTCTGATATGAATGAGCTTGAAATTGTCTGGACTTCAGGTGGTCATACAGGAATACCTGTTCCATTAATGGCGTATGGGCCTCATGCTGTTGAATTTACTGGCTGGTGGGATAATACTGAGGTTGGTATAAAAGTAGCAGAACTATTAGGAGTAGGAGAGTTTCCTCTGATCATTGAAGAATAGATGTTCTGATTCTTTTAGAGTCTTCTGTTAATTCAGTCCAGCTTATCATTACACCCTTTTTATGCCTTGTAATCTGGGGGAATCCACTTCCCCTTGATGGGTTTATGCTTGAAATAGTATGAGAGTTTAAAGTTTCTCCTTTCTTTGAGATTTTTCTTAGCTCTAGATTTGCTGAATCCCCGAACCTGGTAATCCAACTAACCCAAACCGAGCCATCATTATTTGATATTAGATCAACCCTGCCTAAAGGATTATCTGAATCTATGATAACAGGAGAGGAGAAAGTATCTCCTTCATCATCAGAAAATGCTACTTTAACCGCTCCTTTGTCATTTAGCATGGTAAACCATGCTACCCCGGCACTTTGCCCATTTACATCAATAGAAGGTCCATTAACAGGGCATGCAGCAATTTCCCAATTATCATTAAAAACTGCTTTTGGTGTTTCCCAAACTTCATTTTCAAACTTTGAGGTATAAATATCCCGAATCTCATCAGAAGTCCGGTCTCTATATGCGGCTATTAGTCCGGTACTTGTTTTTGCTAGAGAAGTATTACAACAGTCACACACTGATATATCTATTTCTGACTCTTGTAATAGCTCCCCTGAAATTGATATGAGAGCACCCCTTAATGTCATAGCCGAGCTTAAATCGCCGTGTTCACCATGACCTCCAGAGGTGTTTCGACCGTCTAGCCAAATAGAATAGTAGCTGGTATCGTTAAGTGCTACCATACTTACAAACCCATGTTCGGTAGCAGTGCTATCAGTATGTGGTACAATAGGTTCTGAAATAAAATTATCTTTAAATCCTGCAACTTCTACATTATATGAATATCTGTTTCCGGGTATTTTTTTTAACCAGTGAGCAGCTATTAGGTTACCGTCATAACCAATAACAGATGGGAAATCAGCCCAATTCACAAACCAGTTATCTGAACTTGAAATGGTAACCGGTTTTGTCCAGGTATTATCTATATACTTGGAATAATATAATGTAGCTAAATCATTAGCTTCTTCTACCCAGTTTAAATAAACAACTCCTTCATTGTCGGTGTATAATCTTGAAAGAGAACTATTTTCACCCGATGGGTTTATCAATTCACTAACTTCTGAATCTGCGGAGCAATTCAGGATAAATAAAGCCGTGATAACACTAAGAAGTAGTTTTTTCATCTTTAATATTTTGTGTTTTATAAGCTAGAAATAACCCCAAAAAAGAAACAAAAGGAATTGTAAAAATATACCATTGAGGTTCACTATTAAACGTTTGGATAATTTCGTTAAGCCTCCAGATGAAAAAGAGTGATGCCAAAGCCAAAAGATGCTTTTTTGGTGAAAATCCTGCGAAAGAAACAGCAAGCATTCCTGATAACCAGCTGATGATGCCTACGCTTATGTAGATAACATAAATCCATGAAAAATCTGGAAGTTTACTAATCCCGAAGAAGTTTAATTCGGTTTGATGATAAAAGAAGATGATAATTCTGATAAAGCCCTCTAAAAAAATGCTAAAGAGAAAGGCTCCAAATACTGACATAAAACTTTTCATCCTTAAGGGTAGGGACTTAAGCATTTTAAAACCAATTTATGAGTACAAAAAGATGAAATAATTAATATTTAGGATGACAAAAGCCTGATAAGTTTATACCTTGTTTTTTTAATCGAAAAAATAAAATGTCATGAAGAAATTAATACTTTTGCTCGCACTTGTAATAAGCTATACAACGGCTTTTGCTCAAGATACGAATGAAATAATACGTTTATCCGAGCCTGTTCAGGAAACAGAAAAATTTGAAATTTTTGGAGCAGAACTGGAGTATGAGTCCTTAGTTCCATCTAAGCTTTCAACAGTATTGGAAGGTGATAAAATTGAAGACAAGGTTACACTTATAACAACTGTATCAGAAGTTTGTAATAAGAAAGGGTGCTTTTTTATTGCCCAGGATGGTGATTACACCGCCAGAGTTTCATTTAAAGATTACGGGTTTTTTATCCCGACAGATTCTAAAGGCAAAGAAGTGATTCTTGTTGGAGATCTTTCGATAGAAACTCTTAGTGAAGAAAAGGCAAAGCATTATGCAGAAGATATGGGTAAGGATTCTGATCATATTGAAGGCGAACAGAAAGAATACTCTATTGTAGCAACAAGCATCATTGTCCCAAAAAACTAAAATTTCTCTCTATTTAATACATGCAAGAAAACGATATTTTACTCCCTGAAGAGACTACTTCGACAGATAAACAGCTAATGGAATCGCCCGAGATTGAAGCGATTGCCAAAAAAGTAATAGAAACATATAAGTTGGAGTTTGGGCCGGCAGAAATTGGCTATTTTCTTGTGTATCCGCATATCTCTAAGCAGAAAGCTGCGAAGTGTATGAAAGCAACAAGGGAAGTTAAATATTACTCCGGCAATGATTATTTGATTGAAGTATCTGGTGAACTTTGGGATATGTTAGATTCAAAAACCAAAGAAATGATGTTATATCACGAGTTATTACATCTTGATCCTACTTTTAAATCTAAAACACAAGAATGGAAAATGAATCTAAGAAAACCTGATTTCGCTGATTTCTACTCCATCAACGATAAGTTTGGAAATGAATGGTACAAAACCATCCAGGCTACTGCGTCATCTCTTTATGATCTTGACCCAAAGCAGGAGAGTAAAGTCTCACTTTAAGGGAGACTCGGCTTATTTTATTTCAAAGCCTTCTTTTTCCAGGAAGGCTTTTATTTTTGGAACATGATTTCCTTGTATCTCTATTAGCTTGCCTTTGATAGTTCCACCAGTTCCAAGGGCTTGTTTTAGCCTTTTTGTTAATGCTTCTATTACTTGGGGATTATGTGTAATCCCGCGTATCACAGATACTTGTTTACCACGTCGTCCTGAAGATTCTAGTTGTACCGTTACTTTCATTTATCTAGACTTTAGTTTGTTTCCATTTTCCACGCTTAAATAGAATAAACCCGATTATTCCCAGAAGGGTTTCTGCGACAACGATGGAGTAAAAAACTCCATCTTGTTTCCATCCAAACTCTATTGCGAGGAAGTAAGCTAGTGGGATTTCCACCATCCAAAAGCATAACACATTTATATAAGTAGGAGTCATAGTATCTCCTGCACCATTAAAAGATTGCGTTACAACCATTCCAACTGCATATGCTAAATAACCATAGCTTATAATCCGTAAACACTTAGCTCCGATTTCTATTATCTGAACATCATCTGTAAAAATCTTAACGAGATATTCAGAGAATGAATAAAAGATGACACCAACAAAGCCAAGGAAGACCATATTTACAATAGCAGCCATCCAAACTGATTTTTCGGCTCGATCTGGCTTATTAGCACCAAGATTTTGACCAACAAGTGTAGCCGCAGCATTACTCATGCCCCAGGAAGGAAGGATTGAGAAAACAAGAATTCTAATGGCTATGGTATATCCTGCTACAGTTACGCTTCCAAAACTAGCCAAGATCTTTACAAGGCCAATCCAGCTAGAGGTTGCAATAAACCACTGAAAAATTCCGCCAAGAGAGATACGGATCATTTTTTTCATGATATCCCATTCAACTTTAATGTGTTTCCTCAGGATCTTAATGCGGGTTCCATCGCCACTTAAACAGTAGAACTGATACAGAACACCAATTCCCCTGCCAATGGTTGTAGCAACCGCAGCTCCTTTAACTCCTAGCTCTGGAAATATCCAGATCCCGAAAATGAGAAGTGGATCTAGAACTATATTTATTGCGTTTGCAATCCATAGAACTCTCATAGATATGGCAGCATCACCAGCACCTCTGAAAATGGCATTCATAATAAAAAGGAGCATAATGACAACATTACCACCAATCATTATGGCTGTATAAGAAGAAAGGTTTTCTATGATGTTACTTTCCGCACCCATTAGGCTTAAAAGCTCTGGAGCAAAAAATATCCCTATCAAAGAGATAGGAATTGAAACGATTATTCCAATGAGTATTGCTTGAACGGATGAACTTGAGGCGCCTTCCGGATCTTTTTCTCCTATTCGTCTTGAAATAACTGCTGTAGTAGCCATTGAAAACCCGATAGCGATAGCATAGATAAGAGTAATTAAAGACTCTGTAATACCTACCGTAGCAACGGCGTCCGCTCCTAACTTTGAGACAAAGAAGATATCGACTACTGCAAAAATGGATTCCATCATCATTTCCAAAACCATAGGTATGGAAAGAAGGAGAATAGCACGACTAATTTTACCTTCTGTAAAATCACGATCGTTACCAGCAATCGAAGCTTTAATATCAACCCAAAGTGAATTGGACTGTTGCTGGTTACTCATAAAAATTTAACCCTCTAAAAAACATCCAACAAAGTTAGATGTTTTAAATGTGAAAGGGTAAATAAAAATAGTCTTATTTCTTTATCGACTTTCTTCTGGTACCATTAATAGGCGAGCTAGAAGTCTCTTCACCAGATGGAGTTCTAACAGTAATGCTAATAGAAAGATCAGCTGCTTCACTGGATTCTGTATCCGTATCGCGAATCGAAAAACTAAACTCTGTTGCTCCCGGGCCAGGGAATAAAGCACTACCTAAATTCAGTTCCACATCTCCTGTTACTTCCATTCCAGTTCCTGCATCAACCGTGATAGAAGTGCCAGCAGCCATTGGGTTTCCATTACGATCTGTAACAGTGTAATTGAATGTTGCACCACCACCGGCTGGTAAATCAAAAGTAGTAGGGTTTGCTGAGATCAAGGCTCCGGAAGTTGAGAAAACAACATTAACAGATTTTTCAATGACCTGATTATTCTCGTCAATTGTCTGGGCAGTTAACGTTGCCAGGCCGGGTCGGCCACCAAATGAGACTCCTTCAATTGTTTCAGTATCGTTTGGTCTTGGATCTCCTGAAATCAGGTTTACAGTAACAAAGCCGTTGTCATTAGTATTCCCTTCACCCGAACCCTGAATTATACCACCAGTAGTTTTAAAGTAAACAGCTGTTTCAGGCTTAACAGGGTTACTGAATTTGTCACCCAGAATAACGGTTAATTCATTAGTATTGCCATTTATGCTATATCCTTCAAAGTTATATTTAGCAGGTGCTATACTGAAGTGATTAATATCCGGAAACCCACCATGTATAGTAATTGCAACTGGTTTTGAAAGAATAGTAAGTCCTATATCTTCACGAACAATTTCTGCCTGAATTTGAACTACCCCTGCACTAAAACCACTAAATAAATTAGAAGTTACCTTTCCGTCACTATTTGTTCTAACTGTTAAGGGTAAAATTCCTTCGTCCCCACCCGGCCCAGAAATAATGGAAAAGGTGACGTC
>JAVKDP010000049.1:0-58242 GCA_040222185.1 Balneolaceae bacterium | reverse complement strand
TACTTATTATTCTTACTTGCAGTAAGGGATGGAGCTGAACAGGATGACCCAGCGTTATTATTATCCATAAAACGAGGTGATCATAAGGCTTTTCGGAAGTTTTTTGAGAAACATCACACCTACTTATACAATTTTCTGCTAAAGAAAGGAATTTCTGAGCAGCAAGCAGAAGACCTGGTTCAGCAGGCTTTTGTTATGATCTGGGAAAAGCGGGAACAGATTGATGAGAAAAAATCACTGAAAGCCTTCTTATTTAGAATTGCTTACACCAGAATGCTCAATGTCTTCAGAGACACCTCCAAGTTCGATACGAATGCTGATCCTGCTGAGGAGGAAGGTGAACTTTCTACTGATAAAGATATTCAGAACCAGGAATTGAGTGCTGCTATAGAACAATCCATAAGCTCAATGCCTGAAAAAAGGCAAAATGTATTCCGTTTATGCTTCATCCAGGAATTCACCTATAAGGAAGCAGCACAGGTACTCGATGTTTCTGTGAAAACTATTGAGAACCATATGGGGCTTGCCCTGAAAGATCTTCGTGGCAAGCTGGAGAGGTTTAGGTGATCAGGAAATTCTTTGATTTTACTGATGTACAAATTACCCCAAGAAAGGGATTCCTTTCTCTTACAATTCTACTTCTCTTTCCATTAATACAGGCCTTTTTTCTTGTATTGAATGCAAATGAGTTTCATATTAGGTCCGGGTTTATACTTTATCCCCTTAATATCGGGTACTATTTAATTCTTATCTGGATGATTCATAGAATATCTATCAGTCTACCTATCTTTCTATTCTCTGTTCTTATTTATTTCGTAGTTAGCTCAATTGTCGTTTTTATATCTTCTCTTCTTTTAAGTGGATACCTGTATGATATCTATCTTTAATTAAAAGTTCCTTCGCTTTCGCTCAGGATGACCTGGAATGTAGGTTTAAAAAAAAATTCAAGGGTGATTAGGGGTACTTCAAATCTGGCGTGTATTAAGGGTGAAACATGAAAACAATCCTTAAAAAACTAAAGAGGCACTTAACCATGAAATCACTAACAAAAATAAAACAGCTGTTCATCCTTTCAGCCGCACTGGCAATAACATTTTCTGCTTGCTCATCTGTAAGTAACAATGACGCAGAACTTGATACACTCAGTGATGCTGATGTAGAACTTGCAGCAAAAATCGTTGGTAGTTCACTATCCGATGATGAAGATGGAATCGTATCCAGTATGTATGATGCATTCTCAAATGTTGGAGAAACAGGCATTAGCTATGGCGACGACAGCAAAAATAAACCACGCCGAAATGGTAGAAGCGGACGCGGAGGCGAAAGAAGCTTTTCTCATGAATACGACTCACTAACAGGAGTACATTCTATTTCCTATGAAAGATCTGTAACTACAGACAATTTCAGTAAATCACTTAGCGTGAACCAGGAAATTATCTTTACCAGCATCGACGATGAGTTTTTAGCCCGCCCACGTGCAGAAAAAGAGCTTATCGAAAGCATAAACTTTACCGGAACCAAAACAGGAGAAGCTGAATCACCATTCAGAAGTTCAAATTACACCAAAATTGACACTATGAATGTTTCAGGTATCCATTCTACAAGTACAATCCTAAGTATGGATGGGAATCACTACGGAACTGGTAACGTTGAAGGCGCACTTAGCGACAGCACAACAGGTTCAAAAGTGTATCAAATCGATATCTCTTATGAAAACGTAGCAATCGATAAAGATACTGTAGCAGCTTATGGCAACCTGGAACAAGGTGTGAGTGGTACGCTAACTTATAGCATCCTGATGACCGAAACTATCGGTGGCGTGCCAGAAGAAACATTAGTTGAAGGTACTATTGATCTCGAAGAAGACGGAACTGCGCTCTTAAGATTCAAAAAACTTCCAAAAGTAATCCGCTTCTCTTTAAGAGATGGAGAGCGTGACGACACGGAAGAATAATCTTTAGACAAAACCCCTAAAAGCAGGTTACTGAATGTAACCTGCTTTTCTTATCATTCCAGTATTATGGCAACTCAAGAAAACTTACCCCAAAACGATCAGGATCTCCTGCTGGCACAAAGCTTAGGAAAAGTGTTGGATGAAAGATCTTCGTTTGTTGATATGGGTGATGACCTGGTGAGCCAGCTGCTGGATTATAAAACCGGAGAGCTTTCAGAAATCAGCACCCCTCTTTCATCTTCCGAGTCTATCTGGGCTGCAATCGAAGCTGAAACTACTAAAAAGAAGCCTGCAAACGTTCTCCCTTTCTTTCAACGAACAACAACATTTGCCTGGGCATCAGCAGCCGTGTTACTAATAGCCGCTTTTATTGGATTTTACTGGATCAGTACCGGAGTCGAACCTACACTGGTTGCTCAAGCTGATTCTACCATCGAAATTGTAGTATTGGAAGATGGAACCGAAGTAACTCTCAGACCTTACTCTGAATTATATGAAGTTGCATTTTCAGAAACAGAGAGAACATACACCATAAACGGAGAAGGCTTTTTTGATGTACAAAGCGACCCAGGTCGCCCATTTAGCGTAACTGCCGGGGAAGGTGTAGTAACCGTACTTGGAACCCGGTTTAATCTCAGCAACTGGGGCACTAAAACCCAGGTTTACCTGGATGAGGGTAGCGTAAGATTTTCTGCACCTGATATTGGTTCTGTTATACTTGAACCAGGCCAGACTTCCATTCTTGCTGACGGTGAAATTACAGTGCCTGCCAGTACAGAAGCAGATCAATACACCGACTGGATTTCCAATGTGATCATATTCAAAGCCAGTTCACCTGAAGAAGTAATAGCCGAAATCGGTCAACATTTTAACATTAACATATCCATTGCTGATCTTGAAAACAGGGCTGGAATTGACGGTACGCTACAGTTAAGTACTCCTGAACAGACACTTGAAGATCTTGGCTTGGTCTTAAATGGTACTTTCCGTAAAGTATCCCAAAACGAATACACCTTCATCTCACTAGAATAAAATTGATGAGCATGGTTCTGCGCATAGTTTGTGTTTTTTTTGCATACCTGGCTCTTTTTCAGCCCTACCTGAGTGCGCAAATTTTCTCATACCAAAATGAACCTCTTCTTTCAATTATCTCTGACATTGAGGAACAAACCTCATATCGATTCTTGTACAGGGAAGCCCTGATATCGGATGTCCGTGTTACCATTCAATCGAGTGAATCTTCTATCCTGGATGAACTTTCCAGTTACCTTAGATCGCAAAATATAGGCCTGAAAGTAGACAAAGAGCGATACCAGGCACTCATTTATAAATCAACTGACTCTCAAAAAAGTAAAGTTATTCACGTATCCGGGTATGTTCTCGATGCCGGAACCGGGGAGCGCCTCCCCTACTCCACCATTTCATGGAGAGATAACGGAAAACTTCAAGGCGTTTCCAGCACACCATCCGGATCTTTTAACCTGATTACAGACTCTGAAGCCCTGGAGCTTTCTTTTGTTGTTACTTTTGTGGGATACAAACCAAAGATTTTTGAACTCAATTTTGAAGAACAACAAACCTGGCAAGACATCTCCATACGCCTGGAGCCTGAGCCTTATAGCGGTAAGGAGATCATTGTTCGTGGTCTCAACTTTTATACCAGCTCAGATACAGTATTAGAAGGATTGATTAAAGTAGGAGCATTCAGTCCACTTGGTGAGACCAATGCTGTGAGATCACTCCAGATGCTCCCTTCCGTTTCTATGAGCGCCGCCATAAATGATGGAATTAATATTAGGGGCAGTTCTTCAGATGGCTTCCAGGTATTGCTTGACGGGCAGACCATATACCATCAAAGTCACTTATTTGGACTTTTAGATGCCATGAATCCTGATGTGCTTAAAACAAGTGGTTTTTATTATGACGTGACTCCTGCCCAATACGAGGCTCCGCTTGGAGGAACACTATCATTAATTACACGAACAGGTTCGCTAAATGAAGTTCGGGGCTCAGCTGGAGTGAGTAACACAGCTATAAAATCCAGTATAGAGCTTCCCGTTGCTGAAGGAAGGTCCAGTCTATTATTATCCGGAAGACTTTCCTATTTAGATGAGCTAAACTGGATGAATAATCAGGATTTAATTGAGTACGGTTTAGATGTTAATCGCCCCGCTGAGCTAAAATTTCAGAACCAGGATCCCAGGGAGCGAGAAATCGTAGAGGATGTTAGTTTGAGTGAAATTAATGTTCAAAATACGGATGCCCGATTCTATGATATTCATAGCAAGTTTTACCTGGAAACTAAAAGCGGAAACCAGTTTTCTGTAAGTGGCTATTTTGGTTATGATAACTCGTTTCAGAACTATCTAAGAGACGAACCCGGTCCAGGAACCTTACCCCGTCCTACTACTTTATATGAAACCTCCAATTTATGGAGCACTAATACGCTTTCAGCTAACTACAACTCCAGGATAAGTGATTTTACCTATTCAAGTTCTACTATTGGTTTCAGCTCATATAACAGCGAATATTTAAAAGAAGATTTTGAGTATCAAAGAAGGAATAATAACAATGACTCGCAAAGAGATACCAGTATTATAGCTCCACTGGGCCTCGAAAATAACTTGTTTGAGTTCAGCATTAATCAAACCTTCATCTCATCATTTGACGGTATAAATATGGAGTATGGGTTCGATTATAGCGATTATGAAGTCGAATATGTAGAAGAAAGTATCCAGAGAAATGCATTCATCAGTAACCGGACCAGCCAACTCATCGATTTCTTTCACCAGCTGGATATCACAAGCCTCGAATCCATAAACGTTAACCTGGGAAATCGGGTACACTACTTCAGCAACGGGGAATACCTTAGGTGGTCTCCACGAATAAAGACTCAGTTCTTTAGTAAAGCACCAATTTCATTTGGATTGGGTTATAGTCGTAATTATCAATTCATGCACAGGCTACAGTTCTACAACATCAATAGTACTGATTTCTGGACTCTGGGAAACGAAGATCAACCTCCTTCCTCTGTAAATTATTATTCAGCAGGCATTCAATTCAATTCCTTTGATCATCTCTATTTCCAGGTTGAAGGTTACTACAAAGACTTTGAAAACCTGAGATTTCATGAATTGAGTACCGGCTCTATATCAGCAACATTCAAAAGTGACGATGTACCCTGGTTCCATGATAACACAGGATTAGGCAAAGGAGTAGAGTTTTTAATGAAAAACACACTACCACATTTCAGTTTAACGACAGCCTACACCCTCTCTTCATCTGAGATAAAAAATGAACGAATTAATAATGGTGAGTTCTACTATGCCGATTGGGACCGGAGACATCAATTATCCATCGCCTCAGAAATTGATATAAAACCCGGCCTGGATTTATTTTTATCCTGGACTTATGGCAGCGGAACTCCAAACCGGGTTGATCCGCAACGTTTTCAAAATACTTCTCGACTTTCTGATTATTCAAGAGTTGACCTGACATTAAGCTACGCGGTACCCACACGTTCCGGATCACTAAAAACCTCATTCTCTGTCTACAACGTATTAAATAGGGAAAATCCGTGGTACTCCGAAGTGAAACAAGGTGTTGCCAGATTGAGAAACAGGGATGTTCCTTTTTCAGCCCGGGCCGATGTATTCGACCTCGGGATACAACCTTCTTTTAATGTTGGCTTCTACTTCTAATCGTTTCTCAAGCTTTTAACAGGGTTCTCTACTGCAGCCTTATAAGATTGAATGCTTACCGTAAGTGCCGCGATAAGCATCGAAGCAACAAAAGCTATTAGGAAAGGAATGGCATCCAGCTCAATCTTATACTTGAACTTATCCAGCCACTCGTTGAGCACATACCAGGCAATAGGCAACCCGATTATGTTTGATAGTAAAATCCATTTAAGAAAATCTTTTCCAAGCAACGCACCAATACTGGCTGTAGTAGAACCAAGTACTTTCCGAATTCCAATTTCCTTCTTCCGCTGTTGAACAGTAAACACGGAAAGTATGAAAAGGCCAATAGCAGCTATAGAAATAGCCAAGATCGAGAAGTGTCGAATTATACTTGCTACTGTTTGCTCTGTACTATACTGCTGGGCAAAAGAGTCGTCCAGGAAAGTATACTCAAAAGGCAATGTTGGAAGCATTGTTTTCCAGATATCTTCTATTTCGCGGATAGTGCTATTCATCGCCGCTCCACTTAATTTAATTGACACATTGCTTAATGCTCTTGAATAAAACATGATGAGTGGTTCCACCTCATGTTGAACCGTAGAGAAATGGAAATCCCCAACTACTCCAACGATTTCCGAAGTGGTTGGGTTATTACCCCCTGCTCCAAAAGTAAGGGCCTTACCTACCCCCGAATCCCAATCGAGCATCCGAAGAAATGCTTCATTTACAAGAACAGACCTTCCCGAATCAGCATATTCTGTTGAGAAGTTGCGCCCTTCTACAATCTCCATCCCTAGTGTTGGGATATAATTCGAGTTAATATTCGTGACACTCGTTATGATATTTTCTTCAGAAGAAACTCCTTCCGGGGTTACACCAGACCTTCCATATCCATTGCCAACCTGTTGAGATGATGCACCAACAGAAACTACTCCTGGTGCATTGGCTATTTCAGCATAGAAGGTTTCTGCGGCATCCGCTGTTGGGAATTGAGCAGAAGTAAGTGTAATGATTTGTTCACGATCGTACCCCAGGTCGGCATTAAAAATAAATGACATTTGCTCATAAACCACGATTGTGCCCGTCAATAATGCCACAGAAATAACAAATTGAGAAACCACCAGTGATTGCCTCAAAAAAGCCCCGGTAGAACCAGAAGTAAAGCTACCTTTTAATACCCATGAAGGATTAAATGAAGATAGAACCAGCGCCGGGTAAAGCCCTGATAGAATCCCTGTAACTATAACTGCAATCAATGCCAACCCGATAAACATAGGATCAAACAGCCAACTTAATTCAACATGGCGCTCGTAGATATCATTTAAAACCGGAACCGAGAAGTAAATCAGAATCATTGACGTTACAAAAGCCATGAACACCATAAAGATTGACTCGGTTAAATGCTGAGTTATGAGCTGACCTTTAACACTTCCTACTACTTTTCGAATCCCAATTTCTTTAGCCCTTGAGGCAGACCGTGCAGTAACCAGGTTGATGTAGTTAAAACAAGCCAGGATAATCACCATTAAAGCGATAGCAAACATGATATACACATTGCCGATATCACTTTTCCGGTTATTGATCTCAAAAAGTACTTCTGATGAGTGTAGATGAATATCAGACAACGCCTGGAATGTGGGAAAAAACATCTCGTATCCACCATTATCAGAAGCCATCTGGAATAGGGTCTCACCATATGGAGCAAGATCCCTAGGACGATCGAACAAAACATAAGTTTGTACACTGATGGAAGTCCATGAGTCCAGGTATTGAGTAAAACCCGGCTGATCTTCACCAGGAACCATAGCCTGTAATACTTCGAATTGGAAATGTGAAGCTGTAGTTACATTTTCCATGATTCCTACGATTTCTAACACATTACCCTGAGAGTTTTCGATGGTATTACCCATCACATCTTCTCTACCAAACACCCGGTTTGCAAATCCTCTCGTCACTACTACGGTTCGGGGCTTTGTCAAAACATCTTCGTAGCTCCCCTCTAATAGTTTAAAATCGAATATTTTGAAAAAGGAATTCTCAGTGATATATAAATTCTGAACTACATAATTCTCATTGTTATGGCGTATTGGCGCATTGCCCTGTCCAATAATCCTCACCGTTTCTTCAATTTCAGGAAGATTGTCTTTCATCGCAACAGCCAGGGCCGGGTAAGAAACCCCTACATGTTGCGAGGAAACACCCCTGGCTTTATCAATTGTCAGAACACGGGCAATCCGGTCGTACTTGGAATTGAACTTATTAAAACTCAGATCTTCCCAAACATAGAGCCCGAGTATGATAAAAGCAGAAATCCCGAGAACCAGCCCCAGGAGATTAACCCCGGTATAGCCTTTGTATTTAACGAGGTTGCGCCACGAGGTGAGGATGTAATTCTTAAACATAATGTATTGGATTTAGAAACACTCTAATTAGCTTAGTCAGAAGCAATTAGACTATTTCATGTTTTTGACGACCACAGTCTTGCTCATTATAACTAACCAGCTAAAAAGCTTCATATCCAATACAGAAAAAAGGTGTAAAAACAGGCGGATGTCAATTCATTTAAAAAAGGAATTACTATTATTGAGTATATTAAGTATACTCAATCCAGAGTTCAGTAATATTTACACATGCCTTCTGTAATAAATGCCAAATATCATCACTACGAAAAAATACCAACTGTCGTTTTTGATACATCTAATGAGGCTTCTACCTATGTGGCAAAAACAATAGCTGATACTATAAAGGCTAATAATACCGCAGGTAAACATACAGTTTTAGGTTTAGCGACCGGGTCTACCCCAACCCAGATGTATAATATCCTGGTTCAAATGCATAAGGAAGGAGGCTTGGACTTTAGCAATGTTTACACCTTTAACCTGGATGAGTATTACCCTATGCACCCCGAATCCCTGCATAGTTACGTTCGCTACATGGATGAATACTTATTCAATCATGTCAACATCCCCAGAGAGAATATCAATATCCCTGACGGTACTCTTGCCAGAAACGAAGTGATTGAATTTTGCAGCCAGTATGAGCAAAAAATCAAAGAATTAGGTGGTTTGGATATACAGATTTTAGGGATTGGACGTACTGGCCATATTGGTTTTAATGAGCCTGGTTCTTCTGAAAATTCTAAGACCAGGTTAATTGCTCTCGATAGTTTGACAATACTGGATGCAGCGAGCGATTTCTTTGGTACTGAAAATGTCCCACGTCGAGCTATTACAATGGGAGTAGGAACTATTCTTGAAGCAAAAAAACTGCTCCTTATGGCTTGGGGAGAAGGCAAAGCCAAGATTATTAAACAAGCAGTTGAAGGAGACATTACCAATCATATTCCGGCTACATACCTTCAGAACCATAAAAACGTCGAAATTATAGTAGACTCGGCTGCTGCAGCTGAACTTACACACATTGAGACCCCATGGCTAATAGGCCCGATTAAATGGACTGATGAAATCATTAGAAAATCGGTAGTATGGCTTAGCCTTAAGCTACAAAAGCCCATACTCAAATTGACTGACCAGGACTATAGCGAATATGGGATGAACGATATCCTTATTGATTTTGGCAGCGCATACTCAATAAACCTTCGTGTTTTTAACGAGATACAAAATACCATTACTGGCTGGCCAGGAGGCAAACCTAACTCTGACGATAGTACTCGTCCCGAAAGAAAGGAACCATTCCCAAAAAGAGTACTGATATTCAGTCCTCATCCAGATGATGATGTTGTTTCAATGGGAGGAACTTTCATACGACTGGTGGATCAAGGGCATGAAGTACATGTTGCATATCAAACCTCCGGTAATATTGCAGTATTTGACGATGACGCTATACGATATGCTGATTTTATCACAGACTTCAATACTTCTTTTGAAGTTGATGATAGTAAGGCAGCCAAAATATTTGATGAAACCAGGAGCTTTATAGCAAACAAGAAATCGGGAGACGTAGACTCTGAACAAATTAAAAAGATTAAAGGCCTTATTAGAAGAGGCGAAGCAAAAGCAGCATCAAGACTTATAGGGCTTCCTGATGAAAGAATTCATTTCCTGGACCTACCCTTTTATGAAACAGGGAAGATCAAGAAGAAACCCATAGGCCCTCAGGACATAAAAATTGTTCAAGATTTGATTGAAGATATTAAGCCTCATCAAATATATGCAGCAGGAGATTTATCTGACCCACATGGAACACACCGTGTTTGCTTGAATGTAATTTATAGAGCTATTGATAAACTTAAAAATCAAGCCTGGATGAAATATACCTGGGTTTGGCTATACAGAGGAGCCTGGCAAGAATGGGGTATTAATGAAATTGAAATGGCTGTTCCGTTAAGCCCGGAAGAAAAGTACCGAAAGAGAAAAGCTATTTTTAAACATCAATCCCAAAAAGATTCTCCTCTTTTCCCCGGGACTGATAAAAGAGAATTCTGGCAACGAACAGAAATCAGAAATCAACAAACAGCAAGCTATTACGATCAACTTGGTCTCGCAGAATATGAGGCTATAGAAGCTTTTGTACGATATAAGTTTGATTAAAGCACTTAGCCATACTGTCAATTATTAATCAATGTACTTCCTTGAAGGCGTTATTTAACCAGAGTCAAAAAATGAAACGAACCATACTTATTCCAATAACCTTTTTAGTTCTTCTTAGCTTTTCTTTTCAATGCTCTGCTCCCCCTCCTTTGGCTACCATATACCTCACGAATACTTCGAATCATGATCTTTATAAAACATCAGTTGAAGTTGAGTTATCAGAATTAGGATTTACTTCAGATACAAAAAATCAAAATTTCACTTTACTAGTTGGCGAAACTGAGATTCCCTATCAATTGGATGACCTGGATAAAGACGGTAAAAAAGATGTCCTGTTTTTTCAGGTTGATATAAATTCAAAAGATGAACAAAAAATTACCCTTGTTAAAACAGATACCCCTCAAAATTTTACAAAATTAACCGATGGAGTATTAAAGATTCGTGAAAAGCCAGATCCAAACTCAATGCAGGTTGGTGATGATTTCATGCCTACTACCAGGTACGAAATACCAGCAGATTTGGCTCAGGATAATGGCCTGGTTTTTCTTGAAGGCCCCGCCTGGGAGTCTAATTTAGTAGGATATAGATTTTATATAGATAACAGAACCAGGTTCGACATTTTTGGAAAAACTACACAAGAGCTTGTACTAAGTAATGTATCTGGAAACTATCATGAAATAGGAGATTGGGGAGCTGATGTGCTGTCTGTAGGTAGTTCTCTTGGGATGGGATCACCCGCAGTTATTATGGACGATGAAATCCGAACTATCGATGAAGTAGAAAGCAAGCATATTGAAATAATAGTAAATGGCCCACTTCGAACCATAATCAGGACTTCTTATAAGCAATGGAATCTTCCGGGTAAAGCTATTGATATAACTATGGATCTTGAAATACATGCACATCAAAGATATACCAAACTAAGCTTATTGCATGATACATTACCTACAGAAGCCCGCTTTACTACAGGCCTGGTTCGAAACTCCGAGGCACCAAATTTTGCGGAGGGTGAGATCGGAGATATGTATTTCGTTTCTAACTGGGGAGCTAAAGCATCTTATCATGAAAATCCATTAGGGAAAGCCTTACTGGTTAAGGATACATACAACCCGGAACCAGACGCCACTAACGATTTAAGCTACCTTGTAAACCTGGGAAGCAATTTAAACCGTATTGAGTATTACCTCCTGGCAGCCTGGGGTTTAGAACCTGAGAGTTCGAGAATCGCTACAGAAAATGCCTTTAATGAACATATTGAACAGGTAGCTAACCAGCTTTCTTCTCCTTTAAAAATAACAATTAAGACCAGGTAGCCGCACTTGAAATTATTTAGAAGTATTACTTAAGTAAATATTACTTTCAATTAATTTTGAAATTTAAGGGTTAGTAATAAGAAGGTTTATTAGGTATATTAGGTATGGAAAAATTTCAAAAAATATTTTAGGATGGCAATAGATTTTCAGGATTCCACTCCCCTTTATGTTCAAATAATAAATGATATAAAAGAACAAATAAATTCGGGTAAACTATCTATTGGGGAGCAATTAAAATCACATAAAGAACTGGCAAGCGAGTACGACGTAAGTCTTATTACTATAAAAAGTGCACTTTCTACCTTAATAGATGAGGGGTTTCTTTATAGCAGGGTTGGTAAGGGAACATTTGTAGCAACAAAAAGAGAAAAGGCTGACATCACACAACACGACTCTATAGGACTGGTAATTCGTGATTTGAAGAACCCCTTTTTCTCATTGATTGCTCATATGGTTGAAGAAAAGGCTTACTCAAAAGATTTCACTATCCTTCTCTCTAATAGTTCCAGCCAGATTAAAAAGGAAGAAATTCAGATAAAAAACTTTCGAAAAATGGGCGTTAAAGGCCTGGTTATTGCGAGCCTTAGAAAGGAGCCGCATGCTCCTGAAATAATAAGAGAACTTTCGGAGGAGAACTTTCCATTTGTTATGGTTTCTTATGTAGCTGATAAAGATATCTATTATGTTGGTGCAGATCATGAATTGGGAGCTTTTATGGGAACTGAACATCTTATTAATCTGGGACATAGAAAGATTGGTTATATCAATAGCCCGCAAAGTAATTCATTAGGTACGGTCCGCTTAAAAGGATTTGAAAAAGCACTTTCTGAATATGGTGTTCCTTTAAGAGAAGAGTTTCAACTTAGGTTAAGTTCTGATACTCACCCCGGGAGTTATGAAGCAGGATATGAATTAGGCGAGCAGTTTGATAGAATGCCTGAAAAACCTACTGCCTTTTTTGTATATAACGATTTATCAGCTCTAGGTTTTATTAAACGTATCCTGGAATTGGGATATAGTGTTCCTGATGATGTTGCTATAGTTGGATTTGATGATATCGATCAGTCAACCTACGGTAGTGTCCC
The DNA here is from genome assembly GCA_040222185.1 of Balneolaceae bacterium. GTDB lineage: Bacteria > Bacteroidota > Rhodothermia > Balneolales > Balneolaceae > JAVKDP01. The sequence continues at coordinate 45,657 of JAVKDP010000049.1, read as the reverse complement.
ATTAACAACCATTCATCAACCGGTTGAAAAGATTGGTGCAACAGCTATCGAAAAATTGATTGACCGTATTGAGGGAAAAGAAACATCCGTACAGACCGTCTTGAAACCTACTCTTGTAATTAGAGAGTCCTGTGGTGCTATGGCCTCAGAGAAGGTCTAAACTACCTTGCTCAAAACAAAAGCCAACACTAGGTAACCAGTTACAATAACCCAGGAAATTCCGAAGCCTTTCAGGTCTACATTGTAGGCTTTAATGCTAAATGTTTTTCCTAGTTTAAGCAGGTCTACCAAAAGTAGCCCCTCCCCCTTTTCCAATGCCAGCTTATTATCCAGGAGTGGTACTGCTTTTTCATTAACAACTTCAGGAATTCTCTCTTCTTGTTCATCATTGTCTGATACAGAGATTCCGGCAGTTTCAAGTCGACCTTCATGCCCAACCGGAGTATTAAGTAGTGAGTAGAAAGCATTTAACTTTTGTTCATCTTCCGATCTTGTGAAGAAGCTCACTGTAATCATAGTTGCAAAACCGATAGGTAAATAAAGTGCAACCTGTTCAGGGAAAGACCATCCATAATAATCCGTAGTAAATGCCAGAATAGCTGTAATAATCATAGATGACCATGCCCCATAACGATTCGCTTTTTTCCAAAATATTGCCATCCAGAAAGCTATACCCAGAAATGCCATGATCTTCCAGATAAGAAACAATCCTTCTACTACTGAAGGAATGTATAAAGCTATCCCAACTCCTATTGCTACAACAAAGAAAGAACTAATTCTTGCTACTCTCAGATAGTGCTTTTGATCTGCGTCTTTATTCAAAAATCGTTTGTAACAGTTCCTGGTAAACAAGGCTGACCCATTAACCATGAAGTTGTTACAAGCTGCTACAACAGCGGCTACGATAGCTGCGATCATCAATCCCACAAAGCCTGAAGGGAGTAATTCAACAATGGCAAAGCCAAAGGCCTGCTCTCTTAATGATGGGTCTGCCTCTCTCAAAGAAGGAAAAGCCGCGGCGATAAAAATACCACTGAATACCCATCCTAATGTAACAAAACGCTTGATAAAGTTACCGTAAGTCCAGCCTGTTCTACAGCTGATTTCAGTTTTACCTGATCCATTGATAGACATATGATGTGGCTGAACTACAACTCCTACTAATCCATTCAGAATAGCCATAATTATAAAAAACAAGGTCACCTCTTCGGTAGCCACCAAACTGAACCAGGCATCAGGAATCGTTTCATGCACCGAAGCAAGCCCACCTGCTTCACTCAATGCAAAAGGAATCAGCAGAAAAGAGAGCAAGATAATGAAGAAACCCTGGATAAGTTGAGTACTTGCAGCTGCAACCAAACCTCCTAATAACCCATAGAGTACAAAAAAAGCAACCATCCCGAATACCGCCATTTCAGTAGATATTGCCCCTCCTGTAACTGCTTCAATAGTAACTCCTGTTCCTTTTAGAACAACTCCTATGTTCGCAGCAAACCAAAACAAACCTACAAATGCATATGCAGCTCCCATTCCCATTCCATATCGTTGTTCGAAGAAATCGCCAATGGTGATGTATCTTAGTCTTCTGTAAATAGGAGCTATCAACCAATAAAAAGGAGTAGAAAACAAATACAGCCACTGATACCAAATACCTGCCAGGCCTATCTGAGAAGAAGCTCCAATTACAGCTACAGCCTGATCTGCCCGGGTGCCTGCTCCAAATGCCTGAGCAATCATAAGGAGTTTTCCAAAGCGCCGGCCTCCCATAAAGTAATCGCTGGTTGACTTAACTGCTTTGTTTGAGTACAAACCAATAGCTGTAATTACAGCTATGTAAATTCCTAAAACAAACCAATCCAGCAAGTCTATTCCTAAGAACATCATTGCTACATCTCCCCGATTCTGAATTGATCAACAGCGATAGCTGCATATAAAAGAGCGCCAAGCCCTCTTGGGTCATTTATCCGGGTTCCCCAGTTATCATACTCTTCATCTGAAAACATAATGGGTGTTCCCCTCACTATTCCGATAACATTTCCTTCTTCATCATATTGTCGGGTGAGAGATGCCCATCCTCTCTCCATTGCTTCTTCGTATGTAGCCTTATCAAGCCAGCCTTCTGACATTCCAGTCGCAAATCCCCGAACGAACATTGCTGTAGCTGAAGTCTCCAGGTACGAAGATGGATCGTCTAAAACCTGGTGCCACCTTCCATCTTTCGACTGTACCGCTAACAATCCCTCACAATGTCGGGTAAATGTTTTCAGAACCTCTGCTCTTAGAGGATGATCGTCAGGCATAGTCTGTAGCACTTCAATTTTTGCCATAATAGTCCATCCATTAGCCCGGCCCCATTTTGTTGAGGAATGTTCTACCGAGCCAGAAAAAAACCCATGCCAGTATAGTTTTGAAGGCTCATCAATCAAGTACTGATCAAAACTGAGCACCTGGCTGATTACTTCATCCAGGTATTTATTTTCAGCAGTAAGTTCATACATTTTCAGGAGTACGATACTGCTCATAAATAAATCATCAGCCCAAACTGACATGGTATCAGGAGTAAACCGGGCAAAGGTTCCGTCGTCTAACCTTGAAGCGTCTTCCATAATATGCTTAGTGACACGTGTAGCTAATTCATACTCAAAAGAATTCTTGTCTCTGTCCTCTGAAAGCTCGTTTAGTAAAGAGTTTACATAAGGCACCGTTTGCATACCCATATCATCAAGAAGCGAAAACCTGAAATAATGCCCAAATGGACTTTCAACCAGGGCATAATCGTTTCGCATCTGTTCAATATCATCAAGGTTTTCTTTTATAAATGCAGTATGCTTACTGATGTACTCTGAATAATCCAGATCTTCAAAATGTGTACCTACTTCTTGCATAGCATCCAGAAAAGTACCACCGGAATAGTGCCAGTTTTGATAGGTAAGCCACCCCGGAAGACCTTTCACCAGATGAAGTTTAGGAAGGTCCCACCTGATTGGCTGGCCATAAGCTGAAGTAAGCTCCTGGGCTATTAATTCATTAGCTGAAAGCTCCGGATCCATCAAAGCCGCATCGTTCGAGCTATTTGCAAATGGCCCTATCCACCAGTAACCATAATGCTCCAGCTCTTCAAGATCAGATGGTGAGCTTAGTGAAACAGTTGAATTTCTCAACCCGTTTTCATCATTAATAAATGCAAACCTGATCCTGTTTTTTGATCCTACTTTTGGTTCAAATTTTATAGCCAACTGATGGATTCCATCTGTGAGTTGAACCGGAATCAAAGATTCGAACTCAAATAAATTATAATCTATGTAATCAAAATGCCCATCTTCGTTGCTGGTGTTTGAGTATACCACATCTCCATTAAGTTGTACTTCTATAGCTCCAGCCTGATTTGTAACCGCTAAATATGTTCCATAATCAACATCGCTGGATCCTTCAACTTCCAGAACTGTTCTTGCATAGTACACTCCCTTTTTATCAGACGGAAAATCGATTTGATATAAGCCGTCTTGTTCAAATTCCTGGAGAGCTGGTTCAAAGTTAAACTCTGTTCCATCCACAATGATGTCAGAAACATGGCTTGAAAACTCTTCTGGTGTCATTTTTTCAGCACTCTCTTCACTACATGAAAGAGTGATTAAAATAAATAGAGAAAGAAGGGATGGGATAAAATTATTGGGTCTCATATCTGAAGGGTTATTCTCTTAATACTGGTTATTTTTTATAAATGATTGGGTTCATTTCTGTAGCTGCTAAATCTCCGGGTTCACAACCGGGCAAGAAAGCATCTCTATCTTGCGGATGGGATGAGTTCGCAAACTCACTAACTCTAACGCCGTCTTCCATATAAATAATGGTCATTACCGCCCGAACTTTTTCTGATGTATTTGCCCCGGCCCTATGGAATGTCCATCCACTATGAAAACTTATTTCGCCGGCGTCAAATCCTGAATTAACTAACTCAAGGTTTGCAGCAGCCAATGCTTTTTGGATGCTCACTTCGCTCTCATCGCTAATTTCCAGGTTCCTTCCAAAATCATAGTTTTGGCTACCCATACTAAAAGCTAGTGGCCCCATATTTTCAGTGATTTTTTGGAGTGGGATCCAGGCTGTTGTTGTATTAACAGTATCTAAGGGCCAGTAATATTGATCTGCGTGCCATGGAGTAATGTTTCCCAATTTGCTTGGTTCTTTATACAATGCCTGATCATGATAAAGACGCACTCCATCCACCTTCATTAACTCGGCCGCTATTTTGCCAAGCCTCTTACTCAGCACCAATTTCTTAATCGTTTCATTAATTCTGAATAGATTTCCGATTTGTATAAAGGCCTTTTCGAATGTATTACGTTCTTCCATTGGCTTTTTTAACAGTGGATTTTTTTCATGTACTACTTTTGTAACCTCAGTATTGAAATAGTCCAGTGTTTCTTCATCTAAAACCTGCTTTAGTTTTATGAAACCATTCTTTTGATAAAAATCGATGTCTTCTTTGCTAAGCGGGTAAGGTTCCTCAAGGATTTGATACAGAGTAGTCATGATTTAACCTCCTTTAGGAGTTTTGAAGAATGGGTGTCTAAAAAAAGCTTAGCGTTCGGATGGGTACGAAGTATCGAAGCCGGGCAATGGGTTGAAATCTCACCAAGCAATGTTTCTTCTACCGCACTCGATTTTGTATGCCCCGGTACTACAACAGATAAGTATTTAGAGTTTAGGAGGCTTGGAACTGTAAGTGTTACTGCTCTTTTGGGCACATCATTTATATCATTGAATTCCCCGTCATTTACTTGTTGTTGACGGCACACTTCATCAAGTTCCACTTCTTTTATAACCTCAGGGTCGTTAAAATCTGCTACCGGAGGATCGTTAAAAGCAAGATGCCCGTTTTCCCCTATTCCAAGGCAGCAAATATCGATCGGCTTTTCTGATATCAATCTTTTATATGCTGGCAAATCTTCAGTCATATAATAAACTTCCTTAAAGTCTATAAACCTGAAAAAAACACTATTCAAAAAATTACCAAATCGTTGGGGAGCACTCGTCGGAAGCGTATGGTATTCATCCATATGAAATGCAATTACCTTCTTCCACTCGATATCAGGAGCATTCAATAATTCTGTAAAAAACTCACGCTGTGAAGCAGCAGCGGCAAAAATAATCCTGGCCTCATCCTTATGCTTCAGAACCTTTTTTATTAACGCACCAACATGATGTGCCGCTGCCATTCCAAGCTGCTTTCTATTCTGGTATATCAATACCTCAAGCTCATCAACTTTATATTTAGAAATAGAACTCATTATTCAATAATCTTATACCTGTTTTTATAACTCCTCATTTCCGAATCAGGTAAACTAAAACTAAATGCCCAATCTCCTGATGTATTTGTAATCCTGATCATCAGGTGGTTTCTTCCTTCATGTAATGGGAGAAAAAGCTCATCCTGATCCAGTTCAAATTCTCTTTCCTCATATTTTTTATATACAGATTGCCCATTTACATACACCTCTATTCCATCGCTACTTCCCAATACAGCCCTAACCGTTCTGTCTTCGATTATATCGATATGAGCAAATGCGTATATCACAACGTTGTCACTTTCACCATGTAATTCATCTAGATCAACCTTGGCAAAATAAGGAGTGTTTACCCTTCGCCAGCGGTATTTCACATCATCGTAATAGAATTCCTGGGTTACAGTTGGAAAGGTTTTTTCAATACCACTCATACCCTGCAAATGATCAACTCCCGGATCGGCAAACCCTCCTGGATTAGGAATGGGCTCGATCATCAGCCATCCCTGGAAATACCAACCTTCTGATTCCTGTATATCTAACCGAATTTCAGAGATACCGGGTAAAGAATTCCCTTTATCAAAATCATACATAGCACTTAAGAGAAGATCTTTAAGTTCTTTAAGAGCTTCCAATTGCCCATCATACTGAGCAACCACACGATCTAATGCATACACACGATTTTCATTTACCCATAGAGCTTCATTTTCCTTTTTTAATCGTGATAACTCACTAAAATTTTCAGAGATTAGGTCATAGGCTTCTACCATGTTATTTCTGGCTTTGTTTTTTTTGCTACTACCAATCAATTCTGCTTCTCTATAATAACGGGCAGCCTGTATTAATCCGGGTCTGCTTGATGCCAAATACTTATACAAATCAATAACCTGCTGAATGTATCGCACATCTCCTTTGTGCTTTATCGGGTCATACTTCTTCAATTCCATATCGGCTTTATCGGCAAGCTTCATTACTTTTGGCCAATCCTTGATATTCATTAATACGCTCTCCCCCTTTTCAGGAATCACTTGATTCCACAGAATAGCTTCGTTCATTTTTTCCGTGGATTTTAGCTTTGCCAATTCATTAAGTGTAGAAATAGCTTCTGATAATCCATTATTTGTTGCACCATATACCGAATGATTAAATCTTGTATCGTAGCTTTCATCATCCGGAGCGCTATTCCATGATTGATCTGCTGCATAAGAAACACCATACCAATCTCTTGAAAACAAAGCGAACCCTCCATCATCCCAAACTGTGTTCATCATTCCCCAGGCTCCTTGTTTAACTGCCTCAGCTATAAACCCGCCAATATTCCCCCGTGCAGTATTGAAATCTGGCATAACAGAGAATGAGTTTAAAACTCCTGTAGAAACCAGCAAATCGAAATCGTTCTCTATAAATGGAGTGATATGAGGAGCATAATCATCCATAATGTCGTAACCCCAGGTTACCGGGATAATATCTTCGGGGAGCATTTCCAATATTTCTGGGTGTTTCAAAACGATATCTCCCCACATAAATACCCTTTTGCCCATACCGCTAACTATTTCATGTAGCCTTTTGATGTGATTTGCATAAACTACACCCTCGCCCAGGCTGTCGACCATTGCTTTAGATGCCCCCTTTCCCAAATCAAAAGTTTCATCAGAATTGATATGGAAATAATCGGAATGGAAGGCAGGAATCATCTCGGAATAAATATCTTCCAGAAGTTCATAGCTTTCATCAAAAGCCGGAGATAAAAGCATTCCACTTTCGCCCAGGTGAGCATATTCAGGATGCTTCAGTATTTGGTCGAAATGCCCAAATGACTGAAAATTCCCAACAAGATCTATATGATACTTTTTTGCATAATCTGCCAGTTCTGCCCATTCTTCTATATCTAAAGCTCCACCTTCAGGAGCAAACACGGGATGGCTTTTTGTTTTAACAACATGCTCAGTATAGTAAGTTAGCATGTTGATCTTCATTTCCGCCATGCGCTCAATCTGCTGTTGCATATAGGCCTTTGTAGGAACCGGACCGCGGCTAATGTCATCCATAATTGCCCTAATCTCCAGATCCGGCCAATCTTTTATCTCAACAGCAGGAATTGAACCCGTATTACGCTGACTTCTTATTAACTGATTAAGAGTCTGAACTCCATAAAATGCTCCTCTCTTTGTATTTGATGAAATGATAATCTGATCTGAAGTAATCAATAGCAGGTAGCCTTCTTCTCCAATTTGTTCGTCCGCCTTTAAACCATATTGCTCTACTAACCGGTCAAAAGCCCGACCTCCCCCTTTTATTCCAATGGTAATTCGCTTTTTTGTTTCACTTTTCCCTTTTATCAGTTCTCCTCCTGTACTGCTCTGGTACTCTCTCTGCAAAAGGTCGAATTGAAAAGCTTCTTCCTCTTTATCATTTAGATAGAGATCAACAGATACAACTTCATCTAAGAAAAATGCCCCTTCTTTAAATTCAACCTCCTGGGGATTAGGAACTACATGAATTCTTTGCTGTGCAACAGTAGTTACCTGGAATAAAACCATCAGGCTTAGCAGAGTTATGTATTTTTTTAAAAAAAGCATGACTAAACTTTTGAAGTAATAAACTCAGCTGCTTGCTTGTATGCGCCTTCTAAATCTTCTACTGAAGATTCTGCTCCTCCGATATCAATTCCAAAGTGTCCTGTAAAACTAATTTGGTCTATTGTTTCAAAGAAATCATCCCACCTGATTATGCCATCTCCAATGGCAAGATGTTCCACTCTCTTCCCACCGTTATCCGAAATATGAATGTAGTCGATGTAACCGGCTAAGCGTCTTAAGGAAAGTTGCAGGTTGTCTTTCAAAAAGTACTGGTTGGCAGTATCGAAATTAAACCTGAGGTTATCTTTCCCAACGGCGTCATGGAAATACAAAAAAGCATCGGTAGTTGATGATAAAACTCCTAAAGCCGGGTGCATTTGATATGTCAGATTATAGCTTGCAGCTATGTCACATGCCTCTTTGTACGTTGAAACCATATCCTTCCAGTAAGTATCCCAATGTAAGTTTTCGGGAAATTTTGCAGCCAACAATACATCTTCGTGATAGTGCCTGACCACCGGAATATCTTCCGGAAATTGGTAAGGTGGTAATGGTGCATTATCCAAAACTCCAAGCGATCCTAAATCTGATGCTATTTGACATCCTTTATCGAATAGCAGGAGGTTCGAATCTCTTTCTTTTCTATCCGGAGATGACAAACCAGGTAAAACAACACAAAAGTAAGGCACTTCCATCTCGTTCTTCTCAATGTATTTTGAAATCTCACTTCTAAGGTCATAAACTCCCAACAGATGCTCTTTCCTTATACCTTCTAACTCGATAGAAGAGAACCCCATTGCTTTGAACTCATCAATATATTGTAATGAGTTTGCTGCAGCCGGAGGATATCCGTACCTGGTAATCGGATATAAGTAACACGCTATGATTCTTGAATTAATCATCTTTTTGAGTTGTTCTATTAGACATCTGAAATAAGAAATCCTTCTTTGGGCTTTTTCGGGCGGTGAACATCTTTAACCTTTTCAAAAGCATTCCAATGATCTCTCAACCTAAAAGCCACACTTTTAGGTAACCTGTCTCTGGTAAACACTCCTTTCTTGTTAAGTACCACCCGGCGAAAATGTTGGGGTGTTAAGAAATCAGCAAAATTCCAGACATGAGCACCAAACACAAAATCACACTGCTCCAACACTTCCAGGTACTTAAAAATAAAAGCTGTCTGAAATTCTTCAGTGAACATCTGAGCTGTTGTAGCGTGGAGACCTTCAACAGTATCAGCTCCAAACTCGGTAATCATGATAGGTTTACCGTATTTTTCAAAGGTAGCATCAAGCTCTCTTGCGAGATCCTTGCCTGCCTGCTCAAGCTCAACTGGCTTTGTATACCAACCATAGTACCTGTTCAAACCAATAATATCACAAGATTCAAGGACTACATCGTTCTCCTTAAAAGCCGCCATAGAAATCGACATTATTGGGCGGCTTCCATCCAGTGATTTTGTAAAATCATAGAGCTGTTTAAAATACCGGCTGCTTGCTTCATTTTGATAATGTTCTTCTGCCCAGAGGTTGGGTTCATTGGTAATTGACCACGATATTACGCTTGGATGGTTCTTATCCCTTGTAATTAATTCTCTGATGGCCTTTTTATGATTATTTAGAAGAGGTTCCAGTTCGTCGAAGTCGCTAGACCAAAAACCTAAACTTACTGCAGGTACCTCATTAATGATCAGAAACCCAAGCTCATCCCCAAGGCGCATCATCTCCTCATCATAAGGATAATGGCTGGTTCGATAGGAGTTTGCTCCAATCCAACGCATTAGCTCATGATCTCTGACATAGCCTGCTCTAAATTGGCCACGGCCTACAATCGGATATTCCTCATGTTTCCCAAATCCGCTTAAGAATAGCTCTTCATTATTTAGAAAAATCTTTCCTCCCTCTACTTTTATTTCTCTTATCCCAAACTGTTCATTGTATTCATCAACTATTTCTTCAGCCTGGTATAGTGAAACCTTAGCAGTATATAAATAGGGATTAGATGGAGACCATGGGATTATTTCATCCAGCGCTAAATTCACTTCGCTTGATTCTTCAGAAAAACCTGATGCCACTTCATTTTTATCCGCATCCAAAATCTCAACCTTAATTTTTTGCGAAGAGGAAGAATCCACTTTTACACTTACTTCTCCCTCTAAAGATGAAGTAACCTCGATATCTGAGATATAATCTACTGGTGTGACTACCAGGTTTACAGACCTTGTTAAGCCTCCATATGGGAAAAAGTCAAACCTTGTGGCGGGGAAAAGGTGACGCCGCTCATAGGGTTTAGTATTATACTGTGTAGACGTTGGGTCAACATCCTGTGGAAGGGTATGCATACTTAAACTACTGTCTACACAAATAACCAAACGATTTTCACTTCCTTCTTCCGTTAAAGAATGTGTTAAATCAAGTTCAAAAGGCATGTATCCACCTTCATGTTCTCCAACATACTCTCCATTCAACCAAACTGTTGCCTTATGATCAGCAGCTCCAATACGGAGCCATATTCTATGGTTTTTCCGGAAAACCCCGGGTATTTTGAATGTAGTTTCGTGCCAGGCTTTACCCACATAATTCTTTAATCCCTGTTCTTCTAACTGCTCATTCCATGAACCCGGAATAGCAATTTTGTGTACTTCTCCACTTAGGCTCTGAGTTTGCCATTTCTCCTTGAATCCTATGTTTTCAGAATCTGTTTTAAGGTTCCAATAACCAGCCAGATCGAATACTGTTCTAAATTTATTTTGTTGAGGGTAAAGCATTAATACGTTCTTGTATTCAAATTTTGACGTTACATTGAGAAGATTCCAACCAATCCTGATATAGCCATGAGTACTGAAAAAATGAGTATGAACCCAACAACAACATTTTTGGCCGTAGATAATTTATGTTCGCCTACTAACTTTTTTCTATTCATTAAAATCAGCATCAGGAGAATCACAGCTGGTGTTACTACAGCTATAAAAGCCTGAGATAAAATCATTATAAAAACAGGCCTTCCTCCAAGAAGCGGAACTAATAAGCTTAAAAGGATAATCCCGAGAGAGATCAACCTGTTGGTTGTGGATTGAAAATTGGGATTTTCGCCTTTATAATCTGCAATCAACATTGGAGCCAGCATTATGTGAGGAAAAAGTGATGAAAGCCCTGCTGCAAGAATTCCCCCGACAAAAATGGAAAGAGCGAAGCGTCCTGCAAAAGGTTCTAATAGTTTAACCATATCAATTGCATTGTCAACTTTAAGGCCTTCTTGATACATAGTTCCTGCGGCAGCAGCCATTACTGAGATACTCAGAACGAACATCACTATTGCAGAAACTTTAGCATCTCTTTTTTCAAGGCTTAATTGTTCAATGCCCCAACCTTTTCCTTTTATCAAAACTGATCTGACGATATAAATAACAGCTCCCATGGTTGTACCCACCATACTAGCCATCAATAAAAAAGCCCCGGATTCATTTGGTATGCCTGATACTATTCCTGAAATCACTTCCGAAGGTTCTGGTATAACCATTACCATAGTGACCAAAAAACTTAGCCCCATTATCCCCACAAAAACAGCCAGGACTTTTTCGAAAAAGTTCTGTTTTCCATTCCAAAGTAATGCATATAAGATTGCACCATAACCTATTGTAGAGTACAATGGGTCGATACCATTCCCGGAAGCAGTCAACGGCCTGGTCCATTCCTGGGTAACCTGTGTAACAATTGCCATTACTCCAACACTTCCAACAGCCTCTGTAAATATTAATGCTCCTAGAACGAACAGCCCTGTAGGTTTCCCGAAGTGTTTTTTATAACTGTAAATAACAGTGTCTCCGGTTACAATGGTGTACTTTCCAAAAACCACAATCAGGATGTATGTAAAAATGCAAGAAAGCAATAGTGGTATAGCAAGCATCATCCCATATTCCGCACCAGTCGATGCCATGGACGTCACACTTCCCGTTCCAATATTGTATCCGATTATGAACAGCCCGGGGCCTAAAGAAACAATGAGAATCTTAAAGCGCGTAAACCAATTTCCTTTTTTCTCTTCCAATGCTTTTAGACCCTGTTATTTACTTTTAATCGGCGATATGCTGACAGAAACTGTGACTTTAGAAGGGATGTCAATCTCGAAACGATCTCCCCGTCTTTTAACTTCAATTTCTATGGTTTCGATTTTATCGTTTACTTTTTTCTGAACCTGGTAGCTTCCTTTTTTGAGTTGCCAAATCCTCATTGTAGTGCTCTCAGAAATATCTGAGAACGAATACACATCAATATTTAAATGAGTTGAATCACTATCTGTGACTAAAAAGGTGAGGTCTCTACTTGCTTTTTCCCAGCTCACTGCTATGTAAGGAGAAGAACTTTCATCAGCTCCGAATCCTGTAATCATTCCCTGTAATATACCTGCCTCTCTTACGCCCGGATCTTTGATATAAACACGATCAGTATGAATTACTTCACTGGTAAGCATTGGTACATTTACCCTTACGGTTTCCAGGTAAGGCCTCATAGCCTCAACGAGATATTTCTCGTTTTTTGTAATTCGGTACTTGATGAGATCAGAGCCATGTTCAAGTATCAAAGCATCGTACTCTGTATTCCCGGATAAAAGTCTCCAGTTTTCAACCACATTCCAGAACTGGGATTTGTTACCAAATTTATAGGTAGCCCATCCTTCACTTCCCTCTTCATATGGATTACTATCAGCATCCAATTCATCTTTATACTTTATAAGTAGATCCAGGTGCTGCATCAAAGGTTCCAGATATTTATCATCACCAGTGAATGTCCATGTAAATAACAGCTGGTCAAGGATGGCATTACTGCCATTCCAGTCAAAATAATCCCAGTACATATTGGCCAAATACCAGGTTGGTTCGTTTCCATTGATAACTTCGGTTGGAAACTCAACAGATGGTGGAATAATACCTACAGGCTTCCCCTTTTGGGTACTTTTGGAAATATTAAGCCAGGAATCCGCCCATTCTATAAGTGCTTTTCTGGTATTCGAATCGTTTGTCTTCCAACTGTAATAGCGAACAGCTTTAGTAGCCCTGGCATTATAGGAAACATCTCTGTTTTTTGGCTCTTCCATCTCTACTTCAGAAGAACTAAACCAGGCTGACTTAAAAAATCGATTCCCGTTAGAGTTATACCCTGTCCATAGGTTCTGAAAATAATCCGATGAATAGGCTAACCGATCGGCATACACAGGATCATCGTTATAAAACACCATTAATGGAGCCGTATCAGAGATAAATTCAGAGGAGTGCTCGACATCACTTGGCTTCTTTGCATACCCGTTTTTCACTTTTGAACTGTTCCAAACGCCATCAGCCAGTTTCTTCCATCCTTTATAAGTTGTTTCGTCACCGGAAAGAATGAGTGGTGACCACCACCTTAAGATCTCAACATCATCTCCGAATTTTCCGCCAAATTCACCATTCTCATCTTGCTGAACATTAACCCACCAATCGACAATGCTTTTTAAGCGGTTAGTAAGTTCCCACTGTGTGTAAGCCCATTCGGGAGTGTTAGCTTCTTTTGGTACCTCATCAAATTCGTCAGGTGAATCAATCTTCCGGCCACTATACATTGCGACCAAATCATTATCTCCGTGTAGCTGATATAGTTTTGCTATATCCCTATCCGCACCACGCTTTTCATTGCTGCCTCCACGCTCCAGGTATAGCCAATACAATAATCTTCCGCGATACCATAGTGCTCGTTCATAAAGAGGGTGTTCTTCCGCATTTTCCATTGCAAGAATCCCATCATATATCATTACAGATTGATGTAAATGATCAAACAAACTCATATTTGTTGAGTCGCTGGCCCAACTCCATCCCCTCATGTAAAAAAACTCTTGAGCTTTTGATAAGATACCAAGCTGATTATCCCAATGAGTAACAAAACTTGCATTCCCAGGCTCATCTTTTACTTCTGCTAATTGTCTGCGAACAGATTCAATATTTAGATCACTGTTTAACAAACCTGTTTGTTCTATCAGAGATAACAATTCTTCCTGCTTTTGGTTCTGGGGTTCTTGTGCTGGTACTAAGCCAATACCTAAAAGCCTTACCTGATCATCATTACCTTTAATATTTAGCGTTAATCCTTCATCTTCTACCCGGATTTTTTTCTGAACCACACGATACATTTTCTGTATTTCTTCCCTTGCTTCGGCATGTGGTTGGAATGCCTGCAGATCAAATCCCTGGATTTCGTCCTGTATTATAATTGTGGAGCCAACAGAATCCTTAATACCGCCTTCAAACCAAATAGTAAGCCACCAATCACCTGGAGGTATATCCGCTTTGAATCCCACTTCATTACCAACAACACCGTCAATAAGGAAATCTCCTCTCGATTCTTCTGTAGCTTCGTGATAGAACTCTTTAAGGTTCTCTGATGTCCAACCATATCCCAACTCTTTAGAGTAAACCAAATCAGGAGTTATGAGATACTTACCTTCGGCAAGGTTCGAGTTAAATCCACCCGCGTCAAAAAAATAAGGCTGGCTTACAAAACTAATGGGTTGTGCTTTCATTGGATTACACCCTGCCACAACAAAAGCTAGCAACGCTAATGTAATACTATGTTTTATAATCACTTTGAAAGGTCGCATTTGAATTATATGAAGCGGTGTATCTTTAAAATTTAGGAAGCAGTTTCACCTGCTCCCTAATAATTCGATTATTATGACAATTACTTGATAAGAGTCATTCTACCTGTACTGGTCATAATATCTGAACCGGCACGTGCAGTTACCCTGTAAATGTATATTCCTGAGGTCAGGTTTTGGGCATCAACTCTAAGCGTTTGATTAGTACCCGCTCCTAAACGTTGTGCTGGAATACTTAATACACTTTGTCCAATCATATTAAATACTTCAATCGAAACATCAGCAGCCTCTGGGAGATTGATTGAAATATTAGTACTTGGGTTGAATGGATTTGGATAATTTCCGTTGATGCTAAACCCACTAGGAGTTTCAGAAAGAAGCTCTTCATCTTCATTACTTACCAATGTACCAAACCAGCTTAATGAACCTAATTGTTGGCCACTGGTACCTCCGGTGTAGGAATCGAACGTATTAGCATAGGCGAAATCAAAAGGTTCTCCATCAGTAGGGAAAGATGGCGGATTTTCATTTGCCGGGTCAGTCCAGAATGTTGTTACTACATCTACAGGAGCTGCAGGCCCGTTAGTAAAAGCAACACCTTCATTTAAAAAGGTTTCTCCACTGCCCTGTTCTGCTATAAAAGCTGATACTGTTGAATTAAAATTAACCGGAGCAGATACCGTATCTGGATATGCATCTGAAATTGATGTTGACAAATAAATGTTATTATTACTTGTCGTGAAGCTTTGAGCTCCAAGTGAGTCAATTTCTGACTGAGTTAATGAGTCCAGGCTTACAACCGCTAATGGATCATCGCCATCATTTGCATCGTAGCCATAAAATCCGGCGTTTATAATTAAGTTGTCTTCCATAACTCCATTAACAACAGGGCCAAATTCAACAGCGGTATTCTTACCTATATTAACAGCAGTATTCTGATTAAAGTAAGCGTAGTTAATTAGCCCGCCATCATCACGAATGATTTGAGAAGTCAGGTTATAAAAAGTATTGTTTGCGAACCAAAGGGTATCAATCTGGTTGCCCCGGTCATCCACACCACGGCCATTATCCGGGCTGTCTGTAGTTCCAATATTACTAACAATTGAATTAGTCAAGAAGAGCCTGATTCCTGTACCGTCAAGCCTGAAGGCACTTTGGCCGTCTTTATCCAGGTGAGTATTATCAATACTAATGGTTACATCATTTTCACTCACTCGAATTATTCTGGTATTTCTACCACCTAATTCATCTTCATTAGTAACGTATAAGCCTCTTAGAGTCAGATCTCCTCGAGGTCTGAATGGCCTGCTGGAGTCTCCGCCATTATCTACTGCGGGAATCAATTTTGGACGCTCAGTCCAACCGTCTTCCGCAACAATTGACAGGTGATATCCTCTATGTTCAATACTACCATCTAACAGGTAAGTACCACCACTACTAAGTACATAAACTGTACTTGAATCAACTCTTTCACCATTAGCAGTGGTATCAGACTCAATAGCTTCATTTAGGGTTCCGACCCCTTGCTCTACTTCTACTGTTCGTTGTGCTTTAACATCCTGTACGTTCACTATCATTACCATGATAATACTTAGAGCGGATGTACAAACAATTCTGAACAGTTTGCTTGTATCAGTTGTCATGATTGCTCCTTTTTTTTAGGGTTTTAATATTACGATTAAGCATTTCTTTAAAATTTTATTCTTACACCGGTATTTGCTGTTAATCCATAAGAAAAATTCCTGGTATCAACCGATAAAGCTCCTGCACCTACAAATTGCTCTTCTGCTTCGCTTGTAAAATTATTCATGGATACAAATACTGTTACATTTGGATATTTCTTGAAGGACTGATTCAGCCTCATATCCCAAAAACTAAATCCTTTAGATAGTTGATCTAGTGGCTCACTGGAGCCCAGTTCTTCGAGTATAGATTCCTGGTATGCAAGCGAGGCTCTTGCTGAAAAATGTCCGATTTCATATCCAAGAGTAAATGAAGCAGTAACGTCTGGTTGTCCTGGTAATTTACCAGCACGTACAGTATCTATTAGCACGGGCCTGAAAGGTGGATCCGGGCTTCTTTCCCCTATTACAAGAATTGGGAAGAATGTTTCTGATTCAACAAAAGCTATGTTTGTTGAAAGTATGAGCCCATCTAGTGGTTTTGGTAAAAACCTGAAATCCGTTTGCAGGTCAAACTCAATTCCTCGTACGGTAGATCTTCCTAATGCATTTACAGGAGATGTTAACTGGTATCCTGCAAACTCCCCTTCGGTAAGCCTGGTTGTCCTTAAATAATCAACGTCCTCAATTTCTTTGTAGAAAGCGCCTACTGATATATAGCCGAACCTGCTATTGTAATAAGAAAGAAAAATATCATAATTATAAGCCTTAGAATGTTGCAGATCAGGGTTACCTCTTTGAAGTTCCTGCTCCGAATCATTCACTTGCTCAAAGGGAACAAGGTTATCATAATCAGGCCTTGAAAAACTTTGAGTGTAAGCCAACCTGAGATCTAATCCTTCAATAATGTTAGCTTTTAAATGGAACTGAGGAAAAAACTCTCCATAATTCTGGCCCCCTGTCGTATCTGCAATAGTACCAACTTCACCGAGATTCCCTGACAGGTTACCAAACCTTCCTTCATAAAAAGTTTCTACATGTTCATACCTTACACCAGGCAAAAATGTAATTTTAGGACCTATATTCAGTTCTCCCATTATATAAGCAGAGGTTACAGTTTCACCAGCTTCATAATCCTCCAGATCGATAAATCCGTTTTTTGTATATGAGTTTGCATAGGTGGAATAAAAGTCATTTAGTTTGGCCATGTCCAGGGCAGGAGTCAGAACACTATATCCATTTATGTTTGGTACGCTATACCCGGAATCAATAAAATTACTAATGGCAATGTGGGTATCGTTGTATAAATCAAACAAATCAGGATTATCTTGGCCTATTTCGCTGATAACATTAAAATCCGTTCTTACCTGGTCCTGATTATTGATCTTGTTTTTATCCCTTAGCTTACCTCCGGCTTTTAAGTATCCTGTTAAGCGATCGCCTATCTGAAAATCATGCCTCAAATTAACAGAAGCAGTAAAATCACCTTCTGTATTTCTAAATGTCTCGTTAGTTCCATATAGGAAATAGGTAGCACTAAGGTTATTACGGGCTTTATCTATTACACTTTCAATACTGGTATTATCAAGGCCGCTATCATAGGCTCCTACTTCATAAAAACGAGCATAATTACCATAGGTTTGTTTTGAAAGTGTGTAGGAATAAGAAGTCTGCCAATCTATTCTTAAACCGTTAAACAGGTGCTTCCCGTTCAGGATATTTGAATAAAGAAGATCATATCGTTCCCTGTCCCTGGCATCATATTCAGTTCGCGTATTTCCTACTCTGTACCTTTTTCGATATCTCTGCTCGTCCCTGTTTGTCTTGCCAAATAAAGATGAAATGTAAACCTCATGGTTTTCATTGAATTCATAATCCACACTTAAACTGGCACCGAACTTATCTCTTATTTGAAAATTATCCGTGAAGTTTAAGTTCTCAATACTATTTATTGTAGAGTCTTCCTGGTTAAACTCAGGAGTTATATCGAAAAGTTCTGAGCCCCTGTTTGCTCTTTGAATACTTCCTGAAACAAGGACCCCTAACTTATTGTCCAGGTATCGGTTACTTCCATTCAGAGATGCCTTATACTGGCCAAAGTCTGACCTTATATCATTATAACCGGATTCAAGACTGGCTGTGCTTTTAAATCCAATTGGTGCTTTTTTAACCAAAAGATTCACAGTACCACCTACTGCATCAGCATCTTTATCTGGTGTTAAAGCCTTGAAAACTTCAATTCCGTCCAGAACATCCGATGGTAATAAACTTAAATCCACCGATCGATCACCCTCGGTTCCGGGAACTCTTACCCCATTAACGGTAATCGAATTGAACCTGGGCGATAATCCACGAACAACAACTTTAGAAGCTTCACCTGCATCCCTTTGAACCGAAACTCCCGGTAAACGGGCAACCGATTCGGCTGCATTTTGATCGGGTAATTCTGATAACCTCTCTTTGGACACCACATTTACAATGGTATTAGATTCCAACTGAGTTTTAATAGCTGCAGCTTGACCTGCTGCTTGCGCCAGCACTGTTATCTCCTCTCCCATCAAAAAATCAGGTGATAGCTGGATATTAAGTACTGTTCCCCGGTCCTGAAGAATTTCTACTGCTATAAATTTTGTTTTATATCCCAGGTAAGAAACCCTAAGGTTATAAGTTCCCGCCGGAACATTGGTAATCTCATACTCACCATTACCTTCTGTAGCAGCTCCCCTCAGTAATTCCTGGATATATATATTTGCCCCGTAAATGGGCTCGGAGGTTGTTGAGTCTACAACCTGTCCAGATAACACTCCCCTTTCCTGTGCAGATAGCATGACGGGGAAAGCACCTATAAGAAATAGCACCAAAAGTAATTTCCAACCTTTGCTATCTGAGCTTTTATTTGTCATCTATGTAATCATTTGTAAATATGTTTTAATGGAATTCAAAAAAGCGCTCCCAAGGTACATGCTTAATATGCTAGGTATACTTTATATATGCAATAATTACTTTTTTTCTTTGGTCTGATTTCATGATTGAAATAACCTTTTTCCGCTGACTCACTATGATTTATCGACTCATACATGCTTTTAAACGAGACTTTTGCGCTTTTAATCATTGACACTTATCCGGGTTTTCCCCGAGTATTCCTTTCCTTTTCTGAATTCGTACTTTCGTAAATAAGCAAAATTTATATATTTTGTGCAATCGATTACACAAAATATTTTTTCTTATGCCTACAACCTATTCAATCCGCTACGCTGCCAACCCTACAGATTTTGAAAATTATAACACGACGCGTATTCGAAATGATTTTCTCATATCTGATTTATTTACAACTGATTCGATAAATTTGGTGTACTCGCATTATGATCGTTTTATAACCGGAGGCGCTAAGCCATCAAGTACGCCTCTCCCACTGGATGCTATTGATCCACTTAAAGCTACTTATTTTCTTGAGCGGCGAGAGCTTGGCATTATAAACGTTGGAGAAACCGGAATTGTGAGAGTGGGTAAAACCGAGTATACTCTTGAACATAAAGAAGCTTTGTATGTTGGAAGAGGTGAAGCGGATGTCAGTTTTCACAAAAAGGGAAGTAGCCAGCCATTGTTCTATTTAAACTCCACCCCGGCTCACCGTGCATATCCTACAAAAAAGATCTCCCAAAATGATGCTGAGATTGTTGAACTGGGTTCTTTAGAAACAGCGAACCATCGGGTAATTAGAAAACTCATCGTTAATAGCATACTAGACACATGCCAACTCCAAATGGGAATGACTGAATTAAAAGTAGGAAGTGTATGGAATACCATGCCCGCCCATGTACACAGCCGAAGAATGGAAGTGTATTTTTATTTTGAAGTACCGGATGGACAAACAGTTTGTCATTTTATGGGCGAACCAGATAACACCCGTCATATTTGGTTACAAAACAACCAGGCAGTGATCTCGCCTCCTTGGTCGATCCACTGTGGCTCAGGAACAAGTAATTATACCTTTATTTGGGGAATGGCCGGAGAGAATTTAGATTACGGAGATATGGATGGTTTCTCCCCAAGCGAAATGAGATAAAACAAAGATGCTATGACTTCATTATTCGATCTGAACGGAAAAAGAGCATTAATTACCGGGGCAACCCATGGCCTGGGAATGGCAATGGCAAACGGACTAGCCCAAGCCGGAGCTGAATTAGTTATAAACGGTTCTAACCCGGAACGAATGGAACTGGCGTTAAAGGAGTATCGGTCTGAAGGTTATAAAGTTCATGGTTTTGTCTTCGATGTAACAGATGACCATGCTGTTGAAAAGAATATCAACCATATCGAAACCGAGCTGGGCCCAATTGATATCCTTTTTAATAATGCAGGTATCATTCAGCGCATACCTCTTAAAGATATGGAAACCGAAGATTTCCGAAAGGTTATAGACGTAGATTTAGTAGGCCCTTTTATAGTGGCTAAACATGTTGTAAAACATATGATTTCCCGAAACAGAGGTAAAATTGTTAATATCTGCTCTATGATGACTGAGTTAGGGCGAGATACTGTTGGTGCTTATGCTGCCGCAAAAGGCGGGCTAAAAATGTTAACGCGTAATATGGCAACTGAATGGGCCCGGCATAACATCCAGGTTAATGGAATCGGCCCGGGTTATTTTGCTACCTCTCAAACCGCACCAATACGAGTAGATGGACATCCTTTTAATGATTTTATTATTCATAGAACTCCTGCAGGGAGATGGGGTGATCCGGAAGATTTAGCAGGTACTGCTGTTTTCCTGGCCTCTGATTCAAGTAACTTTGTTAACGGACAGATTATTTATGTAGATGGAGGTATTCTTGCTACTATTGGGAAACCTTCGAATGAATAATAGAAAACTATAACTATCTGTAAGAAAGCATCAGGCTAACCAGGTTTGGAAAACAAAAAAACGACCATACACGATATTGCAAAGAAGCTTAACACTACGGCTTCTACGGTTTCCAGGGCCTTGCGGGATCACCCGAGAATAAGTGATTCTACAAAAAAACTGGTATTTGCGATGGCTGAAGAAATGAATTACCAGCCTAACAGTATTGCCGCAGCTCTCCGCAAAGGAAGAAGTAACCTTATTGGTATCCTGGTTCCAACAATCGACCGTAACTTTTTCGGTTCAGTAGTGCGTGGGCTTGAAGAAGTGCTTACGAACTCAGGTTATAATGTGATTATTTCCCAGTCAAATGATTCAATAGAAAAGGAAAAGTTGAATATTAAAGCTTTGCTGGAAGCACAGGTTGATGGCATTTTCGCCTCTTATGCAAAAGAAACTACTTCGTTTGAACATTTTGATAAAATTATAAAACAAGGTATACCCCTCATCTTCTTTGACCGCATGCAGGATTCCATGAAAGTGGACTCTGTTGTTATTGATGATTACAAAGCTGGTTTTAAAGCTACAGAACATTTAATTGAACAGGGCTGTACCAGGATTGCTCATTTTGCTGGTCCAGGAAATGTAAGTATCTATCGTGATAGGCAGGCTGGTTATGAAGACGCGCTTAAGAAATACAATCTTGCAAGCGACCCTTCCCTGATATTCAAAAGTGACCTCAAATTTGAAAGTGGCCAGGATCTCGGAGAACGAATTTTAAATATGCCCCCCCTTCCCGATGGTATCTTCTCATCCAGTGATTATGCAGCCATGGGAGCCATGGAAGTACTCAAGAAAAGAGGGATTAAAATCCCGAACCAAATTGCGATAGTCGGTTTTAGTAACGAGGCCTTTACCTCACTCGTAAACCCCGCATTAACGACCGTAGAACAACACAGTAAAAAAATGGGGGAAGAAGTTGCTCATTTATTTCTTGAGCGGGTTAATTCCAAAGAGCCCATATTTACTTTTACAAAAACAGTTCTGCCGTCTGAATTGATAATCCGTGATTCATCAATAAAAAGCGGGTCTCAACATATCGGTAACAACGGAAACACTTAATCTCATGCAAAAAATCCTCACTACTTTTTTATGTCTTCTGCTTGCAAGTACTCTCTTTTTGAGTTGTTCTGATTCTTCAGCCACGAAAACTATCCGGTTAGCTCATTCTTTAAATACTTTGCACCCTGTTCATCTTGGGATTATGAGAATGGCTGAACTGGTGGAAGAAAACTCAGATGGCAGACTCAAAGTCAAAGTTTTCCCTAACCAGCAACTTGGAACCGAGCGTGAAGCGCTGGAACTTTTGCAAATAGGCAGTATTGGCATGACTAAAGTCTCTACTGCCGCCATTGAAAATTTTGTACCTGAATTCAGGGTGTATAGCCTTCCTTACTTATTCCGGGATGATGCTCATGTTCAAGCCGTTCTTAAGGGAGAAACCGGAAAAGAGTTACTGCTTGCGGGAGAAGAATACTGGCTTCGCGGGCTTACTTATTATGATGCCGGAAAGAGAAGTTTTTATACAAAAGAAAAACCTGTTCTTTCACCCGATGACCTTACCGGCCTCAAAATAAGGGTAATGGAAAGTCAGATGTCGATGAGTATGGTTAGAAGCCTGAGCGGTTCGCCTACTCCGATTTCCTTTGGCGAATTATATACCGCACTGCAACAAGGTGTAGTTGATGGAGCGGAGAATAACCCTCCATCCTATTATTCATCCCGGCATTACGAAGTAGCCAAATACTACAGTTTAGATGAACATTTAATGGTTCCTGATCTCTTATTAATCAGTACGTTACAATGGAACAAGTTAAGTGCAGAGGAACAAGGATGGATACAAGCTGCTGCTGATTCTTCATCAACTTACCAGTTCCAGGTTTGGCAGGAATCTGAAAAAGAAGCACTTGCTGCAGTAGAAGCCGCTGGTGTTGAAATATTCTATCCCGACAAAAAACCGTTCATGGAAATGACCGCACCTATTTACGAACAATACAAAGAATCCGATCCGAAGTTTTACAAACTTATCCAACGTATTCGGGAGGAAGGAAATGAATAAACTTGATAAATTTCTCGAGTATTTCTTAGCGTTTTTGATGGCTGTTATGCTCATAAGTGTCTGTTGGCAGGTACTAAGCCGATATGCGCTGTCATCGCCTAGCTCATTTACTGATGAACTCGCCCGGTACTTATTGATCTGGATAGGATTGCTTGGTGGCGCGTATGCTTCCGGTAAAAAATTTCATCTCGCCATCGACCTGCTCCCTACCAAACTGGAAGGCAAAGCCAAATACCAGCTACAAATTTTCATCAATGTGCTGGTGGCTATTTTTGTATTCTGCACCTTTGTAATTGGAGGGCTCCGGTTGGTGTATATCACCTACTCGCTTGGCCAAACCTCAGCTGCCATGCAGATTCCCCTTGCTTACGTTTACATCATTCTTCCGGTGAGCGGGCTTCTTATTGTTTCTTATAAGATCAGGGATATTTTCACTCTTGAGATTGACAACTCTTCACAAACTAACACGGATAAGGCCTGATTATGGAAACTATTGAAGTACTTATTCTGATTATAAGTTTTGTAATTTTCCTGGGAGTTGGAGTTCCCATAGCATGGAGTATCGGTTTATCAGGAATGGTGACGTTGCTAGTCAGCATGGACTCTATTCCTGCTTTTACCACTTTCGCTCAACGTATGGCTACCGGGTTAGATAGCTTTACATTACTTGCCATCCCCTTCTTTATACTCGCCGGGCAGCTTATAAACAAAGGAGGATTGGCTCACCGGTTAATACGGCTTGCCAAAAATCTTATGGGTTCCCTTCCGGGCGGACTTGCTCACGTTAATGTTGTAGCCGCTATGTTATTCGGTGCCATTGCAGGATCTTCTGTAGCTGCCGCTTCAGCTATTGGTTCAATTCTGGGGCCGCGAATGGAAAAAGAAGGCTATTCCAAAGAGTTTGGTGCTGCTGTAAATATTACGTCCTCAACCACAGGGCTGCTTATCCCTCCCTCCAATATCCTGATTGTATATTCACTGGCAAGTGGTGGGGTTTCCATTGCGGCATTGTTTATTGCGGGTTACTTACCGGGTATTTTAACAGGTCTTATGTTGATGGTGGTAGCTGCGATCTGGGCAAAACGAAAAGGTTTCCCGGTGGGAGAACGCACCAGTTTATCAGAATTATTCAAAAGCTTTTTTGATGCAATCCCTGCACTCTTTTTACTGATTATTGTAATTGGCGGAATCATAGCGGGAGTATTTACGGCTACCGAAGCCTCCGCAATTGCTGTGGTTTATACACTTGGATTGGGCTTCCTCTACAAAGAGCTCAAAGTAAAAGAACTCCCAAAAATCTTTCTCGATTCTGTCTCAACCACATCCATTGTAATGCTATTGATAGCAACTTCTATTGCGATGAGCTGGGTGATGTCATTTGAAGAAATTCCTCAGACGGTTTCCGCTTCCTTGCTGGCCCTGAGTGATAACAAGATCATCATACTGTTAATGATCAATGTGATTTTACTTGCAGTAGGAACCTTTATGGACATGACTCCTGCAGTACTGATCTTCACTCCCATTTTCCTCCCTATCGTGATGGAGCTTGGAATTGATCCGATTCACTTTGGTATTATCATGATTCTGAACCTGAGTATTGGCTTATGTACACCACCAGTAGGAACCGTGCTTTTTGTCGGGGTTGGAATTGCCGGAACCACTATATCGAAAGTGGTTAAACCACTACTCCCGCTTTTCATCGCGATGATTGTGGCACTCTTACTGATCACCTACTTCCCACAAATCAGCCTGTGGTTACCTGGTCTATTTGGGTTTTAAGTGGAGCGCATGAGTATGTTTATTTCCTTGAGAAGTTAGTGATGCTTTAGCTACTTCAGATTTGAAGCGCTTGTTATATCCATGCTTTAAAAAAGTACTTTACTAAAACGTGTATTTTGTTTGTTTTATAGCATCAGCTTCCAATCTCTTATTATAATTTCTAACTCCTATCACAGCCCAGATAATGTTCATCAGCCAATAAATAATTGGAAGAGACACCCCTATCATATAAAAGTCTAGAAAGTAATCTGCTGCCCAATCAAAAAAGGCATAGTTACCTTCGGTAACATTGTAAATTAGGTAGTAATAGCTAGTACCAATTAAAGCAATTGGGGTGAATGTCATAATAAAACCCCCTAAAACACTTGCATAGAATAGTCCAATAGGACCAAAGAGCAACGTTAATAGGATTGCTATTCCAGTGCTTTTAGGAGACTTGGTAATGATATAAGGTGTTGACATTACAGTTAGTGAATATAAATATAATGACTCCGCGTTTAAGCGGTGAGACGGTTATTTTTTTTGAAAAGAACAAAATTAATTACTTAGCTAAAAGTTAAAAAATGCAGATCACTCCAAGAATCTTGCTTAAAACGGTCGTTATATAGAAATTTAGTTTTCTTTTTTTAGCAAATATACCTGTGAATCTATAGACGTATCGTAGATAATTAGTGTATCTCTCGAGAAAGAGTATTTCATAGCAATTACATTGTCATTTACAATTAATATCAAAGAATCACTTTTAATATCAAAAGTCCCTTTCTTTACGTCAATAGTACTATCTGCCATAAATGCTGTACCGATGTGGCTTGAATCAGTTAAAAAAGAAAAATTAATTTCTTTAATAAAATCACCGATATCATTGCCAGCTAATTTTATGCTTTTCCATTCCCCTAAAACTTTTTCAAAAGGTTGGTTTTGAGTATGATTACATCCAACTACACACAAAGTTAAAATGAATAAGATTTTAAGATTGAACTTCATTCTTGTTATAACTGTATAGCGGCTGAGTTTAAGTGGCAAGGCTTTCGATTTTATGAAAGTAACAGAATTAATTACTTAGCTTAAAATAAAAAGTAGCAATACGCAAAATATTTACCCCCACAAACACATAAAGCCCCTGCAATCCGTTGAGACCAACATTTTACAGAGGCTTAGTATTATTTTATTGTGGAGGTGCGGGGTCTTGAACCTCAATTTAGAACCCCTGTTATTAGCTGAATACTACTGTTTTTAGTTTTAGTTAAATATAAGGTCACCGAATAGTTCACATGAATTTCAAGTCGCTAACCTAAAATTATTAGATCAAATCTTCGAAGAACGTACCATAATACTCATAGAATGATTCTGGTTCCCATTCAAAAAAATATCCTTTATTAAGTAAATTAGAAATCAGGCTAAGTACAATATCATGATCCTGATACAAAAATATACTAGTTGAATTATTGAGGAATTTTCTAAACTCTTTTGTGTGATGGATTTTAACTTCGAAAGAATTTGACATAGAAAACATCCTGGATATTCTTTTCTCAGTTCCAAATTCAATCAAATTTTTTTTGTATGAATCAATGATATTTGAAACAACTTTGTTATGAAGAAAAATGTCCCCGTTAGATTGAACCTTATAACCTAAATCTAAATTGCCATTCTGCAAGTATAACTTATAGTACCTATATAGTCTTTTGAAATATGTTTTTTTTTCTATAAACCCTTTTATAGTTAGTAGCTTATCTAACTCTTTTCTTGGTAACCCTATTCCAAACCTTTTTACAACTAAAGTTTGGGAATTAAATTCTTTTAAATCTGCATTAATTATGCTTTTTGATTCATTTCCATAGAAAATTTCTAGTTTATACTCATCGCCTTTAAATACTGAGTTGTAAGCTTGTCTTTTCATATTATATCTAAGACTTACAATTTCATTGTATGAATGAAATTTATTTTTCGCTTTCCATCCATAACCAAAAAATTGAATATCCTTTAAAACCAATGGCAAAGAATTGCTAGGTTCAACAGCGTGAGATAAATCTCTTTTTAATATTTTCTGTAAAAAAATATTCATATAACTAATGCTATAGTTTATGGTTTAATATCGTTATCCGCTTTAAGCTTTACAAGTGAAAAAAGTGGATGGTTTAAATATTGCAATCGGTAGAACTGTTAAGGAATTAAGAGAACAGGCAGGTTTGACTCAGGAAGAGCTTGCTGCAAAATGTGAAACCAGTTCTGTATATATTTCTGAAATTGAAAGAGGAATTAAAAACCCATCCTCTGCAACCCTCATGCAACTTGCACTCTCATTAGAAATGAAAATGAGTGATCTTGTTTTAAAGATAGAAGAACAATTTGAGTATAAATAAAACTTGGATAGTCTTATAAAGAAATTTTAGATAAAACTGTAAATGAAAAATTCAGCTTCAAAAATCAAAAGCTTTTATCTATAAAGTGAATTAAATAGAAACTATTACAATAAATTCGCTATACTTTTTTTAATACAATAACACTTTCTCTTAGTTTTTCAGGTAACTTTTGTTGTCTACTTGAATTTATCTTTCTTGCCTCTCTTATTTCAATTCCTAAAAAACCCAATGATTCAGCAATTTCGAAAAGAATCTCATCTACATAACAAATTTCATTTCCATAAGCCGAATTAGATACATTTAAGTAAACTTTTCCACCAGTTCTAAGTTTTTTATTTATCTCTAATAGAAGTTCATGCATGTCAGAGAAATAACCCTTAATCATATTAGGGATATTCTTATTCCATAGACTTCCGTTTAGATTATTAAGGTGACTTACAAAGGATGCTAATTTTCTATTATCTAGTAATTCGTAATCCTTTAATTCAACCTGTACATGAGATGTGAGTGCAGATTTCCTTATTACTTTTTCCTGTTCAAAATTTGTTACATATCCCAACATCCAAAGTTCTAACCTATAAATGTCTGTGTAATCTCTTGAATTCAAATATGGCGGAGAAGTGATTACAAGGTCTAGAGAATTATCCTCTATTTCTTTTATTTTATCTCTGGCATCACCAAATTCAACGTTCAAAAAATTTGTAATCCTATTCTCTTGCATGGATGTTCGAATATCAATAAGTATTACATTTCTACAATATTCAATAAACCTATTGAACACATCCTTTCTGGAAAAGCTATTCTCTTTCCATCCCTTTCTATATGAAAGACACTTTCCATTTCTAAAAACATTGCTCATTGGTACTAATAGGTTAGATAAACCAACTTTGAAAAGCTTGCTGTACTTAACTTCATTTTGAAAATTCAAATCAATTAGATTAATAATCTCTTGTATAGCATAAGCCACTTCTGAATCAAGCAACCACTTGCTTCTATTATTTGATTCGAAGAAAGTTTCTGACTCAAGATTGGGTAAGTTTACAGCTAAGGGTTTTCTATTACTTGCTAAAACAAGTGTTTCAATAAATTTTAGTATAACAGGAGAAGCGTAGTCGTTCCTTAATTTTGTTCTCGAAACCTCATAAAAAAAAGGATTGCTTTCAATTGTATGACATTTGATCCCCAATTCTTGGCAAGTAAGCGCTGTTGTTCCAACACCACCAAACGGATCTAGACACGTCTTAGGTAACTTTTCTTGTTCCCCTATTATTGCTCGAACAAATTCAAAAGAAAATCCCTCTACTAAAGGATACCACCTATGATGACTACGATTATTGTTTGTATTAAATGTTACTAGTTCACCATATGTACTTGAGTAATCCTTAATAATTATTTTTTGGGTCATTCTTAATTTTTTCTTTGAGATTCTTTGCCTAATTCCGAAGCAGACTTACTAACTAAATGTACGAATTGAGGATTTTTATCAATCCTTTCGTCCCACTCATCTTTATCTTCAAAATTATGTTCTTTAGTTTCTTCTCTCCCATCATATATTATAAGATGAGCATTGCAACAGCCATCATTTCTTTCTAAATATATATGAACTTGTTCAAGCCCAGACTCTAACTGGTATTTTACTTTTTCCTCTTTAACGATATCAGTACCCTCAGATTTGCCTAACCACTTTAATTCGAATAAATAATCTTTCTTTTTTTCATAATGATGAACGATTATATCACAACTGTCATCACTATTATTATTCGAAGCTTCCTCATCTACATAGCCGTTTGCGATATGATCATCCATATATAATGCAAGACTAGTTCGAAAAATTTTTTCAGGGCTAGATCTCAATATTCTTTTTCTCTTATTTATCCAATGTTGACTACCGGAATGAGCGGTTAATATTTTATGATTGTGTACATTTACAATAGTTCTATAATTTTCGATAGGTTGATGGTATTTAAATTGAATAGCGCGATCTGGAGAAAATATATTCCCAATTTGTTTGATTAACCGACCATCAATGAAAACTTCTAAACTAGCTCCATCAATAATAAAGTAAATAAACTGCTTATTATTCATTGATAAGTCAACTACATCCTCTAAACTTTCAAGTAAACTCTCAGCGTCATTTACTATCCCTCCTGTTGGACCCACAGTAATTAAATTAGATTTATATATTTTTCCAGTAGTGTAGTAGTGTTCAATTAGTTTGTTTTCAAATAACTCTTTTTTATTACTATTATCTGCAATATCCAACTCTATGACTAAAAAGCATTCCTTTTTATAGTTTCCAGAACTTATAACTAGCTTAATTTGATCTAAAAGTTGCTTTGCAAACTCACTAACAAGCAAAATTTTAGTTGAATCAATTTTTGCTATTTCAATAGTC
This sequence comes from Balneolaceae bacterium, assembly GCA_040222185.1. Lineage (GTDB taxonomy): Bacteria > Bacteroidota > Rhodothermia > Balneolales > Balneolaceae > JAVKDP01. The sequence continues at coordinate 16,051 of JAVKDP010000049.1, read as the reverse complement.
AGTTTTCCTAGCAAAGTTTGAGTCGTAGCTTTTAATAATTGATCAATCTGCGGCATATACCTCTACATATTTACCATATAAGTAATTGAAATATCCAACAACTAATAATTCAACTAGGTGTTTATAATCTAAATCCTTTAACCTTGAGTCATTCCCAAGATGATCTATTGTATTTTTTATAATAGTTGCGGTAGGAGTATCACCATCAAATTTCATTAGTGATCTTAAATTGTTAGACTCATAATCGCGAAATGTTGGATCTTGATAAACTAAATTTACGATGTTATCAAATCCTTCATATTCGTTTTTTTTGTTGCTAAAGACTTGATCATCAAAAAACAAATTACATGTTCTAAGGATTGTTGAAATCCACCAGAATTGATCTTCTTCTTTTGAATATTTTGTCAACTCAGAAACTGCATTTATTCCACCTAAGCTAATCTTGTATACTGCTACAGAGTTTTTTCCATTTCTCACCTCAAATTTTACCAGCTCAACCAAGCCATAAGAACACAAATGGTCTAGTTCATTTTGAACATTTTTTGAATATGGGCCGCGAAAATATTTAACAAATTCTACAATTTGATGAGCAATTTCCCGGAGTGGATTTAGAACTTGGCTTAAATAAAAAATCTTTTGGATCGCTATTTTTGATATTTCAATATCATACTTATTAGCTACATAAAGTGTATAAAGTATATTATTAGTTAGAGCGTAATTATTGGTAGTCCAAAATTTTTGCATTTATTCTAACCCTGCATTTTTGAGAACATCCCGATATGTTTTCATTCGTTTTTTCTCATTTTCAGAAAGAATTCCAAAATTCAAATAATTTAAAAACCTCTTTTTAATTCCCTGATTATTTTTTGCTAAACTTTTAATAAAATCAGGTTTACTAAAATTCCCAATTACGGTAAGATTAATTTCTTTACTTGCAGTTTTAAATGTTTCCGCTAAAAAAGTAGTATTAGCTAGATCAAAAGCACCTTCAGAAGGCTCTAATATAAGCATAGGAGAAGATTTTGAAACATTGCAATACAATTGTAACAAAGATAACCTAAATGTATACTCAAGAAATAATCTTTGTGAAGTACTACACCTAGTCGAATATACCCTGGCTTTCCCCTCAAACTTAGGTATAAATGAATTAACCCTTAATTTGAAATCACTAGGTTTTTTATCATTAACTACTAATTCACATTCTCCTTCAAAATAATCTTTAGTGAATGATTTGAAGATTTCATTTAAGTCTTTCTGATATTTGAGGATGCTTTTATTTAAATATTCATTTTTTGAAGTTAATTCTTCTAGAATGGCACGTCGTATTGGAATCACCTCATTAATTTCATCATCATAAATCTTAACTTCTTTAAGTAACGTCTTTATCTGAATATCAAAATCCGTTACTTCATCTTTCGGATCAATTATCTCATTTAGTTTCATCTGGTTCTCTCTTAGAGAGACATACAAATTTTGAATAGTTAGATTTAATTTTTCTAAATCTGACTGTTTTCTATCCAGGTCAATAATATGTGATTCTAGATTAGTTTCTAACTCTTTGATTTTTTCTTTAGAGCTTAATATTTGACTCTTGAAAACTTCTACTTCAGAAATATCTTCAGGTGAAGATTTATTAGTTTCATCAATACCAAGATTAGAATCACAAATTGGGCATTCGTTTGATCTATATTTTTGAATAATTGATTTAGCCCTAGCAGCACCAATTTTATTATTGCAATGGAAACAAATATGATAGTGCTCTAACTTATGGAGGCTTAATAATACATGTTCAGAGTTATAAATCTCATCGTAAAAGTCTTTTTCGATAAATAATATCTTCTCAGTATTCTCATCAATAACTCCATTTAGTGTACTAATCTCTGATTGATATTCATTTATATGATCTGTTAAAAACTCTAAGTCCTCCTTAATAGTTAATGATCTAGATCTTTCATCTAGAATTTTATCTTCAATTTTTCCGTTTTTTTCTAAGAGTTCTCTCTTAGTTTGAACACTTTTTTTAGTAGAAATTAATTCTTCCTTATCATTTTCTAGCCGTTCAATTCGTTTGATGAACTGTGCTCTATTATCCTGTAAACCCCTAATTTTTGTGTCACTCTCTGTATATCTTTTAGATAAGTTTTCGTAATCCTTATCAAATCCCTGATAAGTGAATAATACTCTAAAAACTTTAGACTGATCTACACCAAAATTATCCCAAATTAAATAATTACCTTCCTCCTCACGAATCAGAAATAAAGTTATTATTCTGTAAATATCGTCGAAGCTATTGAACCCAGAGTATCTAAGAATCTCTTGTTTATATACTTCTTCATATTTCTCTTTTCCAATAGTCTCATTATTGATTTCTAAATGAAGAATTAATGAGTCCTTTATAGACCTAACAATTTTAAAAGGAATATTATTTACACTAAACTCCAAACTTACCTTCGGTGTTATTCCAGTATTATCGTTTTTCAACTTATTTCTTGAAATAAAAAAATCACCACCGTACTGATTATTATAATTCCCAATCAAGCTGAAAATTATTAGATGAGTAGTTGTAGTCTTTCCAATACCATTGGTTCCTATAAATAGGTTGAGTCCTTTTTTGAAATTGTATTCGAAGACACCATTGAATAATGGATAACTCTCAACTTTAATTGATTTTACTTCAGGAACATTAACAAATTTACGTTTAGGCATCTTTGCTTTAAGTATCAGTTTTGATGGTAAATATGAAATTAATTACTAAGATTAAAGCAGTTACTTTAAAATTGGAAATTTTGGATGGGAAGCAAAGTCTCTCATCAAGCTATTTAGAAATTTCCTTCCTGGTCCATGATCTCTTATAATCAATAGCTCATTATCTTGATTTAAGAAAACATTTTTGAGATTAAATCTATTAGTATGGTTTGAAACTATAAATGACCAATTTAATCCAGCTATTATACCCCGATACATATGATGTTCTTCAAACCTACCCTCGACTTTTTCAAGCGGAAATAAAAAATCGTTACCAATTTCTTCGGGTATTTCTAGACTTATGTGGACTACACCATATTCATAATACTCCCCCGGATCTTCATTAATTAACATTTTTCGTAACCTTTCTTGATGAGTACCTAGATTCAGCTGCGGTAATTCTGGTCTATCATGTATAGAAGCTCTCCATAAAAGAGATATTTGAAATAGTTTATATGTTGTGTAATCAACATCATTTACCTTTATAACTCTTCCTTTGCCAGACAAAGCATTTTTCAGTTTATCATATATTATATCCCTAGAATACGCCTCATATACAGATAACTGAGCTTCACAATCTTTGCAAAGAAGATTCTCATAGATTCCTTTACTTGGTTTTTTTATATGCTTATTAAGATCAGTAGTTAACGAAAAGTACTTATGCTTGTCATCATACAAAGGTTTATATAGAAACTCGGGGTATATATGTGACTTTTTAAGTTTTTTTTCTAATTTACAAAGACGACAAACGCTCATATTTACTGTGTTTGATTTATATCTATTTATTATATGCTTTTTTGATTGTACAAGAATCAAAAAGTAACTTAATCCAGAATTTGGATACATATTTAAACAAATGCCTAATCAAATCTTACTTGATAACTGGACCTTACAAGAGATTTCTCAATTAAATCAACTAGGACTTTCGACTACTGAGGCAGATAAAATTGTAATTAATAAAGAAAAAGATTCACACATTTTTGAAGAGATACCTCACGGATTTGTTCAAATTCAAGCACTATTTACTTTTTTACAAAACATAATTTTAAGAGATACAATAATTTTAGATGATGGGTTTACATATGTTTGGGAGCATGACTCTTTCCTCCAAAAAATTGAATCTGAAGGATTATTAAAGACTCACCCCTTTCAAGAGGAAAAATATTCAGATGTAAGAAAGGCAGTTGTAGATGAACTTTGTGTTACTTCTAGCATTCGAAGCATACAAGAATTAAATGAAAAGGAATGGGAACTTTACGGTAGATCTTATAACAATTATATGTCCGCGTTAATTTGGGGTGGTGCTGGCATGTTAGCTAGGGCACAAATTTATGATATTTTTTATCAAGGGCATCCGTTAAGAGAATATGCTTTTACACAATCTAGAATTACTAATAGAGATGCATTTAGTGAAACTATGAGTTTCATATCGACTCAAAAGACAAAACTTCTATATTTTGATGACGAAAATACAAACGCTATTCAGGTTAGATTTTCTCTCCCTCCATTTATATCTACTGTAATTGAAGAGTCTAATGACTTTCATGAATTGTTTATTACCGCTTTACAAATGAGAGAAAATTATAAAGATCTGAGGGAATGGATTAAAAAATTTCAACTCGCACTCGATAGTGAAAATTCGGATTCAATAGTCAAACACATGAATACATTAAAATCAGTCCAAGAATTTATTGAGAAGAAATATAGTCCTGATAAGTTTGGAAAACTTGAACTTAGTTTTGATGTACTAAATTTAAGTCCAAGTATATCCATTACTGCTCCCATAAATGCTGTAAAAAATAAACTCGGAGTTAGATCCACAATAAATAAACTAATACTAAATAAGCCAGGTCGTTCTTCAGTTAAGAAGCTTCTAAAAATGTTAGATGAAGAAAATTCAAAACTTGGAACAAGGGTTTATACTGAAATAATAACTAGATATTCATCATAATTATTAGCCTAGAGTACTTTTTCTCGATTCATTGAAACAAATGAGTATGGAGAGATAATCAAGTGATCATCAATTCTTATTCCCAGAATATTACCTATCTCTTTAAGCCTTTTTGTTAATGAAGTATCAGCGGATGATGCTTCCATTCTTCCACTAGGATGATTATGAGCAAGTATCATTGAATTTGCATGTGATAATAACGCAACCTGAAATATCATTGCTGGTTCTACAATAGTTGCATTACTTCCCCCTGTACTTATTTTTGACCAACCCACAACTCGTTTAGAGTTATTTAAAAGTAATACTACAAACTCTTCTCTATAATTAATTGTATCCATATCCCAAATTTCGATGAATACTTCATAAGCCTTTTCTGGCGTAGTAACCTGTGGGCAATTTTCTAAATTAATATCAAATGAATATGAAATCTTACACTCGGGAAAATTTGGAGAGTATTGAATTTGAGTATTTTCTGCTTTGATCATTTTCTTTTACTGATTAAAATTTTGAAAGTGTTATATCTATAAGTGTTGCCTTGTATCTGATATAGAATTTTATAGTCAGACGACTGAATTACCCTCTCAACCTCATATCTTTTTTTATATGTAAGCTCACTCTTACTTTTTATTACTATTACTTTAAAAGGGCATTTGATACGAATTAATCCATATTGTCTAGTATGAACCAGTAAGCTATATTCGCTTACATACTTTAGTTTTTGCATATAATTGAAATTAAAAAGACAGATGTTTTGCATCCGCCTTCTCAGTTAATGTTATATAATAAAGTATTAAACCAGCTCTTCATCCTCAGAGAAGATATTATCCTCGATAGAGTCAGGTTCACATTCATACTCATATTGAAAATCTAGAATTAGCGTCTCTCCTTTTTCAGTTTTAAAATCATAAGGCTCACATTTAACTTTTCTTACACTACCAGGGAGTTGGTGCCCAATAAGCATTTCACATCTTTCTGCATCATATGTTGTAGGCACAGAAGCTTTTTTAGAAGTGAAATAAAGGTTTCCAGTTTCAGAGCGAACTGTTTCAATTCCCCCTTCTACTACAAGAACAAAGAACTCGATTCCTAATTCATTTTTTCTAGATTTATATCCTGTAATTGTTACCATGATTTTCCTCTTTTTAAAAATTTTGATTCTAATTGACGGGGAATGGGTTTGAATCCCGATATCAAGCGGGGGTGACTTAGTGAAATGGTCAGCACTTGTAAGAAATACAGTAGCTAGAAAAAAATTTTGGGAGAATTTTTAAAAAGAGGAAAGTGTCATATACTATAAATGTCCAAAATTATCGAACATGGATTTTTCGAATATTTTCTAGCACTTCTGAACAGGCGTACATTTTCAAGAATCTTGGATAATATAAAACTACTCTAAACTTGATAAAGTTTAGATTTTTTTTGATATTTATGTTCCACTCGCACATATAGATTGTGCATTAGGCAAACAGATTCACAGCCTATTACTAAAAACTTATCTAGCTAACGATATAGGCTTATCAAATTGATATGCCAAGTGAATCTGAATAGAAAGATGCTAGAAAATTAATTGCTATAATTATGCAAAAATTTTCTAATCAAGATCAAGTGATTGAATTATTACTTGATATAAAATCTACTCTAAAATTCCATAATAAAAAATGGTTGAGAACATCCGAAACTGCTGATTATTTAGGTATCTCAATAACACAAGTTCATAATCTAAAAAGAGAAGGAATCCTCCCTTATTCTAAGGTTGGGGGTACAATTTACTTCAAGAAACAAGATATAGATATTGCTCTTGAAACAAGCAAAACGGAGGTATAAAGTGAATATCTCTGATAATGTATATAAAAAAACCTTTTGGACTCCTTCTGAAGTAATTGAATTTGTTGAGAATCAACCAGAATTAGAGTTTATCTGGGGACCTATTTCAGAAGGAACTACTGGCATAGTAGTTGGACCAGCTAAATTAGGTAAAACTACTCTAACTGAAAATCTATCATGCAATATAGCCGCTGGTAGAGATTCATTTCTTGGTAAAACTATTGGTAAGAATGATTTTAAAATTGCTCTTGCTCTCTTAGAAGAACCTATCAGATTACGTGGCAACAGACACAAAAAAATTATTAATTCTTTTAACGAACTAGAACGTGAACTTATTGAATCACGCTTGACTTATTTAGGAGATTACCCTGGTTATTTAACCTCATCAGATTTAAGAGATAAATTTTATTCTGATGTAAAAGAAAACTCTCCTAATATATTAGTTATTGACTCTTTAAGTCGACTTACTGAAAAAAAGATCAGTGAATCTGATGTTGCTTCTAAGGTCATGAAATGGTTACGAAAAATGAATTCTGATCTAAATATGACTACTATTGTTATACACCATACAACGAAATTGTATGATTCTACTTTTCCAAGTATGGATAATATAAAAGGTTCAACTGAGATAATTCAAGAAAGCGATTATGCTATTGGAATAGGAAAAATGAAGGGTATGACATGCTTTAAAACAATTGTAAGTAGGTATCATCCTGAAGAAAAAGAGTACTCGTATATAAAACTGAATGAAAATAATACTTTTACTTTGGTAGATACTAAAACTGAGGAACAAGCATTGAAAGACTCAGATGGAAGATATGATGATACAAGAATAAAAGAATTTGAGGATAAAATTATCGAGCTCATTAATAATTCTGATAATGAAATAGTTAAAACCTCTCAAATAATAGAATCTGTAGAATTTGGAGAGCGTCAAGTTTTTGAGCTTCTAAAAAAATTAAAAAAGGATGGAAAGCTTGAACAACCAGCTATAGGTAAATACAAATTGATGTCAGAATAAACTAACAGCAGTAGGCGCAGTACCCGCATGTTAAAAAATAAACTGCTGGTACTGCTAATACTGTTCCTATTTTTCTGAAAGGTTTTCTCTTAATCTTTCTAAATCTCTTCCAACTTTTCTTCTTGTTACTCGTGCATACAGCATAGTTGATCGAATGTCCTTGTGTCCCATAATTTTTTGGACTGTATCCATTGGAACATCATTTTCAAGACTCACTGTAGTACCGAAGGTATGCCTTGCCATATGGAAAGTTATATTCTTCTTTATTCCACATAACAAAGCAATTTCTTTCAGGTAAGCATTGGTTTTCTGATTAGAGATAACTGGTAACAAATTCCCTGAAGCTGTTTCTGGATCATCTTTATACTTCTCGATGATAGTTAATGGTACTGGAAGCAACATTATAATTGAAGGCTCTTTTGTTTTTTGCCTAGCTACAATCAGCCAATAATTTCCATTATTATCTACTTCCATATCATCTTTGGTTAGTTTTTCAACATCTTTAAATGCTAATCCTGTGAAGCAACAGAAAAGAAACACATCCTTTACTCTGGCTACCCTATCAATAGGCATAGACTTTCTCTCTATAGCTCGCAATTCTTCTCCATTCAGATATTCAGGGTCAATAGTTTCATATTTAGAATTAAACCGTCTGAAGGGATTACTAATTGTCAACTCATGATCCAACGCTACGTTTATTACTTTTCGAAAGTGGTCAATGTATTTTAAGGCTGAATTATGAGAACAAGGCTTGTCCTTCGTTTTCAGGAAGTGTTCAAAGTTTCGCACGAAAGTTAAATCCAACTCATTTAAGGCGATACTTCCTGAATCGCATTCTTGTTGAACAAAAGCTTTCAAGTGCTTTAAGCAAGTCCGGTAACGTTTGTAAGTATTTTCAGCGAATCCATTACCAATCAATTCTTTCATTTTCTTGAGATAGTCCTCAAAGAAATCAATTAATAAGATTCTCGGCTTTTCTTCTCCAATCATTCTTGATTTGATACTTTCAGCTGTAACCTCTTCCCCTTGCTTAAGGATTTGAGTTTCAGTCTCTAGTACTTCTCTCTGTATCTGGTCCAGGTAGTTATTAATAACCTGAACTTCCCGAGCGTTTCCTTTTACACGTTGTCGGTTAACACACCACTTCTCTGGTGCTACTTCTTTTTTAGTAGAAATCTCTTTTCTTTTTTCATCTACCGTCACCCTCAAGTAAATGGGTGCATTGCCGTTTGACTTTATTTTATTCTTACGAATTAAAAAAGTCGCTTTTACTCTATTCATATCAATCTGATTTTAGTGATAATTAGAGTATCCAGCAGGGATCTCTCACGGACATATTAAAAAGTCCGGTGACCTATTTTGTCTTTTCTGAGAGTGGTCACCAATAGTTCACCAAAAATCTGTCTTGATCTGATATGATCTGTATACAGAAAAGCCCTGTACACCCTCAAATATAAGGATTACAAGGCTTTGCTACAATCTGATAACAGATAAGTGGAGGTGCGGGGAGTCGAACCCCGGTCCGAAAAGGCAAACCTGCAAGCATCTACATGTTTAGTTATTGATTAAATTTCGCTAAAAGCCGAGCCCAATAACCAAGCGACTTTTAACTATTCTGTGAAATTTCACGCATTAAAGACAGAAAACCTTAATAACGCTATCCTATCTGTTATGACGTTCAGCTTGGCACTGACAGGCACGTGAGCCAAGGGAACGGCTTAGTCAGCTTACGCTGCTAGGCGGTATGAATAATTGTTGTCAATTATATTAGTTTCCATAATGGATGGTATTACGAGATCCATTGGACACTCTCGACATGCAACCTACGGTGTTACTCTTCCCGTCGAAACCAGAACACCCCCAATAAATTAAAGAACGGCCTTTAATATACGAAGTTTAGTAGTCATTATTGATAAGAATCATTTTAATTCGTTAACACTTAATCCTTATCTTGAGGGCTAATAATGTCAGAAACACGGGTATAGGATACCAGGAAGGGTCAAACTGGAAATATTCTGTACCATCAAATACACAAGCATGAAATTTGGTAGCGTAAACAATCCGGAAGAAATAGATTTCACTCTCCCCCCCGACCACCCGGATACTTTAAAAATCCTAAGTAAAGGTAACCCCAATAACTTTGAAGCTTTTGTAGGCTGTGCAAAGTGGAACAAAGCCGATTTAAAAGGATTTTATCCACGGGGAACAAAAGACGAGCTTGAGTACTATGCAAAACAGTTTAACTCAATTGAACTGAATGCAACTCACTACCGGATTTTCGGAGCAGATGTGGTAAGCGGATGGAAAAATAAAACCCCGGGCGATTTCAAGTTTTTCCCTAAAGTGGTGAACAGTATCAGCCATTATAAAAGGCTGAAAGGTGTTGAAGCCCTCATTGAGGAGTACACTATTCCTATTCGCTCCTTTGAAGAAAAACTTGGAATGATCTTCCTGCAATTAAGAGACGATTTCAAACCAAAGGATATCGACAGGGTACAGCAGTTTTTAGAAGCATGGCCTTCTGACCTGCCTCTTGCTATCGAATTAAGACACACCGACTGGTTTAATGACGAAACCGCAGCCAGCCAGGTGTATGAGTTATTTGAAAAGTACGGAGTGGCCAATATCGTAACAGACACTGCAGGGAGAAGAGATTTACTGCATATGCGACTAACCTCCCCTGTTGCCTTTATCCGTTATGTTGGTGCAAACCACGAGACTGACTATCCAAGACTGGATGAATGGGTTGTCCGGTTAAAAACATGGAAGGAACAAGGCCTGGAAAAACTCTATTTCTTTGTTCATCAAAACCTTGAAAAAGAATCCCCTCTCCTTTCAGCCCACTTTATAAAACTTATGAATAAAGAACTGGGTACTGATTTAAAAATTCCGAATGGAGCGAATGTTCAGACAGGTTTAGGGCTCTGAAAATCATGATCACAATTTCTTAACATTTTTATGCTACACTCGGCTAAACTTTCAATACGTATCATCGTTAAAGGCACTCACTAAATCACCGTTTATCTAATTATGATTAAAAAAATACTGCTTGTACCAATCTTTTTGATTCTCATCTCACAATCGATACAAGCTCAGCAAACCATATCTGTAAATGGATACGTAAAAGATGCAAAAACCGGAGAGACTCTTATTAGTGCAAACGTCGCGCTTTTAGAAAATAACAGGGGAGCATCAACTAACACTTTAGGTTATTTCACCATCACAAATATAAGCCCGGGCACCTATACTATTGCCTGTTCTTACATTGGATATCAACTCTTTAAGCAGGAAATCGTACTTCAGGCGGGAGAAAATCTAAGGCTGGATATAGAGCTTCAACCCGACACTTTTGTGGGCGAGGAGATTATTGTTGAATCCCAGGCTGAAAAGGATGAGCTAAAATCTATTGGTACAGCCCAGGTTAAAACAGAGCTTATTAAATCACTTCCTTCGGTCTTTGAAGCGGATGTGTTCCGTTCTATTCAATTACTCCCGGGTGTGAAAGCAGCTTCTGATTTTTCCAGTGGATTATATATCCGCGGTGGTAGCCCGGATCAAACGTTGATCTTATTAGATAGAACTACGGTATACAATCCAAGTCATTTTTTTGGATTCTTCTCCACCTTTAACCCGGATGCCATTAAGGATGTTCGGTTATTTAAAGGTGGTTACCCGGCTGAATATGGTGGCCGACTCGGTTCTGTTCTTTCAATCTATAATAAAGACGGAAACCGGAATGATATGGCGGGTACTGTTACTTTAGGAATGCTTGCATCGCGTGCTGCCATTGAAGGTCCTATAAAAAACGGGTCCTATATGTTTGCTGCCCGGCGTTCTACTTTAGAACCTTTATTAGCTGCCCTTCGCCAAAACAGTGATAACATCCCTTCCCTGTTTTACTTTCTCGATTTTAACGGAAAGGTGAATTATGATGTCTCACAAAATGACAAACTTTCACTGGCTTTCTATTCCGGGGTGGATAAGGTAACCTTCCCTTTCGCTGATGACGCTGAATTTAAACTGGATTATGGAAACCAGACTTTAAGTGGGAACTGGACTCACATTTTCAATGAGAAGCTATTCTCTAATTTTGTACTTACTGGTTCCAGGTATTTCAACTTCCCGGAATTTGAAGTGGGTGGTACTCCTTTCAAAAGAGATAACAACATTTACGATTATTCTCTCAAATCGGATCTTGAATATCTCCCCAATGAAAAGCACCAGATTTCAACAGGTATCTGGGCTGGTGTATTTACTCTAAACCTGAATGATCGCTTTGATAACCAGGATAGTTTCAGCAGTAGAATACATGCCCGCTATGGTTCTTATTATATCCAGGATACCTGGCAGCCGAATGACCTTTGGAAAATTATTGGAGGTACACGTCTTAACTATTTCTCAGATGGAAATTACCTGCGTATTGAGCCGAGGTTATCTGTTGAGCATCGTGTAGCTGAACGTGTTCGTTTACAAGCTGCTTATGGACGATACAACCAATTCCTGACCTTAATCAGTAATGAAGCTTTTTCAGGTTTTGATGTATGGCTGACTTCTGATGAAGGTATAAATCCAGCCTATGGAGACCAGTTTGTATTGGGTGCAAAAACAATCCCATTCGAGAATTATGGACTGGATATTGAAGTCTATTACAGGACAATGAAAGACCTGTTTGAACTGGATCCCTTCCTTCCTGATGCAGCTGGCCTTTTGTATGAAGACCTGTTCCGGGTTGGCGAAGGCTCGGCTTACGGAACTGAAATCATGTTCGAAAAACAAGTTGGTAAACTCACCGGTTATATTGGTTACACGCTTAGTTATACCTGGAGGAAGTTCCCGGGCTTTAATGTGGAGCTAGGAGATGACGACCAGGTGGCTCGTTTTTATCCACCAAAGTATGATCGTCGTAACGATGTGAACTTTATAATGAATTACCAGCTCAGTAGAAAATGGAAATTCACAGGAGCGTGGGTATATGCCACCGGACAAGCTTATACTGAAGTACTTGGACGTTATGCATTGTATGATTCTCCTGAATTCGGTACCGATGAAACCAATGCCTTCACTGTAGGGAAAGTAAACGCAGGCAGGCTGCCTAGTTATCATCGTTTAGATGTTTCTTTTGCGCGCAAAGGAACCTTCTTTGGCCTTGGTGAGTCAGAACTACAGCTACAGGTTATCAATATTTATTCAAGGCGGAACGTCTGGTTTCAAAGCTTCGACTTTGATGAAAACCCGGTTAAACAAGATGATGTTAACCTCCTCCCAATCGTACCAGCAATCTCTTACACTGTAAAATTTTAATTGTCATGAGAAAATCATTAATCCCGTTTTTTATCTTCGTTATCGCTTATTTAGGATGTGATATTTATCCACAGGATGAATATGAAGAGTTTTATGTATTAGAATCCTATATCGTAGCAAACAGAAACATCTCGCAGGTTCGGTTATCCACAACAGCTCCGGCTTTCGACTTTTACAGCTTTGAGAATACTGCTGTTTCCGGTGCCACAGTTGAATTAAGGCTCCTGGATGTAAATGGTTCAGGTACCGATTCTACCTTTGCTTACTCGATGGATACACCGGGTATTTATACTCCAAATGTTCCTCATTCGGTTCTTCCTTCCCGTACCTACCAGCTATTTGTTACTATACCTAATGGAAGCGCTGTGGATGAAGTAAGTGCTACTGCAATTGTTCCCGGCGACTTTACAGTAGTAGCCGGAGTGCAAGACACTTTAGTATATCAGTCATCTGAGCAGTTAGAAGTCACACTATCCGCAAGTTCATACCCAGGCAGGCAGAACGTGTACATCTTCAATACCATTTCAGAAAACCCAATTATTGAAAACCTTACTCCTCTCTATGCTGATTTCTTTGATGATGATGATGATCTTGAGGATTTTGCTGAAACCTCATCTGGTTTATTAAACGAAGGAAACTTCACACAAAATAATGATGGTACCGTAACCGTACGTTATCCATGGCTTGCTGTAGCCTTCTTTGGCGATAACCGTGTGGTAGCAACCACTGTGGATGATAATATTTATGATTACGTTCGGTCTGCAGATGTACAACTGGGCGGTTCTACATTATCTCCAGGTGAAATCCAGAATGTATTGTCGCATGTAGAAGGTGGAATTGGTTTATTCGGAGCTATGGCTTCTGATACTATTCCTACGTTTATTAGACCACAGTTTTAACCTGATATTTCTGAAATGAAAGTTCTGCTTCGATCTATACTTTTTATTCTTGTTCTCACACCACTGGCACTTCCTGTATATGCGCAGGAAGCTGGTGATTTTGAGATTGCAAGAGTAAAGTATCGGGGTGGCGGAGATTGGTATAACGATCCTTCTTCACTGAAGAACCTGATCAGGTTTACAAACCAGAACGTCCCGATTACTATTAACAGTAAATACGAAGATGTTGCCCTGGGGAGTACAGAGATTCATTCCTATCCCTTTTTATTTTTAACCGGGCACGGAACCATCACGGCGAATAACTCAGAAGTCAGAAATCTGCGTACCTATTTAGAAAATGGTGGTTTTCTTTATGTGGATGATGATTATGGATTGGATGAACATATCCGAACGCTACTTACACAGGCTTTCCCGGATGAAGAGTTGATCGAGCTTCCTTTTAATCACCCGATTTATAACCAGGTATTCGAGTTTAGCTCAGGGCTCCCGAAAATCCATGAGCATGATAACGAATCTCCTCGTGGATATGGCTTGTTCCTGGATGGTAAACTTATCGTGTATTATACCTATGAGTCGAATTTAGGCGATGGATGGGCTGATCCCGAAGTCCATAGTAACCCACCTGAGATTCGTCAGAAAGCTCTTCAAATGGGAGCTAATATTTTAGTTTACGCTTTGACTCGTATTTGAAAATTTAGCTATTATCCTCTGAAATTATTTACATAAGGAGTGTATCATGAATAGTTTAACGCCATATATTTTCTTTCCTGGTAATTGCGAAGAAGCAATGAATTTTTATAAAGGCATTTTCAATGGCAAGATGACTTCCTTCCAGCGGTTTGGGGACGCTAATATGCCTGTTGAAGATGATTACAAGGATAAAATCATGCATGCTGAAATGGCATTTAATGGTACTTCCATTATGTTTTCAGACGGTGCTCCTCATAAAGGCGTTAACCCCGGAGATACCATTCACCTGAATCTTTCCTTTGACAATGAAGCCAGCATGAGATCCATTTTTAATCAGCTTGCTGAAGGTGGTTCTGTTCATATGGATTTACAGGATACTTTTTGGGGAGCCATTTTCGGCCAACTTGAAGATAAGTTCGGAATCCGCTGGATGTTCAATCACCAAAAAGAAGCATAAGTAGAGCAGTTCTTCAATCTTAATTCCCTGTTGAATATTCTCTATTCAACTTAAACACATTTAAAATAGAAATGCATGAAAGTAATACTGAGGAGCTTACTTTGTCTGGCCTTTCTGTCCTGCATTTTTAGTGGAATTACGAAGGCTCAGAGTTCGTGGATCGATAGTTTATCAATTGAAACCAACGATAATAATAACAGATGGATAAATGTTGTCTCGAAAGCCAAACTTCAACCAGATTCAGATATCAAGCTGGAAATAATTTTAACTGAAAAAATTAGTATTGCAAACGGTGGCTCGTTTTGGTTTGCGCAGTTTTATGAGGACTCAGTTCGAATTACAGCTGGAAAATTTACTGAAGAGAAAAAACTCTTTCGAATGAAAACAAACATATACGACAGAACTGAATATGTATTAAAAGACAGAACATTTAGTGAGTTTCGAAATTCGGTAAAAATTGACTCACTCTTACTTCTACCTGATATGGAAGCCTTAAGACCAAGAATGTTCAAGTATGCGGAAAATCATTTAGGAGAACAACAGAAGATAGTACGAGCAATTGTTGATGGTACATCTTATGACTTAACTATTATTCTAAACGAAAAGGAAAGGACCGTTTCCTATCATAATGCCTGCTCATATCATGAATTTTATTCAAGTATAAATGAACTAGGCTACTTCTGTAACCTTATTGAAATTTCTAACAAATTTTATAAAAGAAAGGATTAAACACTTCTAAATTCTACATTCCCTGTTGAATGTTCTTCGTTCAACAGGTTCTACTTCTCTCCCTTCATCTTGTACTCGAAAACTTTTTCGTTTACGATGTTTTCTGAAGTACCATCAGGGTCTGGGTATAATTCATCTGAGTCCGTTTTTTGGCGTCGGGCTATTTTGGATTGTACGTCGGCTTGTACCTGGATGATTTTCTTCTTCTCTTCCTCACTGGCTGTTTTGTACTTCTCTGATAATTCTTCAAGGCTTTTCTTAAAAAAGCTTAGCTCCAATGTCTTAATCGTACTTTTTGCCGTTCGGTATGGGTTCTTATCCTTCTCATACTTCAAGCCGATTTTCTCATGATGCCTGTCGCTGGCTGTATACTGCTCCAACAAAATATCTCCCATTAATCTTGGAAACGGGTCCGGTTTGCCGGAATAAAACTC
>JAVKDP010000048.1:0-2074 GCA_040222185.1 Balneolaceae bacterium | reverse complement strand
AAGCAAGCCATTTTAAGGATATTCTTAGCGGTCATTAAAGAAGTTATTTCATTCTTGTTAGTCATATACTTCCTCTATATGTGTTGCTCCGGCTTCTTTAAGCAATTCTTTCACTTTTTCAGTTTCGAAAAGAGAGTCTTCAGCTTCAATACAAATGAAGAAGCCGTCGTCAGTAGCTTTTTTAAATCGGTCAACGTTAAAAAGAGGGTTGTTCAATTTTGGAAGTCCGTTCAGGAAGAACATTCCAAACACAGCACCAAAGGCTGATAGTAATACTGTTAATTCAAAAGTGATAGGAACCCATGCAGGCGCATTGAAAAAAGGTTTACCACTGATATTCATCGGATAATCCATTACAGCCATGAAGTACATCATGGTTAGCGCTCCACAAAACCCTACAAGACCATGACCAATTACGATCCAGCCTAGTTTAGATTTCTTAAGGTTCATTGCTTTATCAATTCCGTGAATAGGAAAAGGGCTGTAAGTATCGAATTTATTGTAACCTGATTTCACTGTTAAAGCAGCTACATCATATAGAGCTTTTGGATTCCGGAACTCGCCCAAAATGCCATGCAACTTTGGTTGCTCTTCGATTTTCTTTTTAGCTGGTGCACTCATTATTTATGCCTCCACAGCTTTAGGAGTTGGAATTTCAACTTTAGGAGCTTGATAGTCATGATTCTCATCATAATTGTGAGGATCGGCCTGCGGAATTACCATCTTAACTTCTGCAAGAGCGATCATCGGTAAAAATCTTAAGAACAACAGGAACATCGTAAAGAATAATCCAAAGGTTCCTACATAAGTGAGAACATCCCAAATGGTCGGAGAGTAATAATCCCAAGACGATGGTAGATAATCATTTGCGAGTGAAGTAACCGTAATTACAAAACGCTCGAACCACATACCGATGTTTACTACAATCGAGATGAAGAAAGTAAATCCAACGCTTCTTCTTAGTTTTTTGAACCAAAATACCTGAGGTGATACCACATTACAGAACATCATCGCCCAGTATGCCCATGCATAAGGACCGGTTGCTCTCAATAAGAAAATTGCTTTTTCGTACTCAACGCCACTATACCATGCAATAAAGAACTCCATCATGTATGCAAAACCAACCATTGAACCTGTAACCATAATTACAATGTTCATTTTCTCCATGTGGTCGTCTGTCATGATGTCTTTCATGCCGTAGATCTTTCTGGCAACAATCATCAATGTTAATACCATAGCGAAACCGGAGAAAATTGCACCGGCAACAAAGTAAGGAGGGAAAATAGTGGTGTGCCATCCCGGAATAAGTGAAACGGCGAAGTCAAACGATACAATAGTGTGTACTGAAAGTACAAGAGGCGTTGCTAATCCGGCAAGGATCATATACGCTTTTTCATAATTCCACCAGTGGCGGTTACTTCCGGTCCAACCCAGTGAGAAAATTCCGTAAGCATATTTTCTGATTTTATCAGTAGCTCTGTCTCTGATTGTAGCCAGATCAGGTACTAAACCAACATACCAGAATAAAAAGGAAACCGTGAAATAAGTAGAAACTGCAAACACATCCCAAAGAAGAGGAGAGTTAAAATTCGGCCACATTGCCATTTGGTTAGGAACCGGGAATACCCAGTAAATAACCCAAATACGCCCAACGTGAATGGCAGGAAATACCCCGGCACACATTACGGCGAAAATAGTCATTGCTTCGGAGAAACGGTTGATGGCAGTACGCCAATCCTGTCTGAAAAGGAATAATACGGCTGAAATCAAGGTTCCTGCGTGACCGATACCAACCCACCAAACAAAGTTGATGATTGCCCAACCCCAACCTACAGGATTATTTAGTCCCCAGACTCCGGTTCCTTCCCAGATCAGGTATCCTACTGCAATTCCAAGTATAGCGAGCAAGCTATTTGCTCCAATCATTGCCAGATACCAACCTTTCGGAGTTGGTCTTAAGTTTATATCAGTAACCAATCGTGTGAGGCTGGCAAAATCATGATCGCCTTTCACAAGAGCGGGTTCCGGTACGTAATCGTATTTACTCATGTTTGGAATTATTCCTGATTAAATT
>JAVKDP010000047.1:0-23408 GCA_040222185.1 Balneolaceae bacterium | reverse complement strand
ATCTATATCTTTGCCAAAACGTGTTTGAGGAGGGCTTATAGATCCAAAAATTGTTCCCCGCATAGCACTCGTCGAAGTACTATTCAGGTCAAGTGAGTCAGGAAGATTTGAAGACCCGTAGATCACATGGATTCTGCCTTGTGACCAAACATTTTCAGCTACCATCAATAAATCTTCGATTCCATCTCCAGTCATGTCCGCAAACATGGCTTCATTACCTACTCCTTCGTTAGGATTTGATGGGTGAATAACCATCCCGCTATTCTCTGAAAGCGTATCCAAATCTACTTCCAGATTACCTTGAATGGCTTTCCCAAAGATTACATAAGCTGCACCTGAGCCTTGATCAAAAGAGGTATTAGAGCGAGGAGCTGAAATATATAAATCATTCAGATTATCATTGTCTATGTCTCCAATAGCATACCCGTCACCAAGGCGAGAACCTGCTTTGCCAAGATTTCCCGGCTCTTCTGGTATACGACCAAATACTTTGAACCCATCATTGGCCGTAAGTGAACCTAAATTTACTACAGCATCCGGCCATACTTGTTTACCATACACCACATACAAAAGTCCTTTTTCGTTATCCCATTCAGGTACGCCTACAATAAGGTCGTCAATACCGTCATTGTTCAGGTCACCTGAGCCTGCTTCAGTCCCAAATTCGAAACTGGATGGTGGATTAGCTGGGTCAAGGCGGAACCTAACGGTAGTACCGCCTGAACTCGATAAACCATTTGCCCCAAAAAGAACAGTAATCCCACGAGTATCAGCTCCTCCGGTTCCAACGTTATCAGAAGAAGTGTAAACGATATCCTGAATACCATCCCCATTAAAATCACCAGAGGTTAATTCAAGAGCAAAATTGCTATTTGCAGTGCCGCTAAGTGCAAAGTTTCCTGCTTCCTGGATTAAAGAATCCAGTACAATCGATTGCTGAGCATGTGAAAAAGTACTCAATACAAGTAAAAAAATAATAGTAGAAATATATATACGTGTGTTCATTAGATAGATATTTAGAGTTATCTACTAATGCGTATTCTTTTCAGAAAAGGGTCATGGAAGTTTTATCAATGCATCATTCAACCAATAGTATTTCCCAGTATTGATTTCCTGTTCTTTATTTAGTTCATTTTGATGCTCTATCTAATAACAAACAATAGCATGAAAATAAACCAATACTTATCAGCCTTGTCAGTTGTTACTGTCTTCTCACTCTCAATGATATCCTGCAATGGTGACAGCCGTCAAACCTCAGCTGATAATGCTTTAAAAACAAACTCCGTTTTTGAAAGTGAAGTAGACCGTGGGAAATACCTGGTTGGTATAATGGGTTGTAATGACTGCCATTCACCTAAAAGATTAGGAGAAAACGGGCCTGAAATAATCCCTGAATTAATGCTGTCAGGTTACCCATCCAACCGACCGGTTGTAACCTTTGACAGCAAGATGATCAAAGAGGGATTTGCTATGTTTTACCCGGATTTAACAGCAGCTGCTGGCCCCTGGGGTATTTCTTTCGCAGGGAATTTGACCCCTCACGAAACCGGTATTGGGAATTGGACGGAAGAGCAATTCAAAAAGGCGTTAACAGAAGGAGTATTTAAAGGTCTGGATAACAGCCGCATGCTCTTGCCTCCAATGCCCTGGGTCAATTACGCCGAAATGAAAGATGAAGACATCCAGGCAATTTTTGCTTATTTAAAAAGCATTAAACCGGTAGATAATTTAGTACCGTCACCGGTAAGTCCTGATAATATGTAGCTAAGACATAAAAAGCCTTCATTTAAAAAAATGAAGGTCTTTAAATCTCCCTAGTTAGGTTAACAATACCAGGTGCCAGGCTACCTATTTCCCATTCCTTACTGGGAATCCCATCTGAGCCCAAACTAAAATACCTTCATCAATAATTGAAAGGTTCTTATAGCCACTTCGCTTTAAAGTATTCATTACCCGCAGGGAAGCTGCATGAGGGCAAGCGCAATAAATAACGATTTGCGTATCATCGTTTGGGATATCATTAACGAAATTTTCGGGTTCTTCATAGTAAGGTACAGGAATAGCTCCCGGAATATGCATTTGGCGCCAGGCCACCTCAGAACGTGCATCAAGGATCACCATTCGCTTGTTCTCCTTGAGCGCCTGATTCACTTGTTCCGCTGAAACGAATGTATCATCTCTCAGGTCGAAAACCGGATTTTCGTTGTCTGGGTTTATAACATACTCTTCCGGAGAAGGTACTGTAACTGTACTGGGTTCAGGTACATCCCATCCAGAAGCTCTGCTTCGCAGGAAAGCCGTAACGTCGTTAAGTTCATCGTCACTTAAACTATCTTTAAAAGCAATCATTGGTGTTCCGTCCCGGCCTTCGGCAATTGCATAACGAAGGAAGTGATCCGTTGCTGTTGCAAGTAACATTGGATTACCCAATGCCGGCGCCGTTACTCCCTCACCCTTTTCTCCATGACAACTAGCACAGCTTTCGGAATAAATACTCGCACCTTTCGCGATATCACCATATACAGGTTCTCTTGAAATTTCGATCGCTTCATCCACTTCAGCTTTTTCATACAGCCACTTCAAAAGAATTTCGATATCGATATACTCTAATGGTCCTCCCTGGGTGCTCAGATAGCCAGCCATGGCGGTATTTGATCGCCCAAACTGGATAGTGTAGCGCATAAAGTTATTATTTCTACTGGAGCCAAGCAGTGATTCTGAGCGAAGAGATGGCGCATTGTCAGCAGCATAACCTTCACGATTATCTCCATGGCAAAGAGAGCAATACTTAGAGTATATATTGGCAGCATGATCAAGAGCTTTAGGGTTCAAATTTCCACGTAAACTCAACATTTCTGCCATTGCTTTTTGCTCTTCCGATTCCTCCACAAATTCCAATTGAACTCCAAAAGCATGATCCTGAGAAACAGTAATCAGATCATCAGTTTTATTTATAGCACCCGATGCAAGCGCACCCTCAAAAAAACGGGAGGTAGAATCAAGGTCGCTTACTTCAAATCGTACAGCAAAAACTCCATCACCACTTTTTTCTAAAAATTTATTAATCTCCTCGTCATCTCCACCGGCAATTAAATGAAGTTCCTGGTTTCGGATAAGTTTATACCTCACCATCTCCTCGTTCCTTTCAAGAACTTCGAAGCCCATTTTTGAAAATTCATCGCTTACTGATTGAAGATCACGAACTGCAATTCGAATAGCCGACATTCCTACTGCACCATTTGGGTGATTAGTAGACATTCGGGTATAGCTATAGTAGGTTCTCCAATCATCTCTTGCCGCCTGGTAATCGTAATTCGTTTTTTCTAGAAAACGAGGTAGATGAGCAGGTGGGATATCTGAATTGAAATCCAGGCTTTTTCGATTAGGCGCTCCATCATCCCGAGACCAGCCGTCAGCGGGGTCTGTAGAACGATAGGTTTTGATAGAGTCCATATCAAAGCCTTTAGAACTAAGCCATTTTGATGTAGAATCGGCTGAAGAACTGGACAGAGAAAAGAGCCTGACTCCTTCATTAGATGCTAAATATGTATTGATAAAAGAAGAAACCATACTTTGTTCAACGGTATCGTTGACAGAGACAAGTTCGAAATTCGTCATATCTCCGAATGAAATAGATGAGGATAAAGAACCCTCAAAGCTTCCTTTAGAAACGCCACCTCGTATGTTAAACCCAAGAGTATCTTTATAGTAGTTTGAGGCTGCTTCCATATCATTAACAAATAATGAAGGGTTGTTTATCCCATAGCCCATACCCAATAAAAAAGGCTGTTCCTCGTCATTGGATACGCATGTGATTAGCAATACGGATAAAGAAAAAATGATAAATGAATGAAAAATTTTTCTACGCGGATTCATGTACTAGAGTTTTTGTGAATTATGAATGGCTGGATGTTTGATAGAACAATTGAAGCTAAATATGTAATTCATATCCTGGAGTATAGTGTATTAAGCAGATTCAAACTGCTATGCTCATCCTACGAAAAACTATACCATCCCTCCAACTGCATTGTTTTAAAATTTGTAATGGGATTCGGACATGTAACACGTATATCTGAGAACAGTATTTCATAGCTAACTAGATACGGCACTTAACTAGACTTCTATTTGTTCTTTATTTCTTTGAGACATATAAGAAATAACAAGTAATACTAAACTAGTTAATACTGCCCCATAAAGAGGAAAAAGTAACTTCCACCATTCTTCAGTAAATACTCTGATGTAATAAAATTCAAGCTTAAAAAAGTGATAATGAAGAAATGGTGTAATCCATGATGTGATTACACCAACTGTCATTGAAATAAGCATGTAGTAGAGAAAAGTTTTACTTCTACTCACACTTATATCAACTCGAAATACTTTAAATCCTTTATAAAGAAAAAAAGCATATATAATGTATGGAAACCAAGTAATTATTAAGGTTAATGCGTGGAACCATCTATACCGTTTATTAAAATCTGATCTTAAATTTTCAAAGGTATATGGATTTCCTTGAAGGGATATTGAAAATAATTCTTTTAAATCAAAGACCCTATTTGAAAGTTCTGAAATGTTATTCTCAGCCAAACCTAAATGATACCTAAGCCCCTTTAAGTTGAATAACTCTTCTGGAACATCGTTTATCTGATTAAAAGATAAATTCAAGTATTGAAGACTATAGTTAAGAGGTACTTTAGTTGGTATTTCTGTTAGTTTATTATCGCTAAGGTTCAGCTCCCTAAGTCTGGGGTAGGTAAATATCGAATCTGGTAGGGTTTCAATTTGATTAGCTGATATATCCAGTTCAATTAACCTTGAAAGTTTGGTTATTTCACTAGGTAAGTTACGAATTTGATTATGTCCTAAATTAAGAATAGTAAGATTAGGTAGTTCAGAGATGTAAGTTGGAACACTAGTTAATTGATTTTGCCACAAATCTAACTTTTGTAGACTTTTGAGATTTGTGATCTCTCGTGGTATATAATCAATCTCATTATAGTATAGTATTAATCTTTTTAACCCTTCCATTTTAGTTAGGACATCAGGAATACTCGTCAACTTATTTGATTCTAACCATACTTCCCTAAGTGAATCCACTCTATCCAATTCACTTGGCAAATCGGTTATGTTCGAATAATTAATGCGTAAAATCTCAAGATTTGATAATTGCCCAATTTCTGCTGGTATTGATTCAATATTGCTTTTAAAAATGGTGAGTTTTTTAATTTGACTTAGTTCCCATATCTCAAAGGGCACATCAGTCTCTATATCCATTAAAGTTATTTCTCTTAAGGTTTCAACTGACTCTATTACTTTAATAACTCTGACTAGATCCTGATAACAACTTTCAGTTATATTTCTTAGCGTAATTTTTTTGAGTTGACTAAGCTCTTCGGGTTCATAAGGAAACTCAATACTATCATAGCAAACAATGAAGAGTGACTCAGGATTGTCCTGTTGTAAACTTCTATCCTCAAAGCTTGTAGTTCCAGAATTCAAGGGTAAAGATGCTGATAGGAACATTGAACTCAATAAAGCAATGAAATAAGTTATTTTCATTTTGTATCTCCAGTTCTTGTCACTGCTTTCTTATGGAAATCTAAGTTGAAAACTTCGATTAGTATAAGTATCAAAATTGTAATTATAGATACTATAACTGGTAACCAAATATTTTGCCAACCAAAATAGAGACCATCTAGTAAAACATGTCCAGTATTTAAATCCATTCGAATTTGATAGGCACCTAGAAAAGCTACAGTTGACCCTATAAATATCTGGAAAAAAATTAGCCCATGTGTTGTTACTGAATTATACTTATCAGCTTTAAAACGCTTTAGTGTGATACAAATAAGAATAGTAACTACCCCCAGTACCACTTGAGTTATAAAAAAAGCGTTGAAATTTAAAACATAGTCCCAAAAAGTCCACTCAATTTGCAATAAACTATACATAATCACTCTTAATCATTATCACCTATTGTCGAAGGTCAATATAGATTTATAAATAATAGAATCAATATTTTGACCCATTAAATCTAACCTAAAAGAGAAAGCAACTCCCCCAATCTAGCGCAAGCGTCCCGTTTGCGCGGTTAAAGTCTTATCAACTCATAATACAGCACCATCTTTTTCTAATTCCCTAGCTTGCGAATTATAGATACAAAAAAAGCCCTTCATACTAAATGTATAAAGGGCTTTGAAGCTCCCCGGGTTGGATTTGAACCAACGACCGATCGGTTAACAGCCGATTGCTCTGCCACTGAGCTACCGAGGAAGATATTCTTTATGGCTCTCAATAAATTTTGTTGGTGAACCAACGCCCCGACCACTGTCGGGATAACAACCTCTTTGCTCTGCCACTGAGCTACCGAGGAAGATATTCTTCGTTTTCGAAGAGCGATAAATATAGGGAGAATGTGCATCGACAGTCAATACCAAAGTTAGTTTTTTTCATAAAAAACTTTAGTTAAAACCAATCCTTTGGCCGGAGCCGTAACACTTGGCTTTTTCGAGTCTATATTGTTCAGTAAGTTTTCGAAATCAGAGATGGTCATTCGCCCGGATGCCACTTCAATCATTGTTCCTACAAGCCGTCTGACCATATTCCGTAAGAATCGATTTGCCGAGATTCTGAAAACTAACCTCCCCTCTTTTTCCTGCCATTCAGATACAAAAACATTACAAAATGTTGTGTAGTTTTCTTCATTGAACTTTGAAAATGTATTAAAGTCGTGCTCCCCAATAAGAGTGTTAGCGCAAGCTTTGAGTTTTTCGATATCTAATTCTTTGGCAGGGAACCACGCCAGGCTATTATTAAGTGGAGAAGCTTTTGTTAACACAGTGTATTCATACTCTCTTGAAGTAGCATCAAATCTCGCATGAAATTCAGGACCAACACCTTCAATGCTGTGAATTTGAATTTGATTCCCAATCATTCCATTCACTCCGAATATCAGCTTCTGGATATCTATTCCTTCAGGTAGATCAACATGCGCTACCTGGCCCAGGGCGTGAACTCCTGCATCGGTTCTGCCCTGCCCAATTAAATCAACGGGCTGTTGAAGTACCTGGGAGAAAGCTTTTTCTATTTCTTCTTCCACTGTTATAACATCTGGCTGTATTTGCCATCCGGAAAATTCTGATCCGTTAAATTCTATGGTAAGTTTATATCGAGGCATTTTGAGAAAGTACAGCCTAAAAACTGAATCTCAAATTGGCAGTAATTCCGGGCTGGCCCAGTTCATTTACATAGGACAGACTCGCATCAGGAGGATTTGACCAGATTTTCCTGGCTCTTACAAAAGCATTTAATCCGCTTATTACCCTGTTCGCTACCATAAGTGTCACAAGCGCCGGAAGCTGGTTCTTGTTTTTATCGATGCGTTCTCTCATATCCTGGTATTCCAGCCTGTCACCATCAACCGTCCAGTTCCATTGGTTTTCAGGAGTATCTGACAACAAGTTGTTCCAGTTTCTTGTCCTGAGTTGAAAATCATTGTATTCATCGAGGTTATCGAAATTGGCAATCGCCAGGAAAAACTCACGATTTCGACCGGATAAGTCTGCATTGGCTTTACTAAGAGCAAAAGTCTCTAGATTGCCTTCCAGGTAGTTCACACGTGATCTAAGCCCTAAATAGGATAAAATCATTACTGCATCAGCAGCCATGTGGTATTGGCCTCTTTTCCAATCAGTTTTATCAATGTATTGATGTCCCCATCCCGGAAGAACCATAGATCGCAAAAAAGCTCCTCTCGGAGAAGGTAAATCTTTGGATGCTTGTAACTCCTGGGCCGTGCTAAGGATTGGTACTAACAAAAAACCAAGTAACAAAAAGCACATCAAAATCCTGGATCCAGAATTTTGATGTGGGGCACTTTGATCTTTGGAAGTATTCAAATTCATTGAGTTAGCTTTCGTTTTGCTTCTTCTTTTCTCTATCCCAATGTCTCATAATAGAAACACTAAAGCCAAACATTAATACAAATGTTCCTGCCCAAACGATAGAGATAAAAGGTTTTTTCTCAGCTACAACGAGAATCCACTCTTCTTCGTACGTCTCATCTAAACCTTCTATAGAAAGCTCAATAGAATCGTCGCCCGGATTTACCTTATCAAATCTGAATGTTAGCTGATGGCCTGTTAACTCAACAGGAGGAGATAACACATAGCTTTTACCGTCTTCACTAAAGATCGCGAACAGTGGCTCAATTAAATTGGTTTGCCCGCTCGCAAAATGGCTAACTTCAATGAGTGCCCGAATACCAATGGAAGTATTTGGGGGTAGCTGTGTTGTGTCTGCCTGGGAGTAATTAATAAAGGTAAATGAAAAGCCTCCAACTTCAACCGTCTCTCCTCTTTTAAACACGATATTCTGAGTGGAAGCCTCAGTGTCCAAAGTATCAGCTACCGTCTGAACATTGTTCATTTCTTCAACCTGTTTATTCCGTTGTTCAATAAAAGAACTTCCGGCTACATACAGATAAATATCACTTAAAAACCCCGTTCTTACATCAGGGTCAACCGACCAGTTTATATTTTCAGCGGTTGAGGTTGTTAACATCGGGTAAACTTCCGGGTATAAATAAAACGGCCTCCCGCTCCCATCTAGCTTCTCAAAGCGCACCTGGTAAGTCTGCTGACCTGGCCTATTCTGGTTTACAATTTCGTACCCTTCATAAGTTGCCAGGTATTCGTTGTTGACAACCTTGGGTTTATTCAATTCCAACTCAAGGAACAGTACAGGCTGGGTTACTTTAAATCCCTGCTCATCATTTACCTCACCCTTCGCTACTGCAGCATTATAATTAGCTACATTGTTATCCAGCATTGGTTTTTTATAGGCAGAAGAAGCTAAAATTCCAACTAATAACAGGCCAAACCCTACATGGGTTAATGAGCCGCCAATAAGTTTTGGTTTCTTCATTCCTAACCTCGCTACCACCCAGGAATTACCAATAATGGCGAAGAAACCAGCAAAAAGGTACAGCATGTAATAAGCGTCGCGAACATTCCCTATTATGATTGACGCTACTGTTATTATGGATGTAAGTAATAGCGGATAGATCAATGCCGATGCCAGGGTCTCAAGATCGTATTTCTTCCAAAACAAGTACTGTCCTATCACGGTCAGTAATGCCATGATGATAGCAATGGGCATACTCCAGTCGTTATAAAAACTGATCTCAGGAGGAGTCGGATTTTCATTGAAAAGCAAACCAAGTATCGGAGAACTAGTTCCAAGAATTATGACCATCCCAAGTACAAAAAGCAAAATAGCCCCGGTAAAGGTCATAAACTCGCGACTCAAAATCTTTGATTCTTTCTGTGGCGACGGAAGTTCTTTATATCTCCAGAAGAACATTCCAACACCTAAACCAGTGATGACCAGCATAAATAGTAATAACTGATTGTATAGTCCTAAATCAACAAAACTATGAACTGATGAATCTGCCAGTATCCCGGAACGGGTCAGGAAAGTTTCATATACAATAGCTACATAAGCCAAAATTGCGAACAACAATGACGACTTCTGAGCTATCGAGCTTTTCCTTTGGATAATCATTGTGTGAATACCAGCTGTTCCTATTAACCAGGGAACAAAAGATGCGTTTTCAACCGGATCCCAGGCCCAGAATCCACCAAAAGAAAGTGTTACATAAGCCCAATAGCCGCCAAGGAAAATCGCTGTAAGTAAAGCCAGGTTTGAACCTAAAGTCCATGGAAGAGCAGGGCCAACCCATTCGTTATACTTTCTTTTCCAAAGGGCTGCCATAGCAAAGCAGTAAGGAATGGTCATCATTGCAAATCCCAGGAACAGAATTGGTGGATGTATCATCATCCAGGGGCTTTTCAGAAGATCATTTAATCCTTTTCCATCAGCAGGAACAAAATCCGGGTTTGCCTGGATAAACGGAGCGTTCGGCATTTCCTCGGCAATAGTTCTGAATGGTGATGCACCGATAGTCACATCACCAAACTTCCAACCTACAAGCATAAAAATGAGAAACAGCTGTGTAAGACCCAGAAAGAACAAAACCGGAGCTCTGTATGGAGACCTTGTCCATTTCATTAGCCCAAGCCCCATTAGCCAGGAAAGAATAATCCATAGCATAAAGCTGCCTTCCTGCCCGCCATAAAACGCAGACCAAAGATACTTTGGAGACAGATCCAGGCTTGTATAGTTAAATACATAGTAGTACTGAAACTGGTGTTTGAAAATAAGATATACCAACATGACCGATGCTGCGATCATGAATACCCCTTTAAATACAAAAAGCCAGTTCCCTATCTTTAATTTCTTTTCATCCTCATTCTTTGCTGCAAAGAAATAGTATACCATTGAAAGCAGGCAGAAAAGAAAAGATACGGTAATGATAAGTTTGCCGACGATTCCCAGAACAGGACCGAATTCTGACATATTAACTCTCTGATGCTTTTACAAATTCGGATGGATCGGCGTTGTTATACTTCGACGGACATTTCATCAACATCTCGTTTGCGTAAAATACTTCCCCTCTCATTTCACCAATAACAACCAAACGATCTGCCTGTTCGAAGTTATTTGGCTTTGGACGTGGATATACCACTCTTCGGGTATTCCCTGATTCATCTTTCATATGAAAAGTGAACTGCATGGTTTCTTTAGAAAATCCATACTCCTGGGTGTTGTCCCAGGTTCCCGGAACATGAGCTGAACTCATATCTGATGCAGTTTCAAAATCAGTGTAGGTGCTTATACTTTCACCAAATTGATACATCAACAAAGAGGTAAAGCCGATAATGGCTACGATTCCAATGATTAGTTTTGGTTTCATTCTTGATCTGAATTTATCTGTTCTTCTAATGTGGATACTTTTTTATCAACTCTTATCATAAAAAATAAGAGTACTGCCCAGATGATTAGCGTAACACCTAATACTACAAAAATTAAATCGTTTGAATACATAAACGTAATGAATGCGTTGGTTGGTTCTAACTGTTCTGCACCAGTCCATTTCTGAGAATATGACTGTGAAAGAGTGTCAACGATAGCAACTGAATCTTCTTGCATCTAATTCCTTTTCGAGCTCAAATTTACAAATTTTCTGCTCGTGATTGTACTGTTTTAAACCTGTGTAAAATATCATATATCCAAAACGAAAGTGCTATAAAACCAAGCATAGCCGGATATAAAATAATTCTTAATTCAGGAGCTGTAATTTCACTGAAAGCCGGGTTTCCATCTGCCCCCGGATGTAAACTTGTTAACTGACGTGGCACTACATATAATAAAAATGGCACCGTAGTAACAGCAAAGATATTGTAGACTGCTGAAAT
Organism: Balneolaceae bacterium; assembly: GCA_040222185.1. Lineage (GTDB taxonomy): Bacteria > Bacteroidota > Rhodothermia > Balneolales > Balneolaceae > JAVKDP01. The sequence goes on along the minus strand of JAVKDP010000047.1, from coordinate 12,093 downwards.
CTTGGCTCTTTTCTCCTCATCATCAAATGCAGATCGCAGTACGAAGTAAGCCACATAAATCATCATAGCAAGTGCAGCAAGGTTCATCTTTGGTTCAGCAAAGGTCCACCAGGTTCCCCATGTAAAACGGGCCCAAAGCGAACCGGTTAGCAAGCCACAAACACCAAACGCCATCCCAACTCTTGCAGCGGCTTCAGCTTTAATATCAAAAGAGGTAACAGGCGAGTTTAAATACTTAATACTGTACACAAAACTCGTTGTAAACATAGCAAACATGGCCATCCACATGGGAACATGGAAAAAGATATTCCTGGCTGTTTGTTCCAATATTGGAATTCTCGGGATTTGAATAAGAATCCCCCCTGCTATAACCAGCGTCATCCAGGCAATTACTATGTATTTCCAAGGCTTCAAATCAGAAAAATTTCTTTAGCATTTAAACTGGCAAAATATACACAATTTGAAAGTTATTTTTCGGTCTTCAATTGGTAAACATCTGTAATATCGGTCGCGATCATTTTACTGCATTGAGCGATATAGAGTTAGTCATTTTGCTTACAACTTATAACAACCCGGAGCCAAAAAAGCCTTTTAAAAAAGCTCTAAAACTCATTTCTTCTATTTTATTTAACTAACTGCTACACAATGAAACTTTCTTCCGGGAAAATATCTCTCCTTTCCTTCCTAACGATCGCCTTATTTTTATCGACCCAAAGCTTTGCACAGAAAGCAAACTTCGAGTTGGCTGAGCGTTTTACTACCCAGATGATGAGCAAGATGGTAGGCTCTACTAGTGTTAATCCAATATGGATTGAAGATACAGATACCTTCTGGTATACCTATGAAAACAGCGATGGTAAAAACTGGTATTACGTTGATGCCGCACGAGGTAATAAAAGGCTGCTTTTTGACCAGGAAGAAATGGCATCTCAATTATCAGAGACTTTCAGCAGAACCTTTAATGCGAAAGACCTCGATTTAGAAGACTTTAAGTTTGATACAGGTAAAAACCTTTTCACTTTTCATGTAGATAGTATCAACTTCACTTATAATGTGAATGGGAATCGTCTTGTTAAAGGTGATTCTTTGAATGAAGAAGAGCCAGAGCGCTGGGCAACCTTCTCACCTGACAGCTCCTGGATTGCTTTTGCAAGATCACATAACCTGTATGTTATGAAAGCCGATGATCCTGATAGTGTAGAATATCAGCTTACTGAAGACGGTGAAAAGTGGTTTAGTTACCAGGCAAACGACTCAGATACTACCTCCACGAAAAGATTAAGATCCCGTGCTAACTGGTTCGAAGATTCTAAAAAGTTTTATGTAAAACGCCAGGATAAAAGATTGGTTGATGAACTTTGGGTTATCAATGCTCTTAAAAAACGTCCTGAATTAGAGACTTATAAATACCCAATGCCGGGTGAGGAAGATATCTATGTTGATGAGATCAGAATATTTGATCCAGAGGCTAAATCGAACACACTCCTTGATACAGATAAGTGGGAAGATCAATCTTTAGGTGGAGCCTACTTCAACCAGGGTGGTATATTCGAGACTCAGAAATCTGACTTCCTCTATATCCTCAGAAGAGACAGAACCTGGAGTAAAATTGATGTTCTTAAAGCAAATACCTCTACTGGTGAAGTTGAAGTGTTATTCTCGGAAGAAAGTAAACCATACTTCAATACCAGGTATGCAAGACTCGCCATTATTGATGAAGGTGAAGAATATTTATGGTGGAGTGAGCGAACGGGATGGGGACAGCTATACCGTTACGACTCAAATGGTAACCTGAGAAACCGTGTAACAACGGGTTCATTCGTAGTTGGTGATGTTGTTAAAATTGACTCAACAGCAAAAACTGTTTTCTTTGTGGGATATGGTAGAGAAGCAGGCCAAAATCCATATTACTCAAACCTGTATAGTGTTAAATTCGATGGAAGTAACTTCAAGCATTTAACACCTGAAGATGCAAATCACGCCATTCGCACTTCACCTGAAGGAAATTACTTTGTCGATAACTACTCTCGTGTTGATTTGCCTACTATTTCCGTACTTCGAGATGGTTCCGGTAAAATCATAACTACATTGCAAGAGACCAACATTTCAAAAATGGTTGAACAAGGCTGGCAGGCACCTGAAACGTTTAAGGTCGAAGCTGCTGATGGTGCAACTGATATTTATGGGGTGATGTGGAAACCTTTCGATTTCGATTCTACAAAAACCTATCCTGTCATTTCCTATGTATATCCTGGTCCACAGGTTGAGCCATTCCCTGCAAACTTTACTGTGGTTGGCTCCCGTGCCAGAACTTCTACACTGGCTCAGGTTGGCTTTATTGTAGTTGCAATGGGTAACCGTGGAGGTAGTCCAATCAGAAATAAGTATTACCATAACTTTGGTTATGGCGATATGCGTGATTATCCACTTGCTGATAACAAGTACGGAATTGAACAACTCGCTGCTAAGCATTCTTTTATTGATGCAAGCAAGGTAGGTATCTACGGGCACTCAGGTGGTGGCTTTATGAGTACAGCTGCACTACTCACCTACCCGGAATTTTATGATGTAGCTGTTTCCTCTGCTGGTAATCATGACAACAACATATACAACATCTGGTGGAGTGAAGTTCATAACGGTGTTACCGAGAAGAGAAAGAAGGTTAAAAAGATGAATGAAGACAGCGTTGAGGTTGAAGAGGTTGAGATTACTTTTGATGCTCCAATTGAGACAAACCCTTCATTAGCTGCAAATCTTGAAGGTCACTTGCTATTGGTACACGGAGACATGGATAGCAACGTGCATCCTGCCAACACCATCCGTATGGCTGATGCCCTGATTAAAGCAGGTAAGCGGTTTGATATGATGATTCTACCCGGTAAACGTCATGGATTTGGTTCTTCACAGCCATATTTCGATAGAATGACCTGGTACTATTTCGCTGAGCACTTGCTAGGTGATTATAGAAACAACACTGACTTTAATATTCCTAAGAATGAGAATTAGTTTTATTCATTCTTAAGTAGTTAATTTTTTTAAACCCATGTTGTTAAAGACATGGGTTTTTTTATTTTATAACAGCCAGTTTCCTTTTTGAATTATTACAAAGAATATGTGCAGAGCTAGATACAGGATCGTCCTTCTACTACTTTTTTTTGCGGTACCATCATTGAACTCCAATGCCCAAACCTGGGATTTTGAGATGGGATATAAAGACTGGTATGATGGTTTCGCATTAGATTCTGTTACCGTGGTAGATTCAATGTCTTATAGCGGTATATACTCAATACAATTTCAAGTACCAGAAAATGAAGAGTTTGGTGCTATTAGTGTAAATGATATTTCTCCGCCACCTGGCTCAATATTCAAATTTCACTTTTTTATACCCCAGGACACCAGTAACATAAGAAGTATATCTCTTGCGAGCATCTATAACGGTGGGATGGTAGATTTTGAAGAAACTCTGGTGAAAGATCTTGAACCTGGAAAATGGAATCTTCTTGAATATCAAATACCTGGATACGAGACTTTTTCAGATTTAACAATTAACCTTTTTTCAAAAACCAAAGGTACACCGCTTGTATTCATTGATCTGATAACATCGGATGAGAATCCTGTTATCCGTCCCCATCTTTCTATCCCAGGTGATATTCGTGCTTTTTCTGCTCAGGAAGATTCATATCAACTTATATGGGACGCTTCCTTCGGAAACGATACATTGAAAGAGTACCGGATTTACCGAGGAAGTGAATCAGCTGTTGATTTAGCTGACTATGCCTTGATTGGAACTACAGTAGAAACGGAATTCGAAGAAAAAGATCTGGACGGGGGATTTGTAAAAATCAGAGTCTCAGCAGTTAGTACCGAAGATAAAGAGACCTTTACAACACTTTCTACTTTTTACCTTGGACTTATTGACAACATTGAGAATGAAAACAGTACTCCAACCAGTTTTAAATTATATAATAATTATCCGAATCCATTTAACCCTTCTACTCAAATCAGGTACGATATTCCTAACTCAGCATTAGTTACCCTTAGTGTATTTGATCTATCTGGTAAACTGGTAAAAACAATTGTAAACGAAGTGAAAACTGCCGGGAGTTATTCTGCTGAATTTGATGCCACAGGTTTATCTAGCGGAATATACCTTTATCGTTTAAAGGCTGGCTCATATACTAATATTCAGAAAATGACTCTTGTTAAATAGCAGCTTTACAATCGATAAAACTATTTAACACCAGTGCTTCCGAAACCACCCTCTCCTCTTTCGGTCTCGCCAAGCTCCTGGACTTCTTTTATAGGTAGCTGAACAACCGGAGCTATCACCATTTGGGCGATTCTGTCTCCATGATTTACTGTGAAGTCTTCATCTCCATGATTGATCGCTATAACTTTCACTTCTCCCCTGTAATCAGCATCTATCGTTCCGGGTGAGTTAAGCATGGTTATACCATTCTTTATCGCTAGCCCGCTTCTTGGCCTTATTTGAGCTTCATAACCTTGCGGTAGCGCCATCTGAAGCCCGGTCGGGATAAGTATTCTCTCTCCTTTCTTAATGGTTACCGGTTCTTCTAAAGCAGCCCTGATATCCATTCCTGCAGCTGAAGCTGTTTCATAGCCTGGTAATTCTAAACCTTTAGCATGTGGTAACTTTTTAAACTCGATCAAACTCATATTTTTTCCTGTCTGTATTCAATTAGTCGTACAATTGCATTCCCAAGAAATACTCTCACTCTTGCTTCAAGCGGAATTCTTAAATCATCTGCCAGAAACCAGGCTCTGAAATTCCCTGAAAATCCAAAAGGACCCTCGATATTTTCTGTAGACCCTTTAACCAAATAGGTATCCACTTTACCGAAGGGTGCATATTTTCTCTTTTCCAATCTTGAAGGGTTTTCGAAATTAATTCTCCCTTCTTTCTTGGTTACATAAACCGGCAGACTTGATAAGGAGTCACTTCCTGCAAAGAGCCTGGAGAAGTAAAAAATTATATGGCCTGCGGTGGCAGGTTCAACGATATCTAATGTATCCCGTGTATCGTCTTCTTCCTTGTAATAAACTTTACCAAGCTCCCGGTCAAAGTCGTAGGTAATTTCTTTATACAAATCTTCATCCACATTGTCTTTCCAATAACTTGTGGTTACCGGAAGGCCCTCTTCGTTTACATAAAATAAACTGTGAAAATGATCGATTTCAGTTCCCATGAACGGAATTTTGGGATTACTCTCGATCTTGGTAAACAAATGTTTGTGCATCTTACCCTGGTACATGGTATCGGGAAGCAAGCTTACTTCTACCCATCCGAGTTTGAAAAAACTGTACTTTACCTCGAATCGAAACGTCTCCTTAATAGAGAACAAATCCTCCATTTCAGGTTGTTGCTCACTATCGTACGTTTGACCGAACAAAGGCAAGGATAAAATCAAACTAAGTAATAAGGTTAATCGCATATCTGTTTAGAGCAATTACACTAGTCTTCCTGGTTATCAACCAGGTTATTTTCTTTTAAAAAATTCTCAAAAGCCTCTTCGTCGTATCCAACCAGTACTGATTCTTCATGAACTAAAACAGGTCGTTTAATCATACTTTGATTCTCTACCAATACACATAACAGCTCATCTTTATCCAGGTTCTGGTCTTTTATTTTTAAATTTCTGTAGGTTGTACCTCTTGAATTAACAAGTACATCTACTCCTACTTTGAATTCCAGTTCCTGAATTTCTTCAAGCGTTAAAGGCTCTTTCTTAACGTCAATAAATTCGAATTCGATATCTCTTTCTGTTAACCACTTTTTAGTAGCTCTTATCTTATCACAGTTCGGAATACCAATAATATGCAGCATGCGTTTCTTATAAATAGTTTTGTATTTTAGAAAGATAAGCTTTGTATCTACAATTTCGAACGCTAATCGCTTTTAAAACCAATGAAATATTTTTCATTTCTATTTATCGCACTATTTATTTCTGGTTGTAATAACAACGATGCCCAAACGGCATTCGAAAGAGAAGCTTATGGCTTGGTCGAGAATATTACCGAAACCGATTTCCAGGGAAATATTATAAGTGTTGATGCTGATGACTGGAGGATTTCACCACTATACACCGGGCTGGCAACAGTAGAACCAGTATTTCCTAATCCTCTTCCATATGGATCAGCACGTACGGGTGAACTTATTCTCCAAATGAAAGGTGGCCTTTCAAGTTCTTTTGCGGAACTCGGATACCTGGATTTTAACAACCGATGGACTCAGCTCGATTTCAAAGAAAATATTATCGAGTTCAGTGACAATGTTTTCAGAGTAAACGCAGAAGAGTTCGGCTCAACTCCTGAACTTGCTCGTGGCATCTACCGATTACTGCTTTTTGATGGTAATCAACGCATAATTACCTACGGCGATATAATGATAGAGTAAGGTTGTTATAAGTTCTTACACATTCTATCTTTGCCAAATGAGAAAACTGATTCCTTCTGAAAAAAAAATTCTGAAATGCCTCATCTTTCCAGAGCCTTACGATGTATTGCTTGAAGAAACAGGATCAGATAAAGGAGCCTTGAGAGACGATCTAATCAACTTGATCAACTATCGATTAATTGAGATTGTTGATCCTGAGAGCTCTGACCAAAATGGCACTTCATTTTATGACTCAGATAATGTGCATGAGTTTTCTTTCAGGGCAACTAAAACGGGATTGAAGCAAATTCGGGAAATAGCATGAAATATCAAGCAAAGATTAATGATTCTGAAATTGATGTAGAATTTGATAACGAATCAGGCACGTTTAAATCAGGAGAACTAGAAGGCAATTTTGAATTTAGTTCAGAAAATGGACGATACTTTCTCCGTATTGGAACAAAACTTCATAAAATTGATAATGTAACTTATGATGGTTCTGAAATTGAGTTTTCGATTGATGGGAGCTGGCATAAGATCTCTGTTAAAGATGAACAAGAGTTGTTATTGGATAAGCTTGGTTTCAAAACAGGAGATGCTAAAGCTGAAGGTTCGTTAAAAGCTCCTATGCCGGGTAAAATTCTCGAGATTCTTGTGAACGAGGGTGATGAGGTTACTAAAGACCAGCCTCTTATTATTCTGGAAGCCATGAAAATGGAAAACGAATTAAAGTCCCCTATTAATGGAGTTATTGCAAAAATCGAAGCTGAGACAGGACAATCACTTGAAAAAAATTCACCTATTCTGGAGATAGAAGCACTTGGATAAATTTATTATAGAAGGTATTACGCCACTTAAGGGAACAATAAAAGTTAGTGGCTCAAAAAATGCAGCGTTACCGATTAAAGCTGCCGCCTTACTTGGAGATTCAGAGACCACCATTACCAATATTCCACGCCTCCAGGATATCTATACTTTTAACAATGTGCTTCGTGTGGTTGGAGCTAAAGTTGATTTTAAAGAGCAGGAAAACTCGGTTTCTATAGATCCCAGTGGTGTTTCTTATTTAGAAGCACCATATGATTTGGTCCGTAAAATGAGAGCTTCGTTCTATATGCTTGGAGCTTTGGTTGGTAAACACGGTTATGCCAAAGTTTCTCTGCCTGGTGGTTGTGCCTGGGGACCAAGACCTGTTGATCTTCACCTCAAAGGAATGGAAGCAATGGGTGTCCAGATCATTTTTGATAAAGGTTATGTAATTGCAAAAGCAGACAAAACACTTAAAGAAGGTAGTTTCATATTAAGTCCCAGCAGTGTTGGCGCAACAGTAAACCTGTTACTAGCTGCAGTATTAAAATCTGAAAAGTTTACTATTCACAATGCAGCCAAAGAACCTGATGTAGTTCAACTCTGTAATGTTCTCATAAAGATGGGAGCCAATATTGAAGGAGTTGGAACGGATACTTTAATTATCAGGAAGGTAGATACGCTGAAAGGCATTGAAGTCAGTAACGACCCTGACAGAATTGAACTTGGAACTTATATGATCGCTGGTGCGATGCATCCCGATTCTGAACTTACCTTAACAGGGTGTAACCATAAACAGCTTGGTGGTTTTCCTGATTTGCTGAGAGAAACCGGAACCCAGGTCGATATTACCGGGGATATTATTAAAATCAAAGCTCCTGAGGTTCTGAAACCTGTTTCTATAACTACTGATATCTATCCCGGATTCCCAACAGATCTCCAGGCTCAATGGGCTACAATGTTAACCCAGGCACAAGGAGACTCTAATGTAACGGATAATGTGTACTTCGACAGGTTTAGTTATGTCCCGGAACTAGTTCGATTAGGTGCAGATATGCATAGTGATAAAAATACGGTAAGTATTTCCGGCAAATCTCAGCTTACAGGAGCTTCTGTGATGAGTACCGATTTAAGGGCTAGTGTAAGCCTCGTGTTGGCGGGTATGGTTGCAGAAAATACAACCGAAGTTTTACGTGTGTACCATCTCGACAGAGGCTATGAATCGCTCGAGAATAAGCTAAAGCCTGTTGGTGCAAAAATTACCCGTGTAGAGTCCTAATAAACAAGACTTTTAGCTTTTGGTAGATGGTTTTTCAGGCCATCTCAAACTTTTACCTGAATTGATTAAAACACGTTTACTTTAGTGCTTTGTTACCGCTATATTATATAGTTGTTAAATCGATCTCAAGAGCTTTTTACAAAACATTTTCTACTTGCATACTGCACAGAATACATATCAAAAAACACCCATAGAAGTATCCTTAACAGGACATATTGAAAACTTCTATATCGATTTATCCGGTTTTTGCTTTTTACTTCTAACCTTAATGAAGCAAAAACTATTCTCAGATTCCAAAGTGGAGTCACACAATAATCAAGAAAATTTACCCGGAACCACTTCTGAAGCTATCGCAACGCTTAGTAATAGAGGTGCCTCATATTTAGAAGCAAATTTGCTAGTAACCATCACCAAGAAAATAAGAAAGTGGATGGTATGCATGAGTCGAGGTGGCTGGGAAAACAAGAAATTTAATGAAGAATCAAATTATTATACATTCATCCGGGAATCAGAACCGGATCGCCCTCATAGAAAATGGGGAGCTCGCTCAATTATTTATAGAGTCGGAGGAAAACCAACGTACGGTTGGTAATGTTTATGTAGCCCGCGTTCACAAAGTGATGAGCGGTATTAAAGCTGCTTTTATTGACATGGGAACTCCAAAAGATGCCTTTCTGCATTTTTCTGATGCCGGGGATCATTTAGATGAATATGTATCTCTTCTTAATGGTGCAGATGCTATTCCTAACTCTGCTAAAAGAGATATCAAGAACAAGGAAAACCTGAATAACGCCCAGAAGCAGATGCTTGCTGGCAAGGTTCTTAAAAACGGTCAAAAACTATTAGTTCAGATTGTTAAAGAACCAATTGGCTCAAAAGGTCCAAGAGTTTCTACGGATATCACCATAGCTGGCCGCTTCCTAGTACTTATCCCTATGGGAGATTACATTGCTGTTTCTAAGCGAATCAGTAATTATAAAGAGCGCCGACGCCTGAAGTCTATCTTAAACCAAATGGTACCAGATGGTTTCGGAGTTATTGTAAGAACTGTAGCTCAAGGCCAGGAAGACCAGGCTATTGAAGACGATTTAAGAACCGTACTGCAAAAATGGGAACGAGTGGTTGACGGTATTGAACGAGCCAAACCACCTACTCTTCTCTACAAAGACCTGGACATGACGGAAAGTCTAATCCGTGATCTTTTTGCAAAAAATTATGACAGAGTTTTGATCGATGATCCAAAAATGTATCGTCAGATTAAGTCTTATGTAAGCCAGATTGCTCCTCAAATGGTGCCTAATGTGGAACTTTACAAAAGAAAAGAGCACATTTTTGACTTCATGAAAATCTCTGAAGATGTGAATTCTATTTTCAGCCCACGGGTTCGAATGAAGATGGGTGGCTACCTGATCTTTGAGCAAACAGAAGCTATGTACGTAGTTGATGTGAATTCAGGCCCTTATGCTGCTAAGGAAAAGCAGGAAGACAACTCTCTTAAAACGAATTTGGAAGCTGCCCGTGAAATAGCAAAGCAACTTCGCCTTCGTGATATTGGTGGCATCATCGTTGTTGATTTTATTGATCTAAAGGACGATAAGAACCGTAAGAAAATTTACGATGAGTTAAAGAAGGAATTCCGAAAAGACCCTGCTAAAACCAATATTCTTGGAATGAGTGATTTCGGACTTGTTCAGATCACCCGCCAGAGAATCCGCCCGAGTGTTGTTAACTCGGTTTCTAATGTTTGCCCAATGTGTGCAGGTTCTGGTAGTGTTGTAAGCCAGGATACGATTGTAACTGATATTGAAAGCTGGATCAGCAAATTTAAGCATAGCACTGAATACAGAGCTATCGACCTGTATGTGAACCCATATTTAAAATCATTCCTTACCAAAGGGCTCTTTAGTACCCGCTGGAAGTGGTTAAGCAGATATCATGTCAAAGTAACTATTATTGGAGATCAAACGATTTCATTAAATGATTTCCATGTCACTTTATCCGGATCCGATATTGATGTAACAGGAGCGGTAATGCGTGGTGAATCAATTGAAGAGCTTTTGGATAAACATGAGCTTGAAGAATTAAATAGCACAGATCGCCGAAAAGACGATCTGGATATTTCTAAGAAAGACAGGCATAACAATAACAGCCGGGGCAATAATCATAGGAATAACAATTCGTCAGGAAGGTCTGCCAATTCGAACGGAAGATCGAATCAAAAGTATTCCAAAACGAAAAGCTAATCTAGTGGCTCGGTTATTGCCTTAACTGAGCCATATGTTTAATCAAATTAAGAGAAGATGAGTTTATTTAACCTTCACGCCACTACGGTGGTGGGAATAATACATAATGGTGAAGCCGCTATTGGCAGTGATGGGCAGGCTACAATGCAAACCACCGTTATGAAATCAACAGTCAAAAAAGTTAGAAAATTACATAACGGAAATATTCTAGCTGGATTTGCTGGCTCAACAGCCGACGCTTTTACCCTCTTTGAGCGCTATGAAGAAAAATTGAATGAGTACAACGGCAACATGCAAAGAGCTGCAGTTGAACTGGCCAAAGACTGGCGCAAAGATAAATACCTTCAAAAGTTGGAGGCTTTACTCATTGTAATGGACGCTGATCATGCTTTAGTTATTTCAGGTCAGGGAGATGTAATTGAACCAGATGATAATATTGTCACTATTGGAAGTGGAGGAAGCTATGCACTTGCTGCAGCCAGGGCTATGGTTAAGCATTCACCAAAAATGAAAGCACGAGAAATCGTAGATGAAGCGTTACGTATTGCAGCTGATATTGATATCTACACAAATCATAATCGCACCATTTTAGAAATTCAGAAATAGAACATGATTGAAGAAAAAAATTTAACCCCTCAACAGATCGTCCGTGAATTGGACAAATACATTATTGGCCAGAAAGGAGCCAAGAGATCTGTAGCTATCGCGCTAAGAAACCGATGGCGCCGTATGAACTCTGATGAAGAGATTCGTGAAGAAATTGTACCTAATAATATTTTACTAATCGGCCCTACAGGTGTAGGGAAAACCGAGATTGCACGCAGACTTGCTAAGTTAGCTATGGCTCCTTTTCTAAAAGTGGAAGCTTCAAAATTTACTGAAGTTGGATATGTTGGCCGCGACGTTGAATCCATGATTCGTGACTTAACAGAACTAGCTGTAAACATGGTAAAAGACGAGATGCAGGAAAGAGTAAAAGGAAAAGCCGCTGACCAGGTAGAAGAAAGAATCCTGGATATCCTCATCCCTCCTGTTAAGAAGACCGGTGTTGGTTTTTCAAGCGACTCAAACTTTAAGCCAGAAGATGCCAGTGATTCGGAACTAAACGAACGAACCAGAGAACGATTCAGAGAGAAATTAAAAAACGGAGACCTGGACGAACGCCAAATCGAAATAGAGGTTAAGAACAATAAAGGCTCTATGATGCAGGTGTTTGGACCTGGCGGAATGGAAGAAATGGGTATCAACCTGCAGGATATGCTCGGTAACATGGGCAAGAAGAGTAATACCTCGAAGAGAAAAGTAAGTGTTGCAGAAGCGAGAAATATCTTATTAGAAGAAGAAGCTGAAAAACTCATCGATCATGAATC
>JAVKDP010000046.1:0-19622 GCA_040222185.1 Balneolaceae bacterium | reverse complement strand
TGGAATGTCCTTTTCGATTACGGCAGGGAAGGGGGCTTACATCCCGGTAAATGTAGAAGGAGGATTGAATGAAGCCGAAGTTCTGGAATTAGTTAAACCTCTTTTTGAGAACAATGAGTCGGTAAAGGTAGCCCATAATTATAAATTCGATTACACAATACTTTTTCGTCATGGTATAAGGATCAAAGGTAAACCATTCGATACGATGGTAGCCGCTTATCTTATTGATGCTTCACAAAAAATTAAAATGGATGAGCTGGCCAAAAAGTATTTAGGCTATGAACCTGTACCCATTGTTGCTTTAATTGGAAAAGGAAAAGCTCAGAAATCGATGGCTGATTTAACTCCTGAAGAAGTTTATTTATATGCTTGTGAGGATACCGATGTAACTCTTCAACTCTATGATATATTCAGCAAAAAAGTAAAGGAAGATGAACTGGAAGAAATTGCGAATACGGTAGATTTCCCTTTAATAGAAGTTTTAGGCGATATCGAATACCAGGGAGTGCGGTTGGATGTAGAGATGCTGGAAGGCTTCTCTAAAGACCTGGAAAATGATATTAAAAAACTTGAAGCTGATATTTATGAAAAAGCAGGGGAAGAGTTTAATATCAATTCTCCGGCGCAATTGGGTAAGATTTTATTCGAAAAACTAGAGCTTCCATCGGGGAAGAAAACTAAGACCGGACAATACTCAACAAATGAGTCGGTATTAACCAAATTGGCTGTTAAGTATGAACTACCGAGCACGATTCTGGAATACCGTTCTTTGGCAAAACTCAAATCAACATATGTAGATGCATTGCCATCTATGATTAACCCGGAGTCGAACAGAGTACATACCGATTTTAACCAAAGTGTAGCTGCAACCGGACGCCTGGCTTCCTCGAACCCAAATCTCCAGAATATTCCAATACGAACAGCCCGGGGACGTGAAATTCGTAAAGCTTTTATTGCGGAGGATGGATACAAGATTATGTCAGCTGATTATTCCCAGGTGGAGCTAAGGGTAATTGCTCACATTGCCAAAGATGAAGCAATGATTGAGGCATTCAAGAACGGTGAAGATATACATGCCAGAACTGCGAAAGAGATTTTCCATTTAAATTCGTTGGACGAAGTTACCCAGGATCACCGGCGCAAAGCGAAAGAGGTGAATTTTGGAATTCCTTATGGATTAAGTGCATATGGTCTGGCAACCAATCTCGGTATTGAAAATAGTGAAGGGAAGGAGATGATTGAGGAATACTTCAATCGCTTTCCAAACATCCAGAACTATATATCAGATACCCAGGTGTTTGCTAAAGAACATGGATATGTTAAAACTTTATTAGGCCGAAGAAGATACATTCCCGATATCAACTCCAGCAACTGGAACGTAAGAGGTTTTGCAGAGCGTGTGGCTATAAATATGCCTATCCAGGGAACTGCAGCTGATGTTATTAAACTTGCGATGATAAACATCCATAACTGGCTACAGGAAAATAATTACAAGAGCCGAATGCTTTTGCAAGTTCATGATGAACTGATCTTTGAGATCCATGAAAGTGAACTGGAGGAGGTACCTACTAAAATTGTAGAGCTTATGGAATGGGCATTTAAGATGGATGTTCCGTTAAAGGTAGAAGCGGGAATAGGTGACAACTGGTTAGAAGCGCATTAGGATTGTTTTAGTTTATAGCATTTTTTTTGTCCTCTCCCTGACCTATGCACAAGTGCTCCGGTCTTTCCCTCCCCGAGGAGGGAAAGTTCCTGTCTCCACCTGGGGGGATACAGAGTTCAAATTTGTTTGAACTCAGAGGGAGGACCAAAACTTTGTAAGGAGTTTTCAATTCGTCGATCTAACTCAAAAAGACAAGCGATATGAAAGCCCAAAAATCAAATAACTTTGGATAGAATAAATCACTGAAAGGATTCGCTCGAGCTAACAGGAAGTAATTTCAGATATCGAGAAATCCTCGGAAGTCAAGCAAGTATAACATCAAGAATTATTTTTTGTTCAAAAACTCATCTGTAAAGTGAGCTTTTCGTTTGGGTTTGGAAAACTTATCAGAGTTATAGGCTTCTGAACCTCCTTTTGGAATAGAAAGACTTTTCCATTCATTTCCTTTGATCATTCTTCCGATATATACGATTTGCCCAATATGATAGGAGTAGTGGGCAAACTGCCTGTTTACCGCTTCAGGGATGGTGTGCCCCATATTCCTAATATAGACTGTAGTATCAAAGTTGCCTTCAGTGATAGAATTCAGGGCATTGAATACGCAATCCCAACCTGTATTCCATTTTCCAATGAGTTCTTTTCTAGACTTTATATCTCCTTCAAATTCATCTTCACGGTTTCGCCATTTTTTCTCACCGTCTGTAGTTAAAAAGTTAGTCCACCTGGATAGCATATTGCCCGAAAGATGTTTCACAATGATAGCAATTGAATTACTCTCCGGATTGTATTGCCAGAAAAGATCTTCCTCATCAAGTTGGGCAAAAGTGTTTTCTCCTAACATTTTATAATACTCGAATTGCTTTCGGATACTTTCCAGGTAGTTTTCTTTCATAGTGAGGTGAATTTTAGTTCAAAATTTCGGTCAAAGGTACTAAGCGCAGAGAACATTAATTGGAAGAAGTTAGGAATGGCAAGAGAAATCTAGATGTTAACAGACTCATGGAATCAGGTACTAAATACGATGCAATTGTTATAGGTTCAGGAATGGGCGGGATGACTACGGCTGCATTATTGGCAAATGATGGATACAAAGTTCTGATTTTAGAGGCCGCGGCATTGCCAGGAGGTTGCAGTTCTTCTTACTATCGTAAAGGTTTTATTTTTGAGTCTGGCGCCACAACATTAATTGGATTTGATAAGAACCAACCGTTACGAGAACTGGAAGATGTAACTGGTATTATTATTCCCAAAGAAGAAATTAAACCAAGCATGTCGGTTTGGGTAGAAGGAGAAAAAGTAACCCGGTATAAAAATCGTAAAGATTGGATTGATGAGGCAATTCGAGTATTTGGTAACCCTGAAGGTCAAACAAAATTCTGGAGCTTAGCATTTGAACTATCGGATATTGTATGGAAAGTATCACTTAAAAACCCTCATTTCCCACCTCAGGAATATTCTGATTGGGGAAGACTAATACTATCCAATTCACCTCTTGATGTTTGGGTACTTAGATATGCTTTTAAGTCAGTAAAGGAATTGGCCAGCCAGTTTGATATTGACACTCCAAAGTTTATCCGTTTTCTTGATGAACAATTAATGATTACGGCTCAGGCCAAGTCAGTTGATACACCTTTTCTATTTGGAGCGCCCGGGATTACATATACTAATTATTCAAACTTTTATGTACCTGGTGGATTACTAGAAATGATCAGATCAATACAAGGATTTATTGAAGAAAGAGGCGGATCACTCCATACAAAAGAAAGAGTAATCCGGGTTGAAAAAGAGGGGGGAGAATTTCTTATCAAAACCAAAAAGGATAAGCAATATAGAGCCCCGATTGTGGTTTCTAACATCCCGATTTGGAATATGAAAGAGATCACAAACGAAGAGATGCGAGTTTATTTTGAAAGAGAGTCCAATTGGTTTAACAAAGCCTGGGGTGCAATAACATTAGGAGTAGCTACTTCAGATACTTATCCGGATGATTTAAGCTTACATCACCAAATTCACCTCGAAGATGGGAACACAGTACCATATACGGATTCAGAATCATTCTTTATATCAATGTCGAAAAGAGGCGACGAATTAAGAGCTCCAAATGGAGAAAGGACTTTGAATATCTCATGTCATGCATCACCAGACTTTTGGTTTTCTTTGAATGGCGAATATGACTCAGCAAAAAAGGAAGTTGAGGAGTATATCTTATCGAAATTAAAAGAGAAGCTCCCTGGGTTTTCTGATTCAGAAGTAAAAATAGTTCATACTGCAACCCCTGTTACATGGCAAAAATGGGTATTCCGTAAAAAAGGCAGGGTGGGAGGAATCCCTCAGAATATGGCACGAAGCTTGCTAAATTGGACTCCGAATCAAACTCCATTTAAAGGGCTTTTTCTTGTTGGCGATACCACGTATCCAGGGCAGGGAATTCCAGGCGTAACTTTAGGTGGGTTCAACGTATATTGGCGCATCAAAAAAAATCACAAGTTAACAGTTCTCTCTTGAATCAGTTTCAACCCAACACTCGTTTTTCAATCTTTCCACCTGCTATCAAGTACCTGTTGATAGCGAACGGAATTATTTTTCTTATCACCAAAAGTATATTTACAGATCAGTGGACATCAATAGGTGGTATCCTGGCACAGAATTTTGCACTCTGGTCGATAGAAAGTGGACATTTCATGCCTTGGCAGCTAGTAACATACATGTTCCTGCATGGGAATGTGGGGCATATATTTTTCAATCTTTTTGCGTTATGGATATTCGGGCAGGCCATTGAGAATTTATGGGGAACAAGACGCTTTATGGTTTACTATCTGTTAACAGGAATTGGTGCGGCTTTGATTCATATGTTAGTAAGCAATTATTTTGATTATACCATTGGGGCATCCGGCGCCGTTTTTGGGATACTGTTGGCTTTTGGAATGATGTTTCCTGATCGGTATATCATACTGTTGTTTCCTCCAATTCCGATTAAGGCAAAATATTTTGTGGGAATTTATGGTGTGATGGAATTACTTTCAGGATTATCCAGGACAGATAGTGGTGTAGCACATTTTGCTCACTTAGGCGGGCTGTTAGTTGGGTTTATCCTGATAAAAGTTTGGAAGATTAAAAAACCCGCTTATTAGTTATATTAAGAATGTAATTCAGAGATGAATAGATGAGGAATAACATGGCATATGATTCATTTGGGAATTCAGCGAAGAGAGGATTCATGGGAATACCTGTTGCATTGAGGACCATCATTGCTATAAATGCGATTATGTTCTTTTTGCAGTATGCCTTTATTGGAGTGTTTGGCATAAACCTGATCAATTACCTTTCATTTTATCCTGATTTGAGTACTACAATTTTTCAACCCTGGAGAATTGTTACCTATATGTTCCTTCACTCATTGAGTAACCCATTCCATTTTATTTTTAATATGCTATGGCTTTGGTGGATGGGTAGACCTGTTGAACAAAAGCTCGGGCCAAGGAGCCTGTTGACTATTTATTTTGGAGCTGGTTTTGCGGGTGCATTGGTTGATGTATTAGTTAGTCTTACTGGCAATCCTATTCCTGTTATTGGAGCTTCAGGTGCTGTATATGGAGTGATGGTAGCATTTGCAATGCTGTTTCCTAGAACCCCAATTATGCTCTTACTACTTCCTCCTATTGAAGCCAGGTATGTTATCAGTGGTTTTATCGCAATTGATGTCCTCTTATTAAACAATGCAGATGGAGTGGCCAGGTTGGTTCACCTTGGTGGTGCTGCCGGAGCATTTCTTCTTATGAGAGCTCATAAAAATGGATTCGATTTAAGTATAATACCTCGTTATTTCGAGTATTTATTCAGGAAGTTTAAACCTTCACCAGGTACAAAATCGAAAAATAAGAAAATGAGTATTGTGAGTGACGCCAAGATTATTGAAGAAGTGGATCAAAGTGAACTGGATGCAATTTTAGAGAAGATTTCAAAGAACGGATATGATTCGTTGACTAAAGAAGAGAAAAAGAAACTATTCGAACTAAGTAAAAAAGACTAGGGCAAACATGACGGGTATTAAAAGAAGAAAGTCTGTTCAGGTAATGGTTGGAGACGTTCCTGTTGGGGGAGATGCTCCAATTGTAGTACAATCAATGACGAATACCGACACAGCTGATATTGATGAGACGGTTGATCAGATTGATCATTTAAATATGGCAGGATCGGAACTGGTAAGGATCACAGTAAATAATGATGCTGCTGCAAAAGCTGTTCCTCACATCAAGGAAAAGTTGCTCAATAGAGGAGTAACGGTTCCAATAATAGGAGACTTCCATTATAATGGCCATGTACTGCTTACCAAGTATCCTGAAATGGCGAAGGCCTTGTCAAAGTTTCGGATTAATCCTGGAAACACAGGTACCAAAACCCGTGATAAGAATTTTACTACCATCGTAGAGCAGGCTATTCAGTATGATAAACCTGTTAGGATTGGTGTTAACTGGGGCTCATTAGACCAACAGTTATTAGCTGAGAAGATGGATGCGAATAATAAGCTTTCCTCCCCGCATTCAGCGAAGGAAGTGATGTTGGCCACCATGGTAGAAAGTGCAGAACGATCTTCAAGAATGGCTGAAGATGTTGGCCTGGCTGAAGATAAGATTATTATTAGTTGTAAGATGTCCGGAGTGCAGGATGTGATCGAGGTATACTCCAGGATGGCTGAAGTGATTCCTTATCCTTTACATGTAGGCTTAACAGAAGCTGGAATGGGTATGAAAGGGATTGTAGCTAGTTCAACTGCGTTATCAGTTATATTACAGAGAGGAATAGGGGATACGATCCGTGTTTCATTAACACCTCAACCCGGAGCAGACAGAGCTTTAGAGGTTCAGGTAGCTCAGCAAATTCTTCAATCACTAAATATAAGAAGCTTTCTTCCACAGGTTACATCGTGTCCGGGGTGTGGAAGAACAAAAAGTACCTATTTCCAGGAACTCGCAGAAGAAATACAAGAATATATTGTGGAATCGATGCCAGTTTGGAGTAAAGCATACCCAGGTGTGGAAGAAATGGATGTAGCAGTGATGGGGTGTGTAGTGAATGGGCCAGGAGAATCAAAAGCAGCAAACATTGGTATTTCTTTGCCAGGAACTTTTGAGGAGCCTAAAGCGCCAGTATATATAGATGGTGAGCATGCTTTGACCCTGAAAGGTGACTTTATAGGAAAAGAGTTTCGACAGATTTTAGATAACTACATCATTAAGAACTACGGTTAATTGACAATGCCCGTCATATGCGCAAAGTTTGCGCTTCTTACATTAAAATGTAACCCCTTACATTTATGAAAATGAATTTATTAATTGAATTTAAATGCTTCGTTTAGAGCTAATAAAGAAGGTTTTTTCTTATTAGTTCTTTTAAATTAATTAATAAAGTATAAACTCAATATTAATAAATTATTGAATGTCTTTTTTTTGGAACCGCTTTTTTTTTATAAAAACTCATTTTCTCTTTGAAAAAGTGTAAGCGCTTTCATTATATTATTAGAGCTACTTAACCTAACCAGTCAATAGTGCTCAAAGTCTCTTCAAAAAAGCTACTCCTTCTTGCGTCAGTTATTGCCGTATTTATGGCATGTCAGGAAGTTTCTGAAGCTCCGCAAGATGAAGAAGTTCTTGCCCAGATTGGTGATCTATATGTTTCAACAACTCATTTCGAAAACGCTTTCAGAGAATATTATTATAGAACCGGGCAGGTGATTACTCCTGATGAAAGAACAAAAGCTGCAATCCTGAATTCTGAGTTTAATACCTATGTTCTTTCGGTTCATGCTGTTGATTTAGGGCTCGATGAATCAGAGTTTGCAAAGAATAGGCTTGAGTCTATCAAACGAAGAGTTATTACAGAGGAGTTCTTAAATCAACAGATACTTGCGGGTGTTGAAGTGGAAGAAAAAGATTTGTTAGACTATTATATACGGTTTAACTCTTCACTAAGAGCTTCTCATATTTATGCTAGAACCAAAGAGCTTGCCGAGGAATATTATGAGAGGATTCAAGCTGGAGAATCATTTGAAGAATTAGCAAAAGAGGCATTCGAAAACCCTTATTTATCTGAAAACGGGGGAGATATTGGGCGTTTTACCACTGATGACCTTGATATAGCATTCGAAAATGCAGCATTCGCATTAGATGTTGGTGAAATTTCAGAGCCTATTCAAACTGCTCAGGGTTACAGTATTATTAAATTAACTGACAGGGTGGTTAAACCAATCCTTACAGAATTCGATTTCGCGCAAAAGAAAAACCAGATTCAATCTTACGTTAGGAAAAAGAAAAACGAAGTAGCTACCCGAGAGCATTTATCCGGGTTTATTGGTGAGGTTGAACTCAATGAAGAAGCTGTCGAAAATCTCTGGAAAAAGTTTGATAAAAACTACGAACTCATGCTTTCTAAGGATATGGAGTTTGTTTCCACTCTTCACTCATCAGGTGATGTATTAGCTTCTTTTGATGGATTTAAGTTCACAGGTAAAAGCTTTGCGGAGGAGTATGTAGCCAGCTCAGAGCAGATTCTTTCTAATATTAATAGCAAAGCTGCATTTGATCAGTTTTTTCTTGGGATAGCTTACAGGTCGTACCTCATGGAAAAAGCAGAAGAGTCAGGAATTAATACTCAGGAATTGGTTCAAGAGTCGATTGAAGAAACATATCATCACTTTCTAGCTGATGAAGTTATGTTTATGATTGAAAGTGAAGTGAAGAACACACCTGCTGAGTTATATAATTCATACCTGGAAAATCAAAATAACTATTACAAACCTCTCGAAGTCAATTTGAAAAGAATCGTTCTTGATTCAGAAGAAAGAGCCAATGAGATTCTTGACCTGATAAATAAAGGAGAGTCTTTTTCGGCATTGGTTGATACATATACTATTAAAAGCGAGGATCGATTTACAAATGGTGAATTGGGTTTTGAAAGTATTAAAAACTACGGGTTCTCAGGTAATGAGATAGCACTTTTAGAAGTTGGAGATGTATCTGGTGTTATCCAGTATTCAGCCGGAGAGTTTCATATTTATAAATGCCTGGGCAGAGAAGAAAGCAAACCTCTTTCTTTTGCGGAAGCACAATCCCAGGTCAATGATTTTTTAACAAAAAAGAAAGTCCGCGAAATTAAAGCTGAGACTATTGAAATGGTTAAAGAAAAACACAATGCAGTTATTAATACTGCGAAGCTAAAAGAACTTATTATACAAATCTGATTAATGGAACATGAATAAATTTAAGCAGATATCACTCTTACTCATCATCTTTTTATTTCCTACCCTGGTGTTAGCCCAGTCCGGTAAGATAAAAGGAACCTTGCTTGATGCAGAAACCAAGGAGCCCTTGATTGGTGCTACCGTAGGTATTCAGGGAACTACTAAAGGTGCCATTGCTGATATTGATGGTAACTATCTTATGTTGAATGTAGCACCTGGTACTTACATCATGGAAGCCCGTTACATTGGATATGCAACAGTAGTAGTACAGGAAGTAATTGTAAGAACTGATTTAACTACTACACAAAATTTTGAGCTCGCTCTTGAGTCTTTTGAAGGTGAAGAGCTTGTTGTTGTTGCAGAACGGCAATCTGTTATTAAAGATATTACAAGTTCAGAAGCTCGTGTTAGCAGTGATGAGATCAAAAAACTTCCTGTGCAGGAAGTTACTGATGTAATACAACTACAAGCTGGAGTGAATGTCGATAATAGTGGAGGAATCCATATTAGAGGTGGGCGTGTTTCAGAAGTTTCTTATGTAGTAGATGGTATCAGGGTTACTGATGATTATGACAGGAGTAATGGTATTCGTTTAGAAAACGAATCCATCCAGGAGCTCCAGGTAATTTCAGGTTCATTTAATGCAGAGCATGGCCAGGCTTTATCAGGTATTGTGAATGTTGTTACAAAATCTGGTAGTAATAAATTTGATGGTTCATTCAGGGGTTGGTCTGGTGGATACCTGGCTACAAATAAAAGTTCATTCTACGATGGAATTGGAACTAGTTTTGACACATTCAATCCAACCAGGATGTATAGTGGTACTGTTTCTCTTTCTGGTCCTATCATAAAGGATAAACTTACTTTCTTCGCTACTGCCAGAACATTTGAAAACGAAGGATGGCTCACAGGTAGAAATGCTTATTCAGCACATGGTGCTTATCAAGAATTTTTGCCATTAGGAACTGACTTCGATGCATATAGAACCCTTTATAATGAAAGGGTAGATTTTTCGGCTCCGTGGTATTCTGTTGATACAGTAACAGTTGGTGGGAATCAGCAACTTCTGTTAAGAGATAGTGGAAGGAGAGATAGTTCCCTGGTGGATATGAACAGGTTTCAAACAAATAGTTTTCAGGGAAATCTTGAGTTCAAGGCTTCAAACTCTTTGCGATTTAACCTTATTGGTTCAATTGCTGCTGAAGAAGGAGGAAGCTTTAGCCATAGCAACAGAATGGTGCCGTTAGGGGCAAATACTAATTTCAGGAATAATCATTCTCTTAATTTTAAGACTACAGTTACTCCATCTGCAAAAACATTCCTTACTATAAACTTTGCTAATCGTTATAACGAATCAAGTAATCGCTTATATGAAGATCCCTGGGACCCCCGATATTTTAACTATGACAATATCTCCGAATTTGGATTAAATATTACTGATGCCGGGCAGTTCAATACATTCGGGACTAATAACTTCCGATTCTTCAGATCTACAAATACATTTATCGGTAAGGCAGATATATCAAGCCAGGTTAATGAGCATCATTTCATCAAAGCTGGTTTAAGTGCTCAATTTGATGAGATCAGATTTGAACAAATCGGTCTTATTCCTTTAGATGGAGAAGGTGTGACATTGCCTCCAGGAACACCAGAAGAACTTATTCCATTTATTGAGCTTGGTTATCCGGCTCCAAATACACCAGGTTTTCAAAGGTATACAGAAAACCCTATTAGCTTAAGTGCTTTCATCCAGGATAAAATCGAATATGAAAACCTGATCATTAATGTTGGTTTACGCTTCGATTATTTTGATCCAAATACTCTGGTTCCTGCTGATTTAGAAGATCCGGACATTTTCTTCCCTACAAAAGCTGAAAACCAGTATACAGATACAAATAATAATGGTCAGCAGGATGATAATGAGCCTAGCCTGACAGTAGCTGATAGAGAAGCATACTGGTGGGAAGAAGCAAGTGTTAAATACCAGTTAAGCCCTCGTATTGGTGTTGCTTATCCAATCAATGATGCGGGTGTTATCTATTTCTCTTATGGATATTTCTTCCAAATGCCTTCATTCCAGAATTTGTATACAAACAGTCAGATTCTACTTACACAGGGTGGAGGAAGCCAGGGACTCTTTGGAAATCCAAACCTTGAGCCCGAAAGTTCAACGCAATATGAGCTTGGGCTTAAGCAAGAAATTTTTGAAGGGACAGCAATAGAATTAACAGGTTTCTATAAGGATACAAGAAACTATGTTTCCAGTAGACCTCAGGTTACAGGTTCTTCTTCAATTAACTATGGTATTTTCTTCAACAGAGATTATTCAAAATCAGTTGGATTAACATTCGCATTTAACCAGTTTGTAAGCCAGCGATTTAACTTTGGACTGGATTATACTTTTGGAAGTGTTGAAGGAAGTAACTCTGATCCTAGCGCAGAATATTTTAGTATTATCGGGCAAGGTGGTGCTATTGATTCGACTTCTCAGGAAGTAGCATTAACCAAACTTGTTCAGCCACTTGATTGGGACAGAACTCATATTTTAAATGGCTCAATGTTTTATAGTGGAAATGATTGGGGAGTAAATCTACTTGGCAAATTCAGCTCAGGTACTCCATACACCCCAGCCAGTGATATTCCTGGTGTATTGGTAGGAGAGGTAGCATCAAATCGCGGCCTTACGAATACTGCAAGATTACCTTCTCGCTTCACCATTGACCTGAATGCCTATAAGAACTTTACAATTTCAGGGATTAATAACTTCCAGGTATTCCTGAATGTCTACAACTTGTTAGACTCCAAGCTCATAAACTCTATTTATAACGATTCCGGCTTAGCTACCAGGCCGTTACCAGTAAATACAGTTGATGATGCGCATCCATTATTTTATACGAACCCAAGTTTCTATGCTGAGCCAAGACGTATCCAATTTGGTGTTCAATTATCTTTTTAAGCTATGATTAAAGAAAAAATGAATTTAAGAATTGTATCTACACTAGCCTTACTTCTTGGTTTCACAACCATTACGGTTGCTCAGGATTACGTTCCAAGTCAGGAGCGTTCTTCATTTGAGCGCAGGAAAACCTCGATTATGGATGGTAACCTTTTGAGAGCTACCTATCATAATACCGGGCATGCAGGAAGAAGGAATAGCAATAGTTTGAACGAACTTATTTTTGAGTTCCCAAGAAATACAAACCGTGAGTATATGTACTTCATGAGTGTGATGTTTGGAACTGAAGTTCCTGACCAGTCAACACCTGAAGACGATGTTTTCCCTATGGTTGATGTGGCATCTTACAGAACAAGTAGAGATGGTAGAACAAACTGGTCTCTAAACCCTATTGTTGGTTATGTACGTGATGACTCAGATGAAATAGCACGAAGTGATCGTGGTCCTGAATCTCCATTAGGAAATACCTGGCCTGATATTTGGCCTGATAAGCTTGAAGATGGTGGCGATGGCTGGGCTGGTTCATGGAATGGTTTCTTTGGTAGAGATCAATTTAATGCTGATGTTGAGTTTTATTATAAGGCGGGAGATGATACTTATACTCGTTACAATGGTACCAGGTATCAGCCAGATCAAACGGATCCAACACGTGGTGGCTTAGGTATTGTTCTGGATGCCAGAGTCCTTGCATGGTCACAAACGCTTGTGAGCCCTACGCACTTCAATATTTTTGAAATCAAAAATGATGCAAGCTACGATTATCCTCGTATGGCTTTTGGACTTTGGATAGCGGATTTCGTAGCAGGGGGTGGACCAACGGATCTTCCTTTATTTGATAATATCCGGTCAATCGCGTATTTGACGGATACTGACAGAAATAGTGGAGGCAATGCCTTTGACGGAACCCCAATTGGTGAAATGGGGCTTAAATTCCTTGAAACCCCGGGCAATGCTACTGATGGTATTGATAATGATGGTGACAGTGACTCATACGATGCTGATGGTCCTTTTTATGATGCCGAAACTGGAATCAGCCTTTTTACTCCGTTAACAACTACTTCAGATGGATTCTATAGTTATGAGACACTTGCTGATACAGTTATCAGAAATTTTGAAGCTGCTGATTTTACAGGCAGAACAATAAACATTGGTGAAAAAATAGTACTTATCCAGGAAGATAATAGTCGGGTAATTGCTACTTATGATGGTTCTCCGTTTACGTCTCAAGGGCGAGTATGGGATTTTAGTGGCGCTACCATCAACGTTACAGAAGATCTTCTTGACGAAGCTGATGCAGACTTTGGAATTCATATTGATGGATTAGATAATGATTTTGATGGCCTAATTGATGAAAACCGACCAAACCATCTTACAAAAACCACTTTAAATCCTGCAACGGGAAATTTCGATTTAGTACGGCCTGTTCGCTTGATAAACTATTTATACTTTGAAGTAGGAGATACTCTAAGCAGAGGGTTGATAGTTCCTAACCAAACCATCCGTGCGCGAATTGCTTCAGATGTTGACTTTGCCGAGTTAGTTAATACAACCTACTCAGGAAGATTACAAAACTATCATACCAGTGCTCCAATGATTGATGAAGGCAGAGATGACTTCTTCGATAATGATAATGATTGGAATATTGCTATTGATGATGTTGGGATTGAAGGTGATCCTGATTCTCCAAGTGAAGGCCAGGGTGATGGATTACCATCTTCAGGAGCCGGAACATCATTTCCTGGCGAGTCAAGCATTGATAAAACAGATGTAAGTGAAACTGATTTAATCGGTGTATCAAGGGTTACCATATTTGATGCAGGTGCCTTACAAGTCGATCAGGATGCTAATATTTGGTTGTCGTATCTGATTCCTGGAGAGTTTGTTGAAGATGTAGGAACTGACTCTGATATCTTTGTTTCATCGGGTCTATTCCCATTACGGCAAGGAGCTTCAGAACGTTTTGCGGTAGCAGTAACTGCTTCTCAAACAGAAAAAACAGCACAAGACGACAGAGATCAAACCAACAGAAACCTGGATGAAGCCACTAATGCGTATGAAGCTGATTATCAGTTTGCGGTAGCTCCTAATCCTCCAGTTGTTACAGCTGTTGCGGGTGATGGAAAGGTTACCTTGTATTGGAACACAGATTCAGAAAATGCTTTTGATAGATATCTAAACAGAATTACTGGAAATGGTAATGATTTTGAAGGGTACAAGGTTTACAGAACAACTGATGTTTCTTTCGAGGAAATCCGAACAATAACGGATGGATTTGGGACATCTGCATTTTTTAGTCCAATCGCCACTTTCGACAAAAGAAATGGGATCTCTGGTTTTCACCCTATTCCAATAAATGGTGTTCAATACAATCTGGGTAGAGATAATGGTCTGCAAAGATTTTACGAAGATAATACTGTAGTGAACGGTAGAAAGTATTACTACGCAGTAGTAGCGTATGATTTTGGATACGAAGCTGGTGGAATTGCACCTTCTGAATCTCCGGTTAAAATATCTCTAAACCCTGATGGCACGGTACAATTCGGGGAAAATGTAGTAGAAGTACGGCCTTCCAGAGACCAGGCGGGTTATATTAGTCCTGATACTCCAGAAGCTGCTATTGTTACAGGCTCTCCTGGTGGTTCTGTGACAGTAAATATTATTGATCCAAGCGAACTCAAGCCTGATAATCTATATGATGTGGTTTTTGAGGATTCTTTATTTAGCGGTGGAGGTAATCCTGATACTCTTAAAACTAAGAACTTCACTCTAAGGAATATTACAGACGGAACAATAGATACGCTCATCTCAAGATCTACAGGTTTTAATGGTGAGAGTAATCCAATCAATGAAGGGTTCACTGTTACTCTTAGTAATGTTGAAACATTTGGATTGAATACAGAAAGATCTGGTTGGAGATTTGATCATGCAGCTGAACCACATGCATTTACATTCACGGTTGAAGGCGCTCCAAAAGTTTCTGATTACCAGATAATAGTAGGGGATAATGTTGGTTTTGGTCAATCGACGGAAAAAAGTGTAGAGGTTGCGCCAGGAATATTCCAGGTACTTCCTTCAATTCCAACAAACTTCAAGATCCGTAACACTTATACAGGCGAAGAAATTGGATATGCATATGGTGATCTGAATGTTAATAATTCACCTCAACAAAGATGTCATCCAACTATTATTGTTCCTGGCAATTATGTGCCGCCAGTACCTGGTCAGCTTTCAGCTGTTTCTGGATTCAATGGTAGGTGTTCTGATGTACTTTTCTTTATCGAAGATTACAGGGGTGTTGAAGATACATTGACTTACAAAGTAGAGATGGCTCCAAGCTTGGTTGAAGGTTCATTAGTTACAGTAAATCCAGAACCTGGAGATACACTTGAGATTTTTACTACCAAACCATTTTCACAAAATGACAGGTTTCAGTTCAGGTTTGATGCTGATAACATCCCGAGAATTGATGCAGATACTGCGAAAAGCGAATTGGATGATATTCTGGTTATTCCGAATCCATATGTAGTCACGAATATATTTGAAGCCAGCGCTACCAGTACAAACAAGCAGCAAAACAGAGAACTTCACTTTACCGGTGTTCCGGCTCCTTCAACCTTAAGAATATTCACTTCTTCCGGGGTTATGATTCGTGAAATAAATATTGAGCAATCAAGCCTTTCTGGTGGAACATATATATGGAATATGCTCACAAAAGATAATCTCGAAATCTCATATGGTATTTACCTGTACCATATTGAAGCACCTGGAGTAGGCGAGAAAGTAGGTAAATTCGCGGTGATTAAATGATGATTAAAATGAAAAAAACAATCTTATCCTTTTTCTTGCTCAGTGGTTTGTTACTAGCTACTGATGCCCAGGCTCAACTTTCTAAAGTGGGGACTACTGCTGCTGAATTTCTGCGAATTCCTGTTGGGGCCCGGTCCTCAGCTATCACAGCTTATGCCGCTACTGTAAACGATCCCTCAGCAATGGTATTAAACCCTGCCGGATTATCTGATGTTAAAAGCAGGCAGTTACAGGTCGAGTTTACTGATTGGTATCTGGATTTGACGCATAGTTACCTTGGTGTGGCTGTACCTACAAAGAAGGGAGTAGCTGGCGTACATGTGCTTGCACTCAATTATGGTGATTTCGAAGAAACTACTGCTGAAGCACAAGGGTTGACCGGCCGAACTTTTAATGCATACTCTGTAACTTTTGGAGCTTCTTATGCACAATACCTGATCCCGGAATTTTCTATTGGGGGAACAGTGAAAATGGTGTATGAAAAGATTGCAAAAACATCTGCATCCACGGTAGCTTTCGATATTGGTACAATGTACGATACTCCATTTTATGGAATTAGATTTGGGGTGAGCGTAACTAATGTAGGATCAAAGCTTCAATTAGATGGTAACGATCTTATTATTGGATCTGACCCGGATGAATCGGCTGAAGGTAATTACGAACCAGATGCTAAACTGGTTACTAATGCTTATGATTTACCATTGATGTTGAAAGTTGGATTGGCATGGACAGCAATTGAAAATAAAAATTTAAGTGCTACATTCAGTATTGATGGAAATAACCCAAGCAATAATGAACAAAGCATAAGTATTGGTACAGAACTTGGGTTAATGAATAACCAGGTATTCTTACGAGGTGGTATTCCCTATATTGGGCAGGATGATACTATTGAGAAATTTAATGCGGGTATTGGTGTAAAGTACAAAATGGACAATAGCCTCAGTGTTGGCTTTAATTACACCTACCATGGATATAAATACTTAGGGGATGTGAACAAAATGAGTATTCAGATTTTCTTTTAAAAAGAAACTGCTAAAGCAGAACTAATAACAATAACTAAACAGGTTAACTATGAACAAAGTTACCAAAAAAAATGTGTTACAGGCTGTACTTACAATGTTTGTAGCATTGGTAAGTATGAGTGCTTTTGCACAGGGTATTTACTTTTCTGAAGCTCAGGAGGGCTCCAGTAATAATAAAGCACTCGAGATATACAACCCTACTGCAGATACAGTATGGTTAGATGGGTACGCTTTTCCTAATGTAGGAAATGCTCCTACAGTAGTAGGAGAGTACGAGTTTTGGAATGATTTTCCGGAGGGTTCATATATCGCCCCAGGAGAGTTTTTCATTATCGCTCATCCAAGTGCGGATGCTGCAATTCTTGATAAAGCCGATATGGAGTTCACTTTCCTAAGTAATGGTGATGATGGATTTGCATTGGTACAGGGAGACAGCGCTGCTGATGCATTTACTGTCATCGATAGAATTGGTGATTGGAATGGCGATCCAGGTGATGGTTGGGATGTAGCTGGTGTTACTGCTGCTACTAAAGATCACACTCTATTAAGAAAACCTTCTGTTACTTCAGGTAATGCAGACTGGACAGCTTCTGCCGGAACAAACGCAGAAGATTCTGAGTGGATTGTTGCAGAACAAAATTTTAACAGCAACTTAGGTTACCAAACAGGTGCAGTAAGTGTAACATTCAATGTTAATACTGCTACTATGCCTGATACGCTAATGGAAGATCACGTAATCCAGGTTAGAGGTGGATTACAAGGTTCTGATGCAGCAGGTACGGGACTTGGAAGCATGATTACATGGGATAGCGGAAGTATGGTTACTGAGAATATCGGTGGCGACTACTGGACTATCACTTTCAAAATGACTGCTGGTGATACGCTAAACTACAAGTTCTGGGCTGGTGTGGATACAGAAACACCACTAGTTAACGGTACAGAGCAAGGTTGGGAAAGCGGTGCAAACAACCAGTTTATTCTTAATTCTGATGCAGTAGCTGATACAGTACTTCCACTACAATGGTTTGAAACTCGTGCAGCACCATTTACTTCAGAATCTGATAGCGTAACTGTTTTCTTCCGTGTTAACGTAGGTGCTCAACTTCAGGTTGGTGATTTTGATCCAGAAACTGATAAAGTTGGTGTTCGCGGAAACGGTGCATTCTTTGCAGCTGACTGGGGAACAGGAAACTTCTTGTCAGAAGGCGCAACAAATGGTAAGAACTTATTCTACGAAGGTATTGTAAGAGCTCAAAAAGACTCTGTTGCAAAAATTGAAGGATCTATCAACTACAAGTTTGTAATTGAAAGTGGTGGAGATGTTACATGGGAATCACAACCAGACAGACCTATCACAATTCCTGCAGCTGATACTACAGTTCACTGGGTTTACTTTAGTGATACACGTCCTAGCGACCAGGATATATTAGAAACCAATCTTAACTTTGAAGTTAATGTTGGTATCCTTGAAGGACTTGGTTTCTTCAATTCTTCTATTGATACGGTATTCGTAACGGGTACATTCAATGCATGGAACAACAGTGAGAACCAAATGGCATTCAATTCCTTCTCAGGTAATTACGAAGCTAGTAACTTGCCATTTACTACCGTTGCTGAAACTCAGGTTGCATACAAGTACTTTGTTAAATGGGATGCTTCCAGAGATGACGAAGAAAGTGAGAACTTCCTTTCTGGAATTACTCATGATGGTTCAGGATGGGAAGAACCTGGTGTTACAGGTGGTGCAGATAGAACATTTATTATCGAAGACGCTGCTGATCAGCCAGTAAGATCTGAATTCTATAATGGTGTAGAGCCAAAAGCTCTTCTTACTTCAACTAATGTTGATGGTGGTGCTATTACAGTTACTTTCAGTATCGATATGTCTGCAGCTGAAGAAAATGAAGCTCAGCCATTCCTGCCTGCAACTGATTCAGTATATCTATTTGTAGATACTCCTTTCTTTGCATTAACAAATGGAATTACGGTTCCTGGCGATAATGGTGAAAACTTCGTTAATACATCTGATGAAGAGAAAGAAAGATTGAGATTTACTGACGCGGATGAAGATGGCGTTTATGAGCTTGATTTAGAACTAACTCTTCCAACTCTAAACCACATTGGTTTTAGAATTGCTTATGGTGAGCCAACTTCAGAAGATGGTTCTCTATTTGCTAACGGTGGTGGTTTTGCTGCTGGTCGTAGACATTACCAGTATGTTCAGCCAATGATTGATGCTAACCTGGATGTTACATGGCCATCAACATTTACTATGCCAACTCTAACATGGCAGGCTACAAATCTTGATTGGGATACTCCTCCAGATTACTCTCAAATGACTACTTCAAATGAAGAAGAGAGTGGTGTTGCTGAAGTATTCAGTTTAGATCAAAACTATCCAAACCCTTTTAACCCAACTACTAATATTAGCTTCAACTTACCGAATGCTTCTAATGTTACACTAGCTGTATACAACCTGTTGGGACAAAAAGTGGCTACGCTTATCGATGGCAGAACAATGACAAACGGAGTTCACTCTGTAGCATTTGATGCCAGAGCTCTTTCTTCAGGTGTGTATATCTACAGACTTGAAGCTGGTAGCTTTGTAAGCAACAAGAGAATGACGCTTATCAAATAAGCGATTTACTTTAGACTTTCTCGCGGGTGCCTTGACGGGTACCCGCGTATTTAAATCAATTTATTGTGGCATCCACTATATACGACATAGCAGAAAAAGCAGGCGTAAGCATTGCTACCGTTTCTCGTGTGTTTAATCAAAGCGACAGCGTTTCTGATTCTACACGGAAAAAGGTATTGGATATAGCTGAAGCGGTGGGATATCATCCTCAGGCTTATGCGCAAGGGCTAGCGAGCCGGAAAAGTAATACCATAATGGCGGTTGTTCCGGTCATATCTAATTACTTCTTCATGGAAGTG
>JAVKDP010000045.1:0-23625 GCA_040222185.1 Balneolaceae bacterium | reverse complement strand
AAAAAAGCGATGTACCGTTTACTCGGTAAAGAATAAAAAATTCAGATAGTGGAAGAAGCGAAGAAATCCAAATATATAGCAGTAGCAGGGAACATAGGGGCAGGTAAGTCTTCTTTAACAGGATTGTTGTCGAAGCACTTTAACTGGGAGGCCTTCTATGAATCAGTAGATGACAATCCCTACCTTGCTGACTTCTATGAAGATATGCTTCGATGGAGCTTTAATCTCCAAATCTATTTCCTATCCAGCAGGTTTCGACATCAAAAAGAAATGCTTGAGCAGGATATTAGCCTTATCCAGGACAGAACCATTTATGAGGATGTTGAGATATTCGCTAAGAACCTTCATGAAATGAATTTAATGAGTGACAGAGACTTCGATAACTATGAAGCTCTCTTTAATGAAATGAGTCACTATTTACGGCCACCAGATTTGCTCATCTATTTGCGCGCACAAGTTCCCACTCTGGTACGCCAGATTCAGCAAAGGGGTAGGGATTATGAGAATACAATCCGAATAGATTATCTGGAGCGTCTCAATCGTTTATATGAGGATTGGATAGACCGTTATCCATACGAAAAGCTCATTATTGATACAGATGATCTGGATTTCGTAAACGATCCGGAAGACCTCGGAAAGATTATCGGGTTGATAGAGCAAAGACTTTACGGCTTGTTTAATTGATTGTACCGCAATTGTAATATCCTTATCTTTATCGGCTGTTAAGGAGACTGAATTATGTTTACGTTTAAGATCTTTGAAATTCCTGAAGGAAAAAGCGAAAAAGAACTAAATTTAACTCCCGCTGATTTAGACCTGGATGATATTTCATTCAAAGGCGGAGTAATAGATTTAGAGTTTGATCGCTCTTCTCACTTCATTCTGGTGAAGCTGGCAATTGATGTGCTGGTTGAACTTACATGCGATCGTTCTCTTGATACTTATGACTTTGATGTAAAGCAAGAGTACCAAGTCTTGTTCAAACATGAACAAGTTGAAGAATCGATTGATGAGAATGGGGCCGTCAGGAATATTGATCATGTATCTAAACAAATAAGCATAATGCAAGATGTGCTAGACACAATACTTGTAAGTCTACCGGCAAAGAAATTACATCCCCGTTTTTTGGATGAGAATGGTGAACCTAAGGAGCTTCTTAATGAGAAATTTGGAGAAGCTTCTGCTGATGAAGAAGATGGTGAATCGATTGATCCAAGATGGGAAGCATTGAAAGAATTAAAGAATTAATTATTACAGATAGATAAATGGCACATCCAAAACGGAAAACCTCCAAATCTCGTAGAGATAAAAGACGTTCACATCATGCAATCGCTGATGTAACACTTGCAAAATGTTCAAATTGTGGTGCTTTGCATAAATACCACCATGCTTGTCCTGAGTGTGGTTACTACAGAGGTCGTCAGGTAATAGCGGTAGCTAACTAAACTTCACTCGTATGATTGTTGCAGTTGATGCGGCTGGTGGTGATTTTTATCCGAAAAATCCTGTTGAAGGTGCTCTATCAGCAATAGCTGAAGACGAATCCTTGTCAGTGATTCTTGTTGGACCAGAAGATTCGATTAACTCTGAATTATCTAATCATGAGTATGATTCTTCACGACTGTTTGTGCAACACGCACCGGAAGTCATAGGAATGGAAGAATCACCAGCTCATGCTGTTAAAAATAAGCGACACTCATCCATTGTTATAGGCCTGGGTTTACATAAAGCAGGCAAATGCGATGCATTTGTAAGTGCTGGGAATACCGGAGCACTTTTGGCTGCTTCAACTTTCATTTTAGGTAAACTTAAAGGAGTTTCCCGCCCTACCATAGCATCTTACTATCCTACTATCAAAGGATTCAGGTTACTGGTTGATGCTGGAGCTAACCTGGAAATTAAACCCGAAATGGCTTTCCAATTTGCTAAAATGGCACAGGTTTTTTGCCGCGAAATCATGAAGCTTGAAGAGCCAAAGGTTGGATTACTCAATGTTGGAGAGGAAGACGAAAAAGGTACGGAGACACTAAAAGACACTCATAAATACCTTAAAGAAAAATCTTTAGATGGGTTCCTTGGAAATGTTGAGGGAAGAGATGTTCTTTCAGGTGAAGCAGATGTTTATCTCTGCGATGGATTAGTAGGAAATATACTTCTCAAATTCGGGGAATCAATTCCTGAGACCATTATGAAGATGGTTCAGGGTGCTGTTGCAAAACTGGATATGAAACCAGAGGACATCCAAAACACTAAAAAAGTGTTAATGACTGCATTATCACCGTTTAATTACGAACAAGTAGGTGGGATACCTTTTCTTGGTGTAAACGGGGTAAGTATTGTAGGTCATGGTGGGAGTTCCCCACTGGCAATTAAAAATATGATTAAAGCTGCTGTTAGTTGTGTAAGCAACGATGTTAATGGCAAAATAGTCGCATCTCTAACTTGATCTCAATTCCAATATGGAAGTAAAAAGAGCAAAGATTTCTTCTGTCGGGCATTATTTACCTGAAGATAGAATGACGAATTTTGACCTGGAAAAACTTGTAGAAACTAACGATGAGTGGATCAGAACCAGAACAGGTATTTCAGAAAGAAGAATATTAAAAGATAAAGACAAGGCAACAGCCTATATGGCAACCAGGGCAGCTCAGGAAGCATTAAATGCCGCTGGTGTAGATGCTGCTGATGTTGATCTTGTTATCGTTGCTACTGTAACTCCTGATTATCTTTTCCCTGCAACAGCTTGTTTGGTTCAAAATGAGATTGGTGCAACAAAAGCTTTTGCTTATGATATCTCAGCTGCTTGCTCTGGATTCCTATATGCTTTAACAACAGGAGCTTCATTTATTGAATCCGGACATTACAAAAAAGTTCTTGTGATAGGTGCTGATAAAATGTCCTCTATTCTTGATTATTCAGATAGAACTACTTGTATTCTTTTTGGAGATGGAGCAGGAGCTGTTTTACTTGAAGAAAGTGATGACGAAACAGGTATTATCGATCACATCCATTATTCAGAAGGTGATGTAAATTGTAGTTTATATCAACCAGCGGGCGGAAGTTTACGACCAGCTTCTCATGAAACAGTAGATGCTAAAATGCATTATATCCGCCAAGAGGGAAGGGCTGTATTCAAAAAAGCCACTATGGGTATGGCAGACGTTTCTCTTGAAATCATGGAAAAGAATAACCTGAAGCCGGAAGATGTTGCGTGGTTAGTACCACATCAGGCTAATCTCAGGATTATTGATGCTACTGCAAACAGAATGGGTGTATCCTCTGACAAAGTCATGATCAATATCGATAAATATGGGAACACAACAGCTGCAACCATTCCACTTTGTCTATATGATTGGAAAGACAAACTTAATAAAGGTGATAACCTGATTTTGGCTGCGTTTGGTGGCGGATTTACCTGGGGTTCATCTTATGTTAAATGGAGTATCTGATATGAGTACTGCTTATCTATTTCCAGGTCAGGGTTCTCAGTTTGTTGGAATGGGGAAAGATCATTATGAATCTAATCCGGATTTTGCAGCAATGGTTGACCAGGCCAATGAGATTCTTGGGTTCGATTTGAAAGGTATTTTATTTAACGGCCCTGAAGAGACACTTAAACAAACAGAGTTTACACAGCCTGCGATCTTTTTACATTCTGTAGCTTTATTCAAAACACTTGATGCAAAACCTGATACGGTAGCAGGTCATAGTTTGGGTGAATTCTCTGCGTTAGTTGCTTGTGGTGCAGTTAGTTTTGAAGATGCACTCAAGATTGTTCGAAGACGTGGAGAGTTAATGCAGGAAGCAGGAACTCAAAACCCTGGGACAATGGCAGCCATCATTGGGATGGAAGATGAAGCTGTTGAAAACGTTTGTAACCAGGCTTCAAATGAAACGGGCAAAGAAGTTATTGCAGCCAATTACAACTGTCCCGGGCAACTCGTGATATCAGGCTATATTGAGGCTGTAGAAAAAGCTGTAGAACTAGCAAAAGAAAACGGAGCCCGTATGGCTATGCTCCTTCCTGTTAGTGGAGCTTTTCACTCTTCATTGATGCAACCAGCCTTAGATGGATTAAGAGATCAATTAGAAAGCCTGGAGATTAATACTCCAAATTGCCCTATTTATAGTAATTACACGGGAGAGTCTACAACCGATCCCGAAGAAATTCGGTCAAACTTATTAAATCAGCTTTTAAATCCTGTACGCTGGACCCAGACGCTAAAAAACATGATGGAGCAAGGAGTAACGTCATTTGTTGAAGTAGGTCCCGGGAAAGTTCTACAGGGGCTTGTAAAGCGTACAAATCGTAAAGCAGAAATTTCAGGTCATCAATAATTAATACTATGGCACTATCACTAGAAGGTAAAACTTGTTTAGTAACTGGCGGAAGCCGGGGAATTGGTAAAGCGATTGCACTTAGGCTTGCTGAATTCGGAGCAGATGTGGCTATTACCTATGCACGCTCAGCAGAAGCAGCTGAAGAAGTAAAAGCAGAAATTGAAGCTATGGGAAGAAAGTCTAAGGCTATCCAGGCAGATGCAGTAAGTTTCTCAGAAGCAGAAGCTGTTGTTAATGAAATTAACTCAGACTGGGGAAAGCTGGATGTGTTAATCAACAATGCTGGAATTACTAAGGATAATTTGATTCTTAGAATGAGCGAAGATCAGTGGGATGATGTAATTACCACTAATCTGAAAAGTATTTTCAACTACTCTAAGGTTGTTGCCCGCCCGATGATGAAGAACAGAGGGGGCTCAATTATAAATATAAGCTCAGTAGTTGGTATCTCAGGAAACGCTGGCCAAAGCAATTATTCAGCTTCGAAAGCAGGTATTATTGGCTTTACTAAATCATATGCTAAAGAATTAGCCTCAAGAAATATCAGAGCAAATGTTATTGCACCCGGCTATATCTTAACTGATATGACGGGCGTTTTAGACGAAAAAGTGCTCGAAGGTATTAAAGAAGCCACTCCACTAGGCCGCGCAGGAAACACTAAAGAAATTGCTGATGCTGTTGTTTTTCTTGCATCAGACATGAGTACGTACATCACTGGCGAGGTAATTCGTGTTGATGGCGGAATGGCGATGTAAGTGTTGCAGATACAAAAATGAATTTTTAAGTTTAATCAGTTAAAATAAAATCTAACTACCACTAAATATTTAAGGACGAATTATGTCACAAGATGTAGAATCAAAAGTAAAAGCCATTATCATTGATAAATTAGGCGTAGACGAATCAGAAGTAACAGCTGATGCTAATTTCACAAATGATCTTGGTGCTGATTCATTAGACACTGTAGAATTAATCATGGAATTTGAAAAAGATTTCGATCTTAGTATTCCTGACGAAGATGCAGAAAATATTGCTACTGTTGGCGATGCTGTAACTTACCTTTCCGGAAAACTTTCTTAATTATCTTCAATTTACTTTATGAGTACTAGAAGAGTCGTTATTACAGGTATTGGCGCTCTTACCCCAGTGGGGAAGAGCGCGCCTGATTTTTGGAACGGGCTTTTGTCCGGTAAAAGCGGGGTTCGATTGGTAGATCAATTTGATACTACCGACTTCCCAACCAAATTTGCTGCTCAATTAGACGAGTATAATCCTACGGATTACTTTGAAAGAAAAGAAGCAAGACGTCTCGATCTGGTAGCTCAGTATGCTTTAGTAGCATCAAAAGAAGCTCTGGATGACTCAGGAGTAGATTTAGACAATATAGACAAAGACAGGGTTGCAGTTATTGTTGGTACCGGGATCGGTGGAATGAAGACGTTCTATGAACAATCTATAGCATTCCATGAGAGAGGCCCTAGAGGCGTTTCTCCCTTTTTTATTCCAATGCTTATTCCTGATATAGTAGCAGGCCAAATATCAATTAGATATGGCTTCAGAGGGCCGAATTTTTGCGCTGTTTCTGCATGTGCTACAGGTTCTCATAACATAGGAATAGCCTATGATATGATTAAATATGGGCAGTCTGATATGGCTGTTACAGGTGGGTCTGAAGCTCCCGTTACTAGAATAGGTATTTCAGGCTTCAACGCAATGAAGGCTATGTCTACAAGAAATGATGCACCCGAAGAAGCGTCCAGGCCATTTGATACAGATCGTGACGGATTTGTATTAGGGGAAGGATCAGGAGTTTTCTTCCTTGAAGAACTCTCTTCAGCTCAAAAAAGAGGTGCACGTATCTATGGCGAAATTGTTGGCTATGGATATTCTGCTGATGCTTATCATATCACCGCTCCAGATCCGGAAGGCGGTGGAGTTAGACTTGCAATGAATAATGCGCTTAAGTCAGCTGGTATAAAAACCACAGATGTAGATCATATCAACATGCATGGTACATCTACACCACTAGGAGATATAGCTGAAACTAACTCCATAAAAAAAGTTTTTGGGGAACATGCATACAGCATGAATCTTAATTCTACAAAATCCATGACAGGTCATACATTAGGAGCCGCTGGTGCTATTGAGTCAGTCGCCTCACTGTTAGCTATTTATCATGGAACCATCCCGCCTACTATAAATTTAGAGAATCAGGATCCTGAATGTGATCTAAATTATACAGCAAATAAACCTGTTGTAAGGGACATTAAGTACGCTCTTAATAATGCTTTTGGGTTTGGCGGCCATAACTCAACACTCGTTTTTAAGAAATACGAGGAGTAAAAGTGCGATCCCTGCTCAAATCTTTGTTCGTTAGGAAAAGCAAAGATAGGTATGAGCTTGATGAGAGAATAAAAAAACTCGAAAAAATACTTTCCATTACTATAGAAGAGCCATCTTTATTCCAAAGAGCTCTAAGGCATCGTTCGATGTTATCCCAGGAACAGTATGCCAAGTATGATTCATATGAACGATTAGAATTCCTGGGTGATGCCGTTCTGGATCTTATTGCTGCTGAAATACTGTTCAATAAATACCCTCAAAAAGACGAAGGTTTTCTTACCAAGATCAGGGCAAAGCTGGTTAGGGGTGAGACTTTGGCAGACTTTTCTTCAAAACTCGGGCTTGAGAACCTGATGGAAATGGGAGAAAGAGCTGCTAATGTGAAAATTGCTAAAAGTATCCTGGCCGATATTTTTGAATCAATAATAGCCGCAATTTATATAAAAAAAGGGTATAAGAGTGCTTTTCGGTTTGTTGAGAAAGTCTTTAAAGAGCATGTGGATTTTGAAAGCCTGATCAATACAGTTGATAACTACAAGAGCGCATTATTAGAATATACTCAGGCTGAAAAACTGGAACTGCCAAAATATGTGCTTATCAGTGAGTCAGGGCCGGGGCATAATCGTACCTTTGAAGTGAAAGTATATATTGGGGATAAAGAGCTTGGCCTTGGCATCGGAAAGAGCAAGAAGAAAGCCGAACAATTAGCTGCAGAAGTAGCACTTCAAACAATTAACAATAGCTAAATATTTCTCATTCAATTCACTTGTTTTTTGGGATATTTACCACGATTCTTAGCCGTCTTCAATTTGTGGATATACCCTTACAAAGAATGTAGAAAATGCTAGTTCAGCTCATCAAACCGGAATTTCAAGAACTTATTGAAGCTAAAGACTGGGTAGCTTTAAAGGAAGTTCTTACAGATGTGCCTCCAGCCGATATTTCAGAACTACTTGTGGAATTGGAAGGAGAAGTAGCTATTGTTGTATTTAGGTTATTGAAGAAAGCTATTGCAGCAGATGTGTTTGCTGAACTTCCAACCGGTAAAGGTCTTGAGCTTCTTGAACTGTTTAATAAGCAGCAGTTAACCGATGTGATGGGCAATCTTGAACCAGATGAGCAAGTTGCTTTGATGGAAGAACTCCCGGGTTATCTTACTCAAAGAGTTATTAACTCAATGAAGTTAGAAGATCAGAAGCAGGTAAAAAAATTACTTGGTTATCCGGAGGAAAGTGTTGGACGACTTATGACTCCAAGATACGTAAGGGTTAAGTCGGACTGGGCTTTGAACCGGAGTATGGAGCACATAAGAAAATATGCTGAGATTGCTGAGACACTTAATGTTATTTATGTAGTTGATGATAAAGAACATTTGATCGATGATTTGACGATTACCGAAATCATCTTAGCTAATCCGGAAGACACGATTTCTTCATTAATGGACAATTCGTTTAATGCACTAAGTGCATATGATGACCAGGAAGAAGCTGTTAAGATGTTTGCGAAGTACGATCGGGTTGCTCTTCCAGTAGTTGATACAGATGGTGTTCTTGTCGGTATTGTTACGGTAGATGATGTTATTGATGTGGCAGAAGAAGAGACTACAGAGGATATGCAGAAAATGGCGGGTATGGACGCCCTTGATGACTACTATTCTCAGACTTCTATAACAGAAATGGTTAAGAAAAGATTAGGTTGGCTTATTGTTCTATTTGTCGGTCAGATTTTAACAGCACTAACGATGGGGCAATATGAAGAGCTGTTGAGTAAAGTGGTGTTTCTATCCTTTTTTGTACCTCTCATAATTTCCAGTGGTGGAAACTCCGGTGCCCAGGCTGCAACATTGATTATAAGAGCATTAGCTACTGACGATATCAAATTTGACGGATGGAAAAAAGTTCTATTACGGGAATGTATCTCCGGGTTTGTACTTGGTGGGTTAATCGGTTTACTAGGCTTTGTAACTCTAATAAGCTGGGAGCTAATTGCCGGAGATCCTTTCGGGCTTGAAATGATATTGACTGCACTCGTGGTAGCACTGAGTTTATTAACTATTGTTTTATTTGGAAATATAATCGGAGCCATGCTTCCTTTTATCTTATCAAAAATGGGTTTAGATCCTGCAGTTTCTTCAGCACCTTTTGTTGCAACTATAGTGGATGTAAGCGGAATCATTATTTATTTTTCAATCGCAATCTTATTTCTAAGCGAAATACTACTTTAATCTTTAGAAAATTCATGAAAGCCTATTTAGACCTTGTAAAAAATGTTTTAGAACATGGAGTAAGAAAGGAAAACAGAACTGGTACTGATACTATTTCAAATTTTGCAGAAAGCTATCGTGTTGATCTTTCTGAAGGATTTCCGTTGTTGACTACGAAAAAAGTTTTCTTTCGCTCTGTAATTCTTGAGTTACTTTGGTATTTGAGGGGAGAGGATCATATAAGATGGCTTAGAGATGAAAAGGATTGCCATATTTGGGATGCTTGGGCAGCAGAAGATGGCCATGTTGGTCCAATCTATCCGGTATTATGGAGAAGGTTTCCATACCTCCAAAAAGAAACTAAAGAGGCTTCAGACGGGAGTGAAAGCGAAGTTTGGGTAAGAAAAGAATTTGATCAGGTTCAAAGAGCTATTGAAATGCTCAAAACTAATCCGAATAGT
Organism: Balneolaceae bacterium; assembly: GCA_040222185.1. Taxonomy (GTDB): domain Bacteria; phylum Bacteroidota; class Rhodothermia; order Balneolales; family Balneolaceae; genus JAVKDP01. Next base: position 14,280 of record JAVKDP010000045.1, on the reverse strand, counting down.
AGAAGAATAGTGGTTAGTACCTGGCATCCGGGTTTACTTGGTGAGATGGCGTTACCGCCTTGTCATATCATGTATATTTTCAATGTTTCCAATGGAAAACTAAATTGTCACCTAACACAACGCTCTGGTGATATTGCATTAGGAATACCTTTTAATCTGGCATGTTATTCAGCCCTTACATTGGCGATAGCACAGGAAGTAGGTTTAGAGCCAGGTACATTCGCTCATACCATTGTTGATGCTCATATTTATGTGAATCATGTTGAAGGTTTGAAAGAGCAACTCAAAAGAGAACCAAAGAAACTCCCGACTCTCAAAATTGCCAAAAAGAATATTGATGATCTCACATTCGAAGATTTCACTTTAGAAGGTTACGATCCGGATCCTCTGATTCGTTTTGAGGTTGCAGTATGACCCTAACTTTGATCACTGCTCACGATCCCAATCTCGTTATCGGGCTAGATGGGCAGTTGCCATGGCGTTATTCAGAAGATTTAAAGCACTTCAAATCAATAACACTTGGAAATACTATTATTATGGGACGGGGTGTTTTCGAAGAACTCAATGAAAAGCCCTTACCAGGTCGAAGAAATATAGTACTCTCGAGAACAAAGGACTATGATAATGTAGAGACCTTCAAATCATTAGAAGAAGCTTTAGCTGTTTTGGAAGACAAAGAGGTTTTTATTATTGGCGGAGGTATTCTATATAAAGAAACTCTTCCGATTGCAGATAAGTTAATAATTACAGAGATTGGCAAAGAGTATGATGGGGATACTTTTTTCCCTGAATACAGAGATCAGCTAGGTATTAACTGGGAAGAGGTTTCTAGGAAAGAAAGCGATGAATTGTCGTTTATAGAATACAGAAGGATTCGGTGATATTAATCTTAATTAAGAAAGATTAACTAACATCGATGCCTTATTTATTTACCTTACCTCGTTATTTATTGGTTATTAATGCTATCATTATTTCTTTCAATTTTAGGGTTAGGTAATTTCGAAATAGCCTTACTGGCTCTGTTTCTTGTTATCCTTTTTATATTATTATACAGCTTCTTTTTTAAGCGATCAGGTGATGATATTAATGAGTTTTTGATTGACTCTTTAATGAATGAACAGGATCAGTACATCGCTTTTTTTGACTCATCGTTCAAAGTGATTCTTGCAAATAAAAGCTTTGAAGAGCTTATTGGTATCTCGAGGGAAGAATTAACAGCCCAGCCATTCAAAGAACTTTCGATCGCCCGCGACCTGATCCAAGCCTTTGTAAAGAACAATGACAAGATTGAAGAAGGAAAATCATCTTCTATTATATATAGTCCATATTTCTTAAGAAATAAAGAAAGACAATGGCTGCAAGTTCAAAAGAGAAGTTTAAGATTCAAAAAAAACGGACCAAGCTATATTCTGGTTATTGCTTCTGATGTTTCTGATAGAAAGTTTATTGAAGAAAGGCTTTCTGAGACTCAGAATGAGTACAAACAGCTTGTTGAGTCTGCCCAGGATATTATTTTCAGAATAGATCTGGAGGGTAACTTCACATTCGTAAACTCTATTGTTACTAAAATAACCGAATATTCAGAAGAGGAGTTTACCAAATTAAACTTCTGGGATATTGTTGATGAAGAAGACCGAGTTAAAGTCAGGACGTTCTACAGAGACCAGGTAAAAAAAGGTTTAGATAGTAGTTATTTAGAATTTAGAGGGAGAACCAAATCCGGCAAACTAATCTGGTTTGGGCAAACCATTACTGCCATAAAAGATTATGGAGTTACACTTGGTTTTCAATCGGTTACCAGGGATATAACAATTAAGAAAGAAGCAGAAAGACAGCTATTACAAAATAAAGAATTAGCAGAGGAAGCCAGTTTGGCTAAGTCGAACTTTATATCCAGTATGTCTCATGAACTCAGGACGCCACTAAATGCAATTCTTGGATATTCTCAGATTCTTGAAAAAAGTGAGTCTCTTACGAGTATAGAGAAAGAGCATATCTCTGCAATGGCTAAAGGTGGGGAAGAATTGTTGAGTATGGTTAATGACATACTTGAGCTTTCTAAACTAGATTCAGAACAAACTAAATTAGCTGCGCTCCCAACGGAATTAAAATCATTCTTTGAAAGCTTCCTCGCTAAGTACAAAAAAGAGGCATCTGATAAAGGGTTAAAGTTCTCAATGAATATGTCCGAGAATTTCCCTCAAAAAGTTCAAGTAGACCTGGAAAAGGTCTCCAGCATACTGAAAAATTTACTTTCCAATGCTTTGAAGTTTACAAGTAAGGGCGAAATTTCTTTCTCACTATCAGTGGAAGAAAATACTTCTCTTAGTAACATGAGGGGAACAGTTATTAAGATGAGTGTAATGGATACGGGGATAGGTATTTCTAAAACCAAGCAAGAGTTTATCTTTCAACCTTTCTGGCAGGATGATAGCATCAAGTATAATGGAACAGGGCTCGGATTGACACTTTGTAAGAGACTCGCTGTATTTTTAGGTGGAGATATTTCCATAACAAGTGAAGAAGGTAAAGGAACATTAGTTGATGTGTTAATTCCAATTGAGATTCTGGATGATGAACATGAGCTAAATGAAATAAAGGAAACAGTTAAGAAAGAAATAGACTCAAGCAAGAAAATAAAAGTTCTTATTGTAGATGATCTGGAGCCAAATCGTATCATAACCAGGATAATACTTCAGGAGAATGGTTTCGATTTTGATGAAGCCGTTGACGGAAAGGATGCTTTGAAAAAGCTTGAAGAGTATAACCCTGATGTGATTTTGATGGATATCAATATGCCGATAATGAATGGTAAGGAAGCTATGGCTGCCATTCGGGCTATGGATTCTGAAATTAAGGATATTCCGATAATCGTAGTTACTGCAGGTGGTTTTAAAGAGAGTAAAGATGAGTTCATTGCCAGTGGTTTTTCTGACTATTTACAAAAGCCTTTTAAAGAAGAAGAGCTAATTGATTCTATTCATAACCAGTTACCGGGTGAAGATCTTATTCAGAATACAGTTGAACAAACAGATGGAGCAAAAGAAGTAACTGTCGAAGAAGTTGCAGAATATATTTTTCAGCTTAATACTGAAAACAAAATGATCATCAAGAATACACTTCTGGTCCAGGATTTAGATGCCATTTCAAACTTTCAGGAAACGCTTAACTTAAGAGATGATATCGACAACCCTAATCTTTTGAGGCTTATAAAAGCAGCAAAAGATTTCGATTATGCATTTATAGTGAAGGCCCTTAAAGTACTCCGGGAAATAGCCAAAAAAGGCTAAACAGTAATTTCTTTAAGGTGAACGCAATAGTAACGAACTATTGGTTTAGTAAGAGCAATAATACTCTTAGTGTCAGATGCTTTAGAAAACTCGATGGCATTCTCATTGTCTAATATCCAGATACTATCATTTTTATATTTGTAAGCCTCAGTTTGATTCTTTTCAAGGCTATAATAGTAATCCAAATCCTTACCATTAACGTTTAGATTCATATCGTTAAGAGCTTTCTTGGTTTTTCTGGCTATACTTTCTCTAAGTTTTTCATCAGGTGCTTTTTCCAAAAAAGTAGTTCTGAATAATGTTCTGTTTAAAAACCGCTCACTCAAATTTGCTAAAACAGGGTCAGTACAATCCTTCCAGGTTTTTATATTTTGATAGATGTCGTAGTCATCCAGAGAAGTATATATATCAATAGTCTTAGGAGTAATTCTTTTTTGAGCTGTAGGCTTTTCCTGTAGAAAGAATCTCAGGTTGGGAGAACTAAATGGAACCTCGTTTCCGGAATTAAGTAATTCAGTGACTCTTTCGAAGATTTTTCTTAACAAAGCGTCAGCACTTAATACGGTTTTATGGAGATAAACCTGCATGTACATTAATCGTCGGGCAATGATATAGTTTTCAACAGCATAGATTCCTTTCTTTTCGATTACAATATTGCCGTTAAAAACTCTCATAGTTTTCAGGATACGGTTTATTCCTACTGTTCCCTCTGAGACACCTGTGAAGAAACTATCTCGCCGAAGGTAATCCAGGCGATCCAGGTCAAGTTGGGAGGATACAAGCTGGTACAGGAATTTCTTTGGATACTGGTTAGTAAATATCGCAATGGCAGTATCAAGTGCCCCATTCATTTCTTTATTGAGCTGCTTCATAATAGCGAGGCTCATCATTTCGTGGCTGAAGTTATTGATCAAAGAATGTTCTAGCGTATGAGAAAGGGGGCCATGACCTACATCATGTAATAAGAGAGCAATCAGAGTTCCGTCATATTCTTTTTCACTAATCGTAGTGTCTTTTTCCCTGAGGTTTGTTAGTACTCGTTGGCCGAGTTCCAGAGCTCCCAAAGCATGAGAAAAACGAGAATGCTCAGCAGTAGGGAAAACCAAATAACCCAGACCGAGTTGTCTGATCCGGCGAAGTCGCTGCACATAAGGATGATCGATGAGTTTTAAAATGATTCCTTTTGGTACAGTAATGAAGCCATGAATCGGATCATTGAAAATCTTATAGCGTGTACTTTTATCCATTAATTCTCGAAGCTTATCATCATATCATTAATATTTTCGATCTCAGGTACGCGGGCTGGCCTGTTTGTTTTTACATCAAACCATACTCCTTTTGTAACAGCAGTAGCATGAATTTTTTTAGTTTCTTTGTCATACATCACTTGAAGTGCTTCTACGCTTGTATTCCCAATATCCAGGCAGCTGGTACCTATGAGCAGAGTTGAAGGGTAGGTGACAGGTTTTAAATACTCTATTGTACACTTAACAAGCACAAATGCTTTGCCTTCTTCAAAGGAGTAAGCCAATTCCGGGACTTTATTCACAAAGTTAATTCTGGCTTCTTCAAAATAAGTATTAAAAACAGCGTTATTCACATGATTAAGAGGGTCCAAATCCCTGAAACGTGTTTCCACTTCATGCCAGTAATAAAATAAATTTGGGTCGTAGCCTGGTTTATACATAGTCGGTTTTGAACTGAAAATGCGAAGCTATTTTACAAATTCAAAGTTAAAGCAGAATAAGTCTTAATGAGTTGTACGATTTCTTATATTCAGCCGAATTTTAATGAAAGTAACTTTACATGAGTAACCAAACTTCAAGACAGTTTTTAGAAGAATTACTAACCACCCCGAGCCCAACAGGGTATGAAAAGGAGGGAGTGAAAGTTTGGAAGAACTATGTAAATACGTTCGCTGATGAAGTTGTTACTGATGCTTATGGTTCCTGTGCAGCTAAATTACAGACCAGCGGAGATGTTGCGACTGTTTTGCTGGAAGCACACTGCGATGAAATTGGAATGGTGGTTCAACATATAACTGATCAGGGTTTTGTATATGTGAATAAACTTGGTGGTAGTGATTCAACAATCGCAAGAGCAAAGAAAGTTTATATCCATAATAAAAAAGGAAAAGTGGTTGGAGTAACCGGAAATACTGCCATTCACTTACAAACGGTTAAAAATGGTGGTGGGAAAGAACCTGCCTGGAAAGAGATTTATGTTGATATCGGAGTGAGTAGCAAAGAAGAAGCTCTTGAGATGATCCAAATCGGAGACCCAATCACATACGCTTCTGATTCAGAATTTCTAAATGAAGATATACTTACTGGTAGAGCATTAGATAATAGAATCGGGGGTTATATCATTGCGGAGTCTCTCAGAATATTGAATGATCGTAGAAGTGAGCTTAAGGTAAATGTGTTGGCTCTAAACTCTATCCAGGAAGAAGTTGGAGGTTTTGGTGCCAGGATGATGAGCTATCGCTTTATGCCTGATGTAGCACTGGTAACTGATGTAACACATTCCACTGATACCCCTGGAATTGACCAAAAGGAACATGGAACAGTGCTATTAGGAGAAGGGCCTACTATCCAGCATGGAGGAGCTAACCATCCTAAAGTTGTATCGTTTTTAGAAGAAGTATGTGAAAAAGCTAAAATCGAAGTACAACACGAAGCTACTAGTGTAAGAACAGGAACAGATACTGATAGTATTTTCTACCAGCAAACCGGAATACCAAGTGCCCTGATATCTTTGCCATTGCGATATATGCACTCTCCTGTAGAAGTCTGCTCAATGAAGGATGTTGAGAACCTGATTTCGATTATGGTTGAATCTGTATTAGCAATGAAACCGGATCAGACGTTTTCAGTTTTTGAGGACTAATTGATATTATTTAAGTAATACGAGAATCCAGATATAGAAAAACAGAAGTATAAAAGAGTAGGTAATTAGAAAGAAGACAAACGATCTGCTGTTCTTTCTTTTCCTAAATAATGATCTTCCAAAGTTAATTCTGTACGGATCAATTTTAGTCCTATACTTTTTTGAGGTAGTATTTTCTCCAATGACTTTAAAAAGAGTTTTACCTCTTAGCATTGAGTTATTAAATTTTATTGTTTTGGCAGACTGAGCAGCAAATCCCATATAACCTCCTTTAAAACTTAAAGAATGTACTGGGAAGTATAAGAAAGGTTTCGCTTATTAGAATATATACCTGCTAGCTGATAGCCCTGTTTATCCGGTTCAACAAAGCTGGGACAATAGAATGATCTGAATCGTTAAAAGTCTGAATTGCTATTTTTGAATATCCTTCAAGGTCAGCCTGTCTGAACCGATCATACAATTCTCTGGCCAGTAGCGCTAAATCTCCATCATAGTTTACCTGGTTTGGGGCAGTATGATCACTTTCTGTTAGTAGGAATAAGATGGCTTTGTCTGAAAGATTATCGTTTTCGTCTAGCCACTTCACTTCAGCGTTAGGCTTATAGTGGGAATATTTTTGCCCAGGACTTTTTGGCTGAACCAACTTAGTGAAGAATGATTCGTGAATTCCATTTCCAAGTACATCCTCAATTTGCTTTCTGCTAATACTACCAGGTCGTAAAATTGTAGGTTCACCTTCGGATAAATCTATTACCGTTGATTCTAATCCCACATGGGTTGATTCTCCATCTATTACCGGAAAGTCTGATCCAAAATCTTGTAGAACATGATTTGCTTTAGTAGGACTTGGATTACCTGAAGTATTTGCACTTGGAGCTACCAGAGGACCTGTCTTTGAAATGAAATTCAGTGCTATTGGATGATCCGGCATCCGAATTGCTACAGTGTTTAATCCGGCTGTAACAGAATCCAGGACCTCAGGTTTTTTGGGAAGGATAATACTTAATGAACCCGGCCAAAAAGCATCAATGAGTTCTTGAGCTTCTTTCGGAATTGAAATTACAAAATCCAGTACCTGCTCTAGATTCGATACATGGACAATTAACGGGTTATCAGAAGGGCGTCCTTTAATCTTGAATACTTTCTGAATTGCTGATGGATTCCATGCATCTGCGCCTAAACCGTATACCGTCTCAGTGGGGAAGGCTACTACTTCACCTTTTTTAATTAACGCTATGTATTTATCCAGATTCAAAGCTTATGTCGCTAATTTCTTCAGAAATAAATATGCAGATTGATAGTCAGGGATTTCCTGGATTACAAATCGTACAGCTTCTGATTTCTGTACAACCTGGAAAGCATCAGGCTTAAGTTCTTCAAGTTTTTTTAAAGTTTCCTGAAATTTACCAGATTGATAATACTTTTCTCCAAGTTCAGAGCCAGCTTTTGGACAAACAAGCCACATTCTGTTCGCGCGAATAGTTACTTTTGTAAAGAAGCTTCGGGCAGCAAAGAGTTTAATTTTGCTGGCTAAAATAAGGGTTTCAGCCTCTTTTGGGATAGAGCCAAATCTATCCTGGATTTCATTCTGCCATTCTTCGATTTCGTTTTCTTTTTTGGATTGAGATAACTTTCGATAAAGATTTAATCGTTCAACATTATCCGTAACATAATTTTGAGGAAGGAGGGCAGTGGCATCAAATTCTACTATCGTTTCCGGTAGCTCGATTTCAACTTCTACTTCATTGAACATATCCGAAAATTCAGATTCTTTTAATTCTCGAACAGCATCATTTAAGATCTTGCTATATAAATCAAAGCCGATATCGTTAATAAAACCACTTTGCTCTCCGCCAAGTATGTCACCTGCACCACGAATATCCAAATCCCGCATGGCAATATTAAATCCTGAACCCAGATCAGAGAACTCTTCTAAGGCCAATAACCTTTTTCTGGCTTCTGTACTCAATGTTTCTACCGGCCGGGTAATTAAATAGCAGAAAGCTTTCCTGTTTGATCGACCAACTCGCCCTCTGAGTTGATGTAGTTCAGCCAGACCGAAATGATCAGCATGATTAATTATGATCGTGTTCGCATTCCCAATATCTATTCCGTTTTCTACAATATTGGTGGAAACCAGGACATCAAATTTATGAGCATAGAAATCTGTTATAATCTTCTCCAACTGGGAACCACTCATTTGACCATGGCCATATCTTACCCTGATATCCGGGACTAAACGCCTGATCATCTCAGCTATTTCTTCAATGTTCTTTACTTTGTTATGAATGAAGAAGACTTGTCCTCCACGGCTTATTTCTTGAAGCAGGGCATCTTTGATCAGTTCTTCGTTGAAGCCATGTATTTCAGTATATACTGGTTGCCGATTTTGGGGAGGAGTGTTGATTATGCTCAGATCTCTTGCACCCATAAGCGAAAATTGAAGTGTTCTTGGAATAGGTGTAGCTGTTAGAGTTAATACATCAACTGCGGCCCTGAACTCTTTTAGTTTTTCTTTTGCACTTACCCCAAAACGCTGTTCTTCATCAACGATTATCAATCCAAGATCTTTAAAGGCTATATCTTTAGAAAGAAGCCGGTGTGTTCCAATAATAACATCAATACCACCATCTTTTAACTCTTTGATCACTTTCGTTTGCTCACCCTTAGACTTAAACCTCGACAGCGACTCTACAGTAACCGGGAATTCTCCCATTCTCTTTTTGAAAGTTTTAGCATGCTGTTCTGCTAAAATAGTAGTAGGAACAAGGATTCCAACCTGCTTGTGATCCATTACCGCTTTGAATGCTGCCCGTACAGCAACTTCTGTTTTTCCAAATCCAACGTCTCCGCATACAAGGCGGTCCATTGGCTGGGTATTTTCCATATCTTTTTTGACTGCGTTTATGGCCTCATTCTGATCAGGGGTTTCTTCATATTCGAACCGGGCTTCCATTTCAACCTGCCAACCTGAATCCGGCCCAAAAGCATATGCTTTTTGCATCTTACGCTTAGCATAGAGCTGAATCAGCTCTCTTGCAATATCCTTTACCTTCTTCTTAGTTTGAGCTTTTTTTCTGGCCCATTCACCTGAGCCAAGCCTTGTAATCCGTGGAGCTGTTCCTTCTTTTCCGGAATATTTCTGAAGTTTATGTAAACTGGACACATTAACATAAAGAAGTGAGTCTTCCTGGTACCTGAGAACCACAACTTCCTGCTCATTCTCTTTGACCTGGATTTTCTTAAATCCTGCAAATTTCCCAATTCCATAGTCTACATGAACTACAAAGTCACCAATACTTAAGTCTCTGAGCTCTTTAAAAGATATGCCTCCAGAGTATCTTCTCTTTTTAACCTTAGGACGATGGTATCGATTAAAAATCTGGTGATCTGTGAAAACTGCAAGTTTTGCTTCTTCAAATATGAATCCCTCATGAATAGACTCAACTACAAGCCGGTAATTAAAATGCGGTTCGTTTTCCCCAAGTAATTCCTGAAACCGTTTGTTCTGACCATCATTATCACAAAGAATGACTGTCTCAATGCCTTTTTCAGAGAGTTTGGTTATTTCTTCTTTTAAGAGTTTGAAATTACCATGGAAATCAGGCTGAGGCTTTGTACTGATTTGAAAGGTCTCAACTTTTTCCTGGTCAGTATTCAGATTTCCGGAAAGGAGTGTATGCCGAAAGGCTGCAATATCTTTTTTAAAGGCTTTCTGAGAACAATAAAGAAGACCGGGTTCTGATAATAGCTCAGTCTGTGCACTTTGTTCAAAACCAAGTTGGGCTGTTTCAAACTGTTTGTTTAGGATATTCTCAATAAGTGGCTTATCAAGTAAAACCAAAAGTGTTTGTTCATCAAAATAGGAGAGGAAGCTATCCTTTTTTGATTCAGGAAGGTTAGTCAAATCCGGTACAATCCTGGTTGAGTTAAGAAAAGATATAGAACGTTGAGAATCTGCTTCAAATTCGCGAATGGATTCAAGTTCATCCCCAAAAAACTCAAGACGAATAGGGTATTCACCTGAATAGGGAAATATATCCAGGATACCACCACGAGTAGCAAATTCTCCAGGTTGATCTACAAAACGAACCGGATGATAACCCTGATCAACCAGTTTCTCTTTTAAGGAGTCGGGATCAATCTCATCGCCTTTTGATAATATAATACTCACACTATCCAGGATGGAGGGTGGAGCAACTTTTTCAAACACAGCTTCAGCTGAAGTAACTACAATTCGTTCATTATTTGTTTGCACCTGCTGTAGTGCTTCTGATCTCTGAACCAATAACCCAGAGTCGACAATATGTTCTGTATCATAAGGCTTATGCCTTGTAGATGGAAAGTGAATGATTTCTTTTTCGGTAGTTAGATTCAGGTCAGACTTTAGAAATCGTTGGCGCTCATCAGTATCCGTTATGATTAGAATAGATTTAAAATCTTCGTTCACCTTGTCTATCAAAAGTGAGATAAAAGAGCCTACTCCTCCCTTTAGATATACGGAAGGATTCTTTTTTAATAACTCAGTAAGTGTTTTTACCGAATCAGAATTGGAGATTTTGCTTCGAAGAGATGGAATAGACATAACAAGAGAAAGATCAGCTTTGATCATTAAAAAGTTGGCAAAGATACATCTAAAAGAAGTGTGATGGAATGTTTAAAACCGACTTAAGAATTAACTTTCCGCGATACCTCGTAGCCAAACTTTATCTGTAAGAAACCCAATGAAAAGCAATCCGAAAGCAACTCCCAGGTACAGTGGGTAGCGGTCTTCGTAATCTGTATATATTATTTCTTCTACTTTTGATTTTTCCAACAGATCAATTTCTTCATAAATCGAAATGAGTTGCTCTGTATCCGTAGCTCTGTAATAACGGCCTCCTGAAAGTTCAGCAACACTGGTAAGCATTTCTTCATCAATGTTAACCTGGATGTTCTGATACCTTCTCCCAAAGATAGGATCCTGAACAGGGTAGGGTGCAGTTCCTCTTGTACCTGCTCCAATGGTATAAATCTTAATACCATATGTAACGGCTAAATCGGCTGCGGTTACGGGATCAATTTCGCCGGCATTATTTTGTCCATCTGTTAAAAGTATGATTATTTTGCTTTTAGCTTCGCTATCTTTAAGACGGTTAATAGCTGTAGCAATTCCCATTCCAATAGCTGTACCATCTTCAATTACTCCCATCTGAACTTCGTCAAGCAGCTGTTTCATGAGTCGATAATCCAAAGTCGGAGGGCAAACCGTAAAACTTTTCATCGCAAATGTTACAAGCCCGATTCGGTCTGAAATTCGTTTATCAACAAATTGTTTGGCAACTTCTCTCGCAGCTTCAAATCTATTGGGTTTGAGATCCTCTGCTCTCATAGATGAAGACATATCAAGAACCATTACGATGTCAATTCCTTCTGCATTTCTTTCAATAGTGGTAAGTTTATTCTGAGGCCTGGCAAGCGCAAGAATCAGAAAAGTAATACCACTTAGGAATAAAACCAGCCCAAACCAATGGACATGAGCTTTCCAGTTTCCTGAAAGCCCGGAAAGTGAGCCAACAGAAGAAAAAGTAATAGTGGCTCTTTTTTTAGAGAAGAACCTAAAAAGATAAAAACCGAGGATGACAGGGATCAGGAGCAATGCCCAAAACCATTCAGGACTAGACCATTCCATTATTCTGCCTCCTTTGGTGTTTCTTGTTCAGTATCGATATCTGTTCCAACTTCTACTTCTGGTTCAGATTCTGCGATACTTTCTTCATATTCAGCCCTTTTCCTGGAGACTCGGGACGCATCAATAAGGCGTGCGCGATCTAGAAAATTAATCGATTCATGGTAGCAATCCCATGCACTATCCAGTGTAGGGGTAAACTTTGCGAACTTCACCATGTCTGACTTATTTAAAATGGTTCGTGTACTTTTAATCATTTCGTGATCAACACCAAAAGCGTCCAGGTATCGCAATAACTCCCTGGAAGTAGATTCAAGGGCCGGGATATTATAAAGATCTTCATAATACCTCCTTATTGAGTCACTAAGGGAAGAATAAAAGAACTTGAAATCCTTGGTTTGAGCAAGGTTATAATCATTTTTAAGATATACCAGTGTTTCTTCCAGTTGTGCAAGAGGGTTTTGAAATGGTGCCGCTGGTACATATTTAATCTCAGGTTCCGGCTTTTTATTTGTAAGTACTCTATAAGCAAGAAAAATAGCTATCAAAACCATGAGTATTATAAATATCAGAACCCAGGGAAATTGAGAAAAAGTGAAAATAGGCTTCAGTGGTTTAAGTTCTGCATCTTCTGATGGCAATACTGATTTAAAGAACAGGAAGGACGGGCTTGTAGAAATGAAAGTGGTGTCATCAGACAATACTAATCCGATTTCAAAAGGGGGGAGAATAACATCCTGGTTTGCGAAGAACTGGAGTTTATATGCTACACTATCAGCGAAATCAGTAATCCTGAATTGTTGAACTCCTAGCCATTCAATTGATTCGGGGAAGAAAGTAGAATCAGGAAACAGAACCTTATCATAACTTTGATCTAACTGAATTTTAAGTGAAACCCAGAAGACTTCCCCTGCAGTAAGTGAGTCTTTAGGTACGTTTACAGAGCTTGTTTGGGATATCCCCGAGCTGGTACATAAGAGAAGAACAAAACATGTGAGCAAGAATTTCTCTTTAAGAGGAGATAAATAAAAACGCATTAATTAAAACTTCTATCTAGTTAGTTATCAAAAATAAACTCTAAAATAGGGTATATCATTGTATTTTTATGAACATTTTTATCGAATTAGGTTGTAAAAAAAGGTTCTCTATGAAAAAAAAGGATTAATTCGTATCCTTGACGGCAATAAATCATCTGGCGTATACATGTTCAAAACCAAATTTTATCAAGGCCTCACCGGTCTTGCAGTAGTTATTTTTCTTTCCACATGTACTTTGTTTGAATCTAAAGAGGTTACTCCAGCTGTATCTCTTGAAAACTTTGAAGAAATAAAAGAATTACCTGTTCTTGATGCTTATGGATATGATCGGGTACTAGAAAACGTAACTGAAGGAGAGGTAAAAAGGAATGAAAGTCTTTATATAATTCTTAGAAGTCTGGATGTGTCTCCTCAGAAAATCCACGAAATTGAGAGAGAGGCCAGAGGGAAATTAAGGTTAAACCGAATTCAACCAGGTCAGAGATACTTAACGTATGCTGACGGTTCAGACAAAGAACCTCATCGAATGATACTTCACAGCAATCTTCTCGAATATGTAGTACTGGATTGGGAAGATGATATCATCATTGAAAAGGGAACTAAAGAGATTACTACCAGAGTTTCTGAAGCTTCCGGAGTTATTACTTCTTCCTTGTACGAGACACTCCAGGAAAATGGAGTAAACCCACTACTTGGAAATAAACTAAGTGAGATTTTTGGCTGGCAGATAGATTTTTTCAGACTTTACAAAAACGACAGCTTCAAAGTTGTGTATGAACAAGAATTTGTGGATGGTCAACCGTATGGAGTAGGCAAAGTTATTGCAGCGGAATTTGAACATAAAGGCACCAGTTTTGATGCTTATTTCTTCGAAACTGAAGACAGAGCAGGTTATTTTGATAGTAATGGAAAAGGTGTTCAAAAAGCTTTATTAAAAGCCCCTTTTACTTTTTCACAGAGAATCAGTTCGAACTTTTCGCATAGCAGATTTCACCCGGTATTAAAACGAAGAATGCCACATTATGGAGTTGACTATGCTGCACCTTTGGGAACTCCTGTTATTTCAGTAGGGGATGGAGAAGTGATTGAATCAAGATATCGTGGACCTAATGGAAATATTGTCAAGATCAAGCATAATGGAACGTATACTACTGCTTACTTGCACCTTAATGGATTTGCTTCAGGGATCAAGAAAGGTGTTAAGGTAAAGCAAGGGCAAGTAATTGGTTATGTTGGCCGTACAGGGAGGGTAACAGGCGTTCATCTAGATTATAGGATATATAAGAACGATCAACCAGTAAACCCCGTCACAGTCAAATTACCCCCGTCAAAATCGATTTCTGATAAAGACATGGCCAGTTTTAAAGCAATGGTTGATAAATACAGGTTTCAACTC
>JAVKDP010000044.1:0-97680 GCA_040222185.1 Balneolaceae bacterium | reverse complement strand
ATCCTTTCCAGGCTTTCTCTTGAAGCTACATTCATTTCAATCAATGTTATTACTGCGTGTAAAGAACTAAGAGGACCTCTAAGGTCATGCGCAATAATAGAAAATAGTCTGTCTTTTATCTCATTGGATTCTTTTAGATGTGCGGCTTGCTTCTCTATTTCCTGGTTTTTACGAGCCAGTAACATATTACTCTTTTGCCTCTGGCGGAAACTACGATACATCAGAACAATAATAATGATCGAAGATAAAATGACAATTATTGAACCAAGAAGAAGTGCTTTTTGCCGATTTAAGTTCGCCTCATTTTCTAAATCATTTCGTTGTTGCTCCAAAATCAGTGAGCGTTCTCTTTCCGAAAATTCATACTCAGCTACAAGGCGCCCTAGTTCCTCCTTAACTTCGGAATCCTGAAGGCTATCTGAAGTAGTTTTGAACTCTTCATGAAATTGCAACGATTCTTTAAAATTACCCATAGCCTTAGAAACCTCATACAGAGTTTTCAAAGAAGTACTTTTTTCTGGCAGGGCATTAAAACGAGTAGAGATTTCAAAAGCATCAAGGGCATATTCTCGTGCAACTCCCGGTTGATCTAACTTGATGTATACCGAAGCTAAACCATTTAAGGATTGAGCTTTTTCAAGTTCATTGCCCATACCCTCATATACTTGAAGGGAGGCATGAAATGCACTAATTGCTTCATCGAGATTGCCCTCCTTAATATATACCTGTCCTAGTTTGAAGTTGGATAAGCCATATGCTCTTTTATCGACCTCTCCCGGATAAGTAAGTGCCCTATTTAAATAAACTTTTGCTTTCTCGAGTTCGTCCAGTTCATAATAAATAAATCCAAGATTTACCGGAATAGTTACATTCTGAGGGTTGTCATACGTTGCTAATTTTTCCAGTCGTAGGAAGATTTTTAGAGCTTCTTCAAAGTCTTCGAGTTTGATATGAATTACTCCAATATTATTCAAAGAAAGTAGAACACCATTAGTATCACCCAGGCTTTCATAAATCGAGCTTATTTCAACGAAGCTGTTAAGGCTTCTAGCATAATTTCCTGTTGACCCATATGAAACCCCAAGAATACGTTCTAAATCTGCTTTTAACTTCAATGTACCATGTACATCTTCAATCAACTTCAAGCCTTCATTGGCTTTATCAATAGCCTTGGAATACTCTCCTTTTGTGAAATAAGCACCTGCTGCATATGACGCAGAATGAGCTAATATTTTTGGGTAAATCTTTCCATCTAAACTCTTTTCCGCAAGATCGATGTAAAAGAGTACACTGTCTAGGTCTTGATATTTGAATGTATCAGCTAGATCGATGTAAGCTTTAGCCTTTAGCGTATCTGACTCAAGTGAATTAGCTACTACACGTAACGAATCTTGGAGGAATAGTGAAGAACTATCCTGAGAAAAGCCTATTGAAACCTGAAATAAGATTAAGCAAACAGCAAATACCAGCCGCATTTATTTGACCTATCCGTTATTACATCGTACTTGACACAACCTTGTACAATAAATGAAAAAGTAAATGAAAAGAATAGTTTTTAAGTAATTCTTACTGAATAAAAAAAAATCGTATGTTTATGGGCAATTTTAAAAGTTCTAAAAAGTCTCTTCTGGAATGAAAAAAACTATCACAATACTCCTACTAGCCATGTGTATCTCTTGTTCAGGAAACAAGTCTACAACGGTGATTACAAATATAAATGGCTACACTTTAACCGAAGATGGCCTGGAGCAATTTTCTACTTTAGTTTTCCGGGATGGAAAAGTAGTTGAGACTGGTGGGGATGAAATAAAGAACTCTTACAAAGGAGAGGTTGTTGATGGGGAAGGGAAAACTTTAATTCCAGGTTTGATTGATGCTCATGGGCATGTTATGGGATTGGGCTTTCAACAACTAGAAGTGAATTTGTCAGGTATCACATCTCTTGAAGAAACACTTGAAGAAGTAAAACGATACGCAGATGAAAACCCTGAATTGGAATGGATAAAAGGGCGTGGATGGAATCAGACAATGTGGGCGGAAAATGAATTTCCTACAGCATCTGATTTAGATAGGATAGTTTCTGATCGTCCTGTATGGCTTAGCAGAGTTGATGGTCATGCAGATTGGGGAAACTCAATGGCATTACGCCTGGCTGGAATTAGCCAGGATACCCCGGATCCTCAAGGTGGGAAGATTATAAGAGATGAAAGAGGAAATGCTACAGGGATATTTATAGATGCAGCTGGCGGGTATGTGAATAGCGTAATTCCTGAAACTACTTCTGCAGAGCGAAAATTGGCTCTTGAAAAAGCATTAGAGCAAATGGCTAAAATGGGTATTACCAGTGTACATGATGCAGGAGTTGGGGTTGATGCCTGGAACTTGTACAAAGATTTTGCCGATCAGGGCTTACTTACTGGGAGAATTTATGGCATGATTTCTGGCGCGGGAAATATATTTGATTCTCTTTCAGTAAATGGTCCAATCGAATCTTATGCAGAGGATTTTCTTGCACTTCGAAGTGTGAAATTATACTCAGACGGCGCCCTTGGAAGTCGGGGAGCAGCGATGTTGGAGCCGTACAATGATGACCCGGGAAATAAAGGTCTTCTATTCGTTAGCCAGGATGAGATGAATGAAATGGTCTCAAAAGTAATCGGGAAAGGATTTCAGGCAAATGTACATGCTATTGGAGACGCAGGGAACAGACAGGTTCTTGACTCTTTTGAGTACGCTCTTGAGCAGCATGGTGATAATGGACTTCGAAATAGAGTGGAGCATGCTCAGATTGTTGAAATTGGAGATATACCCAGATTTAAAGAGCTTAATATCATTGCATCTATGCAACCTACTCATGCTACCAGTGATAAGAATATGGCTGAAGATCGGGTAGGACCTCAAAGAATACTTGGGGGATATGCCTGGCAAACTTTTTTAAATCAAGGAACAATTGTAGCCTCAGGTTCGGATTTTCCGGTTGAGCATTCGAACCCTTTTTATGGGCTATATTCAGCAGTTACCAGAATGGGACATGATGGTGAACCTGAAGGAGGTTGGTACTCGAATGAAGCCTTGACCCGTGAGCAAGCGTTAAGATCATTTACGTTGGATGCAGCATATGCAGGTCATCAGGAAGAAATGCTAGGTTCTTTAGAAGCAGGTAAATGGGCAGACTTTATCATTATTGATCAGGATTATTTCGAAGCTCCTGACAGTGAGTTATGGAAAATCGAAGTACTGGAAACATGGGTTGCCGGTAAAAAAGTGTTCAAAAAATAGGTATAGAGCTTTCTTACTATTGGAACTAAGAGCCTTCTAAAAAGAAGGCTTTTTTTGTTTGTAGTTGTGCTATCAATGGTTAAATTATATGTACAATATATGTGTAAATTTATAATGAATGCCTCAATTACAAAACCCAATTAAAGGAAGGGGCTCATCTGATAATCCTATTAATCGTTTCGAAGGTCATTATGTTGACTATGAGTTAGATGAGGAATCAGGAGAGAAACCCTCACAGAAAACCCAACTATTTAAGGATGACACCAAGAATATCATTTCATTTAACAAGAGCCCGGATATTCCTTTCGAAGCTGGATTGAATCCATACAGAGGCTGTGAACACGGCTGTATTTATTGCTACGCACGGCCTTATCATGAGTACCTGGGGTTTTCCGTTGGCCTGGATTTCGAAACAAAGATAATTGTTAAGTATGATGCTCCGGAAATACTCAGGAAAACATTAAGATCACCAAAATGGAAACCACAGGTTATTGCCATGAGTGGCATAACAGATGTGTATCAACCAATCGAAAGGAAGCTTGAGATAACAAGAAGATGCCTGGAGGTTTTGTCTGAATTTCGAAACCCTGTAGGCATTATCACTAAAAATCATTTAGTAACACGTGATATAGATCATTTGAAAGTACTTTCAGAATATAACTGTGTACGGGTTACTATTTCTATCACATCAATGGATAAAAAGTTAACCGAGATAATGGAACCAAGAACTTCTAGACCGGCCCGTCGTTTTATGGCTATTGAAAAATTAGCAGAAGCAGGGATACCTGTTGGTGTTAATGTTGCTCCCATTATTCCTGGGTTAACAGATCATGAATGTGCAGATATTCTTACTACAGCAGCAAGTGCTGGTGCAGCTAGTGCCGGGTATACAATACTTCGTCTCCCATATAAAGTGAAGGATATTTTTGTGGATTGGTTAGGGCAGCATTTTCCTGATAGAAAGGAGAAAATAAAAAACCGATTACTGGATATGAGAGGTGGGAAATTGTACAGTGCTGAGTTCGGAAAGAGGATGAGGGGAGAAGGCAATTATTCTCAACAGATCAAAGATACTTTTCAGATCCAAACAAGAAAACTTGGGTTAAATAAGCACAAGATTAAGATGACCGCAGAGAATTTTGTTAAAACTCATGGAGAGCAGATAGATTTGTTTTAAAAATCATGACCATTTTACAATTATTTAACATTAGGGAGGAAACTAATTTCGATTTGAAACGTCTTAACCCATGTAGCTTCCCGATATCCTATTTAGAGAGTAGCTTTTTTAACATAGATGACCACTATATTTATTTTCTTCTTGGGTATCGGGTTTTTTTATGTCTATGGTTTTTTAATCATTTATGGTCTCAGCCAAATCAAATTAATTTAGATAGATTCTTTCTTTAACCTGCCTGTAAATAAGCGTATTTTTAATTATTAATTAAGATTAAATAGTTGAGTACTTCAGCTATCTACCAATAAAAAGGAGAAAAATGGCAGCAGTTAAATCTACAATGCTGGATCTTGGTACAAAAGCTCCGGATTTTACACTTCCAAATGTTCTGGGTGGGCAGGTAAATTTGAAGGAATACTCTGAAAGCTCAAAAGGAATAGTAGTGGCCTTTATCTGTAATCACTGCCCTTTTGTACTTCATATAAATGATGAGCTAAGTAGTGTTGCAAACGAATACCAGGAAAAAGGTATTAAGTTCATAGCTATTAGCTCAAATGATGTATCAAATTATCCTGCTGATTCACCAGAATTAATGGCTAAGGTTGTTGAGAAAGAAAGCTACAGCTTTCCATATCTCTATGACGAGACGCAAGAAGTTGCAAAATCGTACCGGGCAGCATGTACCCCTGACTTCTTTTTATTTGACGAAAATCTCAGACTCATTTACAGAGGTCAGCTTGATGATAGCAGACCTGGAAATGGAAAGCCTGTAACAGGTTCTGATCTGAGAAATGCTATGGACAGGTTGCTCGAGAACAGGGCACCGGTTGAAATTCAGATACCTAGCATAGGTTGCAACATAAAATGGAAGAAAGGTAACGAACCTGAATATTTCGGATAATCATGAACGAACTAGAAATTCAACAAATAAGGCAAGAGTATTTGCTTCATTCATTAAATGAAGATGATGTATTAACTAACCCATTCTCACAATTCAAGAATTGGTTTCAAGAAGCAATTGAATCAGAAGTAGCTGAACCAAATGCTATGACATTAGCAACGGTAGATATCAGCAATAAACCTCATACAAGGATTGTACTATTAAAAGGCTTCAATGAAGAAGGATTTACTTTTTTCACTAACCAGGCCAGCGATAAAGGAAAAGAAATTGAGGCTAATCCAAATGTTTCATTATGTTTCTTTTGGGTAGAATTACAACGACAGGTCCGGATTGATGGGACAGCAGTAAAAGTTCCAAAAACTGAAAGTGAAGACTATTTCAAGACCAGACCTTACCAAAGCCAGATTGGTGCTTTAGCCTCAAACCAAAGTGAAGAAGTAAGTAACAGGGAATACTTGGATGCAAAATTCAAAGAGCTTTCTTTGAAGTACCCAGAAGGAAGTACGGTTCCTATGCCTGAGAGCTGGGGAGGGTATCAAATTGTACCGTCCTATTTTGAATTCTGGCAAGGAAGGAGAAGCAGGCTTCATGATCGTATTGTTTACGAATTTAAGAATGGAAACTGGGCAACAACAAGACTTTCTCCCTGATATATGCCTAAAGTTAAAATTCAAAGGATGGAAGACATTCGAATACTGGACAATGTATTTGAATGGACGGATTATAATAGCTCGAATCCATTCCCAAAAGGAAAGTGGAATTCAGACATTTTCGAAAACGAGAATCCAATAGTACTAGAGCTAGCCTGCGGAAAAGGTGAATACTCAATAGGTCTTGGTACACAAAATCCGGAAAAAAATTATATTGGTTTCGATATCAAAGGTAATCGAATGTGGGTGGGCGCAAACAAGGCCAAAGAGGAAGGGCTTCAAAACATTCGTTTTTTTAGAGCCTTTATAGATCATTTAGACCAATTTTTTGCTAAGGATGAAGTCGACCAGATATGGATTATTTTTCCGGATCCCCAGCTTAAAAAGGATAGAAAAAAACTGACTTCGCCTAAGTTTCTGGCGCTCTATAAAAAGTTTTTAAAAAAAGGTTCGACAATTAACCTCAAGACTGATAGTCCGGAGTTATATGAGTTTACCAAAGAAGTGATAAAGCATGAAAGACTTATTTTGCATCGGGATGTGTCAGATATTTATAACGAATGTCCTGATGACCCGGAACTATCTATTAAAACATATTACGAAGGGTTACATCTTAAGAAAAACCGAACCATTCGATTTCTTTCATTCAGTTTAGATTAGTCGGACGAATACCTGAATAACTCAGTAATCTCACCATCATTATCGACTTTTCGAATTCTTGGGATTATCTCGTCATCTTCTTTTTCCCAGAACTTCCACCACTTACCATTTCCAAGAGTAGATTCCAGTACATAAACTTCCCCGTCAATTACATCTACCCCGTGAGGAGACCATGGTGCCTGTGATTCCAATATGGTTTGGATCTCACCAGCTAAACTAATCCGGATAACTTTACGATTGCCATAATAAGCGAGGTATATATTATCGTTTTTGTCTATCGCTATATCAAAGAAGATGTTTGCGCCACGAAATGGAATATTTTCAGGATCTTCTTTTTTAAGACCAGGTGCTATCAACCTAAGATTGTCTCCGGTTTTAACATATAGATCACTACTGTTCATAATATAGAGTTCTCCATTATTTCCAACTTCTAACAAACGTATGTTCCCAAGGTCTTTTCCCAGCTTAACCTCTGATATTTTTCCATTACTAACTCTCTCAAAAAGCTGGTTCTCTTTAGCAAAGTAAATTGTTCCATTATCTGAAACAGCGTATGCCTGAATAAAGAAAACATCTTGATTTCTATTAGGGCTTATAAGTATAGAAACCTCAGAACCCTGGATTTCCCATAAGGTATTAGTGAAATTAGGGCTGTATCCGTTTCGTTCTGCCGCATAAATATTTCTACCTGGGCTGCTGCTAAGAATTATATCACTTGGTGATCTTTGTGATTTTAACACTTCTGATAGTTCTTGATTGGTATCTATTTTCCAGACACAGGCGTAATGATCGTCATCAACAAAAGGGCAGATAAACGTGAAATATAGATTCCCTTCAGAATCAATGACAAGTCCACCCCAGGGATGAGCTTTGGCAGGGGAACTAAGTAATACTATAAATGAGAGTGTAGCAAAAACTATACTGCAAAAAGTGGAATATCTGTTTTTCATACAATCTTGATTAATTGATCGATAATAAAGCTTTAAAACTCTCATGATTGTAAAAATCTATTCTTGATTTTCTGATCATATTAGTTAACTTAACACTGTTAACCTATCTAAAAACGAGCATGGAAGAAATACCATTACGTGAGAAAATCCTGGAGACTAGTAGACATTTATTGTTTACAGAAGGGTACGCTTCACTTTCGATGAGAAAGATTGGAAATTTAATAGGGGTGTCAGCAACGAGCATCTATCTTTACTTTGAGAATAAAGATCATCTTGTTCATACCTTGATCGAAGAGTCGGTAGAAGAACTAAGTTCATGCATCGAAGCAAGCGCAAATTCCCATATTGGTACTTTAGACAAATTCGAAGCCATTATTCAAAGCTATGCTGAGTTTGCTATCCTGAATCCTGAAAAATACCAGGTCATCTACATGGTTCGGTCAGATACTATGGCGAGGTATCCAAAGGAAAAGTTTCGAAAGGCACGAAGAGGATATGCTTTGCTAGAATCAGTGATTGAGAATGGAATTTCGGAAGGGTTGATGGAACTTGATGAACCCATGATCGCCGCATACTCAATCTGGGCTCAGCTTCATGGTATAATATCAGTTGTTTTGAATCAAAGACTGGATAGCAGGATAGGGAAAGATAAATTTATCGAAGAATCCATTGATCACATCGTGCAAGGATTTCTTATTCGTACAGCAATAACATAAAGGAGAGTATTATGGAAATATTAGCAGATTTACTTGGATTTTTTAGTGAAGTACCACTTTGGGCATCTATTGGTGTAACAGTATTAATGGTGCTGACAATGGCATATACTGGTGCACCTCTGTGGTTGTGGGCAGTGGCAGGATATCTGGGTTTGATCGGATTGAATGCCCCTAACTGGGTTTTCATAACTTATACAGGAATAGCATTTCTATTCAATATAAATCCAGTTCGAAGAACCCTTATAAGTGTCCCAATAATGAAATTGATGGGGGCATTGAATTTCCTGCCAACAATTTCCGAGACGGAGCAAACAGCGATAGATGCTGGTACAGTATGGGTAGATGGAGAGCTTTTTTCAGGTAAACCAAACTTTAAGCGTATTCTTGAAGAACCATATCCAGATCTAACGAAGGATGAAGAAGAGTTCCTGGACATACAGGTAGAAACCCTTTGTGGAATGGTTAACGATTGGGATGTTTTTGCCAAAAAAGACTTCCCTGAGGAAGCCTGGGATTATATGCGGAAGGAAGGGTTTTTTGGGCTTATTGTACCTAAAAAATTTGGTGGCCATGAATTCTCGGCAACAGCACATAGTGCCATTGTTGCAAAATTAGCCTCCAGATGCGGGCCTTTAGCTACAACAGTTATGGTTCCTAATTCACTAGGTCCTGCAGAACTATTGGTGCACTATGGCACGGATAAACAGAAAGAATATTATTTACCCCGATTAGCTGCAGGTGTTGAAATGCCGTGCTTTGCGCTTACGGAGCCAAATGCTGGATCGGATGCGGGAGGTATGACTTCAAGTGGTTTTGTATTTAAGGGTGAAGATGGAGAATTATATCTGAAATTGAATTGGAATAAGCGATATATCACTTTGGCTGCTATCTCTACAGTAGTTGGTCTGGCCTTTAAATTATTTGACCCTGAAAATTTATTGGGTAGGGGAGAAGATCTTGGAATTACATGTGCGTTAATCCCTTCAAATACGAAAGGTGTAGTGCTTGGGAAGCGGCACGACCCACTTGGAGTGCCGTTTTATAATTGTCCAACCCATGGCCATGACGTAGTTGTTCCTATAGATGCTATCATTGGAGGGGAAGACGGAGCCGGAAATGGCTGGAGAATGTTAATGGAGTCACTGGCTGTAGGTCGTGGGATTTCTTTACCAGCCCAGGGGTTAGGTGGCGCAAAACTTGCTACCAGAGTGGTTGGTGCATATGCTATGATCAGGAAACAATTCGGACTGAATATTGGGAAATTCGAAGGAATCGAAGAGCCAATGGCCAGAATCGGAGGGTACACCTATCTTATGGAAGCCGCACGTAAATACACAACTGGTGGGCTTGATAAAGGAGCAAAACCTGCTGTAATTACAGCAATTGCTAAATATAATTTCACGGAACTTACCAGAGAAATTATCAATGATGGAATGGATATTGTTGGAGGAGCCGGTATTTCAAGAGGACCTCGAAATATCTTTGCAAATGGTTATGTCTCGCTTCCAATAGCTATTACAGTTGAAGGTGCAAATATCTTGACCAGGACTCTTATGATTTTTGGGCAGGGTGCAATTCGTTGTCATCCGTATGCGCTCAATGAGATAAATGCGTTGAACAGTGGTGATGCCAAAGCTTTTGACGAGAACTTTTGGGCACATATTGGTCATGTAGGAAGAAATAAAGCACGTTCATTTTTACTAAGTATAACGAGAGGAAGACTTGCTTCTTCACCAGTTAGCGGGCCTGCTGCAAAGTATTTCAGGAAACTCGCCTGGTGTTCAGCTACATTCGCATTTTTGGCTGATATAGCTCTGGGATCATATGGCGGAGCACTGAAAATGAAGGAAAAGATCGCCGGACGCTATGCAGACATTCTGAGTCATATGTACCTTGCTACAGCTACTTTAAAAAGGTTTGAGGCTGAAGGTAGAAGGAAAGAAGATGAAGCTTTCTTCAAGTGGTCTATGGATTATATCTTTTTTAGAATACAGCAATCCTTTGAAGGAATATTGAAAGAGATACAGGTTCCCGGACTAAGCTGGGCGTTCAGACTCGCAGGGGTTTGGTCAAGGTTTAATACCATGGGGACATACCCTTCGGATAAACTGGGGTACCAGGTAGCTTCTGCTATGCAAACTGTAGGTGAGCAAAGGGATCGAATGACAGACGGGATATATGTTCCAAAAGATCCGGAAGAAGCAGTTGGCAGATATGAAAATGCTCTTAACTTAATTTCCAAAGCTGCTCCTGTTTATAAGAAATTATATATAGCTATGAAGAAGAGAGAACTTCCAAAAGACTCGCTGGAGCATCTTATTGATCCGGCGCTTGAGAAAGGAGTTATTACAAAAGAAGAGGCCGACTTGGCAAACAAAGCAGAAGCAGCCAGGAACGATGCTGTTCAAGTAGATGAGTTTTCACTAGAGGAATATATGAGTGAGGTACCTTCTTTTCCTTCAGGAGAAGGTTTAACTACAAAGAAGGTAACCGAAACAATGTAATTATTTAATTACTTGGTCTAATTTCAAAAGCCTCATGAATTCAATTTCATGAGGCTTTTCTAGTTTATTATTCTGAAATAATAAAAATATCAGGATAATAGTCTTAATATTCCGATTATTATTGCAATGATTGACTGTCATAAGTATAATTTGTAGAATTATATATTAAAAGGACAATAGATCGTAGGATATATGGCTAATGTAAAACTTGATGAAGCCGATTTAAGGATTTTAAAGATTCTCCAAAAAGAAGGCAGACTTTCGAATAAGGAACTTGCTGAGAGGATTAACCTAACCACAACTCCAACTCTGGAAAGAGTAAGAAGATTAGAAAGAGAGGGGGTAATTGAAGGTTATTCAGCAAAAGTAAACAGAGAGTCAATCGACAAAGGATTTAGTGCCTTTGTAACGGTAACCTTAAGTGTTCATCAACTCAGCTTTATGGAAGAGTTTACAACTGCTGTAAAGGACACCCCGGAGATCATAGCATGCTACAACACTACAGGTGATGGTGACTTTATGCTTCATATTGTAGCTAAAGATGTGAAAGACTATGAGCATATTATGAGAACAAAGCTTACAACGTTGCCTGATGTTCAGCGGATTCATACGAGTATTGTACTTGGTACTATAAAAGAGCAAACAAATATTCCTGTATCATGATGAAAACATTAGAAAAAAAGCACTCTTTCAATACTAAGGTTATTCATTCTGGTAAAAAATCCAATGACCAGTTTGGTTCACACTTTGTTCCTATTTATCAATCATCGACCTTCATTTTTGATGACGTTGAACAGGGTAAAAAAGCTTTTGCTGGTGAAGAAGGAGGATCATCTCACATCTATTCCAGACTAGGAAATCCAACGGTAGAACATTTAGAAAGAATCATTTGTGAGTTGGAAACTCATGAACTACCTAATAGCGAGTCTTACAGTGGTATGGTATTTGGAAGCGGGATGTCTGCAATTACTACCGGGATAATCAGTATAGCTTCGGGTGGACATGTAATTGCACAGGACGCACTTTATGGTTGTACAAGCCAGTTCCTGTCAGATGAAGCACCAGCTATGGGAATTTCTACTTCTTTTGTAGACACAAGTGATCTATTTCTTTTACAGATAGAATTGGAAAAGCATCCAAACACGAAGCTTGTTTATCTCGAAAGTATTGCTAATCCAACTATGGCAGTCAGTGATATTCTTAGTATTTCAAAAATGGCTCATAAATATGGTGCTTTGGTAATGGTAGATAATACTTTTGCTACACCATATCATATGCAGCCGCTAGCTTACCAGGCAGATGTAGTAGTTCATTCTACAACAAAATACCTGGGTGGGCATGGTTCTGTTGTTGGAGGTGCATTAGTGGCTAAGAAAAGTTTGTTAGAAGAGCATCATACTTCAACCTTCAGGAAAAACCTGGGTGGAATTTCAGGGCCGATGGATGCATGGTTACTCATTCATGGGGTTAAAACTCTGGCATTGCGTATGAAAACGCATGCTGAGAATGCAATGCAAGTAGCGAATTATCTTGAAAACCATCCAAATGTAGAAAAAGTCTGGTATCCGGGTCTAGAGTCTCATGCTCAACATAACCTGGCTTCATCAATTATGAAGAATGGCTTTGGAGGAGTAGTCTCTTTTGAGTTGAAGGGAGGATATGACTCTGGTGAGTATTTGATGAACAATGTGAAGTTGTGTACGCTCGCGGTAAGTCTGGGTACTGTTGATACACTCATTCAACATCCGGCTTCAATGACGCATTCCGTTATGGATGTATCGTTAAGGAAGAAAGCCGGAATAAGCGAGGGGTTAATCCGCATCTCTGTAGGTATCGAAGATATAGAAGACATTATTTACGATCTGGAGCAAGTTTTATAGGCTGATATGAATACTACCAACCTCCGCTGGCACCACCGCCACCTGAGCCAAATCCGCCGCCACCGCTAAAACCTCCGAATCCGCCACCGCCGCCAAAGCTTCCTCCACCAGAACCAAATCCAGCACCCCTGTTGCGGCCACCACCGCCAAGTACCTGGTTCCAAAATAGGACTTCAACAACATCAGTTGGACCAAATGTGCGCTTTCCGCCTCGTCCTCCTCTTCCGCTTCGTGAGATTACAAGCAGGATCAGAACTACTAAAAAGATTATTACATCAATTGGAATTCCTGATCCATCGTTATTACTCAGGCCTTCTGGTGTACCTGTAAATTCGCCTGATGCAAGTTGAATAAGGGCGCCAGTAGCTCGGTCTAGCCCTCCATATACATCCTGGTTACGGAAGCTTGGAGTAATGATGTCATTGATAATCCGGTTAGCCATAACATCAGGAATAGCGCCTTCAAGCCCGTATCCGACTTCAATACGGATAGCCCGGTCGCCTTCTGATACAAGAATCAAAACTCCATTGTAGTTGTCACCTTCCCACATCCTCCATCGGCTGAATACTTCAGTAGCCACTTCTTCAATAGAGTTACCCTCAAGGCTTTCAATGATTGCGATTGCAATAACATTGGTTGTAGTGTCTCTGTAGTTAACCAGTTTTTGATCAAGCCTTCGTTCTTCCGAGGAGGACAGCATCCCTGCATAATCATTAACCATGCCCTGGGGAGAATCAGGGATGAAGTCAAAGTTCTGTGCAAAGACAGATGAAAAGGAGCTTAATAGAAAAAGGAGAACAAAAGCTGTCTTTGTAATTACGAATGTAATTTTTTTATTTAGATTATGCATCGTTGTTCTCCCCATAGCTAATGTCATCTGGTAGTTCATTCACATCATCCTTTTGGTAGGGAAAGAACTCCTTCAGTTTTTGGCCAACCATTAGAACTGCATCTTTTATACCACTTTCATAATCATCAGCTTGAAAGTATTTCTGCATAAGCTTTATCTCTTCTTCCCAAAAATCCTGACCAACTTTTTCATGAATGCCCTGGTCTCCCCAAATAGCCAGTTTATGATCCCTGGTAGCAATGTAGATAATTACTCCATTTTTGAGTTCGGTCTCATGCATTTTCAATTCAGCAAAAACCTCTTTAGCTCTATCTACTGGGTCATCAGCTTTGCATTTATTTTCGATGTGAACGCGAACTTCACCAGAAGTAGCGGTTTCAGCATCTTTAATAGCTGAAATAATAGTCTGTTCTTCTTCTTTTGATAAAAATCTGGCCATATAAAATTGTACTTATGGGGCTATATAGAGTGAAGAATGAAGCATCTCAGAAATAATAAATTGATACCCTGAGATTGCTCCGTTCAATTCGTAAATATATTAGTTCGAAAAATCTACAGATGGAGCATTCTCAGCTCCCTGATCAGCTTCGAAATATGCTTTTCTTTCAAACCCACCAATGGAAGCAAAAATGCTTGATGGGAATTTCCGAATAGCTGTATTGTAACCTTGAGCAGTGTCGTTAAATCTCTTCCTTTCTGTGGCGATTCTGTTTTCTGTTCCTTCAAGTTGAGATTGAAGGTCACGGAAATTAGCATTAGCCTTTAGCTCAGGGTAACGTTCAACGGTTACCATTAAACGAGAAAGTGCTCCACTTAACTGGCTTTGCGCTTCTTGAAATTGAGCCAGCTTTGCCGGGTCATTTAAATCAGCTGCACTTATGTTGATAGATGAGGCATTGCTTCTTGCATTCACTACTGCTGTAAGAGTTTCTTGCTCAAACTCTGCAGCGCCTCTAACAGTATTGACAAGGTTTGGGATTAGATCAGCTCTGCGCTGGTATTGATTTTCTACCTGAGCCCATGCGCTCTCAACACCTTCTTCTTTTTCTATCAGCCCATTATTAACACTTATTCCAAAAAAAACGATTAGCCCTACGACTACTATTCCTATTATAAACTTTCCCTTCATGATTTTGTATTTAGTTGTTTACTTTGTGCCCGCTGTACGAGCCAAAATTGATTTGGTTCAAATTCATTTAACTATAATCAAAAACCATTCCATTGTCAGTTCTTACACCCGAATTCATTTATTTTGACTTAGACGATACCCTCCTTGATCACAAAAAGGCAGAACAAAATGGCTTAGCAGATGTTCATGATCATTTTGATGAGTTTAGGTCTATTTCTCTCGAAACTTTAATCGATACTTATCATCACATAAATAAAGGGCTGTGGGAAGAATATGGGCGAGGAGAAATCGATCGGCATATCCTGCATCGCAGGAGGTTTGAAGAAACGTTTATTGAGCTGGAAATAGATCCTTCGTTATATGTCGAAGCCGGAAAGGTATATATGAGTTATTATCGAAACCATTGGGAATGGATTGATGGGGCAAAATATGCCTATGATAGAATTGCTGAAAAGTACAATGTTGGAATAATCACTAATGGCTTTGCCGAAACCCAATGGATGAAGATAGATCAGTTCGGGTTCAAAAATAGTGCACGACAGATTGTCATTTCAGAGGAGGTCGGAGTGATGAAACCTCACCCGAAAATTTTTGACCATTCAACGGGGCTTGCAGGAGTTGAGAGAAACAAGATATTGTATGTAGGAGATTCTATCTCATCGGATGTAAAAGGGGGGCTGAGTGCTGGTTGGAAGGTGGCCTGGTATAAATCAAATCCAACGGAACTTGAAGCCACTTTACCTGACTTATGTTTTGATGATTTTGCAGTTTTGATGGATGCACTGGCAGTGGAATACTAGCGATCATTTTCAGGTCAAAAGGACTTTAATAACATGATGAAATTAAGTATCATAATACATTATTAATTCGATTAACTACTCACTTATGAATTTAAGATATAACACCCTGATACTTTGTTTCTTTACTTTGATAATGGCTTGCCAAACTCAGGAAGAGCCGTGGATAGAACTCTTTAATGGGGAGAACCTGAACGGATGGGAACAGATTGGAGGAGTAGCTACATACTCGGTAGTTGACGGAGCAATTGTTGGTACAACGGTTGATAATACACCTAACTCCTTCCTGAGAACTGAGGCTTTATACAGCGATTTTATTTTGGAGTATGAAGTAAAACTCTCTGCTGAAACAAATTCAGGAGTTCAAATCCGAAGTAACAGTTTCCCTGAATTTGAAGATGGAAGAACACATGGGTACCAGGTTGAGATTGATCCTTCAGAAAGAGCCTGGACGGGTGGTATCTATGATGAAGCACGCCGTGGTTGGTTACACCCTTTAAGAGATATGCCAGAAGCTCAGGCAGCATATAAGCATCTTGAATGGAATAAATTCAGGGTTGAGGCAATTGGTGATACTATAAAAACCTGGGTTAATGGAATACCAGTGTCTCATTTAGTAGATGACAGAACAGGAACAGGCTTTATAGCACTTCAAGTTCACAGTATTTACAGCCCGGATGATGTGGGTATCGAAATTATGTGGAGAAATATCCGGATTATCACAGACGCTCCCAGAGCATATGCAATGGAAACCACCGTACCAGCCAAAGATAATTACAATTCTCTCACTCATAGCCAGGCAGACTGGGGATGGGAATTGCTTTATGATGGGCAAAATGTGGATAAGTGGCGAAGCGCAAGATCAGATGACTTCCCATTTTCAGAAGAAGGAACAGGTTGGGATGTTGATGGTGGTACGATCACGATTCATGAGTCGGGTGGTGCTGAATCAGAAGACGCCGGAGATATTGTTACCCGTGAGTTATTTGACAACTTCGAGTTGTGGGTAGATTTTAAAATTACTCCGGGCTCGAATAGTGGTATCAAGTATTTTGTTGATGCAAATTTGAACCAGGGTACTGGCTCATCTATTGGTTTGGAATACCAGGTACTGGATGATGTATTACATCCTGATGCAAAGCTTGGTGCGCAAGAAGGAAGCAGGACACTGGCCTCGCTTTATGACTTAATTAAAGCAGAGGGCAAACAACCAAACCCTATTGGAGAATGGAATCATGCCAAAATTATTTCTAATGGAGATCATGTTGAACATTGGTTAAACGGAAGGAAGGTATTGGAGTATGATAGAAACACTCCTGAATTTCAGAAGCTGGTTGATGAAAGTAAGTATTCAAAATGGCCGGGCTTTGGAACATGGACAGAAGGAAATATCTTACTACAAGATCATGGAAATGAAGTACACTACAGGAATATTTTCATCAAAAAACTAAACCCATAATACAAGCTGGTATGAAACAACTAGATCGAAGAGCATTTCTCAAAAAAAGCACGATAGCAGGAATTGGTGGAACATTGGCTTTGGGGTTCCCTACTATTTTGAAAGGCAAGCCAAATGAGACCATCAACTTTGCTGTGGTTGGAGTCCGAAGCAGAGGGAAAGCTCACGCTGAAGCGGTAGCAAAACTTGAGAATGCAAGAGTAACCTGGTTTTGTGATGTGGATGATGTAATAATTGATGAGCATAAGCAGTGGTCTCAGGAAATGACCGGATATGTACCCAAGGTAGAAAAAGACTTTAGAAAACTTCTTGAGAAAGATGATATCGATGTAATTACGATTGCTACTCCAGAACACTGGCATGCACCAATGGCGATTATGGCCATGCAAGCTGGTAAGCATGTGTTTATCGAAAAGCCATGTAGCCATAATCCACACGAGAATGAGTTGCTGGTTGCTGCACAAAAGAAGACCGGGAAATTATGCCAGATGGGAAACCAGCAGCGTTCTTCTATTACTTCACTGAAAGCTATTACTGAGATTAGAGAAGGTATTATTGGTGATGTATACTATGGTAAAGCATGGTATTCCAATCAAAGAGGTTCAATTGGGAATGGTAAAGTTGTAGAAGTCCCGAATACATTAGATTGGGAGTTATGGCAAGGGCCTGCTCCAAGGGAAGACTATCGTGATAATGTTCACCCATATAACTGGCATTGGTTTAAAAGCTGGGGAACAGGAGAAATTCATAACAATGGAACCCATGAAATTGATATTTGTCGATGGGCTCTTGGGGTCGACCTTCCTGTAAAGGCTACTTCAACTGGTGGAAGGTATCATTTTCAGGATGATTGGGAATTCTATGATACACAGAATGCCAGTTTCGAATTTGAAGGTGGCAAAATGATTTCCTGGGAAGGTAAGAGCTGTAATGGCTTTCCGATTATGGGCAGAGGAAGAGGCTCATTAATTCACGGAACTACGGGTTCTATCTTACTCGACCGTGATGGTTATTTGCTATATGACCGGGGTGGTAAACTCATTAAGGAAGAAGTAGAACCAAAAGGAGGAGGTGCTGCAAGTACAGCTGATACGCGAGGTTTTGATGCTCTGACTGTGAACCATATGATTAATTTTGCAAATGCCATTCGTGTGGGTGAAGAGTTAAAGGCACCTATAGATGATGCAAGTATTTCAACCATGCTTTGCCATTATGGGAATATAGCGCAGGAAGTTGGAGGGAGTGTTACGATTGATCCTAACACAGGTAAGATTCTTAATAACCCGGACGCAATGAAGCTTTGGAAACGTGAATACGCCCCGGGTTGGGAGCCAAAAGTATAGTTTTTAAACAGGAGTGTTGCATATTCAATAAACCCAATATTTAGTGGTGCTTTTAGTTAGAGAAGGTAGATTTTTTCTATATTGATTCAGTTTAATAAGCAGGAAATATGAGAAGAAGAGATTTTATTAAAAGTACAGGTTTAGCTGGAGCCGCAGTATTAACCACTGGATTTGCTGGAGCTTTTCATTCAAGAGAATTCAAAGATTTGAATATCGGTGTGATCGGGACTGGTGACCGTGGCACCGGGCTGTCACATTTAATCAAAGAAATTGAAGGGGTTCAGGTAACGGCCTGTTCTGATATCATTCCATTCCGATTGGAAGATTGCGTAAACAAAGCCACGAATGGTGCAAAAGGATACGAAGATTATCGTAGAATCCTGGATGACAAAAATGTTGATGCTATAATTATTGCTGTCCCATACGCACTTCATGATGATGTATTGGAAGATGTACTCCAGTCAGGAAAACATATCTATTGCGAAAAAACCATGATTAAAGGTATCGAACCTGCTAAGGAGTTAGTGAAGAAGGTTCGTGATTACACTCCGACTTTCCAGGTAGGTCATCAATATCATAGTAGTAGATTATACCATCGCGCTGTTGAAATTATTAATAGCGGCTATTTAGGGCATGTGGAGTCGATTGAATGTCAGTGGAATAGAAATGGAGACTGGAGACGACCTGTGTCAGATCCCAAATGGGAGAGAATGATCAATTGGAGAATGTACCGAGAGTACTCAGGAGGGCTTACAGCTGAGTTATGTTCTCATCAAATTGACTTTTGTAACTGGGTAGCTGGGACAACACCAAGTCATGTCTCAGGGTTTGGTGGAATTGATTACTGGAAAGATGGTCGTGAGACATATGACAATGTTCATATCATGATGCAGTACCCAAATGGATTGAATACAAAATTCACCAGCTTAACGACAAACTCTTATGAACGTTATCAAATAAAAGTTCAGGGGCAGAAAGGAAGCCTGGTTATTAACTTCGGTGGGGCAAGAATTTATCTTGAAAACCTGGAAGAAGCCCGGGAAACCGGTTTAGTGGATGGAGTATCGGGTGCTACGTCTGAGGCCTGGTCTAAAGGAGAAGGAGCACCAATTACAGTGGCTGATGATATGGATGCCAGTAAACAGGCTTTAATCGATTTTCGTGATTCTGTTAGAACAAACTCGAAACCAGATTCCAATGTCGAAACAGGGGCGAATGTTTCAATTCTCGTTAGTATGGCCATTGAGGCTATGGACACTAAAAAAGTAGTTGAGTGGAAGCCGGAGTATAATTTCTAGCCTTGTCCTAATTCATGCTTGTACCTGGAAATACGCAGTATGAAGAAATCCTTTCAGTAATTTCCGGGGAAACGATAAGATCATTAAGCACCATCCCTCTCACAATAAGAAAAATACCTAAAGTGAAAGCAAGGTAGGGTATAAAATCTCTCATCATTTGTCTCATATCCAACGATAATACAGAAGGGGCCAGGTACATCAGATACATCGCCGGAAAGGTTCCTAAGCCAAAAAGAGCCATATAAGCCATGCTGTGAACTGGTGTTTGGGTAAGTACTGCGGCAGCTAAACCGGAATACACAAAGGCACAAGGAAGAAGTCCGTTAAGAAAGCCCATTCCAAACAAGGCAGAAGAAGTTTCTTTTCTCATTAGTTTAGAATAAGAGTTCGTAATCATTAGACTAAGATTCTCAACGAACGAAAGCTGTTCACGCTTTTTAAAAAAACTCTTGAATAATACGCCAATAACTATGCCTGCTCCAAGTAGAATGGATAGTGTACCTTGAAAACCTGAAATGGTAATTTGAGTACCTAATAGCCCAAATATAAGTCCGAAGAGCACATATGTTAAAATCCTGCCGGTATTATAAATTACAGCATAGGAAGTGAGCGAAAAGATACTGGAACTATTTCTCGGGATAGCCATTGCAATAGGACCACACATCCCAACACAATGAAAACTACCTATAAACCCCAAAGCCAATGCTGTCCAAAGTTCCATCTCATAAATACTATTAGATAATGATTGTTTTCTCTTCCTGGTACTCCAAATCATTCATAGTCCAGTTCAGAGTAAGAACCCACTTTCCCTTATTCATTCTTTCCATAGGGATAACCTGAGTGCTTCCTGCTGAAAATTCAATATTCATTTTTTGATCGAGAGTATTATCATTTGGTCTGTAAAGGTGGATAGTTCCTTTTTGAGCATTTTCCATAACATGATCAGGGAACATAACTTTTATGGCAACTCGCTCCTCATCAAATAATATGACAACTGGTTCTTCCAGATTAGCTGTTCGCTCTTTCGCGTCTATAGTATTTTGGTATTCTACACCCTTTTCATAATGGTTATTACTCACCATATAGAAATCGAGGCTGATGAAATAACTCACCATACTAAGTGTGCCAATAATGAATAATGTGATAGTAATAAAGATTCCTTTTCCCCAGTTCATTTTTTTCATAATAATCCTGATTAATTCAAATCGGACGGACCTAGAAAGCCCGTCTTAATAGTTTCAATTTTTTCTCCATTCGAAAGGACAGCAAAAGTTAATTCCGTTTGAAGACCGCTAAGATCTTCTTTTGAAAGCTGTACCATAAAGCGACCTTCTGTTAAACTTTGTCCAGGAACGGATGAAATACTGCCAAGCGATACAACATCTCCGGCGGGTTCTATCAATTCAAGTTCATACTCAATTTCATCGAAGGTCTTGTTAATTACTTTTATAGTATAAATGTTACTGAAACGATCGTTCGGTAATTCCTGGTAAAGTGTTCCTCTTTCCCTAAGTATAGTAGTTTCAAGATCGCTTCTTAAATTCATGAGAGTTACAAAAGTAGCCAACAAGATTAACATAACACCACTATAACCAAGCACTCGTGGTGTAATAATCTTACGCTGTTCTTTCCTGATTGCATTTTCAGAGGAATACCTGATAAGACCCCGGGGTTTATCAATTTTGTCCATGATTTCATCACATGCATCAATACAGGCTGTGCAATGCACACACTCAAGTTGAGTGCCATTTCTAATATCAATTCCCATTGGGCATACTTTAACGCACTGATAGCAGTCAATACAGTCTCCAAATGTAATTTCTTCGCCAAAACCTAAATCAGCTAATGTAGCTTTTCGGGTTTCGATCTTATGGCGGTCACCTATTTTTGCTCTGCTCTCACCACGTACATGATCGTACATCACATTAATGGAATTATTATCAAGCATTACAGATTGCATTCTACCATATGGGCATACAAAATGGCAAACCTGTTCTCGCATAAAAGCAAATACTCCATAAAATACGCCACTGAAAATGATCATAGAACTTAAACCAGCGAGGTGCTCTGATGGAGGATCTGTTATCAATTCAAACCAGGCATCTTTCCCGATTATATAGGCCAGGAACAGGTTAGAAATTAAAAATGCCATCGCATAAAAAATGGCATGTTTGCTTCCTTTCTTGATGATTTTCTCCGTAGTCCACGGAGCTCGGTTCAGCCGGATTTGAGCTGAAGAATCTCCTTCAATCCAGTATTCTATTCTGCGAAAGACCATCTCCATGAAAATGGTTTGAGGGCAAGCCCAACCGCAAAAGAGGCGTCCAAAAATAGCTGTGAAAAGAACTACTCCCACAATAAAAGTTAACATCCCAAATACGAGTAAATGAAGATCCTGAGGCCAGAATGCCACACCGAAAATCACAAATTGTCGCTCAATTATGTTAATCATCAACAGTGGATGCCCATTTATCTCAATAAATGGACCAGCAAAGAAGAAAGCGAGTAGAAACATAGCTACGGCATTTCTTGCTTTGTAATATCGGCCGCTAGGTTTCTTTGGATAAATCCAGTTGCGGCCACCCTGCTCATTTACTGTAGCAAGGTGGTCGCGATATTGATCTTTTTGGATGTGTTTATTTTTCTCAGAGGACATGACTAATTATTCTGAACTCCCTTCTGCTTAGAAAGTGTATATACCTTTTCAACTTTTGGGATACGTTGAGAAGAAGAATTTCCAATGTTAGATTTCGAGGCACAGTTGTTATTTTTACAGTTCCCTGAACATCTTTTCTTCATAGTATCCTTTTTTTCATCAAAAACGATATTAGTACACATAATTACCTCTATTTAATTGAACATTCTATTGCTCGGCTTTCATCTGTAGCTTTCGGGTTTGCCGGGTTTGTACCTTGCAATGATGCTATATAGCTGATTAGATCAATCATGTCATCGTCAGATATTCTGGCTCCGCTACCATAGGCCATCATACCCTTATCGAGAAATCCACTGCTTATACTGGTAGCAACTTCTTCAGCAGAGCAGCCGTGTATCCAGAACTCATCTGTCAAGTTAGGCCCTACGATCCCCTCACCAGCACCACCGTGGCAAGTGAAGCATAGATTTCCAGTTCCCATATAGATAGTTTTGCCATTTTCTATAGAAGCAGCATCGGTTTCGAAGACCCAATCGGTTGCTACTATGGCAACGCTATTGTCAGTCTCGCCATCTGGTGAAGTAAGGTTGTACTTCTCTTCAGCTGCAGCCATTTCCAGGGCATACTGCTCATGCTGGTCAGGCCCAACACCAGTGATCTGGTAATACAACAAGTATAGAAAACCCCAACCTATTGTGAAGTAGAATAACCAAAGCCACCAAACAGGCATATGATTATCCAACTCTTGTATGCCGTCGTATTCATGATTTAATAGTTTGTCTTTTTCGTCATCTAAAATGTTCATGATTCTGAGAGTTTCTGATTTATATTTTCATCGGTGTCTAAAGGAAGGTTCGCAACGTCATCCCAGTGATGTTTCCCTGTTTTAATCAGATAGCTGATTAACAAAACAAAGAATCCAAAAAAGAGAATGAGCGAAATGCTTGGGAAGACGGCTACGCCATCCATTGCTCTGAGTACTTCTTTATACATGGCTAGTTCTCCTTGATATTAGCACCCATTCGGGCATTAGATGGTAGGCCTTCAAATGGATCTTTTGTGCCGGAAATGTCTACTCCAAGCCTCTGCAGGTAAGCAATCATAGCTATGATTTGCTTATCAGAGGTGATCTCAATTCCTTCAACGGATGAAAATCCGTTTTCACGCAGGCCATTGGTAATCTGTTCAGCTTGAGCTCTTAGATCACGTATGGCAAGTTTTTCATACCCGTCAGCATATGGAACACCGACTGTACGAAGTGCATTTATACGATTTGGTATACTTTCTTCATCAATTTCCTTCTCAAGCATCCATGGATAGGCTGGCATGATTGAACCAGGAGAAGTTGAATTCGGATCGTACATGTGGCGCAAATGCCAGGAGTCTGGATACTTTCCACCAATTCTATGAAGGTCTGGTCCTGTGCGTTTCGATCCCCAAAGATGAGGGTGATCATATACAAACTCTCCGGCTTTTGAATATTCGCCATAGCGCTCTGTTTCAGATCGGAAAGGACGTATCATCTGTGAATGGCAGTTGTTGCATCCTTCAGCGATGTAGATATCACGACCTTCAATTTCTAAAGGAGTATATGGCTTAACACTTTCAATTGTAGGAATGTTTGAATCAATGAGTGCAGTAGGCATGTACTCAACGATTCCACCTATTAGAATAGATATAACTACCAATACTGTAAACTTAAGTGGTTTACCTTCAAGCTTTCGGTGCCAGTGTCCGCCAGACTCTTCACCTGTTTGAACAAGAGCTGGAGCCTGAGCTTCTTCCTGATCAACAAGACTTCCGTTCATTGCTGTTTTTAGAATGTTATACACTCCAAAAATTGCACCAACAATAAATAAAGCACCTCCGAAAGCTCGTAGAGCGTACATCGGGATAATTTGCACTACTGTCTCAAGGAAGTTTGGATATTGTAAGAAACCATCAGCTGTAAATTGTTTCCACATTAAACTCTGAGTGATTCCACCCCAGTACATTGGAATTACATAGAAAATGGCACCAAGCGTTGCAAACCAAAAGTGGATGTTCGCCAGCTTAACAGAGTGAAGCTTGGTTTTATAGATCTTTGGTGTGATGTAGTATAACATCGCAAAGGTTAAACCTCCGTTCCACATCAAAGCACCATTATGAACGTGCCCTACGATGTAATCAGAGTAGTGGGCAATAGCGTTCACATTAGCAATAGAAAGCATCGGGCCTTCAAAGGTTACCATACCATAAGCTGTTACACCAACCACAAGGAATTTAAGTACAGGATCTTCGCGAACTTTATCCCAGGCTCCTCTAAGAGTCAATAGACCATTCAACATACCACCCCAGGATGGTGCAATAAGCATTAAACTAAAAACGGTTCCCAGAGCCTGAGCCCAACCAGGAAGAGAAGTGTAAAGTAAGTGGTGAGGTCCTGCCCAAATATAAATGAAGATCAGTGACCAAAAATGAACGATGGATAATCGATAGGAAAAGATAGGTCTGTTTGCAGCCTTCGGAATGAAATAGTACATAATCCCGAGGAATGGAGTAGTCAGAAAGAAAGCTACTGCATTATGACCATACCACCACTGAACCAATGCATCCTGGACACCAGCATATATTGGATAGCTTTTCAAAAGTGTTGCAGGAACTTCAAAAGAGTTCACAAGATGCAGAACAGCTACTGTAACAAAGGTTGCGATATAAAACCATATGGCAACGTAAAGGTGCTTTTCCCTACGTTTCATGATCGTCATGATCATATTTACGCCAAAAACAACCCAGATGATTGTGATGGCAATATCAATAGGCCATTCAAGCTCTGCATATTCCTTACTGGTAGTTATACCAAAAGGAAGAGTTAGAACTGCTGAAAGTATGATAAGCTGCCATCCCCAGAAGTGAATCTGACTTAAAACGGGGCTCCACATTGGAGCTTTACAAAGTCTTGGAAGTGAATAGTACACTCCATAGAAAATTGCATTGCCCGCAAATGCAAAGATAACCGCATTTGTGTGAAGTGGTCTCAACCTTCCATATGAGAGTTCCGGGATAAAACCCAGGAAGTCAGGAAAGATGAGTTTTAATGCTATAATCAGGCCTACAATGAAACCGATTATACCAAAGGTCATAGCCGCAATCCCAAAGTTGCGAACTATTTTATTGTCATAATGAAATGTATCCATCGACATAGTTAGTCCCTATGATTTTTTATGTTTGTTTTTATTCGTTGAAGAAATTTTGTCATCAAAAAGCATTCGTATTGAAGGTGTTTCAGGATCATCGAATTGACCTGATTTCACTGCCCAAAAGAAAGCCGCGAGAAACCCGAGGGCTACGGTTAGGCTAAATGCTATGAGAACTACAATTACTCCCATATTCTTAATCCCATTCTATATGCTATTACTCGAGTAACTGAATAGGTAAAAGCCATAATAGTTACTGAGCTTAAAGGCATTAAAATTGCTGCAACCAATGGCGATAAATGTCCTGTTACGGCAAATCCAAGGCCTACCAGGTTATAGCAAAGTGAAATGCCAAAACTGAAAAGAATTACCTTGAATGCAGCTTTAGAAAAACTCAAATAGGTATCAAGGTTTTTGATCGAGTCTCCCTCAGCAATAGCATCACAAGCTGGAGAAAAGGCACTTGTATCATCGGAGATTGCGATTCCAAAGCTACTCGTTTTTAAAGCTCCTGCATCATTTAGTCCGTCTCCAATCATGAGTACTTCTTTACCTTGTTGTTTAAGGTTCTCAATGAAATTCAGCTTTTGAATAGGAGACTGGTTGAAGAGCATAGACTTTCTGTTTGGAAATAATCCGACAAGCCTGGATGATTCTTTTTCATTATCTCCGGAAAGCAAAAAAGTGGAATAGCTGCCAGAAAGCTTAGCTAACAAAGATCCGATACCTTCTCTCAGGTTATTTTCAAATCGGAAGTAACCTTTATACTTATTGTCAATGCAGATATGAACTACAGAGCCAGATTCTGAGGAGTCAGGGAAATCAGAATAGGATAAATCGGTTTGCTCTATTAAAAAGTTCTGACTGCCAACCCATAACGAAGTATTTCCAAAATTGGCAAATAACCCTTTACCTGGCACTTCATGTATATCATCAGGAGCTAGTAAGCTTTTTGTGTTTAACTCTTTGTAGATCGTTTTGGAAAGGGGGTGGGTGGAAGTACGACATGATGAGGATATAAATCGTAATTCATCCGCTGAAAGTGTACTTCCTACAAAGTCTATTTTAGTATTCCCTGACTCTGTAATGGTACCGGTCTTATCAAATGTAATAGTATCAGTGTTTGAAAGACTTTCTAATACAGACGTGCTTCTTACAAATAGCCCGTTTTGGGATAAAATATTTAAAGTAGATCCGAGAGTAAATGGGGTGGAAAGTGCAAGTGCACAAGGGCAAGCTACAATCAATACTGCAGAAAAAATGGTAAATGCTTTTGAAGGCTCAATCTGTAGCCAGATTGCTAATGAAAGCAGAGCAATACCTATTACGATAATTGTGAAATATGGGCTTATGCGATCAGCAAAGGAAGTCACGGAAATCTTTTTATCCTCACCTTTAAATGCTTCGTTTTCCCATAATTGAGTCAGGTAGCTATGCTCAACCTTTTTTGAGATTACGAAGTCAGATTGAGTTCCGATAACTTTGCCACCAGCAAAGGCTAAAGTACCTTTTTCGATAAGAACTGGTTCCGACTCACCGGTAATAAAGCTATAATCAATTTGTGTTTCTTCAGAAACAAGAACAGCATCGGCAGGTATAAGCTCCTGATTTCTAATAGTAACCTGATCTCCGATTTCCAGCTTATCAACGGGCACAGATAGTTCTTTATCTTCGGATATTTTGATTACAGAAATAGGCAGATACGACTTGTAGTCTCGATTGAAGGAGAGTTGTTCAAAAGTTTTTTGCTGGACTATTTTTCCTATTAATAAAAAGAAGATGAACCCGGTAAAAGAGTCAAAGTACCCAGAGCCAGTCCCGCTCAGAATCTCATATAAGCTCCTGCCAAACAAGGCTATAATCCCGATGGAGATAGGGACGTCTAGATTAATTCCTTTTTGACTTAATGCTGCCCATGCTGATTTCAGGTAATCGACACTACTGTATAGTAATACAGGTAAAGCGAGAACAATATTCAGGGTTCCGAAAAAGATTTTAAAGGAGTTGGATGATACCGATTGATCAAGGTTGAGGTATTCAGGAAAACTAAATAGCATAATATTTCCGAAGCAGAACCCCGCCACACCCAGTTTCAACCATAACCTGCGGTCCTTGACTTCTCTTTGATCAGACTCTAGTTGGCCTAGCTTCAGATTTGGTTCGTATCCGATAGTAGAAAGTAACTCTACAATATTTCTAAGAGATGTACTGGTTGAGTTGTACACAAAAGTAACTTTCCGCTTTAGAAAATTAACTTTTCCGCTAAGGATTCCTTCATCAATATTCTGAAGGTTTTCAAGAAGCCAAATACATGATGGGCAATGTATATTTGGTATGTAAAAGGAAGCTGAGACCGTTGTTCCGTTTCTAAAGTCGATAAGCTTTTCAATTACTTCCTCATCCTTGAGGTAATCAAACCGCTTTCTTTCTATCCCGTTAGGCACTGTATTACCTGCTGCTTCATCCAGCTCATAATAGGTGCAAAGATCGTAGTTGTTTAATATTTCAAATACGGTTTTACATCCCGCACAGCAAAAAGATTTTTCATCTGATATTAACTCGTCCTCAACACATTTTTCCCCACAATGATAACAGTTAGTTGTTGTTATGGTCGAAGAGGAGCTCATTTCGCTAACTCACTCCGGTGGTAAAAGAGAGGCGTTCATTAAACCATGCCTGGCTCATAACAGCTTCAGCATCTGAAAAGGTGGTACCTTGTAGCCATAGCTTTATGTTTTCTCTTTGCAAGGACCAGAAATCATGGAATGGACAAGGTTCAATATGTCCACAACCTTCAATGCCCATAAAACAAGTTGAGAAGAAGGCTTCGCCATCTATTGCGGCAAGCACATCATACACAGAGATTTGATCAAGTGGTTTGGCCAGGTAAACCCCTCCGTTTAACCCTCTTTGAGATTTTAGTATTCCCGGCGCTTTTAACTTTGAGAGTATTTGAGATAAATATGCAGCAGGACAATCCAAAGATCGGGATAGTTCGGAAGCAGAAATAACATCATTAGGATGCTT
The DNA here is from genome assembly GCA_040222185.1 of Balneolaceae bacterium. Lineage (GTDB taxonomy): Bacteria > Bacteroidota > Rhodothermia > Balneolales > Balneolaceae > JAVKDP01. Next base: position 69,231 of record JAVKDP010000044.1, on the reverse strand, counting down.
GGAAATAGCGATGATTGCTGAAATAGCGTACTGAGCGCCTTGAGAGACTAATTTCATAGAAATTTATTAATTCTAATATTCATATTCGAATATCGATATTAGATTTTAAGAAGCTTTGAATTAAGATGCAATAACCAGACTGATTTAATTAAAATTTAGAGGAGAAAAAAAGATGCGCTGTGGATTAATCGTGGAAAACCTCTTCATTATTTATTTGAAAATCCTCGTACATTTATTCTTCTCAAAATTCAAACTCACAACTCTACGGATTTCATGGCTCAAACTAACGTGCAGGAACCAGAAGTAAACCTTGATCTGGCAATCGAACATGGTTTAAACGAAGAAGAATTTGAAATGATAAAAACCCGGTTAGGCCGGGTGCCTACCTTTACAGAACTCGGGGTTTATTCTGTAATGTGGAGTGAACATTGTTCTTATAAAAATTCAATCATAGAACTTAAAAAATTACCTCGTGAAGGGGAGCATCTGCTTGTAGGTGCAGGAGAAGAAAATGCCGGGCTTGTTGATATTGGTAATGGCTTAGGTTGTGCATTCAAAATTGAGAGCCATAATCATCCTTCAGCAGTAGAACCATACCAGGGAGCGGCTACTGGTGTAGGTGGGATTCATAGAGACATCTTTACTATGGGTGCTCGACCGGTTGCCAGCTTGAATTCACTTCGGTTTGGTAGTATGGAGAATCCAAATGTTCGCTTCTTGCTGGATGGTGTAGTTCGTGGAATCGGTGATTATGGAAACTCATTTGGTATTCCTGTAATTGGCGGTGAGGTCTATTTTGATGAAAGTTATGAAGGGAATCCTCTTGTTAATGCAATGAGCATTGGTTTGGTTGAGGCAGGGAAAACAGTTTCAGCAATTGCCCAGGGAATTGGTAATCCTGTTTTGATTGTAGGAGCAAGTACAGGTCGAGATGGGATTCATGGTGCAACCTTCGCTTCCGAAGAAATAAGTGAAGAAAGTGAAGCAAAGAAAACCAGTGTTCAGGTAGGAGATCCATTTACAGAAAAACTGTTATTAGAAGCTAGCCTTGAAGTGCTTAAGACTGGTGCTATTATCGGGATGCAGGATATGGGTGCGGCAGGAATTGCTTGTTCAACAAGTGAAATGACTGCAAAAGGTGAACAAGGACTTCTTATTGATTTGGATAAAGTTCCAGCGCGTGAAGACGGAATGACAGCATATGAACTTTTACTTTCGGAAAGCCAGGAACGTATGCTTGTAGTAGCGGTGAAAGGTCGTGAGCAAGAAGTTATTGACGTGTATGAAAAGTGGGATTTACACGGTGTAGTAATTGGAGAGGTTGTAGATACAGACCGGGTTACGTATTTAAAAAATGGTGAGATTAAAGCAGATATTCCTGCAGAGCATCTGGTATTGGGTGGGGGAGCTCCTCAGTATATTCGGGAGACAAAAAAGCCTGAGTATCTGGAAGAAACTCAAAATTTTGACCTGGACTCTTTAACTCATCCTCAAGATCATTCTGATACAATTAAGAGATTATTGAATTCACCGAATATAGCTTCTAAGAAGTGGGTTCATGAACAATATGATACTACGGTAAGAACCAATACAGTTACAGCTCCGGGAGCATCTGATGCAGGTGTGATTCGTATTAAAGGAACCAATAAAGGTCTTGTTGCCAAAACAGATTGTAATGGCCGCTATGTTTATCTGAATCCTAGAAGAGGTGGGCAAATTGCAGTGATCGAGTCTGCCCGGAATGTTGTTTGTGCCGGAGGTAAACCTTTAGCTATTACTAATTGCCTTAACTTTGGAAATCCATACAAACCGGAGGTTTACTGGACTTTTAAAGAAGCCTTAGGTGGAATGGGAGATGCCTGCAGAGCATTAAACACACCGGTTACCGGAGGGAACGTAAGTTTCTATAATGAAAATATAAATAATGCCATTTTCCCATCACCGATTATTGGTATGCTTGGATTGATTGAAGATGTCGAGAATCATGCGATGACTCCGGACTTCAAGAATGAGGGAGATGTTGTACTATATATTGGAGCTGACCGAAAAGGCCTGGGTGGATCTGAGTTCCTTAAAGTTATTCATAATAAAACTACGGGCGATGCTCCCGAGTTAGATATCGATTTTGAGGTTAATATGCAGGACGCTCTATTATCCGCTATTAAAGCAGGATTAATAACTGCAGCACATGATATCTCAGATGGTGGTTTATCTATCACACTTGCCGAGATGGCTATTCATGGTGGGGTCGGAGCAAATGTAAATGTTGATGCTCTATCTGGCTCAAAGCACGAAGTACTTTTTAGCGAAGCTCAATCTGGGGTAGTAATTACTGTTTCTGAATCAAATCTCGAAGCTACTTTGGCTCATTTCAAGAATGCCAATGTACCAGTTACGCAATTAGGTAAAGTTTCTGGAAGTACTTTGAATATTGAAGGAGCTTGCTCTCTGGATGTAGCCGATATGAAAGCTACGTATGAATCAGTGATACCAGATGCGATGAATGTTGTTGAGTCACTTTAGATTTTGGGACTGCATTTAGCCAAATCATAAATTCGAGGGAACGAAAACTACTCCATATTTCATTTACCCAGTTGACTATTCATCAAGAAAGGATATTGGGAAATGAAAAATAAGGTTGTACTCATAGTTGGAGGCTCCGGAGGGATCGGGTCATCGGCTGCAAAGGAATTTGCAAGAGTAGGAGCAAGAGTGGTGTTAGCAGGTAGAGACAAGTCCAATGCCGAAGCGGTAGCCAAAGAAATCAATGAGAATGGGGGAGATGCCTATGCTATCCAGGTAGATGCTACAAACATAGCCTCAGTGGAGAACATGGCACAGGAAGTTGAAAGCGGATTGGGCAAAATCGATGTGCTTGTCAATGCGTTTGGTAAAGGTCTTATTCAGCCATTTAAAGAGATTAATCCTGAGGACGCTAAAGCAGTTATCGATACGAATGTATACGGAACCTTCCTTGTAACTCAAACAGTTTTGAGGTACATGAAAGAAGACAGCTCAACAAATGTGATTATGTTCCCCGGAACTATGGGAAAATATGTAATGAAGAACTCTTCAGTATATGCTGCATCCAAGTTCGCAATTCAAGGATTTACCAGGGCTTTGGTAGAAGAACTAAAACGTGACAAAGTGAAATTCACACTGTTCTATCTTGGAGGTGTAGACACACCATTTTGGGATGACGAACTTGTAAATATGAGGGTTAAAAAAGAGATGATGCTAAACCCGGATGCTATAGCAAAATCAATTCTTTCAGTTGTAACGGCTCCTGAAGGTTCGGTAGTAAATGAAATCGTTATGCAACCCGAAAGTCACCAAATGGTGTAAATACCCTGTATTAAGCTACAGGGCATTTATCTAACGACTTGATATAAGCTTTCTCAAGTATATCCAGACCTTCATCAATTTGTTCTGTGGTAATTGTTAGTGGAGGACGGAAGCGTACTGTGTTATCACCACATGAAAGAATCATTAAACCATTAGCAATACATTCATTTACCACAGCATTTCTTGAGTGTGAATCGGGAAGGTCAATTGCACAGAATAACCCTTTACCCCGAGGGTTAGACAGGTATTCATGTTTTTCTGTAAGATGTACTAATCTTGATACAAGGTGTTCGCCAACATAAGCAGCATTCTGAACCAGGTTATCTTCCTCAATAATATTCAGAATTCTTCCAAAACGAACCATATCAACAAGGTTTCCACCCCATGTTGAGTTGATTCTGGAAGAAACCGCAAAGCAGTTTGTTTCAACTTCGTCGACACGTGGGCCGGCTAGTATTCCGCAAACCTGAGCTTTTTTCCCGAACGAAATGATATCTGGAGTCACAAAGTGTTCATGGGCCCAGAATTTACCCGTCATTCCAACACCAGTCTGAACCTCGTCATAAATAAGTAAAGCTTCGTGTTTGTAAGCTAATTCACGTAACGCTTTATGGAATTCGAGCCTGAAATGTCGATCACCACCTTCACCTTGTATAGGTTCAATGAGAATACAGGCAATATCATCTTTATATAACTCGAAATATCGCTCAGCTTGTAAAATAGCAAGTTCTTCCTGCTTAGCCACAGAAGCTAAACCATCTACTGTTTCCGGGAACATGTTGGCCGGACTAATAACTCGCGGCCAGTCAAATTTTGGGAAGTATTTAACTTTATCCTCAACCGTGTTAGTAACTGAAAGTGTATACCCGGAACGGCCATGAAAGGCTTTTTCAAAATGTAGAACCTTATGTCCTAGCTCATGTCTGTAACCTTTCTGGAAATTTTTCTGAACTTTCCAGTCAAAAGCTACTTTCATAGCATTTTCTACAGCCAAAGCACCACCTGAAATAAAGAAAGAATGGGGTAGGTGTTCTGGAACCGCAACCCTGCTAAATGAGCTCATGAATTCCGCTAACTCATTGGTATAAACATCTGAGTTTGAAGGTTTGTTAATAGCAGTTCTTCCTAGCTTTGAAACAAAGTCAAAATCCCCTGCAATCTTAGGGTGATTCATGCCTAAAGGGTTAGATGCGAAGAAGGTGAAAAAGTCCAAATACTGCTTTCCTGATTTAGAATCGTATAAATAAGGGCCCTGACTTTTTTCAAGGTCTAACACCATTTCAAAACCATCAGTGAGTAAATGTTTGTTAAGAATCTTGTGAACCTGATCAGGATGAATAGCAGTAGTTGTTGTAGGCATTAAAAATCTGTTTAGAGTGGAATTTCTTAAAGCTATGGAATACCGCAAATTCTCTCAATAGCGTTTAAAGTGTATAGCCTATAATTCTTGTTTTTTCATCATTCGCTTTGAGCGATTTTTAACTCATATAATCTGGAAAAGCGCTTTTATATTTTCTAGTTACAGGAGGTAAACAGAAGTAGAATGAGCTGGCTTAGGTAAAAAAGAGATGCTATGTTTAGCTAAATATTTAGACCTTATATATATGCAATATTTTTTATTGGCTATTTTCGTCTCTATTACAGCTTTTGATTGACCTTATATATATAGCTGACTTCTATTTCATAAATTGATCAGCGGTCTTCCTTATTATATATACGCACTCCATTAATTGATCTTCCGTCATTACAAGGGGAGGAGCGAATCGAATGATATTTCCATGCGTAGGTTTTGCGAGCAATCCATTCTTTTTTAAATCAAGGCAAAATCTCCATGCGGTATCACTTTCCGGGCTGTCATTAATTATCACAGCATTCAGTAAGCCTCGGCCCCTAACACTAACAAATAGATCATGGGCCTCTACTATTTTTTTCATTTCAGTTCTGAATAATTTACCAAGTGTTCGGGCATTTTGAGCTAGTGCTTCTTCATTTACAACTTCAAGTGCAGCAATAGCTACTTTACAAGCGATGGGATTTCCACCATAGGTTGAACCGTGTTGCCCTGGTTTTATCACGTCCATTACTTCGTTATCTGCAAGTACTGCTGAGACTGGATATGATCCTCCTGACAGAGCTTTACCAAGAATTAGTATATCCGGTTTTATATAGGTACTACCTCGCTCACATTTACCTGGACAATTACAATTACCACATACAGCAAGTAAAGAACCAGTACGTGCTATACCTGTTTGTACTTCATCAGCAATAAATAAAACCTCATTTTCTTTACACAGTGTTGCAGCCTTAGAAATGAAGTCACTATCAGGAACAACTACTCCAGCTTCTCCTTGAATTGGTTCTACTAAAAATCCAGCAACGTTAGGTAGACTCAATGCACTCTCTAGAGCTTGAATATCATTATATGGGATTTTGATAAAGCCCGGTGTATAAGGCCCAAAGTTCTTTTTGGCATCTTCATCATTTGAGAAAGAGATGATAGTAGTTGTTCTCCCATGGAAGTTATCTTCACATACTATAATCAGTGCTTCTTGTTCTTGAATACCTTTTCGTTCGTATGCCCATTTTCTACATAACTTGATTGCTGTCTCAACTCCTTCAGCTCCTGTGTTCATAGGAAGTACTTTATCAAAATCGAAAAAGCTCGTGATGAACTTTTCATATTCTCCTAATACATCATTAAAGAAAGCCCGGGAAGTTAATGCCAGTGTTGCTGCTTGATCTTGAAGTGCTTGTGTAATCTTCGGATGGCAATGACCCTGGTTTACAGCAGAGTAAGCTGATAAGAAATCAAAGTATTGGTTTCCTTCCGGATCCCATACATACACACCTTTACCTTTCGAAAGCACCACCGGAAGAGGGTGGTAGTTATGTGCACCGTGCTCATTTTCTAGCTCTATTGCTTTACTCGTACTAATCATTTTTTGGGGAATTAAATTTTATCCTGAAATATAGAAAGATTAAATCAGCAGAGCTGAAAAAAAGAAAACTTTTGTATTGATGTTAGGGGGATAAAAAGTGTATATTTGTAATCCACAAAATCGCGGGGTGGAGCAGCTGGTAGCTCGTCGGGCTCATAACCCGAAGGTCGCAGGTTCGAATCCTGTCCCCGCCACTATAAAAGCCTTTCCGGAAAACTGGAAAGGCTTTTTTTATTTTTGGGTAATAAAGGCATATATATAGTATTCCTTATTTAAAAGGTGCCTTATCTAGTTGATAACAAACAGCATCAGGATTCGGATAACTCCCAATATTCGTTTATCTATACTTATAGTGCTAAATACGCACATTGCTTCATGTAATTAGATTAAGTAAAGACTTGCTTTATATTTTTTTATTGTTGAATTTAGAAGGCATACTTATTTGTGACGATTATAAGCTACTCTTACAAGTAAGATTCACTATTAATAAAAAACAAACATATGAGGTCATCTATGTTAAAGAAGTTACTAACAATGTTAGTCTGTGCCTTCTCTTTGTCTGCAGGTATCTACGCACAAGGTGTGATACGTGGTACTGTTACAGACACTGACGGCGAAACCGTTCCAGGTGCGAGTGTTTTGATTGTGGAGTTAAACCGTGGCGATGCTACTGATGCCGACGGTGACTACAGAATCGAAAATGTCCCTTCTGGTACCTATACAGTTACAGTTACATTTATTGGTTACACAACATTCGAGAGAACAGTTACTGTTTCATCGAATCAAGAAACTGTCCTGAACGCAACTTTAGAATTTGATTCGATTGGATTAGATGAACTTGTTGTGTCCGGCTATGCAGTTACTACCAAACGAGAATTAACAGGTTCTATATCTAGTGTACGAGCATCTGAAATTCAAAATGTATCGTTACAAAATGCTCAATCCATACTACAAGGTCGTGCTGCTGGGGTAACAATCAGTACTACTTCTGGAAACCCAGGTTCTGCGTTCCAGGTAAATATTCGTGGTAATGGTTCTGTAAACGCTGCTTCTGAGCCGCTTTACATCGTTGATGGTGTACAAATTGAACTTGGAAATACTTCTAATTTAACAAGTACTACTCCATTAAATGCTATTAACCCTGCTGATATCGAATCTATTGAAGTATTGAAAGATGCTGCTGCTTCTGCAATCTATGGATCTCAGGCTGCTGCTGGTGTAGTTATCATTACTACTAAGCGTGGACAAAGAGGTGCTACTCAAGTTAGTGCTAATGTTGAGCGTGGTATTAGAAATCTTTCTAGAAACGTAGATTACATTTCTTCTGATCAGTATGTTCAATACATGGGTGAAGCATTCGCTATTAATGATGGTGTTGCTTTAACTGAAGACATCTCATTCTACACTCAAGATTATTTTGATTTCTTTGTTTCTTTCTTTGATGCAGCTAATGCACCAGGATACGATCCAGATAATCCTACTCTTCCAAATACTGATTGGCAGGATTTCATTTTTGATGAAGGTGTAACTGAAAAGTACTCTCTATCTGTATCTGGTGGTAACGAATCAACTACATATTTCCTTTCTGGTGGTTTTGAAGACACAGAAGGAACTGCTTTCAATACTGACTTTACAAGAGTTAACTTAAGAACTAATATTGATCACAGAATCAATAGCAAATTAAGCACTGCTGTTACGTTAAACGTTTCTAGAAGTACTCAATTTGGTGTTTGCCAGGATGGTAACTTTATTAACTGTCCTCCTTCTCAGGCTATGTTCGAAGCTCCAATGAGTTTCCCATACCTTGCTGATGGATCTTACAACCCTGAAACTCGTTTCGGTCTAAATAACAACCCAGCTGTTGTTCGTGACGAAGTTGACAGAAGTGTTGAAGTTAACCAAGTACTTGCTGATGCGAGCATGACTTATGAAATCACAAACTGGTTAAACGTTCGTGGCCAGGTAGCTGTTGATTACCGTAACACTCAGGATGAGCAGTACAGATCTGCAATTGCAGCTCCTGTTCAAAATGGTTGGATTACTTATGTTAACAGAAACATCCAAAACGTTCAAAGCCGTCTAGTATTTAGCGGTCGTTACACTTTTGATAGAATTCATAATGTTTCTGGTCTTGCTGGTACTGAGTACAAAAATGTTTACTCAGAAACTTACAACACTAGAGGTGATAACATTGCAGGTTCTTTCTTTGATGTACTGAACGCAACTGCTACTCCTGTAAGTGCTGGTGGTTCTAATACTCAGTATATCGTATCTAGTTACTTTACTAACCTGAAGTATAACTACGACGAGAAGTACTTCTTATCATTTACTGGTCGTTATGACGGTCACTCTCGTTTTGGTGCTGATGTACGTTGGGCATTCTTCCCATCTGTATCTGGTGCTTGGAGAATTAGTGAAGAAGATTTCTTCCCTGATGGACTTTTTGATGATCTTAAACTAAGAGTAGGTTACGGTATTACTGGTAACTCTGCGATTGGTAACTTTAACTCTCAGAACTTATTCGGTCTAAACGGTACGTATTTAGGTTCTTCTGCTGTAACTCCTACTCAGTTAGCGAACAACAACCTAACTTGGGAAGAAGCGAAGGAATTAAACATCGGTTTAGATTACGAATTATTTGAAGGTAGAGTATTTGGTTCTATTGACCTTTACCAAAAAGATAATGACGAACTATTATTTGGTCGTCCGTTACCTAGCGATAGTGGATTCGGTTCAATTACTGAAAACATTGGTAGCATCAGAAATGAAGGTATTGAGTTCGAAGTTAACACTACTAACGTTAGTACTAACAGCTTCAACTGGAATACTAGATTTAACGTAGCTTTCACTCGTAGTGAAATTCTTGAGCTACCTGATGGTGTTGATATCCGTCCTGATGACAGATTCACATCTCTACAAATTGGTAAGCAATTAGGTGTTATCCAGGTTCCAAGATGGGCTGGTGTTAACCCTGCTGACGGTCGTCCAATGTGGTACGATGCTGATGGAAACATTTCTTACACTCCTGGTGTAGCTGATAGAGTAGAGTACAAAGATGGTGTTGCTGATGCCGTTGGTGGACTTGGTAATACTTTCAGTTATAAAGGACTAAGTCTTGACGCTTTCCTACAGTTTAGTGTTGGTCAATGGGCATTCCCTGGTACTGATTACTACTTCACTAGAACTCCTGATTTCTTAATGAACCTGAACACTGAAGTTCTTGACAGATGGAGAAATCCTGGTGATATCACTTATTACCCAAGAGCAATCGAAGGTGGTAACGATTATCCTGAGACTGATAACTACCGTACTCAGTTAGGAACTCAAGCGATCTACAACGCAAGTTATATTCGTTTGAAAAACGTTTCATTAAGCTACAACCTACCAGCTGAATTCCTTGATGGACTTGGTGTACGTAGCGTGAGACTGTATGCTTCTGCAATTAACCTTGTTACTATAACTTCTTGGCCATGGTATGACCCAGAGTTTGCTAGAGGTGTAAATGATATCTACGGAAACCAAATCTTTGCTTCATACCCAACTGAGAAGCAGGTATATGGTGGAATCGATATTAGTTTCTAATTGAAATAAGTAAAAAGGATATATACCAATGAAAAAAATTAAACTAATAAAATATCTAGCTTTCTCATTTCTCTTAGTAGGAATGTGGAGCTGCGATGAAATATTTGATGACGCACAACCATCTACACAGATTTCTGTAAGTGATGCGTTAGAGACTGAAGCAGGTGTTAACGGAGTTAGAAGTTCCATGTACGCTAAAATACTAGGTAGTTTTGATATGACTACAGAGTATATGGTAGGACCTGGAGCTCTAGCTGATGAAACATTTAACCGTCCTGGTTCTACTCGTTTCAATGCTTTGAATAATTCTGTAAGTACAAGCGGTACAGCTCATATCTCACCTTTTGGTGGAGCTTATGAGTTAATCCAGGATGCTAACTTAATTATTAACTCTATCCCTGATGGAGTTCTTGATGATGCTACTAGAGACCAATATAGAGGTGAAGCACTTGCACTTCGTGCATGGGCATACCATACTCTTGTTAGAGCGCTTGGCTATGAGCCTGGTAACTTTAGCAATGGTCCTACTTCAGGTTTCAACCTGGGTGTTATGCTTAGAACAGATGCTACTTTAGATTTAGCTGATGCTGAGCCAGTAGCCAGAAATACTGTTGATGAGGTTTACGCTCAGATTCGTGCTGATCTAGCATCTGCTATAACTTTATTAACTGCTTCATCAACTGGTGCAGTTACAAGCAGAAATGGTTTTGCTACTATGGAGTTCGCAATGGCGATGCAAGCAAGAGTTGAGTTGTATGCAGGCGAATGGGCTGCTGCAAGTACTGCTGCTCAGGCTGCAATTACTGCAAGTGGTTTAACTCTTGTTAGTGACTCAGCTGCTATCGGTACTATGTTTGCTATGGCAAACCCAGAAGCATTATTTGAAATCAAAGTTAATGCAAGCACTGAAGCTATTGCTGGTGGTAACACTAACTCTGGCTTAGCTGCTTATACTTCTGATCAATGGGTAGCGCAAGTTCCTACTAACTATGTGTTAGATTTGTATGATCCTGCTGATAACAGACTTCAAGGATGGTACAACGACTGTATCGCACAGCAAACAAGTGGTGCTACAGCTAACGGTTGTGCAACTATTAATGATGAAGGCTTTTCAGTAACTAAGTGGAATGGTTACAAAGGAAACTTTGTAGATGATATCCCTTATTTTAGAATTGCTGAGTTATATCTGATTCAAGCTGAGGCTGCTGCTAAATCTGGTGGTATTGCTGCTGGTGTTGGCCCGCTAAATACTCTAAGAGCTGCTCGTGGACTAGGTCCTGTAGCTGCTGGTGATTTTGCTAATATCACTGCTTTCGAAGATGAAATCTTAAACGAAAGAACTAGAGAGCTTGTAGTAGAAGGTCACCGTTTTTGGGATCTAAAGCGATTAGGAAGAGATATTCCTAGTGGTGTAAGTGCTGATCTTAAGATGAGATCTGATTCATTCAGAATTCTTGCTCCATTCGGAACTACACTTCAGAACGTTAATCCGCTTCTAGTTGAAAATCCTGAATACGAAGTTTCAGAATAATTCTAAAATAAATTTCAAAGACTATACTACTATGAAAAACAAAATATTTTCATTACTTCTTTTGATACCGGTTTTGTTTGTAGGTTGCGATGACCTATTTGACAAAGGCGATGTTGAAAAGACATATGATGGACCAGATCAGCTTGCATTCTTCCCATTGGAAGACAACAACAATCTGAGTGCTACTAACACATCAACTACTATTCAGGTTCAGTTAATATCTGCAGATGGAGTTGCTTCATCTGATATTGCAGTGAACTTTAGTGCTAACGCTTCTTCAACTGCAAGAGCGGGTACTGATTATAGCTTTGCAACTCCTTCACCAATTACTATTAGTGCTGGAGAAGCAACTGCTGACATCACAGTTAACTTTGTAGTTACTACAATTAATGCTGTTGCTGTTACAGGTGCTGCTGATGCTGATAGTTTTAGAGTTGAAGCTGATTATTCAGGTTTAGCTGCTACTGGTGGTTCAGGAACAGGTGCAACATTTGATGTATCAGTTGATGCTGATGGTGTTGCTACAGTTACTGTTGCTACAGGTGGTACTGGCTATGCAAGCGCTGATACATTTACAATCACAGATGCTAACCTAGGGGGCGGTGGTGCTCCTGATTTAACATTTGCTGTATCAGATCTAACTGGCTCATTCACTGCGGGTGAAGTTTTATTGACTTTAGACCTTGGTGATACTGCTGGTTTTGTATTAGCTGAAAACCTAAAGAGTTCAAATGTCTTTATGGCTAAGTAAGCCTTGACAAGTACTTTTGTTAAAGCCACACTTTTGTAAGTGTGGCTTTTTTATTTTTGCTATTTTTTATCTGGATCAAACGATAATAAATAGTTCCCGTAGCGGTTAATCACTTTTAATAACAGATCAAATACAATGAAAAACAGTTTTTTAGTCCTGGTAGCTTCACTTTTTTTATTTACAGGCTGTCTCAAGTCCGATTTTGAAATTCAAAAAAGAGTAGAAGTTCTTTTTTTAGTGGATAATCTCAATACGGATCTATTTTTTGGTGAGGATACGCTTAGAATTGAAGAGTTTAAATATGCCGTAAACAGCTTCTCTCTTATCACAGAGGATTCGACAGAATTAAGAACTGGTTCAGATATTAATGCACTCATATTTGGCTATGACGCTTCTGCTTCAGGTGACAGGATTGTTATCTCTACTGGTTTAGGTTTCGAACTTAATGGTTTTGTCTCGTATGAATTGTCATTAGCTCCTGTGGAAGATGGTGCTACGATACTTGATCCTGATTTTTTTGGTGGAGACAACAATTACTCTATTATTATTGAAGGGAGTGTTAATGGGGAATCATTTACCTACCGGAGTGATATAGATTTTATAAAAAAATATTTCTTTGACCCTATCTTTGTAACAGATACCAATGAGACTATCTTTTTACGATCCAGAATTGATATGGAAAAGGTATTTGTAGATGCAGAAGACAACTTTCTGAATCCAAGAGGTACAACTAATACGGTTGCAATAAATGAGAAAATAAGAGAAGAACTCAATGCAGAAGCCTTTCTCGGCACAATTTTCTTCTAAAGGTCTTTTATAGATTATCCCGCAATATCGTACCCGTAAGCCACTTTTGAACTTGTTGATACTGTATACTGAAATACTGATTATTTCTTAAAAGCAGGAAATTGTCAAATGGGAAAGCCCTGCTTTTTAACCGAGAGGCTTTAAAAAAGAAATTATAATCAAAGTCATAGACATCATGTGAATAAGACCAGCGGGATTCATCTAATGAGTTTAGAACATACCATGGAGGTCCAAATAGGATATAAACCATTCCTAAATCAGTTTTCCAACCTTCTTTAAAGCTCGAAAATTGTTTGTTTGCCTCTTCAACTCGCTCATAGTAAAGTGAAATAACGCTTAAAGCGATTCTTTCATTTTTGATATTGTTTAACCAAAACCTGTCAATCGCTTTCTTCAGCTCAACTTCATCTTCAATTTCCATGAGTTTATTAAACTCTTTCTTGCCCATTAAATAATATAAAGGAGCCGCTAATTCTCGAGCAGATTTCAAAGAAGGGTAATTAGGGCTTTTTATACTAAACTCTCTAGCCTTGAAGAGTTTTACCCCATTTTCAGAAACATTATTTACCTCAAAACGATAATTCCCTCTGTCTAAGCCTGGAAATGCGAATTCGATAGACACACTACCTGATTGGTTTATGATCCTTCTGGAGGAATTTATGACCTCGTATTTGTCAAAAGCTATTCCTTTTGAAGCTAAGCTGGATGAATTATAATTCGGGAAGCTCATAGGTCGTGCATAAGACGTATCAGATCTAAATTTGATTAATCTTGAACTGAGCTCCAAGGGTTCTTGCGGATTATTATTCGTTACCTGGAATACAAATCTAATTGAGTCTGCATTATTAGATAGATCATAGGTTGTGACAGGATCGAAAGTGTCTTCTAAAGGGTCATTTTTTGAGAATACTCTAATATTTGTAATATGAGGAGTTGTCTCTGCAGGATTAGGTATATAAGCTGTGGATGAACGTACAGTTTGTTTGTTATTACTCAGATCAGTAACAGAAAAGTGTATCAGGTAGTCACCTGGTTGTGCAGGGTATTCCTTTTTCACTAAAAAAGCTTCCTGGCTTAATGAAGTTCTGGAGTCTTTTTGGGTAATAGTAACAGGATACTGTTTTACATTAATTATGTTTGTTGGGTTTGATTGGTCCAATATCTGAACATCAACAACAACATCGGCTTTAAAAGTATCCTCGAATTTCTTAAAGATCAGGCTCCCATAAACAATTTCAGCAGCTAGGCTGATTTTGGTGCTGTCTGTAATTTCATCTACTATACCAGCAGTAACTAAACGTACTTCTGGAAACCCTGGTCGATACTCATACCCACCACTTCTGTCGATATCATCTATGTAAGAATTTGAACAACCAACGACGAATAGAAATATAAATAATAAAGGATACTTGAAGTTCAAATAACGACTCAATACCATAGCTAAAAGTCTCATAAATCAGAAAGTGAACAGTAAAGTTTAATAGTAATATATTTTTTATAAAAACATTTCACATTGATAACCTCATTTAGCCTATCTTTAGTATATAAACACTAATTTTCGAGACTAACAAGTACAATATATAAATTATATGATTACTCCATTAAGACGGACAAAGATTGTTTGCACAATAGGGCCTAGCTGTAACACTCAAGAGGGGATTGAAAATCTTTTTCTACACGGTATGAATGTTGCGAGAGTGAACTTTTCACACGGAACACATGAAGACCATGCAAGAACAATAGGATTTATCAGGAATACAGCCCGGGAAAATAATTATAGCATTCCTGTTTTGATGGATTTACAAGGTCCAAAGATTAGAGTTGGCCAAATGAAAGATGGAGGTCAGTTACTAGAAGAAGGAAGTACCATTACAATTACTGGCGAATCGGTAGAGGGAACGAGCACAGTAATACCGATTGATTATGAAAAGCTAGTAGATGAAGCAGAAGAAGGGAATATTATTCTACTAGATGACGGCTTGTTAGAGTTTAAAATCACAAAAAAGCTGGAAAAGAATTTAGAGGCAAAAGTTATAGTTGGTGGGGTCCTTAAATCCAGAAAAGGGGTGAATCTTCCGAATGTGAAAATTTCAATTCCGGCATTAACAGAGAAGGACATAAGAGATCTGGAGTTTGGGTTAAAACAAGACGCAGATTATGTTGCGCTTTCATTTGTTCGTTCAGCTGAGGATGTAATAGACCTGAAGAAAAGA
Organism: Balneolaceae bacterium; assembly: GCA_040222185.1. Taxonomy (GTDB): domain Bacteria; phylum Bacteroidota; class Rhodothermia; order Balneolales; family Balneolaceae; genus JAVKDP01. The sequence goes on along the minus strand of JAVKDP010000044.1, from coordinate 54,063 downwards.
ATTGAAGCAGCTGGTAGCGAGGCCGCTGTTATTTCCAAGATTGAAAAACCAGAGGCTCTTGATGTAATAGATGAGATTATAGCTGAATCTGATGGAATAATGGTTGCCCGAGGAGATTTAGGCATCGAGATCGCTACTGAAGAAGTTCCATTTGTTCAAAAAATGATTATCGAAAAATGCAGAGCTGTTGGCAAACCTGTTATTACGGCTACTCAAATGCTGGACTCAATGATTAATAATCCAAGGCCAACCAGGGCTGAAAGCTCTGATGTTGCTAATGCTGTACTTGATGGAACCGACGCAGTAATGTTGTCAGGAGAAACTGCTGCAGGTAAATATCCTTTGGAAGCAGTTAATGTTATGGACAGAATCTGTAGAAAGATTGAAGAAAGAAGGGTTCAACTTTATAATAGTTTGAAATACAAGAGACCAAAAATTAAGCAAAAAGAAATTATTGAGTCAATTGCTCACTCCTGTATTTTTATGGCTGATAATACTGGTGCAAAGGTAATTAGCACTATAACTCATTCTGGTAGTACTGCACGCAGAATAGCTAAGTTCAGACCTAAAATGCCAATATTTGCATTTACAGAAAGCCAAAAAGTAAGACGGCAACTCAACCTGGTTTGGGGTGTTCATTCAGTAAGGCTGGATGAGCTATTTAATACTGACATGAGCGTAATGATGATGCAGGAATACCTAAGAGATAACGGAATGGTTAAAAAGGATGATCGTGTAATTATAGCTACAGGAATTCCCACTGCAAAAAAAGGACATACAAATATGGTAACTGTATGTACGATTGAGTAGTCGGCTACGTTCGTAAGTCACTTTATTTTATTATATGTGGAAGTCTCGAATCATAGTGCTTTTCTTAATTCTGATTTTTGGATGTAAATCATCTTTTAAATCAAATTATGTAGACTTTAGTGCCTACTATAATACTTTCTTTAACGCTAAAAAAAGCTTTAAAACCGGAGTCAAGAAAAGTGAATCACAGGTTAGATATTATAATACCCTTATCCCTCTCAGGGTTCATGAAACACCACTAGGTGCTGGATCTTCAGATTTCCAAAATGCAATCGATAAGGGAGCTGATATTCTAAGGAAGTTCGACGATTCGAAATGGGTTGATGATGCGTTGGAGATTATTGGGAAGTCATATTTTTATAAAGGTGAATATTTTTCAGCTGATCAGAAATTTGATGAATTGTATGTTTCCACTGATGACTCTGAGATGAAACAACGAGCTGTTTTTTGGAAAGGAAGGGTTCTTTTGGAACTGGAAGTTTATAATGTCGGAGTTCAGTATTTGGATGAGCAGCTTTCATTATTTGAAGGTGAATGGAAAGGTAAGCTTCAGTATCAGGTACAGGCTGTTTTAGCTCAGCACTATATTGAAAGAGAGAACTGGGTTACTGCTTTGGACTTATTAAATACTTCTGTAAATCATTTTTCTAAAAAATCGGAAAAAGAACGAGGTTACTTTTTAATAGGTCAGATAAATGAAATTCTTGGAAATCCCGAATCGGCTTTTACAGCTTATGATAAGGTTCAGGGCTTTTATACAAACTATGACCTTCAATTTGAAGCCAAAAAAAAGAAAGCCGAAGTTGCTCGTGCGCTAGGAAGATCGGATGAAGCATACAAAGTATTTTCAAGTATGGTTCGTGATGATAAAAATACTGAGTTTATTGGTGAATTAAATTTCGAGCTTGGAAAAACAGAACAGGATAGGGGAAATTATGAAGCGGCTGAGAGAATATACCTTAGAACCCTAAGGAACAGGTTGATTAAGATTAAGCCTGTTACAAAAGTAAGAATTTACAATGGATTAGCTGAAATACAGAGATTTGACTACAATAACTTTACTCTTGCTGCAGCATATTATGATTCAGCTGCAAGTATTAGTGTAAAAGCAGAACAATTACCATCAGGCTTTAAAGCAAAAGATTTAGCAAGCTCTTTTGGAGAATATGCGAATTTGAAGAATAAGATTGCCGAGGAGGATAGTCTTTTAAGGTTGGGTTTATTATCGCCAGAAGAGTTCGATTCGGTACTTGTAGTACTGGAAGAACAGAAAAGGCAAGAGCTGGAAAGATTAAAAAAAGAGCAAGAAGATAGACAAAATACTCTCGTTAATGTTGATGCGAGGCAGCCAAATAATCCAAACATTACGAACGAGAGCAACGGCTTCCTTAATTTCAAAAATCCAGTACTACTCTCAGATGCGTCTCAGCAATTTAGAGCATTATGGGGAAACAGGCCTCTTCTTGATAACTGGCGGGTTTCTGCAATTATTGTAAACTCTGCTCAGGAACTTGATGCAAACGGGGAGATAAGCGCAGCTGAAGGAAGTATAATTGAAAATCAGGTTTCTTTAAGTATTGATCTAAGTCGTATTCCGTTCACACCGGATGAGCAGGACTCTGTCAGAGAAGAAGTTTCTTTTCTGAAATATCAATTAGCGAATTTATTCTTTTTATCTTTAGAACTCCCCGATAGTGCTTCTTATTATTTCGAGACGGTGCTTTCGGAACGCCCGGATAGTAAAGTAGCTCCTGTTTCTTTGTATTCGTTATCTGAGCTGTATTCAATACAGAATGATTCAGATCGAGCTTTAAGTTATGCGAATGAAGTGGTTAATGAATACCCATCATCTGTATATGCAAGTCGACTTATTGAGAAATATGGAATCGAAGCACCAGAATTTGAAGTTGATGAAGTAAAGACTTCAATGGAGGAATATTTTGAGATATCCAATAACGAAAACATCAGTCTTCAAGAAAAAGCAGATACTCTGGTCAGTTTTTCACTTAGGAATAAAAATGAAAAAATTGCACCTCAGTCTCTATTCGAAGCGATTAGTATATTTATAAGGCTGGGAAAGGAAGACTCTGTTTTCTCAGAAAAGTATATAGCATGGGAAACAGAGCGATCGGATTGGGTAAGACAGAAATCGGAATTTATTAGTCTCCAGGATTCAGCAAGAGCGTTTCTTACAGATACTTTATTAACTACTCAAGATAGTTTGAGGTATGTTTCAATACTAGACTCAACACTAACGGAACCTAGTTTTGACACTTTATTTCCTTATGAAGGAGTGTATTGGGACTCAACTCGTTCCAAAATAGAGTTATTTACATCAGAGTTTAACGATCCGATATTTCAAAAGCGTATAGCAGCATTGAAAGAAGAGTTTACAAAACCAACTGTTGTTTCAGGTTCAGAAACTCCAGAAGAAACCGATCAAATTTCACAGAAGGATCAAGAGTATTTAAGTTGTTATGACATAGACCAGGAGGTTTATATTCGAGGTGGGATGAATACATTCCTTAGTACGGTTAACATACCTGACGGTACAACTGATGAGACTATTACATTCCTATTTTATATTAATCAGAGAGGGATTATTGATGAGTTTAAGCTTGCTTCAGATACAGAAAATGAAAGGCTGATAACGGCTTATGTAAATGCTATTGATTCCTTTATTTCATTTGAGCCGGTTTTGGTAGATGGGGTCGCTTCTGCAGTAAGATGTGACATCGAATTTGAAGTTCGGAAGTAAGAGGAAAGGTTATAGTCTACGCTTAATCCTTTTTATCAAACCAGGGCCTTCATATACCATTCCGGTATAGATCTGAATTAAATTTGCACCAGCGTCAAGTTTTTCTTTAGCTGATTCGGGGCTATCAATTCCACCAACTCCGATGATAGGTTTTCCACCTTTAAGGATTTCATATAGCCATTTCACAACTAAAGTGCTCTGCGAAGAAATAGCTCGTCCGCTAAGACCACCATTCCCAATTTCTTTCAAAAGGCTTTCTGAAGAAATTAAAGAATCTCTATTCGAAGAAGTATTCGTGGCTACATAGCCGGCAACATTGAAATCTTCACATAGCTCAACCAGCCTGGTAAGCATAGCTTTTTCTGTATCAACAGAAAACTTAATAAGTGTAGGCTTCCGGCCTTTTTTGCTTAGCTCCAAACATTCAAGAAGTGCTTTAAGAGTATCGGGGTCTTCAAAAGTTTTGCCTTCTCCTGTATTTGGACAAGAAATATTTACTGTTATATAGTCTGCAACTGTATTTGCCAGCTCATAACTAAATAAATAATCTTTTAAAGCAGCATCTCCATGAATACTGGAATCATTCGTCTTAGCTATGTTAAGACCAAGCGGGATATCAAGTTTTAGAGTAGAAAGACGCTCAACAATTGCTTCAGCTCCCTGGTTATTTAAACCCATTCTGTTAATTAGCGAACGATCTTCTGGAAGGCGAAATGCCCTTGGTTTTGGGTTCCCTTGTGATGGTTGAGCTGTAATACTTCCAATCTCTACGAACCCAAAGCCTATAGCTTGCATAGCTAAAGGAGTTTCTCCATTCTTATCAAAACCTGCGGCTAAACCGATAGGGTTAGGGAAAGTAAGTCCAAAAAAATCTTGTTCCAGATCAGTGTTGTCATATCCATAAATCTGTTTAACCAGCACTTGCAGAAACTTTGAATGACTTATAGCAGATGAAAATTTAACTGCCGATTCATGGGCTGATTCAGCATCTTTTCTAAAAAAGAAAGGTTTTAACAGAGACTTGTAGAGCATATAGAAAAATTATGTTCAATGATAAGGAAAACGTCATAAAAAAATCGGGTATAAGCCGTATCATCTTTGCTTAATCTCATGGAACAAAAGAACCCTGACATATCAAGCCTTATAGCACACTACCAAAAGTTTGGCAGTGTAATTTTTCTGGATTCTCAAAAAGAGAATCATGGTGCGAGCCAGAAAAGTTACCTGGCAGCCAAGCCAAGATGCTGGATAAAAAGTAATGAGGAGAGTATTATTGTTTTTGAAGACGGAGAAGAGCGAACGCTAGATGGTAATCCATGGAAAGAACTTCAGCTATTCAAAAATCGCCAGAAAGATTGGCTTTTTGGTTATCTCGGGTACGATTTAAAAAACTATACCGAAAATCTAAGTTCATCAAATGAAAAAGTATCAGTAATACCAGATATGTATTTCATGGTTCCTGATGTTCTAATAGAAATAGATAGTCTTGGAGAACTTACTTACTTGATGGGTTCTTATAAAGGAGTGAATCTTGAAAAAACAGAAGGGGATAGTTTTAGTTTTGGGAAACAGAAAAAGATAAATAAGGATGAGTACCTGAAAAAAATCAATTTAGCTAAAGAGCAGATTTTTGAAGGGGAATACTATGAGATAAACCTTTCTCACCCAATAAAGTATTCATTCGAGGGGAGTCCTTTTGAGTTATTCCAAAGAATGAAAAAAGAAGGAGCAGTTCCTTTTGCAGCATACTTATCTATCGATGACTTCTTTGTTTGTAGTTCATCTCCTGAACGATTTCTGTCCAGGAAAAGTAATATCGTGCGTTCACAGCCGATTAAAGGTACAAAGCCGTCAAATGGTGTTTCAGATCAAATTACCAGGCAACAGCTCCAAAATTCTGAAAAAGAAAGAGCCGAAAACTTAATGATTGTTGACTTAGTGAGAAATGATCTCAGTAGGTTTGCAATCAAAGGAAGTGTGGAGGTTGAAGAGTTATTTGAAATTCAAAGCTTCGAAACTGTTCATCAAATGGTCTCAACAATAAAATGTGAAGTAGAAAAAGCTACTGATTCTATTGATATCATTAAATCATGTTTCCCTATGGGTTCAATGACCGGGGCTCCTAAAATCTCTGCTATGAAAGCAATCGAGGAATTGGAAGATTACCGTAGAGGTATATATTCGGGTGCAATTGGATATATCACTCCTGATGATGAATTTGATTTCAATGTTGTAATTCGAACTGCGATTATTAACCAGGGAACCTTGATATATCCTACGGGCGGAGCGATAACCAGTGATTCTAATCCCGAGGAAGAGTGGGAAGAAACGCTCTTAAAATCGAAGGCACTTACAAATGTGATTTAAGAATTTTCTTAAATGATGAATGATATTTACTGAGGCAGAGTTACAGAAGAGAATAAACGAATTAATAGGCAATGGATAAATTACATACTACCGTAAAAACTCTCGGTGAGTTAAAGAAAAGTGGATGGCAGTCAGTTTCCGTAAAAGATGAGATTAGAAAGAACCTAATCAGTAAGATCAGGAAATCAGAGCCTCTTTTCGATGGTGTATTAGGGTATGAAAAAACGGTATTGCCGCAAATTCAGCATGCTATTCTTTCCAGGCATGATATGATTCTTCTTGGACTTAGGGGGCAGGCTAAAACCAGGATTTTGAGATTGTTGGTTGAGTTTCTTGATGAATACATGCCAGTGGTATCAGGTTCGGAGATAAATGATGATCCATATAAACCACTCTCGAAATACGCTATGGATCTAATTGAAGAGTATGGCGATGGAACTCCTATTGAATGGATACACAGATCAAGAAGGTATGGTGAAAAACTAGCTACTCCGGATACTACCGTAGCCGATCTCATTGGTGACATCGACCCAATTAAAGCAGCTACCCAAAGACTTAATTTATCTGATCCAAACTCGATTAACTTTGGCTTATTACCACGTACGAACCGCGGGATTTTTGTAATAAACGAACTTCCGGATCTACAGCCAAGAATACAGGTAGCCTTATTAAATATTATGCAGGAACGTGATATTCAGATTCGAGGATTCAATGTTCGTATTCCGCTGGATATTTCAATTGCTTTTTCTGCAAACCCAGAGGATTACACAAACCGGGGAAATATTATCACTCCTTTAAAAGATAGAATTGATGCTCAGATTATCACTCATTATCCAAAAGAGCTTGATACAGGGATTAAAATAACTGAACAAGAAGCCTGGCAAACGAGAAATGAAGATCTAAAGATCATAATACCAGATTTATTCAGAGAGCTGATTGAGATGATCGCTTTTGAAGCCAGAGATTCGGAATATGTTGATCAGAAAAGTGGAGTGTCTACCCGTATGACAATTACTGCTATGGAACAGGTTGTTTCATCTGCTGAAAGAAGGGCAGTTGTCAATAATGAAAAGGAAACTACGCTTCGAATAGCTGACTTGTACCATGCAGTACCTGCGTTAACCGGGAAGTTAGAGCTGGTTTATGAGGGCGAACAGGAGGGAGCATTAAGCGTTGCAAAGCACATAATTGGCAGGGTAATAAGCAAAATGCTTAAGAAGTATTTTCCTGACCCCCAGGGACGATCGGATGATGATACTGTAGCTTATAAAGAGATAACCGATTGGTTTTCAAAGGGCAATGATGTTCTGATAAAGGATACACTTAGTAACAAAGACTACAATAAGATATTAAAGCAGGTATCAGGTCTTTCAAAACTTGTTAAGGATCACACTTCGCTAAAATCGGAACATGAACTGTATGCATGGATGGATTTTGTACTGGAAGCACTGCATCAAAACTCAATGTTAAGTAAGCAAGATCTGGATGATGCTCTAACTTATTCAGATATGGTAGGGTCAATGTTCTCCTCATTTGGCAACTTAGAAGAAGACGAATTTGATTTATAAAATCATTGAATTAGCGCAGATATAATCTTATATTTGTAGCCTTTCCAAAAAACTGAAGGAAGTGAAGATATTATGAAACAAGGAATTCATCCAGATTACAAAGAAATTACAGTATTGCTAAGCGACGGTAGCGAGATTGTAACTCGCAGCACAATGTCTACTGCAAATGGTGTTTATAAAAGTGAGATTGATTCTAAGAATCACCCATTTTATACTAAAAAATCATTTACTGCTAAGGCTGGTCGTGTTGATCGCTTTAAGCGCATGTACGACGCCAAAAAGTAATTATACTTTTTACATGAATTTTAGGATGCCTCAGAAATGATGGCATCCTTTTTTTATTTTAGCCAACTATGAAAATCAGAACATTCGAAGTAGGGCCCTTTTTAGAAAACACTTACTTGCTTTCGAAAGATAGTACTGCAATTCTTATTGACCCTGGCTTTTCTACTGAATCTGAATACTCAGCATTTAAAAATGTCCTACAGTCGTCTAAGGCAGAGTTAGTTGCCATTGTACTTACACACGCACATGTTGATCATGTTTTAGGTATACAAAGGGTTCTTAAGGATTTTAAAATTCCTGTTTATTCAAATATTGAAGATCTTTTTTTATGGGAAAACTTTGGGAATCAGGCGACAATGTTTGGACTAAACCAGGTAGGGTTTAGTTTTATGCCGGAACCACTTCCTACAGAAGGGAATTTCGAAGTAGGAGAGCTTGAGTTTGAATGTATATTTACCCCAGGGCATTCACCAGATCATACTACGCTCTATTTTAGTGATGAAGAGTTGGCTATTTCTGGAGATGCACTTTTCCGTGAGAGTATTGGTAGAACAGATTTATATAAAGGCGATTTTGAGCTTCTAAAAAAATCGATAACAGAGAAATTATACTCTCTTCCAAATCAAACAAAAATTTATCCCGGGCATGGTTTACCCACTACTATTGGACATGAGAAGTTAAATAACCCCTTTATCAGAGCTTAATTTTCTTTAAGCTTTGAAATCTCATTATTGTACTCTTCGGCTTTATCTTCATTTACAGTAATTAGCCTTTCGTACATCATAATGGCTTCTTTTTTATTTCCCTGAGTGACATGGATTTTAGCTAGTGTTTCGGAAACAATGTCATCGATTTCGTTTGAAACTTCACTTAAATCAGTTGTATCAAACTCCTCATCTTCAGAAGGGATTCTGATTCTTTGAGACTCAACCGCTTCCAGCATTTCTATAAGCTTATCAAGATCAAGAATAGGTGATGTTCTGGAGGCATGCTGTAATTTTCTCTCTTTACTATACTTCGAGCTTGGTATGATTGCATCAAAGAGTTCAGGGTGAACAAGAAAATAATGAAGGTGTTCCATCAGGGGACTCCCAGGAGCAAAGTTTTTGGCGATCAAAGCTTCTTTAATAGCCAGGTCATTTTTGCCTTCAACATGATAAAACCAGGCCAGTAAGAAATGCCCTACTGCATCAGGATCACGCTTCTTTATATGTTTCTCCAACTTTTGAGTAACTTTCTCTGGGTCAGTCTCAAAAGTTTCCACATATGAGGAAAGTGATTTCGGTATGTTAAACGGAAGGTCTCGCATAAATTTAGTCAATGATAGGGCACCGAGTGTTTACTGTCAAAGCAAATTACCAACTACTTACTGCATCGTTAAACATATTGTTTGCGATCTGATCAAGGGCCTCATTAGCAGCATCTCTTTCACCGTTTATCGGGTCATCGGTAGGATCAAATGTAAAGGTTCCCTGGAAAGATTTATCCCATAGTGGTGCGTCATCAGTTTTATAAATAAACGAAGCATTAACACTCACAATAACCTGGTTTTGATTGGCTTGTTCATCTCCACCAATACTAAAAGGTCGGTTACTATAGGTAATGATTGTACCATCAATAAGAGCGTCAGCATTTTCTTCAGAGTTAGCTAATTGCAGTTTACTCTGATTTATGAAGCGATCAATCAATGCTTCGTTTAGGCGATCGCTTAAATCCCCTAAACCGCTGTTGGACTGATCAGGAAAAAAAGGGATATAAACAGTCTTTACACCTTCAGGTATTGATGCACCTGTAAAGCTATACCTTAAACAACCTGAAAAAGAGATAATCGCAACAACGGAAGTCAGAAGAATTAGTTTACGCAAGCCCATATTGATCCAGTTTTCTATAGAGTGTTCTTTCACTTATGCCCAGAGTCTCAGATGCTTTTCTTCTATTTCCATCAAACTTCTGAAGTGCCTTTTTGATTAAAAATTGTTCAGTTTCTTCAATCGAAGGAATCTCATTGGTATCAAAAAACTGAGAGACTTCCTGCTCTTCAGGTTCAATAATCTCGGACTCCTGATTTGCTCTCGAATTGGGAACCGAACTCATTCCTAATAACGTTTGGTTTCCCAGGTTTATATTAAGTTCAGGTTCTGGAGTTTCAAAGTCTTGCTGATGAGGAGGAAGAGCTTTGATACCTTTATTTGATATTGTAGAATAAATAAAATTGCCGAGCATCTTTTTTACATCACTGATATCACTACTTAATTCAACCAGGGCCCTGTAAACAAGTTCGCGATCTCTTCTTTCAAAGTCTGATCTGTCATCAGATGTGTTGGAACCCGGTTCAGATACCATAGGCAGATTATCAGGAGAACCCTCATGTTGCCTTCCTTTCAAATACTTTTGAAGACGCTCAGTATCGATAAATTGAGATTTTTCTAGTACGACTAGTTGCTCAGCCACATTTCTAAGTTCACGGATATTACCAGGCCATCGGTATGAACTGAGTAACTCACGAGCATCATCTGAGAAGCCTTTAAAAACAGAATCGTATCGGGCAGAAAAATCCTCAACAAACTTTCTGAAAATTGGAATTACATCTTCCTGCCGTTCTCTAAGAGGAGGTAGTGAAATTTGAACAGTATCTAACCGGTAGTAAAGATCTTCTCTAAATGTACCTTCCTGCACCATTTGCCAAAGGTCTCTGTTAGTAGCTGCAATCAATCGGACATCAGTTGTTTGAACCTTACTAGATCCTACTCTGAAGTACTCACCATTTTCCAGTACTCGTAATAGCTTAACCTGTACACTTTTAGGAGTATCACCGATTTCATCTAAAAAGATGGTCCCACCATCAGCTTTTTCAAAATATCCTTGCCTGCTATCATTGGCTCCAGTAAAAGCTCCCTTTTCGTGGCCGAAAAGTTCGCTTTCTATAATTCCTTCGGGGATAGCACCGCAATTTACAATTACGAGATCGTTACGCTTCCTATCGCTTAATCCATGAATAGCACGGGCGGTTACATCTTTTCCTACACCACTTTCACCTTGTAACAATACAGTGATATCGGTTTTAGAAACCTGCATTATTTTATCAACTACCTGCTTTATTGCAGCAGACTTTCCTATTAAACCAAATTGCTCTTGAAAGACTTCTCGATCCATATCTTAATTCTTACACATGACAGATTGTCGTAAAGGTAATGAATCTGAGGATGTTTAATAACCTTATTTGAATAAATAAGTAGTTATTTAATCATCTCTGTTGCCTGCTCGATAGGCAATGATCGGGTTTCTTTGAAGCTTGAAAGTACAAGGTTTGATCTGGTCTTATCTACACCATCCCATGACTGAATTTTTGAAAGAAGCTTCTCAAAGGAAGATGTATTTTTTGTGCGAACTTTAAGCAGGTGAGAACCATCTCCCGTAATAGAGTGGCATTCTAGTATTTCTTGTTCTTCTGATATCTTATCAACAAAATTTGAATAATGTTCAGATCCATCTACTTGAACAAAGAGATATGCAGTGATATCAAAATTGAAATCTTTGCTGTTAAGTACAGCATAGTACCCTTCAATTAAACCTCGTTCTTCAAGCTTTTTCATACGCTCAGAAACAGAGGGCACTGAAAGTCCAACTAATTCAGCAATTTTGTTTCTTTGGGCACGCCCGTTTTTTTGGAGGTGATTAAGGATAGCAATGTCAATTTCATCAAGCAGGTGAGTCATGTAGTAAACCTTTATTCCTAAAATTTCTATGACTTTGGAAAAATAGCCTAATTTATTTAGGCAAACAAATTTCAATACCATTTCATGATGTTAAAAAGAATGAAGAAAATTCCTTCAAAAAAAGAACATCCATTTCCGTATTTGGTCTTATCTTCTGGGAATATTTAAAAACTTAAAAGCAGAAGAAGGATGCTGGATATAAACTTTATCAGAGCTAATAAAGAACGTGTTGAAAAGGGAATGTTAGCAAAAGGGGAAAAATCATCAGCAATTGTAGATGAAGTTCTTATCAAAGATGAAGAATGGCGTTCTATAGTACATAAAGTAGATCATCTAAGGAATGAAAGTAATGTAAAGGCCAAGGAAATCGGGTCTTTAATGGGGCAGGGCAAAAAAGAAGAAGCCCAGGCAATTATTGCTGAAACATCCAGCTTGAAAGAGGAAGTAAAGAAGTTAGAAGAAGATCTGAAAACGGTCCAGGAAGCGCGTGAGAGTCTATTGTATAAAATTCCAAATGTACCTCACTCAACCGTTCCGATTGGATCAACAGAAAAGGAAAATGAAGTCTATGGAAGCTGGGGTGAACCTAATCAGCAGGACTGGAGGAAACCTCATTGGGAAATTGTTGAACGCTATGGATGGGTAGATTTTGAGCGTGGTGTGAAAGTAACCGGAGCTGGATTCCCATTTTATGTTGGAGCTGTAGCTCAACTACAAAGAGCGCTCATTAATTTCTTTATAAACGAAGGCATCAAGGCAGGGTATACTGAATTACAGGCTCCATATTTTATTAATGAAGATTCAGCAAGGGGAACCGGACAGATTCCGGATAAAGAGGACATGATGTATGTTATTCCTCGCGATGATTTTTTTGCAATCCCTACAGGAGAGGTGCCAGTTACAAATTTCCATCGGGATGAAATTATAGCAGAGAAAGATTTACCCATAAAGTATGTATGTAGCACACCCTGCTGGAGAAGAGAAGCTGGTTCTTATGGAAAAGATGTTCGCGGTCTAAATCGTCTTCATCAATTTGATAAAGTTGAATTAGTCAAGATTGTAAAGCCTGAAACATCATACGATGAGTTAGAAAGTTTGAGGCAACACTCTGAAAATCTGTTACAGGCACTTGATCTACCGTACAGAACTTTATTGATGTGTACTGGGGATATGGGTTTTACTCAAAGCAAGAAGTACGATCTGGAAGTATGGAGCCCAGGGCAAAAGAGATGGTTAGAAGTGAGTTCTTGTTCTAATTTCGAAAGCTTTCAGGCCAGAAGGATGCAGCTTCGCTATAGGAAAGAGGAAAAGAGTACTGAAATGGTCCATACACTAAATGGGTCTGCATTGGCATTACCAAGAGTTGTATCTGCCATACTGGAAGCTTACCAGGAAGAGAATGGTAAGGTGAGAGTGCCAAAGGTACTGAAAGACTTTTTTGGAAGAGAGTATCTCTAGGTTACTTTTTCTTTTTAGCGAAATACCAAATCGCCCAGCCTATTCCTACAATGGCTAAAGCTATTCCAATACCGCCTAGAAAAGCATAAAGCAGGTAAGGGACAATCATACTCAATACAATACCTGTTATTGCTTTTACCGGTGTTGCAGTGGCTCCTGCAACTCCTACAAAAGATTTTAAAACTCTGGCTAGTCTTGCTAACATGACAATCTCCTTTTTTGTTCTGCAAGCGAAGTACGTACTGTTTTTAGAAAAGATTCAATTAAATATGCTACAGCGAAAATTAAACTACAGCGTAAAATTCTTCTTCTTTGAAGTTCAGTAAAATTTCAAGAATAGGCTGCATTTCTGAATGAGCCATAAGCTCCATTCTGAGCTTCTTACCATTTCGAATACCTTTTAGATATTGTCCATAGTGCTTTTTCATTATGATGACTCCATACTTCTCACCCTGGTGAGCTACAGATAAACGAAGTTGTTCAGCACATAACTCAAGGCGTTCCTGGAGAGTAGGTTGAGGGAGTAACTCTCCTGTCTCAATATAATGGCGGGTTTGTTCGAAAATCCATGGATTACCTATGGCCCCTCGGCCAATCATTACACCATCTACCCCGGTTTCATCAAACATTTTCTTGGCTAGTTCAGGTGATGTAACATCACCATTTCCAATAATTGGAATCTCAAGACCAGGAGTGTCTCGAAGTTTTTTTAACCATTCCCATCGGGCATCTCCGGTATATTTTTGTGCTCTCGTTCGGGCGTGTACCGTCAATGCTTTTACACCTACTCTCTGAAGCATTAGTGCAACCTCCTGGATTCGAATGGTACTATCATCCCAACCTAAACGTGTTTTTACGGTTACAGGTTTGTTTTGAACTGCATCAACAACAGTACCGGCCATTCGCTCCATCATTCCAAGGTCTTTCAAGCATGCAGCACCTGCGCCTTTATTTACTACTTTATAGACCGGACATCCAAAATTGATATCAACTAAATCAGGGTTGTTATTTTCAGCTACCTTTGCTGCGCCTTCCATAGCTTCTTCTCTTCCACCAAAAATCTGGATTCCAAAAGGTCTTTCACTCTCAGTATAACTCATTTTGTGGATGGCTATATCTGAATCCCGAATTAATGCTTCAGAGCTTATGAACTCAGTGAATACAATGTCAGCTCCCTTAGCTCTACAGATCTGTCGGAATGGTGAATCCGTCACATCTTCCATCGGAGCAAGGAAAAGCGGTTTTTCGGGAAGTGTTATAGTATCAATTTTCATAGTTCATAAAGTATTCATAAAAGATAAGAAAATTGATCTCAATGAGTACGATGAATGATGTTCAATTTAACTTGAGTTAGTCATTTCACATATTAACTCATATATTTTTGTCTCTTAAAAATTAATTACAAATTACATAGATATGTCACTTGATACATCGAAGATTGAAGAGCTTCTTGGAGATGAAGCTTCTTATCTTTTAGCTCACGAAAGTAAAACAATCAGTACAGACCGTCTAGCAATACCTTCTGCAACATTTGTAGATGATATCTGGTCTATTTCTGATCGTAATAACAGGGTTTTAGGAAATTTAGAAAGATTATTTACAACAGGACGACTTGGTGGAACGGGTTTCGTTTCTATTCTTCCTGTAGATCAAGGAATTGAGCATTCTGGTGGAGCATCTTTTGCACCAAACCCGGATTATTTTGATCCTGAGAATATCGTGAAGTTAGCAATTGAGTCTGGATGTAACGCTGTGGCGTCTACTTTTGGAGCATTAAGAATTGTGTCTCGTAAATATGCCCATAAGATTCCTTTTGTTGTGAAAATTAATCATAACGAGTTACTGACATACCCAAATACATTTGATCAGATCATGTATGGTAACATAGATCAGGCATATGATATGGGTGCTGCTGCTGTTGGTGCAACCATTTATTTTGGTTCAAGCGAATCGAACAGACAAATCCAGGAAGTTGCTCAGGCATTTGCATATGCTCACGAACTGGGAATGGCTACTATTCTTTGGTGTTATACTCGTAATGATGCATTCAAAGTTGATGGTGTTGATTATCACACATCTGCAGATTTAACGGGTCAGGCTAATCATATTGGAACTACTATTGGTGCTGATATTATTAAGCAAAAGCAACCAACCAACAATGGTGGCTACAAAGCGCTGAACTCAGGAGATTCGAGCTATGGTAAACTTGATGATAGAATTTACACAGAACTTACTTCCGATCACCCAATTGATCTAACTCGTTACCAGGTAGCTAACTGCTTTATGGGTCGCGCTGGTTTGATAAATTCTGGTGGTGCATCTGGTTCAAACGATTTTGCTGATGCAGTAAAAACTGCTGTAATTAACAAAAGAGCAGGAGGAATGGGGCTAATTAGTGGTCGTAAAGCGTTCCAACGTCCAATTGGTGAAGGAGTAAAACTACTCAATATGATCCAGGATGTTTATTTAAACGATGAGATTACTTTGGCGTAACTTTTTCGTAAAATAATTGTAGCCTTGCAGGGTTTCTTGCAAGGCTTTTTTTATACTTGAGAAAACTGAAAATCACTGTTTGAGTAATAAAGATACAAATATAGAACAACCACAGAATTTCATATCCAGAAAGTATCTGGTAATTTCTATATCGCTTAGTATTTTTACAATGGCTGCGGTTATCTATTATACTTATACCCCTGGTGTATTAGATCATCTTGTACCAAAACGTATGCCGGGCCTGGTGATAGCATTAGTTGTATCATTTCTCAGGGTTTGGTTTTCTGCAGCTAAGATCAAGTTTCTTTCAGGCGGTGTTATTGGTTGGATGGCCTCATTTAGGGTTATGCTCTCATGGGATTTCACATCAGCAGTTACACCTTCTACGATTGGTGGAGCTCCCATGGCAACATACGCAATGACTAAAGAAGGGCTGAAACTGGGGGAAGCAACTGCGATAATATTATATAGTGTACTTTTAGATCAGATTTACTTCGCTATTGCAATACCAGTTCTCCTTATTTCAGGAATTTACTATGAAGTAGTTCCTACCAATATTGGTTTGATTGGGGAAGCATCAATGATATTGTTGTATGTCATTTTATTAAGCTACGCCGGACTTTTAGCCTATGGTGTATTAGTAAACCCGTCAGCCATAAAAAAGGTGATAAAGTCGATTTTTAAGCTTCCTTTTCTGAGAAAATTTCAGACAAAGATTAATGCAGAAGCTGAAAACCTTGAGGGTTATGCGCATAGGCTTCGCAAGAAACCACCGAGCTTTTTACTAAAAGCATTCTTCTTTTCAACAATGTCCTGGTTGGCCCGGGTTGCCTTGCCTACAATTGTTATCCTGAGTTTATTACCTGCACAGGAAGTTCTTTCTGTACTTCGAAGTTTAGCAATGAACCTTGCATTTCTTGTAGTACCTACACCTGGTGGAAGTGGTGGGGTTGAAGGTTTGTTTGTGCTTTTCCAGGGACCATTAATTACAAGAGACTCATTTATTGGATTAGCATTATTCCTTTGGAGGATAATTAGTTACTACATAACCATTGCTTTAGGGATGATGGCTACCACCTGGTATATCAATAGGAAAGTAGTAGAGATTCAGAATAAGGACTAGAGTGGCAAAAACTAAAGTTCAGTTTGAATGTTCATCTTGTGGCCACATCTCTCCAAAATGGCTTGGAAGCTGCCCGACTTGTAGCGAATGGAATACTTTTGTTGAGCAAAAGGCCTCATCTAAACCCATTGAGCATAAAGCCAAAGTAAGTGGGTTAGAAGGAAATGAGTCTCCCCGTAAGTTATCAGAAGTTGAAACTTCAGAAAAATCCCGTTTTTTAAGTAATATTTCTGAATTCGATCGTGTACTTGGAGGAGGGTTTCTACCCGGAGCGTATATCTTGATTGGCGGAGAACCAGGGATTGGTAAGAGCACATTAACTCTCCAGATAGCCAAGTCGAATCCTGAACTAAATATACTTTATTGTGCAGGCGAGGAGTCGGCTGGGCAAATCAAGCAGCGTGCTCAAAGGCTTGGAGTTCAATCCGAGAACCTTCTCATTTACAATGAAACCCAGGTTGACAAAATTATTGATGAAGCGCAAAGTGTTAGTCCCGATTTATTAATAGTAGACTCCATACAAACCGTGTTTCGTACGGAATTGCAAAGCATGCCGGGAAGTATTCAACAGGTAAAAGAATGCGCCGCTTTATTTCAGCAATTAGCTAAGAAAAAGAATATCACAACCATTGTAATTGGGCACGTAACTAAAGAAGGGGATATTGCCGGGCCAAGAGTATTAGAACACATGGTAGATACGGTTCTCCAGTTCGAAGGTGATAAGAATTATACTTATCGATTACTACGGAGCTTGAAGAACAGGTTTGGTCCTGCACAAGAAGTTGGTGTTTTCAAGATGGATGAAGTTGGGTTGTCTGAGGTAACGAACCCATCTGAACTATTTCTTTCAGATAAGACAGAAGGAATTAGCGGAAATGCTGTAGTATGTACTATGGAAGGCTCCAGGCCGCTTCTGATAGAAGTACAGGCTTTGGTTACACCATCTTCATATGGTACTCCACAAAGAACAGCAAATGGCTTTGATCGAAACAGGCTGGCATTACTACTCGCAGTTTTGGAGAAAAGGGCTGGATATAGTTTTTCTAATCATGATGTGTACCTGAATATAGCTGGTGGTTTTAGACTAAATGATCCTGCTGGTGATCTTGGGGTATGTTGTGCTCTTGTTTCCAGCCTGATTGATAAATCAATTAATCAACAAACAGCCTTTATAGGCGAGGTAGGTTTAGGAGGGGAAGTCAGAGTTGTTCCTCACATTGAACAGCGCCAAAATGAATCTCATAAGCTTGGTTTTGCACATTCTATAGTGCCAGCAGGAAAAAAGGTTGCTGGTGTTAAGTATATTCGGGATGCCATAAAAAAAGCCCTAGGGTAAATACCGAAGGGCTTTTAAAAATGTGAAACAATGTTTAGTAGTTTTCACGCGTGCGGCGACGTTGCTCACGAACGGCTTTTTTCATAGCCTCTCGACGTGCAAAAGAAGGTTTGATAAACTGTTGACGTTCTTTGTATTCATTAAGAACACGGGAACGAGTTATCATCTTCTTAAAACGATTAATCGCACGTTCAACACTTTCGTTGTCTTTAACTTCTACTCCTAGCATTGAGTCTCACTTCCTTTCTATTATTTATTTCCCGTAAATGGGGTTGCAAATATACAAAAAAAGCGAGTTAATAGTAAAAATTCAAAAAAGAGGTGCAAAGCTTATATGAGTGAAGAAAAAAAAGGGCAAAGCCAGGAAGTAGAATCGGGCAGGAAAGAAAAGGGTTTTATAGAGGAGTTTCTTGTTGATATCATAAACCTTGATCGAGGATTACCAGCTACTTACATCGATATGTTCAGAAAACCAGATGTGGTTGTGAGCAGTTATTTCACAGATAAAGGCAGGTACGTAACTCCTTTAAGATATACCATATTTCTTGCTACACTGGTAACATTAATAACTACTTACTTTATTGATTATGGAGAGTTATTCGATTCCGCTTTTGAAGGTATTGAGGCAGACACGGATAATCCGTTATTTGCAACTGAGGGAGGAAGGTTATACTTCTCTAAAGTTAAGGAAGTAGGGGTTTTGTTTAGCACAAAGTTTGTAGCCTTTAACTATATCTTACTTCTTGCCCCTTGTATTTCGTTATCTACATTTTTCTTTTTTAAAAAAATAAAACCAAGATTCGTTGAACATTTTGTTCTGAATGTTTACTACGGGGCACAATTAACAACCTTTTCAATTATTACGGTTCCGATAATGGTCTATACTCAATCCTTTGAGTACATATTCACAATTTCAATTATAACTCAGATTGTAGCTAGTTTATGGGTTTATAGAAAGTATCTAGAGCTTAATGGATTGAAGGGTTATCTGAAGGCTACATTTTCTTATTTAATTGGATATGTCTTCTATTCAATTGCTTCGGCAATTGTAATGTACGGCGTGGCTGCGATTTTATATTTTACTGAGAATTAATAACAAAGCTTTTATCCAAGAGGTCAGGATCTATTCCTAAACCAAACAGTGCAAAATCATATTTAGCTGGATCTGACGAATCTAGGATACAGAGCTTCTCATTTAGTTCTAGCACCGATTTCCAGTCATTTTGATGTCTTGAAAGTAGCCCTAACTTTCTTGCCTGACGTGCTACATGGACATCAAGCGGGATTTTTAATTCAGACGGTGTTATAAAGTTCATTGTTCCTAAATCCACATTACTTTTTCGGATACACCAGCGTAAATACATATACAAACGCTTACAAGAACTATTCTTTTCAGGGTTTGAAATATGCTTTCTTGTCCTTCGGGGAATGTCTGGATGAAACGAAAAAAACTGTTCATGGAAAACCGCAATTAACTCTCGCTGTTGGCTCATTGCTATACTTTGGCAATATTCCCAAAACCCTTCAAAAGTACCATGAGTTAATAAAATCGATTGAATAGTCTTGATTATCCAATAAATATCTATGGGCTTAAAAGTTCGATGTTTAAACCCTTCAAGCTTTGCAGAGTCTGATTCTGAAAAATTGCCAATAAACTCTTCAGGTCTATAGTCCATTCGTTCAAGTAAATCATTGACTTTTGATATCACAATGTCTCTGCGTCCCCAGGCCATAATAGCAGCAAAAAAACCGGCAATTTCCTGGTCATTTTTTTTCTGAAAAGCATGCATGAATTGAACCGGATCTGCATCAATATAGGTTTCGAGCTCAACTTTACTAACGATTTTATCAAGGTAGGGCTTGAGTTCAAGAAGCTTTTTCTGTGATAGTATTTTGAGTTTTTTAGTTCTCAAAACCCAAAACTCCCTGGCCTTTTTCCATCAATCGTTCGGTAAGCAGTTTATTCGCTTTCGGGAAGGGGTATTGCTCAAGTTCTGAAATGTTTACCCACTTAATTTCCTGGCTGGCGTTTGCACTCGGCTCACCAGAAACAATTGAACAATGGTAAGCATATAGTGTTATTGAAAAATGTGAGTATACATGCTTTAATCTCATGAATTCACCTATGGCATGTACTTCAACTCCTAGTTCTTCTTTTAGCTCACGTTCAATGGTTTGCTGAATGGTTTCATTTTCTTCTTGTTTGCCTCCAGGAAATTCCCAAAGCCCTCCCAGCATAAC
This sequence comes from Balneolaceae bacterium, assembly GCA_040222185.1. Taxonomy (GTDB): domain Bacteria; phylum Bacteroidota; class Rhodothermia; order Balneolales; family Balneolaceae; genus JAVKDP01. Next base: position 33,908 of record JAVKDP010000044.1, on the reverse strand, counting down.
ATCCTCAGGCCTCAGTGCGATAAGAACTTTACCATCTTCCCGGGCTATAATTCCAACTCCAATATGTTTATGAGGTTTCTTTTTCGCCGGAGATTTATAAGGAATGGTATCTGTTTTAGAAGTTTTTGTGGCTATACACCGGGTCTGAATGGGGCATTCCAGGCAGTTGGGACTTTTGGGAGTGCAGACTAATGAGCCGATCTCCATCAAAGCCTGGTTAAATTCAGCGGGACGTAGTTCACTGATTAACTCATCTACACTTTCTTGGACGAACCTCGTAGTCTTACCACTTCTTACATCATCTTCAATGCCGAAATAACGGGTTATTACTCTTATTACATTTCCATCAACTACAGCGTTGGGTTTACCATAGGCAATACTCGTAATAGCGGCAGCTGTATATGGACCAATGCCCTTCAATTTTATAATTTCGTCATATTCTTCCGGGAGTTTGCCATCATATTCATTTACAATAGACTTTGAAGCTGCATGAAGATTCCTGGCACGGCTGTAGTAACCAAGACCTTCCCATGCCTTTAATACCATTTGTTGGTCTGCTTTAGCTAAGTCGTAAACAGTAGGGAAAAGCGAAATAAATCGTTCAAAATATGGCCATGCCTGGTCAACCCGTGTTTGTTGAAGCATGATTTCCGATATCCAGATTTTATAGGGATCCCGGGTTTCCCGCCATGGCATTTCGCGTTTATTCTCTTTATACCAGTTAAGAATATTTTTGGCGAACTCTGTTTCCTGCACGTTTTTCAGCTTATTGACCTTCCCGGGATATTTCTAATACCTTCAAAGTGATATCCTGGGAGGTGGCAGCTCCTTGCTCATCAGTAGCAATTACTCTAAATGTACTTTCTCCTACTTGTCGCTCACTAGGAGTCCATCGAAATAAACCAGTTCTTTCATTTAAAGTGGCCCCCTCAGGTAGATCAACCCCTAAATACCGAATTAGTTTACTAGAGGGGTTCTCAGGATCGATAGCATTAAATTTCAGTTCGTAAGTATCATTCATAGCTATGGAAGATCCGCGAACAGGACTAAATCTTGGTGGAGCGTTAAAAGTTCTCACGTCAACCGAAAAACGTGTGCTGTCTGTTTCGCCTTTCGAATTTGTAGCAATGATAGTAAACCAGTTATACCCGATGTTATTTGTACCAGGTCTCCAGAATAAACCCTGCTTCCGAATAGAAGCATTACTGACATTAGATCTGTATGTCAACTCAACATCGTCAGCTGGGTAATTATCGGCGAGATCAATTCCTAACAATAAAGGCTTTGGGAATGTTAAAATGATATCCGTTATAGGTACTATTTTTAGTACTGAACCAGTGACTTGAGGGGTATTATTTTGGACTTGCTCAGTACCCATTTTTAAAGGACCTAGTTTATTGTAAATACTAAGCCAGGTAACAGAGCTGCTCTTTGAAATATGGTTACCTGCTGAAGTATCTGATTTCCATAATTCAAATGGCCTTGAGTTTGTGGATATTGAGATTTTTCCTGATTTACCGCGAACGAAGAGGTGATTTCTCCAGCTTACAAGTTTAGAAGCTTCTTCGCCAATTGAACCAAGGCTCTTACCTAACCCATTCGCATTTACCTCCAGGATTTCACCGTTATTTACTGCGCCAAAAATAAGTTCTTCATCTAGGAATATCTTATGTATTTGCTTAGAAAGGGCTACTGAAGATGATAACTGTATACCATTGTCGGAAGGAACAAAAACGTGAATTTTCGAATCGTTGGTCAGCACAAAAAGTTGGTTGCTTATTATTGACGATGCGACATCCAAAACATCTGCTCTGCCAATAGCCTCATGGCCGATAATCTCGGCTTCAGAATCAACAGATTCCGGTGTTTCGAGAGAAAGGCTTCCAAGGCCATCGCTACCTAGTGCCACAAAAAGATTATTCTGTAATCTTGCGACACCAAGTGGTTTTGAAGGAAGTAGAGTAGACGAGTATACACCAAGTACAGAAGTAGGCTCCAGTATGGTTAACCTTTTAGAATCTCCATAGAGGTAAGCAAAACGAATATCAGCTTCTATTTGATTTCCCCGGCGCTGCATACCTGAGGATGTATAAAGCCATTGCAATGAATCAGCATATGTTCTAAATACAGCCATTCCTTCCGATTCTGAGAGTACATACAAATGGGAGCTGGAAGCTTCAATCGCTCTAATATTAGGTATTGTAAGTAGTTTGCTATAATCCTGTACAACATCCGACTGCCCATAACTAAGAAATGGAACCAGAGAAAGCAGCCCGACGGTTAGCAGTGATCTTATTTTTTTAAGCATAAATTATGATAGCCAATTGTTCTTTTTATACCAACGAATAGTTCTTGATATCCCTTCCTGGATATCAATCTTAGGAGCATAACCGAGTTCCTTTTCCGCCTTTTCAGAGGAACAAACCCATTCCATTACCATCTCGTTTGCTTTTTCCTTGTTTACAACGGGATATTTGCCAAATAATGATGCACCATTTTCTATGATAGCAGCTATCTGTTTAACCCAATCAGGTTTAATCCTTATAGGGATTGATTTTTTATTCATTACAATAGAAGTAATTTCACTGATCTGATTCCACGAGTACGCTTTATTTACACCGCCAAGAAAATAAGTATGAATCCCTGGATCATCTTTTTCAGACGCCAGAAGTATCCCATCTACTAAATCCTTTACGTATACCATCGAAAGCTTGGGATGGTTCCCATCGCCAACAATTGGACAAATGCCTTTCGAAAAAGTTTTGAAGAAAGTATAAATATCAGACTCTCTTGGGCCATATACTGCCGGAGGTCTCAGAATTTTTATGCTATCCGTTTTTTGTGCTATTCTTTGAATAACAACTTCCATTTCTTTCTTTGATTCCCCATACATACTAATAGGAGCAAGCTCAGAGGATTCATCCAATGGTTCTCCAAAACTTGGACCTACGGCAGCTAAAGAGGAAACAATGACGAAATTTTTAATTCCTTTTTTTTGAGCAATCCGAATGAGGTTCTCGGTAGCATCAACATTAGCTCTTGAAAATTCTTTTTTTGAAGGAGCACGTACAACCCCGGCAACATGGTATACGATATCAACACCGTCCAATGCTTTTGTGATTTCAGGAATACTAAAAAGATCCCCCTGAACCTTGACAAAATCCATACCTGTAAGCCACTTGTCATTTGATCTTACTAAACAGCGAACTTCTGAGTATTTTTTTGATGTCAGAAGTTGCTCAACAAGATGACTTCCAACAAAACCTGTTCCACCAGTAACAAAGGCTTTCATAAATACTTATATTAAAAAGATAAATTGAAACGGAATAATAGAGTGAATTCGTAAAACTCCGATTAATACAGAAGATACGAATCTGGACTTTGCTTTTAAACTTTTATGGCTGAACTTAGAGTTGCCCTTTTTACAGGAAATTATAATCACATTCGGGACGGAGTGTCGCTTACACTAAATCGCCTGGTAGCATATTTAGAAAGCCAGAATATCCCGGTTTTAGTATTTGGACCCAGTATTAAAAACCCTCCTATTGATCACGAAGGAGACTTGGTAGTTACACCATCTATTCCAATGCTCGTTCCGGGCAGAGAAGAGTACCGAATAGCAACTCGTTTTCCTGGTTCAGCAAAAAAGAGGCTTGAAGAATTTAAACCAACATTAATTCATATTGCTACTCCCGATGGTTTAGGAATCGGAGCGCTCAAATGGGCTCGAAAAAAAGGGGTGCCTGTTGTTACTTCTTACCATACCCACTTTCTTAGCTATACCAAATACTATTCATTATACCTTAAGCCGGTTGAAAAACCTTTCAAGATGTTTATGAAATGGTTTTATGGTAAATGTGAACATACCTACGTTCCGAGCCAATCTATGATTGATGAATTGATTACCGAAGGTATTCCAGGTGAGAAAAGAATTTGGGCTAGAGGAATAAATACAGAGCTTTTTAATCCTTCTAAGCGAGACATGGAATGGAGACGTTCTGTTGGCTTTGCTGATGATGATATTGTAGTAACGTTTGTATCTCGCCTGGTTTGGGAAAAGGAGTTGGGCACTTTTATAGAAAGTGTTCGCATGTTAAAGGAACGAAACCCTAAGGTAAGAGCCCTGGTAGTAGGAGATGGTCCTGCAAAAGAAGAAGCACAGAGAAAACTCACAGAGGGACATTTTACAGGGTTCGCAACTGGTGAAGATTTAGCTAAAGCCTATGCTAGTGCAGATATATTTTTATTCCCTTCACATACCGAGACTTTTGGGAATGTGACATTAGAGGCTATGGCAAGCGGTTTGCCTTGTGTAGTAGCAGATGCAATTGGTAGCAAATCTTTGGTTGAAGATGGTGTCAATGGTTTTCTTGGTAAAAAGGAAGATGTAGAAGATTTCACAAAGCAACTTGATAAAATTGTATCTAATCCTGGACTAAGAATCGAAATGGGAAAAGTTTCCAGAGAGAAGGCATTAGGTTATAAATGGGAAAACATAAATGCCGGGTTGGTTGATAACTACAAAGAAGTTCTAAACAAGCATGAGGTGAAGGGCTAGTTTTGAGGATTCTTTATATCTCACATCTTCACCCACCAAAAGGAGCTCCGCTAAAAAGTATTGGCGGGATGCAAAGAGTTAGTATGCAACTCGTTAATGAATTGGAGAAAAGGGATGATGTTGAGATCAAAACCATAATACAGCATGCACCCTGGAAGGGTATTGAAATCAGAACTTCTTTCTTTCTGACTCGCCTTGCTCGTAAACTCCCCAAAATAGTAGACGAGTTTAAACCTGACGTTATTCTGTTTTCTTCGATGGTAACAGCTAGTTTAGCAAAGTTTACCCGGGCGCGGATTGATGTACCTATGATTACCATAAATCATGGCCAGGATGTAAAAATGCCGATAGGGATTTACCAGAATTTTGTTCCTAAAGTATTCAGAGCTTTAGACGGGGTGATATCGGTTTCAAGAGCTACCCGAGACGAGTGTATAAAAAGGGGGATGAGCCCGGAAAAAGGAGTGGCCTTGCCTAATGGTTTTGATATGAAGGACTTCAAGGAAGTTCCTGATAAAGCAGAGGCTAAAAAGGATATCGGAGAAGAATTTTCAGTAAATCTTTTGGATAAAAAAGTGTTGCTAACTGTTGGGAGGCAGGTCAAAAGAAAAGGACATGAATGGTTCATTAATGAAGTTTTCCCAAAGATTGAATCTGATGTCTTATATATTGCTATTGGAGAAGGGCCTGAGCACGAACAGCTTTTGGAGTTAGTCTCAAAGTCACCATATAAGAGCAATATTCTTTTAGTAGGTAAGCAGTCAGATGAAGTTCTAAAAAAAGCGTATTCTGCAGCCGATTTGTTCATAATGCCTAACATCCCAGTTCCAGGTGATATGGAAGGTTTTGGAATCGTATTACTTGAAGCAAACCTGGCTGCTACGCCAGCAATAGCATCAGATTTAGAAGGGATTAAAGATGTTGTGGTTAATGGTGAAAACGGTTTTAAGATTCCCGTTTATGAATCAGATAAATTTGCAGGTAAAATCGATGAAACCCTTCAAAACGGCTACCAGAAATTAAGCCAGAGCAGTAGGAGTTTTGTGGAAGAAAACTTTGCTTGGAATAAAGTAGCTGAACAGTATATTACATATCTTAAAAAGGTTAGTAGCGAGTATAATAAAGGGTAAAAGCTGAACTAAGCTTCACACTAATTTGATGGGAAATTAATACTAGCTATATTTCGGTGTTTATTTAGAAAATTTGGTAAGGATCAATTGCATGGGCGATATTAAAAAGGAAGTCACTCAAGATATTTTTTCAAAAGCTTTTAATTTTACAAAAGCAGATGAAGTAAAGGCTATGGGATTATACCCATACTTTAAACCTCTTGAGGCAACCGATGGTACTATTGTAGAAATTGAGGGGAAAGAAGTTATAATGGCGGGGTCTAATAATTATTTAGGCCTTACTAATGATCGTCGAACAATAGAAGCCGCGCAGGCTGCATTAGATAAATACGGAACAGGTTGTACAGGTTCCAGGTATCTGAATGGAACTTTAGATATTCACCTTGAGCTGGAGGAGAAGCTGGCGGCCTTTATGGGCAAAGAGTCTTGTGTGTTATTTAGCACAGGTTATCAAACAAATGAAGGCTCTATTCAAACTATTGCCGGACGTAACGATATTATTTTCTCAGATCGGGATAACCATGCATGTATTGTTGTAGGAACACAATGTTCGTTAGCAAAAACGGTTCGCTATGCCCACAACGATATGGATCAGCTAAGAAAATTCCTTGAAAAAGCAGATCCAGAAGCCGGAAAAGTAATTATTACCGACGGTGTTTTCTCGATGTCGGGAACATTAGCAAAGATTCCTGAATTGGTCGCTTTAGCTAAGGAATTTGGTGCAAGGTTATATTTAGATGATGCACATGCAGTAGGCGTAGTAGGAGATGGTGGCCGTGGATCAGCATCTGTATTTGGATTAACAGACCAGGTTGACTTGATAAGCGGAACATTTTCCAAATCATTTGCTTCCTTAGGTGGATTTTTAGTTGGAGGCCGGGAGATTATTGAGTACATAAGGCATCATTCTCCAGCACATATTTTTAGCGCTTCAATGCCTCCGGCAAATGTTGCTACTGTTCTTACAGCGTTAGAAATCTTGAAAGAAGAGCCGGAAAGAATCACCAGGTTAGAAGAAATCTCGTTATATATGAGAACTGAGTTGGCAAACCTGGGCTTTAATGTCTGGACAAGTCAATCCCCAATTATTCCTGTTGTTATAGGTGATATGATGGATTGCTTCAGGTTTTGGAAAGATCTTTTTGAGGCTGGAGTTTATGCAAATGCGGTTATACCTCCTGCCGTGCCTAAAGGACAATCACTCTTAAGAACCAGCTATATGGCTAGTCATACGAATGATCACCTTGACAGGATTTTAGAAGCTTTCAGAATGGTTGGGCTAAAGCATGGTATTATTGATCAAAACGGTCATTCAGCATAAAATAAATATTTGCTATGAGTACTAGTGCGGTTACCATCGTTACTACAGACGATGAGAAAAAGAAATTCATTGAATTTCAATATCAACACTATGAAAATGACGAGCATTTTGTTCCACCGCTTAGAATGGATCAAAAGAAGCTTATTGATACCAAGAAGAACCCGTACTATAACAATGCTGAAGTAGCTTTATTCATTGCTGAGCATGAAGGTAAAATAGCAGGTCGTATCTCTGCTGTAGTAGATCATAGGTTTAATGAATATCATAACTCAAAGACCGGACACTTTGGGTTCTTCGAGTGTATCGATCATCAACCTACCGCAGATCTTTTGCTAAGAGTTGCAGAAGATTGGTTAAGAGATAAAGGTATGGAAGATGTTCTTGGGCCAGCCAGCCCGGGGATGATGGATATGATAGGCTTTTTGGTAGAAGGTTTTGATAAAGACCCATATGTAATGATGCCTTATACCAAACCATATTACGAAAAACTGGTTTTGGCAGCTGGGTATAAGCAGGATATGGATTTATTGGCTTATATCGTTGATCAGGATATTGTTTCCAAGGATAGAATGGATCGTGCAAAGGAAATTGTACTAAAACGAAATCCCGGAATGACCATACGTTCTGTCAACCTAAAGAAGATCAAGGAAGAAGTAGAGATCGTTCGGCATATTTATAACGAAGCATGGAAAGATAACTGGGGCTTTCTACCGCTAACTAAAGAAGAACTTGCAGCTACCGCAGATGATTTCAAGCTAATCCTTGATCCTGATATAGCTCATATTGTCGAAGTTAATGGTAGTCCGGTCGCTTTTTCAATTTCTTTGCCTGATCTGAATCAGATATTCAAAAAAATGAATGGTAACCTGTTTCCGTTTGGAATATTCCGGTTACTATTTGGAAGAAAGAAGATCGACAGGATCAGAACAGCGTTAATGGGAGTACTTCCTGAGTATCAAGGCAAGGGAATAGATGCACTCTTAAATCAAAGGACCATCGAGCAGGGAAAAAATAAAGGTTATTCTGGTTCAGAACTTAGCTGGGTACTTGGCGATAACCAGGACATGATAAGAGTTGCTGAGAGAATTGGAGCCAAGATTGATAAGAAATACCGAATGTTTAAAAAGAAGCTTTAAGCTTCTTCATCTTTTGTTCATACAAAAGCATAAAATTTGAGGGCTTCCTAAATTAAGCCTTAGCAATAATATTTTAGAAGGATTAAATTAAGAGATATGAGTGATTTTAGAATAGAAAATGATTCAATGGGTGAAGTTAAAGTTCCAACCAACGCACTTTATGGGGCCCAAACACAAAGGGCTCACGATAATTTTCCGATTAGTGGAATCAAATTTAGCAGAGAGTTTATAAAAGCCCTTGGAATTGTAAAGAAATCAGCGGCCCTTGCTAACAATAGGTTAGAACTAATTGAAAAAGGGATTTCAGAGTCGATTCAAAAAGCTTCGCAGGAAGTGATTGATGGAACCCATGATGAACAATTTGTGATCGATATTTTTCAGACTGGTTCTGGAACGTCCAGCAATATGAATGCCAATGAAGTAATCAGCCATATTGCAAATGAACAAAGACCTGAGGGTTCGGTAAATGTACATCCAAATGATCATGTGAATTTTGGTCAGAGTTCTAATGATGTGATTCCTACTGCCATTAGAATTGCTGCAGTAGTATCTGTAACGGAACAATTGATTCCGGCGCTTGCCCACCTTCAAAAAACTTTTTTGGAAAAAGGAAGTGAATATGCTGATGTAGTAAAAACAGGGCGAACTCACCTTATGGATGCAATGCCAGTAACAATTGAACAAGAGTTTGGGGGCTATGCGCGTCAGGTTGAGCTAGGAATTCAAAGAGTGAAAGCCGCTTTAGTAAGAGTTAAAGAACTTCCACAAGGCGGAACAGCTGTTGGAACAGGTATTAATACTCACCCGGAATTTGGGAAATACTTTGCAGAAGGTGTATCTCAGATTACAAACTATGAGTTTGTAGAAGCTGAAAATCATTTTGAAGCTCAAGCTACTGTAGATGCTCCGGTTGAACTTAGCGGTCAGCTGAAAACTATCGCAGTGAGTTTGATGAAAATAGCTAATGACCTTCGCTGGATGAACTCAGGACCAAATAGTGGACTAGGTGAGATACAACTTGCAGCACTGCAACCGGGTTCGTCTATCATGCCAGGTAAAGTAAATCCCGTAATCGAAGAGTCTGTTACAATGGTCTGTGCTCAGGTTATCGGGAATGATGCCGCGATCACAATTGGCGGGCAGGCTGGAAACTTTGAGCTGAATGTGATGCTTCCGGTTGTAGCTCATAATTTACTTCAGTCTATCCAAATATTAGGAAATGCTGCACGTAATTTAGCAGACCGATCAGTTTCGAAGCTGACCGTTAGAGAAGATGTAATAGCTGAAAAGGTTGGCAGAAACCCAATTTTGGTTACAGCGTTAAATCCTATAATTGGCTATGATTTAGCAGCTAAAATTGCTAAAACAGCATATGCTGAAAATAAGCCACTTAAAGAGGTTGCTCTAAAGATGACTGATTTGTCGAGTGAGGAACTTGATCAGGCCTTAGACCCTATTAAAATGACCAGGGGTGGTTTTACAGATTAATTCTCCGTTAATTTATTATTAATTTAGTACTTACGGATTAGTCCTTTTACTTTTTTTTGAGGAAAGTTCCTTTAAAAAGAGGATCAATTATCCTATATTAGGAACCCTTTCGTTTGGGTTAAATATTCAGATACTAAGTAATACTATATGGCAGAAGTCAAGGCAAAAAAGACCCGTAAGACATTTACCGCAGCGCAAAAGAAGGAAATTCTTTCTGATTATAAGCTAGGCTGGGTAAGTCGTCATATGTCCTTGATTGGCCGTAAAGAGGTATTAACTGGGAAAGCGAAATTTGGAATTTTTGGTGACGGTAAGGAAATACCCCAAATTGCGATGTCCAAAGTATTTAAAAAAGGCGATTTCAGATCAGGGTACTACCGGGATCAAACATTTATGTTAGCGATTGGTGGAACTACCGTTGAACAGTTTTTTGCTCAACTATATGCTCACCCTGATATTGAGGCAGATCCTTTTTCTGGCGGAAGGCAGATGAACTCACATTATGCTACCAGGCTCATTAACAAGGATGGTACGTGGATTGATCAAACCAAGTCAAAGAACACTGCATCGGGTATATCTCCAACAGCAGGTCAGATGGCAAGGCTAGTTGGACTTTCACAAGCATCAAAAGTTTACCGTAACAGCAAAGAGCTTCAAAAAGGAGAATGGAAGAAATTTTCAAATAAGGGAAATGAAGTTGCTTTTGGTACTATTGGTGATGCAAGTACTTCAGAAGGAGTTTTCTGGGAAGCAATAAATGCTGTAGGAGTATTACAGCTTCCATTAATAATGTCGGTTTGGGATGATGATTTTGGTATCTCCGTACCAAAGAAATATCAGACCACAAAAGAAAGTATTTCAAAAGTTCTCAGTGGGTTCCAAAGAACTGAAAATGAACCCGGGTATGAAATTCTTACGGTGAAAGCCTGGGATTACCCAGAGTTGTTGAAGACTTATGAAAAAGCAGAGAAAATAGCCCGAACAGAACATGTACCTGTACTAGTACATGTGCAGGAAGTTACCCAGCCACAAGGGCATTCAACCTCAGGATCGCACGAGCGTTATAAGAGCAAAGAGCGCCTTGAATGGGAAGTAGAGTTTTGTTGCTTAGCGCAAATGAGGAAGTGGATTCTTGCAAGGAAAATCGCTCATGAAGCCGATTTAGATCAATTAGAGACTGAAGCATTGGCCGAGGCAACTACGGGGAAAAATAATGCCTGGAATGCCTATATCACTCCTATGAAGGAAGAAAAGGCCTTTGTATTGCAAAAAATAAACGAATTGATCGCTGTTAAAGAGGATTCAAGATTATCTAACTTGGTGAAGCGGCTGAAATCAAACCTCAACGCAATTCGAAAGGATATTTTACCAGCCGCAAAAAAAGCTGTAAGGTATACTCTTGGAGTAGATCACGAGGCAAGAACGGAATTACTTAATTGGTTAAAGGAAAATGAGCCAGTTAACAAAAAAAGATATAACTCTCACTTATACAGTGAAACTCCATTTTCTCCATTAAATGTGGAGCACGTACCGCCTAAATATGGCGATGAACCAAAAATGGCAGACGGTAGAATAGTCGTCAGAGATAATTTCGATAAGATTTTTGAAAAATACCCTCAGGTACTCACATTTGGTGAAGATGTTGGGGCACTGGGTGATGTAAATAAAGGGTTGGAAGGTCTTCAGGAAAAGTTTGGGAAGCTGCGCCTGAGCGATACAGGAATACGGGAAGCTACAATTTTAGGTCAGGGAATTGGTATGGCACTTCGTGGTTTACGCCCGATTGCTGAGATACAATACCTGGACTATCTCTTATACTGTTTCTTTGTGTTAAGTGATGATTTGGCTTCATTAAGATACAGAACGGTAGGAGGGCAGGCTGCACCGGTAATTATCCGGACCAGAGGGCACAGGTTAGAAGGGATTTGGCACTCAGGTTCTCCAATGGGTTTGATTCTCAATGGCGCAAGGGGAATTCATCTCTGTGTTCCAAGAGATTTAACTGAAGCAGCAGGATTCTATAATACACTTTTGCAAGGCGATGACCCTGCAATTGTAGTTGAACCTCTGAATGCTTACAGGTTAAAGGAAAAGTTACCTGAGAACCCAGGAGAATATACAACACCACTTGGCATTCCAGAGGTGCTCAATGAAGGCTCTGATATCACTGTAGTATCATACGGCTCTACTTTAAATATCGCATCTTCTGTAGTTCCACAACTCAAAGAGGTTGGTATCTCAGTAGAATTGATAGACGCTCGTACATTAATGCCTTTTGATATTAATCATTCAATTGTTGAGTCAATTAAGAAAACCAATCGATTACTTGTTGTTGATGAGGATGTACCAGGTGGGGCCTCAGCATTCATTATGCAGCACATTCTGCAAGATCAAAATGGATATTACCATTTAGATTCTGAACCTCGTTGCCTAACTGCTAAATCACACAGGCCTGCTTACGCTTCAGATGGAGATTACTTCAGCAAACCAAATGCAGAAGATATCTTTGATGAGATTTATGATATGATGAAAGAATGTGAACCAGAGAGGTTCCCTGAAATCTACTGATCATTATTTAAATCATCCCGCGAGCTTTCATTTCCAGGTACTTGTTAATAGCATTTATTGAAAGTTCTTTTGGTGGGGTGAGTATTGTTTGAATCCCATATTGGTTCAGTGATTTAACGATTTGTTTCTTCTCAAAGTTAAATTTCTCAGCAACAGTCTTAACATAAATGTCACCTACATTTTTAGAATCTTTTTCAAGGAGAGAACTGAGTTCTGTGTTCTCAAAAAAAATGGTTACCAACAAATGATCACGTGCAATACGTTTTAAGTATGGAAGCTGTCTTTCCATTGATGATAACGTCTCAAAGTTAGTATAAAGGAAAACCAAACTTCTTTGATTAAGATGAGCTTTGAGGTTAATTATCAATCGCTCATAATCCGACTCCATAAAATTGGTATCTAAATTATAAAGTGATTCCTGAATAGCCCGAATATGAGTTCTCTTTTTTTGAGGACGAACAACAACAGAATTGTTATTAGAAAAGGTAATTAAGCCGGCTTTATCTTCCTTAAGTAAAGCTATGTTAGAGATCACAAGACTTGTATTTATAGCATATTCAAGCAGGTTAAGCCCATCGAAAGGCAGTTTCATGACTCGCCCCATATCAATAACACTCACTACTTGCTGAGACCGTTCATCCTGGTACTGATTGACCATAAGTTGGTTTGACCTAGCAGTAGCCTTCCAGTTAATTGACCGGATATCATCCCCTCTCACATATTCTTTAATCTGATCGAATTCCATCGTATGCCCGATTCGTCTGATTTTTTTAATACCTATATCTGTCAAGCGGTTTGAAATGGCATACATCTCAAACTTTCGCATTTGTATGAAAGAAGGATATACAGGCAAGCCTATTTCCTGTTCGAAAATAAATCTGCGTTTAAAAAGTCCAATTTTGGTTTTAGCAAATACATTAATGTTGCCAAACTGGAATATCCCTCTGTTTGTGGGTCTTAAAGAGTACGTAAAAGTTCTCTCTTCCATTTTTCCAAAAGAAGCATCGATAGAGAAATTTCGAATCTGAAACTGATGAGGAATTTCATCAATGATTGTACAATCAGATTTGAAAGGGTAGGATGAAGAACAAGAAATTCGTATGGTATTTTCATCTCCGTTCGATAGCCTTTGTGGAGTATTTCTTGAAGCCTTAATACCATTCTGGTTTGAAAAAAGAAGAGTTATATCAGAAAGGCTTGAAACACCTAATATGATCAACAGAATATCACCAAGAGCTTCGAATGCTGAATAGAAATATCCAAGGATGTACGAAACAAAAATTAACGTGAGGGCGATAAAAAATCGCGAATCTACAAAAAAGCTCTTGAAGAGTTTCACTATCTCGGTACTTCTACTTTATTGGCTAACTGTTTTAAAACGGTATCTGAAACAACACCTTCCATCTCTTTTTCAGGAGTTAATGTAATTCGATGGCGTAAAGCAGGGATAAGAATATGTTTAACATCTTCAGGTGTAATGAAATCCCGGCCTTGCATTGCAGCCCACGCTTGTGAAGCTCTCATTACATATACAGAAGCACGTGGTGAAGCACCAATCGAGATAGAGCTGGAATTTCTTGTTTCCTGGATAATACCAGCTATATAGCTCATGAGTTCTTTTTCCACATGAATATTTGATACTAATTCCCGATGAGTGTTTAATTCTTCCCCAGAAACAACTGCTTCAACTTGTTCAAGATCAGAATCTGATTTTCGGTTATAACTACCTTCCAGAATAGAGACTTCGTCTTCAAGTGTTGGGTATCCTACATCAACTTTAAAAAGAAATCGGTCTAATTGAGCTTCCGGAAGGCGATATGTTCCTTCATGTTCGATAGGGTTCTGTGTGGCAATCACTATAAAAGGTGGTGCCATAGGATATGAAGTTCCATCAACTGTGATTTGCCTTTCTTGCATTACCTCGAATAGAGCAGATTGAGTTTTTGCTGGCGCCCTGTTGATTTCATCAATAAGAACAATATTGGAAAATATCGGCCCCTTTTTGAACTCGAAGTCAACTGTTTTGGCATTAAAAACACTGGTACCAATTATATCTGCAGGCATCAAATCAGGAGTAAGCTGAATCCTGGAAAAATTGGTGTCCAAAGTTTTAGCTATGAGCCTTACAGTAAGCGTTTTAGCTACACCAGGAACTCCTTCAACAAGTACATGTCCATTTGCTAATAAACCGCATATCAATAAGTCGATCATCTCGTTTTGTCCTACAATCACCTTGCGAATTTCCGTTCGGATCTTAGTAACCATCTCTTTTAGGCCTGAAAGATCAAGCCTGTTTTCAAATGGGACAAATGGTTTATACTCAGAATTATTTTCTAAGCTTTCATTTCCAGTAGTTTCTTCGCTCATCGTTGTGATTGTTAATAGAATCTATCGATTCGTTCTGTGATTCGTTTTAGTTCAGTTTCGGAGATTTGATCTTTATTTTGACAAAGTTCAATCATCCTGAAAAGATCATCAATTTCAGATTGTTCAATACCTGACCTGTTTGAGATAGCTTTCAAAGTTTCTTCATCCAATGAAGAAGTTGTCAGGTTTAAAGACGTTCGTATGTAGTCAAAAAGAAAAGTGATTTTCTTTTCCAGTATATCCTTATGCGTGCCATTATTGATATAGAGGTTGGCAATAATCTGGGCAAAATCAATACTAGTATTACTTGGAGGGGTAATAACAGGAATGATTCGTTGAGTTCTTCGAGAGTGAAAGACGAGGTAAGCAATAATTCCAAAGAGTCCTATAAACCATGCCCACTTCAAATTATCGTTCGAGATAATAAATTGAATAGGGGATGAAAATACCAATCGATCAATCTTATAATATTCATCCCAATAGGTGGTCTGCTTCGGTAGGTATGATAGTGCTTTAAATGCGTAATCATATTTCTCGACATTTCTCAAGAAGTAGTTTGTAAATAAAAATGGGTTGGAATGAATGTAATATGCTCCGGATCCATAGCTAACCTTTATGAAATTAACCTGATCACTATCACTATAGCCTAGTATCTCAGTATGTGTGGTATCAAATCTGGTGAAGTATGATTGAGTTAGTTCAATAGGAAAAGACCAGGCATTTTGATTTTTGATATTCTCATTCGAAAAGTTAACCGGGTTTGAAACCAGGGAGTCAAGAGAAGTGGCAGAAGGGTCAATACTTGGAAAAGACTGGCTTACACGTAGATTTAGAGAGTCAGCAAAGGCTCCACCAATTTCACGTGCCGAAATAAAGATATGATCACCTGAGGTTACCTTTTCATGAAGGATTTCATTTTCGAACTCATCAAGGGCGAATAGCTGGTTTATAAAAATCCAGTTACGTGATGAAATATCTAGCTCCGATTCAAAAATTGGGGAATTATTAGTGAGTATCTCAACTTCTTCAAAGGTTACGGGTAGTAAATTATTAAGGATATAAGCGCCAAAAGGTTTTTTTTCTGCTGCAGAGTAACTTTCAGTCCAATCAACTGGAGTAGGCTGGAAGATTTTAATACTCACTACAACTATTGTAAGCAGAACCAAAGCAGTAATATATTTCCGTTCCGTCTTTTTCATAATTCAAGCCGCTCCTTGAGCTCCTTGAATAACTGTTGAACTGTCTCAAAACCTTTCTTGTCTATTTGAAAGTCTCCGTACTCTACAAATTCATAATATGAAGTAAGTGAATTAAATAACGGGGAGCCTGGATGGCCGGCTAACTCAGTTTCATAGTCATAATTTGTTTTTTCGATTCCCCATGTAATCAGGTTCTGTTCGTTTAAAGTTTTTAAGGCTATCAAATAAATGTACCGGGTTGCAGCTGCATAGTTTGATGAAGAGAGTGCTTCATCGAGAAGTTTTTGTAAGTCAAGATTATCAATCTCTTCTTCACTGATTTGAAGGTCAAAAGAGCTATCAGGATTCTTTTTAGTAAATACATTTATAAGGTTTCCACCACTAAGCTGGTTTATAAGAACCAGAACTAAGGAAGCAATAGTAATAACAAGAACTGCTTTTAGGATGAAATTCCCGATAGGGTTACCAAATAGAAAATTTAGTAAACGAAAAAGTTGAAAAACTAAACGGTCAATAAATGAGTCTGGGTTTTGAGCTACACTTTGGTACTGGAAATCCTGATCATTTGCAAAATCCTCAATAAGAATAGGAGAAGGTAGTCTAATATCTATTTGAGAAGTAGTATCAACAACTAAAGAATCTTGCGCCATCAGAAGAGTAGTTCCAAACGAAAGAATAATAAGGTTGAGTAAGAGAGTTTTAAGAATCGATGACATTTATTTTATCAATCTATCAAGCTCTCAATTTTAGAGCGTAAATCTCCACCTTCTTTTCGTTCCACTAAGTTATAAAACTGAAGAGTAATCGAAATGTAGATTAAGGAAATTAGTAGCGTTCCAAATACTGAGCTTATTATGCTAATTATATTAAATAGTGTAAGGACAGAATCTGACCCATTTGATAATCCCGTTTCTACAAAAAACCCAGAAAGTATCGTTATAGGAAACATTAAAACAAAAGAAGAAAACCATACGATGATCAGCATTACAAGTATAAGAGCAAATGTAGCCCACCAATACTCTTTAGTTAAATACCAAGATCGACTTAAAGAACTTGTTATACTTCTTTCTTCAATTACTGATGCAGTCTGGGCTAAACAGAGCTTAATTGCAAAGAAAATAGCAGGTAGAACAAAAAAGAAGACAGAGATTAAAACTATTAGATAAATAAGCACATATAGCCCTAAAAGCCTTAGCCCAGTTTGGAAAAAGTCTTCAATTAGTTCAATGGGTTCAAACTCAATTTCCTGCTCGGTAAATTTTATGTGATTCAGGATAACCAACGAAAGCATTGTGTATGCAACAATGGAAAGAGCAATACCTAAAAAGTACTTTCCATTAAAAAAATTCCCAAACATCTCAGGATTATCTGGTTCAGCCAAAAGGTTAAAAAGATCACTAAAATTGTCTTGCATCAAAAAAACCTGAACCAAATAAAGAGGTAGTACAAAAAAGAGAAGCCCTTTTCCAAGAGTTATATAATGAATACGAACATACTGGAATGTATCTGTTAGTATATCTCCAATATCTCTTGTTTTACGATGATTAAAGTGATCCATAAGCTAGTTTTCTTCTTTGAAAATAAATACGTAATGGCATAATTATATAATAGCCAATTATGAATGTAAATGACCCTAAAATGATGAGCATGCTCAAATAAAAAGGCATTTCTGTATACCGGGTAACAAACGATTCCAAAAATCCAGCAGCTATAAAGACCGGGATTAAGCTTACCAGCATTTTTATACCATCTTTAGCTCCTTTCATAAATGAAGTAGATCTTTTATAAGTTCCTGGGAAAATGAAACTATTACCCAGTACAAATCCAGCAGCTCCGGATATTGTAATGGCACTCAATTCAAGTGCGCCATGGATAAATATTACAAGCATAGCCTCAGAGAGTAAATCAAAGTCTTGGAAAAAAGAGATAAAAACACCAACCATAACGCCATTTTTGAGCATTATCCATGCGGTACCAAAAACTGTAAAAATCCCAAGTATAAAATTGATAAAGGATACACGAATATTATTGAAGGTAATTGCGTAAAACATATTGAGTTGAGTATGCTTTTTATATACAGCCAGAGGGTCACCTTCTTCAATATTATTAATGGTCATGTTTACGTATTCATCTCCGAGTATTAACCTGGCAAATGAACTATCGTTTTGTTGAGAAATAACACCTATCCCACAAAACAAAAGGAAAAGTAATATAGCCGCTGTGAGTTCTTTTAATCGATGAGAGAAAATCTCAGGAACTTCCCGAGTCCAAAAGGTGATAAACCTGGAAGTACTTTCTTTCCTGTTTCTATATATGGTATTGTGTGCAAGTATTGAGAGGTCGTTTAAATACTGCTCTGTTTTTGTACCAGAATAGCAACTCTGCGCATAAGCCAGATCATTATTGAGCTCAATATATAATTCAGCTAGTCTATCGGCAGTTTCCCTGTTATGGTTATTAAGGATTTGTTCAAAGGATTTCCACTTTTCTGCATTCTTCCTAAGAAAGGTAACCTCGCGCATCTGAATTTTTTCTTGATGTTCTTTTTTTCACAGAATATAAATCATGTATCTTTCGCAAATAGTAACTCATTTAACATTAAATAGAAAACCGTTTTGGGGATGAATCAAATTGGGATAGAAACTACCCAACACGTAAAACTTAACTATAGTCCTGCACCAATTGGGGATCGATTAATTGCCTTTTTTATAGATGGGTTTGCTCTATTTGCCTTTTTCTTTGTTGTACAAATAGCATTCGGATTTGTAACCGAATTCAATCAAGATATTGCAAGGTTTGCAGAAGAAAATAGCTGGATTTACATGGCTATTTATGTGATCCCTTCTTTTTTTTATCACTTAATTTTTGAAGTAACATTTAATGGTAAGTCGTTTGGGAAATGGGCAATGGGATTGCAAGTAGTTATGACGGACGGTACCAGCCCATCATTAGGAAATTATATTATTCGCTGGATGTTTAGATTGGTTGAAATCACATTCACTACCGGGATGGTAGCATTTATTACGATACTTGTTAATGGTAAAGGGCAGAGGCTTGGAGATATTGCGGCTAAAACCTGTGTTATTAAAACCAGAAAGAAAGTAAAATTAAGCGATACTATATTTTCAGAACTAGAGTCAGATTATAAAGTAGTATACCCTTCAGTAGTAGAATTACGGGACGAACAGATTAGAACAATAAAAGAAGTATTGAGTTCAAAGAAAGATTACGACAACTCTACCTGGTTTGTAATGGTACAGCGAACAGCAAATATCATTCAGATAAAGATCGGGATCGAAAAAGTGGAGTCGAAAGCTGATGAGTTTTTAAAACAGATTATCAGAGACTACAATCATCTCCATCAATCATAGGAAAAGCATATCTATAAATACTGCTACCCACACAAGTGGTAGATACGCAATGGAGGCGAACATCAATTTACGAGCTGTTTCCCGGGTTCGGTTTCTTGCAAACACAATTCCATATCCAAAAAAGATAGTTGCCAGAATTAAGCTTAATACCAGGAATACTATTCCAGAGATACTCATAGTAAACATTAGGATACTAATCGGGAAAAGGAAGACAGTGCATAAAAGGGCATAAAAAGCCGTTTTTGTTCCGGTAGAATCATTCTTAGGAAGCATTTTAAACCCAGCACTTGAGTAATCATCCTTACACATCCACGCGATTGCCATTACATGAGGCACCTGCCACAAGAAAACTATTCCAAAAAGTAACCACATACCTGGATCATAAATATTACCTGTTGCTGCAGCCCAGCCTCCAACTGGAGGTAAAGCTCCAGGAACTGCACCAATCAGAATGTTTGAAGCAGATATTCTCTTCATTGGAGTGTAAGCAGCAAGGTAAATCAGCGTGGTGGCAAAGGATACAAGTCCGGCAACAGGATTAGCAAAAAGAACAAGATAAGTGAGACCTGTAAAAATCAAAGTCAGAGAAAAGATCATTCCGTTTCTGGCTGAGATTCTCCGGGTTGGCAATGGCCTTTGTTCAGTTCGTTTCATCAAGCCATCAAGCTTGCGCTCCATAAACTGGTTATGAGCTCCGGTGCCAGCTGCAATCATATAAGTACCGATGATAACATGAACCATGAGCAAGAAATTTATAGTACCGCTGCTACCCAGCACAAAGCCAACCAGCATACTTATTAGCACAGCAAGCGTAATACCTGGTTTAGTCAACTGGTAATAATCGCTAATTACAACGGATAGGGAACGGTTATCAAGAATTTTATCTTCTGTAGTACTCATGTATTTTTATAAATAGAAGCGTAATTTTCAGCTCGCAAAGTTAAGTATTTTAACACACATTTGTTATTCATTTCATGACGAAATTGAACACCTTCCAACGCACAGCAATAACCACAGTTTTAGCCACATTGTTCCTTATTTTAGTGGGTGGATTAGTTAGAGCAGCGGGAGCCGGTTTGGGTTGTCCTGATTGGCCAAAGTGTTTTGGAACATGGATTCCACCTACTGATGTTGCAGATCTACCTGCTGGTTTTGACGCATCTCAATTCAATGTTGTTAAAACCTGGATAGAATATGTGAATCGTCTTGTTGGTGTAGTGATTGGGCTCTTAATAACAGCTACATTCGTACTTTCTTTTAGATATAGACGAACTAAACCATCCATATTTTACAGCTCTTTAGCCGCCTTTATTCTTGTACTCATTCAGGGCTGGCTGGGAGGACAAGTTGTTAAAACAGAACTTAGCGAATGGATGATCACTATCCACATGATTCTGGCCTTGATTATAGTAAACGTATTGCTTTACGCAACTTTTAAGGCAACAGAAGAGTTTGTTAAAGTGAATATTTCAGAGCGCCTGGGTAGAAAAATATTTTGGATTACATCAGTTATCCTTGGGCTTACAATTGTTCAGCTTGTATTAGGTACCCAGGTTCGCGAAGCTATAGATGTGATTAAAGAAGCAAGCTATGTACCGGAGAGATCAACATGGTTAGGGCAGGTTGGAGATATTTTCCTGCTTCATAGAAGTTACTCATGGCTTTTATTTATAGCGGGGGTATATTTGGGCTATATTGTGTGGAAGGAAAAACTTGATGGGCTAATTGCCAAACTAGGTTTTGGTAATCTCGTTCTGATAGTTATTCAGATCTTGATAGGTATTGGCTTAGAGTACCTGGATATGCCCCCTTCTTTCCAGGTTATTCACTTAGTAGGAATAGCCTTAATGGTATGCTGCCAGTTCTTACTTCTTTTAAGTGTAAGAATGAGGGCCGAAAGTTTATAGCTTTTCTAGCAGGTTGTTAAGGAAGAGTTTCATTTCAGTTAGATCTTTTTGTAAATCAGGAGAAAGATTCGATTTTGTTGAAGTGTCTTCAGTTCCACCACTAAGCACTTTTCTAACTCCTTCACTTGTATACTTCTTTTCAGTAAGTAGTTCCTTGATCTTGAAGATTAAATTTACTTCTTCCTCTTTATAAGCTCTGTTACCTGCGCTATTTTTTTTAGGTGTTAACTGGGAGTAAGTTTTCTCCCAATTACGAAGAACATGAGGAGCCAGCCCTGTTAATTCGCTTACTTCGCCCATTGAGTAATACAATTTTTTCATAGACTTTAGAAAGTGTATTTTAACGTCGTTTTAATCCATTAGAAGAAAACGATTTCTAACCTTTTTTAAAAGAGACCATTTGTGGAAATTATTGAAGAAAAATATCCTTTAGACATAAGCATTGTAATTCCTCTCTATAATGAGGAGGAATCACTACCCGAGTTAGAAAAAGCTATTGAGGAATCACTAAAAGGTAAGTTTAGCTACGAGGTAATTTTTGTAGATGATGGTTCTTCAGATACTTCATGGGAAGTTGTAAAACAGTTAACAAGTAAGGGATCACACATCAAAGGTATTTCTTTTAGAAATAACTATGGTAAGAGTCCGGCACTCCAGGCTGGTTTTGAAGTAGCAGTTGGAGAATTTGTAGTTACTATGGATGCTGATTTACAGGACGATCCAAATGAAGTGCCTGAGATGGTACAAATGCTTAAAGATGGGTACGACTTGGTTAGTGGCTGGAAAAAAGAAAGGTATGATCCAATTTCCAAGACCATTCCTTCAAAGTTCTTCAATTTTGTAGCTCGTGTTTCGGCTGGGATAAAGCTTCATGATTTTAATTGTGGATTAAAAGCGTACAAAAGTGACTTGGTCAAGAATATATACTTATATGGAGAACTCCATAGATATGTGCCAATGCTTGCAAAAAAAGCAGGATTTACAAGGATTACTGAGAAAGTGGTTAAGCATCATCCGCGGAAATATGGAAACACTAAGTTTGGGTTGTCCCGCTTCATAAATGGATTCTTAGATTTAATAACAATTCTTTTCGTTCAAAAATACCTGCAGAAACCAATGCACTTTTTTGGAACAATTGGTGTACTACTGCTTGGAGCTGGTGGTGTGATTAATATTTACCTGGCTTATATGAAGTTGGTAGTGGGGCAGGGAATTGGAGGGAGACCTTTGCTTTTCCTTGGAATCTTACTAATGGTATTAGGAGTTCAATTTTTTTCTACTGGCCTTTTAGGCGAGTTGATCAATATAAATCATGTTGAAAAGCAGAAACCAAATATTCGAGAACGAATTAGTTAATTTCGATTATTAACATGTAAAGCCCTGTGTTAAGGTTGGCTGATGTACTTAAGTAGCTATAACTCAAGATACTCCGTAACTTAGCTTCAGAAAATGAAGTTCGAAATAGATTATTTGTCAAAGGAAAGAAATTACTGGTACAGATATGTTTAATAAAGTCAAAAAGCTACAAGTATTTTTCCTGGTACTATTGAGTTTTTTTTTAAGAGTTGAAGCTTTTGCTCAGGATGAGAGCACTGAAGAAGCTCCAGAGAAGTATCAACAGTATTCAGAATGTTTGCAAGATGTGTTCAACGAGGCTGATGTTGTAAAAGAAGAGCAGGGAGATGGTAGTGAAATAGATTTTTTGAAAAGTAAAAGAAATAGCTGTGAAAGAGTTAGTCCGATATCAAGAAGAATAGCTGTAAAGTATTTGGAATGGGGTGATACTTCATATGATGCCAATGGGAAAAAGAGTAAAAAGGATAAAAAAAAGGTATTTGAGGAAGGACTATCATGGGCAAGAGTAGCATTGCAAGAAGATTCTTTGGACCATTTGAACTATGAAGTTGCTTCGATGTCATTTGCAGCTATTATTTCAGCTTCCGGTTTAAAGGGAAAAGTTAACCTTGCTGACAGCGTTAGAATTTATGCAGAGGAGTGTATTCGCATTAATTCACAGAATGACAGGGCTCATCATATCCTTGGACGTTGGCACTATGAGGTGTCAAAACTAGGATGGTTTACCAGGATGTTATCGAGAGTCATTTTTAGGGGTACTCCAAAGGGTTCTTTTGATTTGGCAATTGATTATTTCACTAAGGCGATAGAATTGGAAGATGTTTCAGTACACAGGTACTGGCTAGGAATGGTTTACCTTGAAAGTGGTCAAAAAGAAAAAGCCTTAGATGAATTCAGAACTCTTCAAGAACTACCATTAGTTCATCATAATGATCAATATTTTAAAGACGAAGCTCAAAAGATACTTTCAAAACATGGATAAACTTGAAAACCAAAGCTATAAAGTAATTGGACAAGGTTTTATATGAGGGCTTTGGTTTTTGTAGCAATTCTCTTTTTATCAACTTCTGTATTCGCTCAAGATTCACTAAGAAGTGGTATTAAATATGGAGTCTTACCAATATTTTCTTTTAACACAGACAATGGTCTTTTTTTGGGTGGAGAGTTAAACAGGTACGATTACGGAGGTATACTTCCATTTAATTCATTTACTCGGATTAATACCAGCTATCAAACAAATGGTGCCTTCTCTTTAGGAATAAGCAGGGATGAAGTGAGGACTTTTGGAACTGATATTAGAACATCTATGGATGTTTTTTCTAGTCAGAATTTTGGAGATTATTTTTTTGGAGACACCGATGAATTGGGATTTGATAAACAGAGGTTTGATTCTACTTCATACTACTCATTCAAATCGTTTAGAATAAATATTGGAGGAGCGACCCGTTTTCCGTTATCATTTGGAGATGGAATAGAAAGGTTGGACATCAAGACTGGTTTGAGGATTGTTTATGAAACTCCCTGGGGAACACCTCAGGAAAGGTTTATTAATGAACAAAATATTGTTGGTAGCGAAGGTGCTTTTCTTACAATAGTTGATCTGGCAGTGGTTTTAGAACGTAGAAATGCTGAGTTTCGGGCACAGAGAGGATATATAGTAGATGTTGGCTTAAAATACGCGCCTCCAGTTATTAGTACCCATCATACAATTCTAAACTATATAAATACATCAGGATTCTTGCCACTGATAAAGAAAATCCCGGTTACCTTAGCTGGTAGATTCTCTTTTCAAAATACGATAGGTAACACTCCATATTGGTTTACACCAACTGTGGGTGGTGCAGGTACAATGAGGGGGTATATATATAGAAGATTTAGTAGTGATAATGCAATTTCGTATTCAATGGAAGTTAGATCCTGGCTGTTTAAAATTCCTTATAAAAACATCGAGTTGGGGGCTAATTTTTTTGCAGATGGGGGGCGTGTTTTTTCGAATGAAAACTGGGATAATGCTTTCAATTCTCACAAACTTACATTGGGTTTCGGTGGAGTAATGTCTATCTTCACACCCGATTATATTTTGAAATATGATATTGGTTTTTCAGATGAAGGAGTCGGCATTTATTTAGGTACAGGCTACTCATTTTAAGAATGTCATCCACTAAAAAGATAAATTCGAAAAGAATACTATTGCATGCCTGATTCATTTGCTGTAAATGCTGCGATCATTTTATATGGTATCGGTGCTTTTTTAATTACTATATACACCTTAGGCCAATTTCATCTGCTCTATTTTTATTTAACTCCTAGTAAAAAAGGCAGAATTAAGCCTGAATTACCGGAGTATCCAAAAGGTGGGATGCCATCTGTTACTGTACAAATACCTATGTACAATGAAAAGTATGTTGCAAAGGCTGTAATTGATTCATGTGCTCAACTCGAGTATGAAGCTGAAAAACTTGAGATACAAGTGGTTGATGACTCTACCGATGATACTGTTGAACTCATAAAGAATAGAGTAGAGTATTGGCAAGATAAGGGAGTAGATATTAAAATGGTTCATCGAAAGAATAGGCAGGGTTTTAAGGCAGGGGCATTGAGAGATGCAACTCCTTCTGCTAAGGGCGAGTTTATAGCTATTTTCGATGCTGATTTTAGGCCTAATCCAGATTTTCTGTTGAGGACTATCCCGTATTTTAAAGATGATAAAATTGGAGTAGTCCAGGGGCGTTGGGGACATATCAATAAACACTATTCAATGCTTACACATGCTCAATCAATATTCCTGGATATGTTTTTTATTGTTGAGCAAAAGGCGCGAGCTTTAGCAGGTTATTTTTTAAGGTTTAACGGGTCCGGAGGGGTTTGGAGAAAATCTTGTATTGAAGATGCTGGAGGTTGGTCAGCTGATACTCTTTCTGAAGATTTAGATTTGTGTTTTCGTGCCCAGCTAAAGGGTTGGAAAATCATTTACGATGCTGAAGTAATAGCACCTGCCGAAATACCGGTAACTATGCTGGACTTTAAAGCGCAACAATACCGCTGGACAAAAGGAAAAGCCCAGGTAATAAGAAAGCTTTGGAGTAGCATATTCAAAGCCAAGATGCCATTCCTTGATAAGTTTCATTTATATTTTGATTTATTTAACATAATAATCATCCCAGGGATACTACTCTTAGCATTTGCCAGTGTCCCAATTACGTATATCATATCTACAAGCCCCGAGTACAGTCAATTATTGATTTACTTCTCTATTGCTCTAATCAATGTAATTCTGGCGCCCTGGTTGGCCTGGATTGTATTAAGGACGTATAACAAGTCAGCTTCTGACACATTAAAGGATATGATTAAATCATTACCCCCATTTATTTGTGTCATAATTGGGATTCCAGTATTTCAGTTTGTTTCAATGGTGGATGGATTTGTAAGTAATAAAGCGTTTTTTCACAGAACCTCTAAGTATAATATTACTAGTAAGAATGATAGTTGGAAAGATAAAGTGTACTCTCCTAAAGAAGTCCCTCTTGTTACCTATTTTGAAGGACTAACTGCTCTTTATTTCCTTTTTGGTATTTATATTGATTTCAAAGTTATGAGTTTTGGATTCCTGCCTTTTCATTTGATTTTGTTTCTAGGTTACATGTATGTATTTATAAGCTCATTCAAAAAATCCTAGCTATCTATATGGATGTTTCATTTTTTAGTGAGTTTAGTACACTGGAAATAGCTACCTGTTTATTTGCTATGACATATGTGATACTTATGGTTTTTCTTACCATAGGTCTTTTGCGGCTTTCAGCTTCAAAACTTATTGATATTTCTAAGCTTCCTACAGTAAGTGTAATTGTGAGCTCCAGAAATGAAGAAAAAGATTTGCCAGGTTGTATAGAATCCTTGGAAAAGCTTGATTATCCGCAAGAAAAATTGGAAATAATTTTGGTTAACGATAGATCTACAGATTCGACCTGGGATATTATCAAAGAAGCTTGTTCAAGGAATGAGCACTTTTTTGGATACGATACTGCTGAATATAAGAACCATAATCTTGAAGCAAAGGGTAGGGGTATTTCTTTTGGGTTTAAATATGCTAAGCATGAGTGGGTATTTATAACAGATGGAGATGCATATGTACATCCAAAATGGTTAAGAGCCTGTTTAGGAGACATTGATGAAAGTATAGGTATGGTAGGTGGTGCTTTATTGGTTGAGCCTATTTCATTGTTAGCCAAGTTAGAGCGTGCATGTTGGGCTTTTGTACAAATGTTTAATTTAGGTATGTCGGGTTGGGGTGTTCCATTTGCATGTGTAGGTCCAAATATGGCTATTAGAAGATCAATTTACGAAGAAGCTGGTGGACTTGAAGGTAGTGAATTTACGGTTGCTGAAGATCTCGCCTTGCTAAAGATGGTTACGAATGCAGGTTATAAAATCAGAACCTATATGGATGAGGAATCAGCTGTAAAACTAAAGCCTGTTCCCTCAATTGGGCATTTGATTAGTCAACAAAGGCGTTGGCTACGAGGTGGAATTGATACCGATCTAAAGTACTTAGGGTTCTTAACTCTAGCATTTGGCTGGGGACTTTTTATATCAATATATATGCTATTAGGCTGGATCATTTCCTTAAAGTTATTTCTGATATTTACATTCTTGCGAATACTAATTGATATTATTTACTTATCAATTCAGCGAAAAAGGTTAAAAACAAAGAACTACGTACGTAATTTTTGGTTGCTAACCCTATATATTCCAATTATTTGCTCAATTCTGCCGATATCATTCATTTTCACTAGAAAGATCTATTGGAAGGGCGATGATTATGAAATAACATATGAGTAGGAAGTGCCTTAAGTATTTAGAACAAGGCTTTGAAAAGAGTAGAAGGGAATAAGTACCGCGTACGGGATTCGAACCCGTGCTACCGCCGTGAAAGGGCGGCGTCCTAGGCCTCTAGACGAACGCGGCATAGAAAATCAATAAATCAAAATAGCTTTATGGAGGCGACAGGCGGATTCGAACCGCCGTACGAGGTTTTGCAGACCTCTGCCTAGCCACTCGGCCATGTCGCCTAAAAGCAATGTACGCCCGACAGGAATCGAACCTGTAACCTACTGCTTAGAAGGCAGTTGCTCTATCCAGTTGAGCTACGGGCGCTCAACTATCAGTATGTCAAAACAAGAAACTAACGACTAAGTTTCTCTAATATGTCGGGGAGACAGGATTTGAACCTGCGACCCTTCGCTCCCAAAGCGAATGCGCTACCGGGCTGCGCCACTCCCCGAATTTCAAAGACGAGAAAGATAAGGGTTTCTTGTCTCCGTACCAATACCAAACCCGAAAAAAAGTTTAGAAATATTAAATAATTTCAGGCCTTATGAATTGAGTATTGCAGTAACATAATTATCCCAGCTCATATTGGCAGCTGAAGCTTTTACATTAGCTTTCGAAAGAGGGTGATCCAGGTACTTGAGCATTTGTTCAGCCATTGAATCAATGTCTTCTGCTTCTGCAAGATAGCCATTAAAGCCATCTTTTATTGTTTCAGGAAAGTGACCAACATTGGTTGCCAATATCGGAAGCTCAAAATTATAAGTGAGTGATTCTACACCAGAAGGAGTGGCTGTTAAATAATATAGTATGCTACAGTCGGCAACCTGGAAATATTTATTCACATCTTCATTAGCTATGAATTCATTTTTTACAACAATACTATCATTCAGATTCAATTCATCAACCAGGGCAAGAGGTCTGTAATCTTGTTCACTCTCCTTATTCTTGAGAAGGATCTTTTGTGCGATTCCAAATAATCCTCTTTTTAGCTTCGTAGAGAACTTGCTTGTATCTAACGTAGCCCAAAACTCTTCGCCACATATTAAGAATGAGACATCATCTCTTTGTGATGCTACCTTTTGAAAGGCAAGAATGGCATTATGAAGTCCCTTATATTTTCTTATAAATCCAAAGAATAAAAACACATTCTTCTTAAGTCCGAGTTCGCTTTTGAACCTTTCAATATCAAATTCCGGGTCAGGTTGGTAAAGGTCATATACCGGATGGAATAGTTTAATCACAGTTGTTGAAGCATCTTTTGATCTGGCGCCGTCTTCATTTACCACGAACTTCTTCTTAGGCATCAATTCTTTTAGCTCATCTACCGTTTTGTATGCGTGAGCGATGTAAGTATTTGCATATTGGATACCCATTCTTGTGAAGTATTCGTCAATCGTACTACCTTCTTTCTGAACTACAAAGTGTAGATCAAAAATAATTTCCGCTTCAGAATGCTTTTTTAGCCATTTTGCAATACTTCTCATTGGCAGCCCTTGAATGGAGATAGCCCACTGGAAAATTACCTTGTCAGGATTTAGCGATTTAATGTACTTCGCAGTCTCTATCCAACTAAAAGGGTTATTATAGTTGGTGATATATTTTACCTTTATATCGGTTCCTTCTAAGAAATCAGACTTGCTTGATTTATCTACAAACTCTCTTGGAATAATCGAAGGGTACTGATTTGTCCATGACACAATATGAACATCATTTTCAGGGGTCTTATCAAAAGTTTTAGCTAGTGATGTATTATAGTTAGAAATACCACCCTTAAATTTAGGCCCGGGTCCGAAGCATACAATTGTTGGCATATTAAGTGTATTTCTTAACCGCTACGTCATAGACTCTGCGCATTCCTTCCTCCAATGAGAGTCGTGGTTTCCATCCAAGCCGTTGGCTTACATAATCCATGTTACCGTAACGAGAATGTACACCAACAGGCTTATCCAATAAAGTCTTAATATCCGGTTCATACCCTGCGAATGACGTAAAGACTTTAATTAAGTCAAGGAATGACGTGAGTTTGCCACTTCCGATATTAATAGCAGTACCGTCTGTTATATGCTCCATAGCAAGTAAAGTACAATCCATTACATCTTCAATATGTACAAAATCCCGACCTTGCTTACCCGTTCCCCAAACTTCAAACGGGTTCTCTTTTAAAGCGGCTCTTCGGGCAATAGCAGGTACAGGATAAGATAAGTCCTGATCTTCACCGTACCCCGAGAAAGGGCGTATACAAGTAACCGAAACGTCGTAATATTTAGCAGCTATAGACGCAAGGTACTCCCCAGTAAGCTTACTCCACCCATAAGTCATGTCAGGTTGCCCCATTTTAGTAAAATCGATATCAGACTCACTTAGAGCTATGGCATCCGATTCAGTTTGCAAATCAACCGGGTATGCAGCACTAGAGCTGGGATAGAGTACTCGTGCAGGTTTGTGAAGACAAATCCATCTAAAGAACTCAGCATCAATAGCGAGATCAAGTGCAACCTTCATTGGATCGCCATCAATTGTGGCTCTTCCTCCCACGATGGCAGCAAAATGAAAAACATCAGTAAACCTGGTAATATTAAGTTGGTACTGATCTTTTAAGAACTCAGGATTTTCTGCTAATCCGTTAATGATAGGGCGGACATCTTTTTGAATGAATATCATTCTTTCATCATCACCAAAAAAGGTAACTTCATTTTCAACCCTGCTTTTAGTTCCTTCTGCTAACCAGGTTGAAGGATGTGTTCCAACAGATAAGTCGTCAATAAATAGTATGGTGTCCTGCGTAGTTTTATAAAGTCGCTTAACAAAATTACGTCCAACAAATCCACAACCGCCAGTAATAAGATGATATTTCATAAATGTATTTTATAGGTATTCTGAAGAAGATAATCATTTTGGAAAAAAGGCTTGTCAAAAGAAGCACTTTTATTGAAAAATCCCGTTCTTTGTGGTGCAAAATTTAAGGTAATAGATTTTATGAAGCGAGTAACGATTTTATTAGTCACAATACTTTTTGTAGGTACAGTACAGGCTCAGACATTAGTTGTAAATAGTTCTTCATCTGATACGAAAGTATTAATGAGTAAGAATGGTGCAGATGGGATTACAATTTCAGAATATGACGATAGTGAGTTGATCACCGGGAAATATAATTTCCCGCCTTCTGCAGACCCTTCTTTAGAAGTATATACTTTACAGAACGGAGCATTTATTGTTCGTGAGAATATTGCAAACTTTTTGATGTACGATTCTTTTGGAAGAGTCCAAAGATCCATTTCAAATAGTTCACAAAGCGAAGGTGGCGAGTCCGTTTCTGAGATAGCGTTGGATCCAAATGGAAAGACCATTGTGTTATATAACCCCAAAGTGGTTAGCGGAGGGGTAACTGGTTCAAGGGCGCAGCTTGTAGATGACAAGAATAAGGCGATAAACCTTTTTTACAGTACAGACAGAGCAATGACACTGGTGGAAGTATCTGCCAATGGAGAATTTATAGGGTTAGCCTCTTCAAAACCTGGAAGTGATGATGAGGTTCAGTTAATGGATCGATTTGGAAATATTCTCCAAACCATTTCATTTGACCAGGAAGTAAAAGGAGTTACATTTTCTGAAAATGGATTATATGTAGCTATTTATTCAGGGAGCAGGGCGGCAGCTTATGAAATAAGATCAGGAGAAAGAGTTGGAAGCACGAGTTTTAGAAATACCATATTGCAATTTGCCGCTTATGATCCTACTGATAAAACCATTATAGGTGTTACAGGATCTGGGAATTCTACATTAACAGATATAGAGCTACATGCTGTAAACGTATCTGCTCGTAAAATTGCCAGAAAGGAGTTCACTGAGTCTTTGGATGTTAACGGTAAAATCTCTTTAACAAGAACTGGAAAAGGTAGATATACAATTTCTGGGTTAAGCAAAGACCTTAGTCTAAGAGCAGGTTTTTAAATAAAGTATAGGTTTTGATTCTCTTCAAAAAAAAGCCCGACTCATATGAGTCGGGCTTTTTTGTTAACAAAGTAGAACAGGACTATACTTCTTTAGCCTCTTCAGACTCATTCTTAGGTTCGTCTGTTTCAGAAGTAGTGTTTTCCTGAATAGCTTTTGGATCTGGTTTTACCCATTGGAACTCAAGATCGTCCCTGGATTTATTCATCTTAATTTTGATTGAAGATCCTGTTTTCTTTTTATGCTCAAGAAGTTCCTCGGCCAGTGGGTCTTCAATATATTTCTGAATCGCTCTTTTTAAAGGTCTGGCACCATACTTCGGGTCAAAGCCTTTGTCGGTGATGAACTCTTTAGCTCCTTTTGTGATTTCGATGTTATAACCAATCTCCCTGATACGAGTAAATAACTCTTCACTAAGGATATCAATAATCTGGAAGATGTCTCCTTTTTCAAGAGGTTTGAAAGTGATTACATCATCAATTCTGTTCAAGAACTCAGGGTTAAATACCTTTTTCAAGGCATCCTGTATCGTGGTTTTCATCTTGGCATAATCAAATGCAGTTTCATTTGCATCACCAAAACCAATTCCTTTACCCATATTCTTGATATCTCTGGCTCCAATATTTGAAGTCATGATAATAATGGTATTTCGGAAATCAACTCTACGCCCTAAACTATCCGTGAGAATTCCATCATCAAGTACCTGCAGCAGGATATTGAATACATCAGGATGTGCTTTCTCAATTTCATCAAGCAGAACTACACTGTATGGTTTTCTTCTAACTTTCTCAGTGAGTACGCCACCTTCTTCATATCCCACATATCCAGGAGGGGCTCCTATTAAACGTGAAACAGAGAATTTTTCCATGTACTCGCTCATGTCTACCCGAATAAGTGTGTCATCTTTATCGAATAGGTATTTAGCTAGTACTTTTGCCATTTCCGTTTTACCTACACCGGTAGGTCCTAAGAAGATGAATGAGCCAATTGGTCTAGATGGATCTTTAAGTCCTGCTCTTGTTCTTTGGATTGCCTTAGTAAGCTTTACAATTGCTTCTTCTTGCCCAATAACTTTGCCAGCCAGGCTTTCTTTCATCTTAAGAAGTTTCTGCCCTTCGTTTTGGCTGATTTTGTTAACAGGAACACCGCTCATCATTGCAATAACAGAGGCCACTTCTTCCTCAACTACATCGAAGACGATACTTTCGGATTCCTTTTCCCATTCTCTTTGGGCAACTTCAAGGTCCTCAATTAAGCGCTTTTCTTTATCTCTGAGTCGGGCAGCTTCTTCAAAACGTTGTTTCTTCACCATCGAGTTCTTTTCGAAGCTCGTAGACTCGATTTCTTCCTCAAGCTGAATAATATGCTTAGGAACTGTTATGTTGGCCAGATGGACTCTTGCTCCGGCTTCATCTAAAGCGTCAATAGCTTTATCTGGAAGAAAGTGATCAGTTACATATCTATCCGTAAGTTTTACACAAGCCTCAATAGCCTCGTCAGTATATCGGACACTGTGATGCTTTTCGTACTTCCCTTTAATTTGATTTAGAATCTCAACTGTTTCTTCAGGGCTGGTAGGATCAACCATGATCTTTTGAAATCTACGCTCCAACGCGCCATCTTTTTCGATAAACTGGCGGTATTCATTTAAAGTAGTAGCGCCTATTGCCTGTATATCTCCACGAGCTAATGCAGGTTTTAACATATTTGATGCATCCAGAGATCCACTTGCTCCACCAGCTCCAACTATTGTATGAAGTTCATCAATAAAGAGAATAACATTATCTGTTTTCTCAAGCTCAGTCATTACTGCTTTCATTCTCTCTTCAAACTGTCCCCGGTACTTTGTACCAGCAACAAGTGCGGCTAAATCAAGAGCAATAACTCTTTTATCGTAGAGTACGCGTGAAACCTTGCGTTCTACAATGCGAGCTGCGAGTCCTTCAGCGATAGCTGTTTTACCAACACCTGGCTCACCAATTAAAACCGGGTTATTCTTTTTACGTCGACTTAATACTTGTGCAACTCTTTCTATTTCTTTATCACGACCAATGATCGGGTCAAGCTTTCCTTCCTCAGCCATTTGAGTAAGATCGCGCCCAAAGTTGTCGAGTACTGGGGTTTTAGATTTATCCATTCTTTTTTCTCTTGTACTTCCGGTTCCTGAAGGTCCTTTTTGTGAAGGAGATGGGGTACTTGCGGATACAGAAGAAGCATCGTCAAATTCTTCTCTGGATTTTCCTGAAATAATAAGATCCAACTCTTCTCTCACAGCATCATATGAAACACTGAATTGCTGCAGTATTTGAGCTGCAATATTTTCATCGTCTCTTAATAGAGAAAGCAAAAGATGCTCTGTTCCAATAGTGTCGCTTTTGTAAAGTTTCGCTTCTAAATATGTAATTCGAAGAACTTTCTCGGCTTGTTTGGTAAGCGGGATGTTTCCAACAGTAACAGATCCACCTGTACCTCTAACTGTATCTTCAATAGTCTTTTTTAGTTTAAATAGATCACAATCAAGATTCTTAAGAATTCGAACCGCAACACCATCACCTAATCGAACAATGCCTAATATTAAATGTTCAGTTCCAATGTAATCGTGACCAAGACGTAAATATTCATCTAAGCTAAAGTGAATAACATCTCAAAAGTTACTTGAAAAATAACACACCATATTGAAAGTCCACATCTAAATGATAAAAAAATACTGTTCTACTGAGGCAAAA
>JAVKDP010000043.1:0-33029 GCA_040222185.1 Balneolaceae bacterium | reverse complement strand
CCAAGTCGTAAGTTTGGGCTCCAGTTCTTCTTTAAGATCTTCTATCCTCCATGAGTGGTATAAATCCCATGGTACTAAATAGTTAACAACAGCTCCTATTAGTTTAAAAGCTTGTAATGATGCCCGACTTATTAAGCCCTGATTTTTTTTAATAAATCGAGAAGGACGTTCCTTTTCAGCAATGTAAACAGAAAGCAGTTTCTCCAACTCACTTCCCTCCTCAGGCTTGAACTTCTCAATATGAAAAAGAATAGCTTTAAACTGCTCCAACATTCGGTCTATTTGATAGGCTGCATCAAATAATCCAGCTGTCTTTTGATCATTAAACTTATAATAAACCAGGTAGCTCACAAAAGTAGCCGTAAAAAAAAGAGGGTTTCCAATTCCAATGAGCAACATAACTCCCAAAGAAATATTTGCTAAAGAAAGAATTGACAGAATAATAATCGGTGCTACAAAACCTGTTTTCTTTGGTAACCGAAGCCATATAAGCATATCTTCAATGGTCCAGTCTTTACTATTAGATTTAAATTGTGTGAGGCGCCCTATCACTCTCAGTTTATCTCGAAATCCTGACAAATTTGTCAACTCTTTTACTTGTTGTTGCCTCTTAAGAACTTCTTGTTTTTGTGAAGAGGTTTCCAAAAGCCAATTTATCAACCTCAAAGCACTATCTTTATAAATTGAAGTATCAATGAGATGATATAACGAATGCTTGCCAAGTATATCTAAGTCTCTGGCAAAAGGATGGTTCTTGATCTCAACTTCAACTGGACGATATTCAATATTTTCCCAATCAAGTTTAAGACGAGCTATATGCTCTTTTTTGATATCTTTTAAAAACTCGAACTTCTTTTTTGATTCTTCTACTTTCTTATCCTTATCAATCAGAAAAAGAAAACCGGTAATCCAACCCATAATACTGCCTACATACACCCACTCATGTAAAAATCCAGAACTAAAATAGATACCTACAATAGCTAACACGAAATAGGTTAATCTCACTTTTGAATAGTTCTCATTCAGTGCCTTCCTCTTACTAATTATAGTCTCAATACGAGCAATATGTCTTTCAAGAGATAACTGTAGTTCTTCTTTTGTCATTATTTGGTTTCTTCAATTCTACTAACGTTGCCCCCCAACTGCTACGATCATCTGCAAGCCGATAGGAATCAACCTCGTCATGTTTATCTAAAATACTATGAACCAATCTTCTCAACACCCCTTTACCCTTTCCATGAATAATCCTAACAGAAGTGATCTCTTTTTCAAGGCAGGCTTCGATATAATCGGGTACTAAATCCTTTACTTCCTTTGGGCTGAAAAGATGTAAATCCAAAATACCGTCAATTGGCAATTCTATGGGATCAGGCTCGTACATCAAATTTCGTAATCAACAACCCTGCGTTCTGCTACTATCGTTTTAGCAAAATCTACCACTTTTTCGTGTTCAGGATGTATAGCATATGCTTTCAGGCCCTCTTTCGAATCGTGAGTAGTCGTTAAAACCATATCAAAAACGGCACCATCTGCTTCGTTATAGCCAATTCCAACTTCCAGGCTCTTGAGCTCGGAGATGACCGGAATTAACTCTTCAAGCATTGTTTTAAACCTTTCTGCATTCTCTGCTTTGGTATTTCCATTGGCTTCATCATGAAGCTTCCACATTACGATATGCTTTATCATCTAACTACTTTATGGTCTGAAATTTTTCCTGAGCATCAAATATCGAATTTACGAGAAGTAATAGCCAGCTTAGAAACTCTGAAACCCCAATTTTAGTCAAAATAACTTCATTCTTAAATCTTGGGCTATACATTGTTAATTGATCTCAGGAACTCTTATTTTTAAGGTTCGGTTTTAAGTACATGGTAGGTATTCCCTACTCCAATTAGAAAGAAATTACTCCCATTGGAAAAATTAGATTTAGATCAAATTACAGCAGATGAAATTGGGGAAGCTCATTTCGGGTCATCAGAACTTACGCCCATTCGAGAGGATGCGTTTGATCTTTCTGATTCTGAGAAAATTGAGATTATCCAGGAACACTTTGCTAAAATCATGGATACACTCGGTCTTGACCTTACCGACGACAGCTTGAAGGGTACTCCTTATAGAGTAGCCAAGATGTACGTGAAAGAAATTTTTCAGGGTTTAAACCCAAAGAACAGGCCGGAAGCTCGAACATTTAGCAACGGGTATGCCTACAGTGATATGGTTATTGAGAAAAATATCCAGGTTACCTCTTTTTGTGAGCATCATTTCCTCCCGTTTATTGGAAAAGCTCATGTAGCTTATATTTCAAAAGGAAAAGTAATCGGCTTATCCAAAATTAACCGTCTTGTCGACTATTTCTCAAGAAGACCTCAGGTTCAGGAGCGTTTAACTCTTCAAATTGCTGATGCTCTTTCTGAAGCAATGGAAACAAATGATGTAGCCGTTTTTGTAGACAGTAAACACCTGTGCGTTTCAACCCGCGGAATTAAGGATATTTCAAGCAGCACGATCACATCTGAATTCAGAGGTGCTTTTAAAGAAAAAGACGTTCAGCAAAAATTCATCGACTTCATTAAAACCAACACAGAACTTTAAGAACGTTTTGGCAGAGCAGAAACTTCACGTTTACAACACTCTTTCAAGGAAAAAAGAACTTTTTGAGCCGCTTAGCCCTCCGTTTGTTGGGATGTATGTTTGTGGACCTACGGTTTATGGGGATGCACATTTGGGGCATGCAAAGAGTTATGTCTCATTTGACCTGGTGCTTCGTTACCTACGCTATCTTGGCTTCAAAGTACGATATGTTCAGAATATTACAGATGTAGGCCACCTTGTTGGAGACGGCGATGAAGGCGAGGATAAACTGGCAAAAAAGGCGCGATTGGAACAAACCGATCCAATGGAAATCGCGGAAAAATATACGTATACCTATTTCAGAGATATGGATGCTCTGAACGTATTACGCCCTGATATTGCTCCAAGGGCTACTGGTCATATTCCTGAACAAATTGAGATGATTGAAACGCTCATCCAAAAAGGACATGCCTATAATGTAGATGGCAATGTGTATTTCGATGTGAGTTCTGATCCTGATTACGGAAAACTAAGTGGAAGAAATCTGGATGAAGCAGAATCCGGTACTCGTGTGGAAACTGCCTCAGACAAAAAGAATCCTGCAGATTTTGCACTCTGGAAAAGAGCAGAAGAAAGTCACTTGATGAAATGGCATTCTCCATGGGGCACTGGTTATCCAGGATGGCATATTGAATGTTCAGCGATGAGTAATAAATACCTTGGCAACAGTTTTGATATTCACGGTGGAGGGCTGGAAAATCAGTTCCCTCATCACGAATGTGAAATTGCACAATCTGAGTGCGCGCATGGATCTCAGTTTGTAAAATACTGGATGCACAACAATATGGTTACTCTTGGCGGCCAGAAAATGGGAAAGTCGTTAGGAAATGCCATTAACCTGCATGAGTTTTTTAACGGAAATCACAGATTATTAAACAGGGCCTGGAGCCCGCAAGTGATTCGTTTCTTCCTTCTTCAAAGCCATTACAGAAGTACAACTGATTTCTCAGAAGAAGCATTAGAAGCTGCTGAAACAGGCCTCAAAAATTTGCATTCTATGATTTCTGCGATTTCTAAGGCTGAAGCTAGTGAAGCAGCGCCTTATGATTTGGAAGGATTTAAGAACTCATTTGAAGAAGTAATGAACGACGACTTCAACTCGGCTCAGGCTATTGCAGTAGTTTTTGAACATTTGAAAGAAATTAGAAAGCTTATAACAGCTAACAAGGCTCCTTCAAACCTGGATCAGATCAGGGTATTCATGAACTCAGTGATTGAAGAAGTTCTGGGAATCGGAGCAGATGAAAATTCAGGTGGAAATGGGAACCTTACTGAAGGACTTGTAAACCTGTTGATTGATATTAGAAAAGAAGCCCGGGCAAATAAGGATTTTGCGCTCTCTGATAAAGTAAGGGACGACCTAAAAGCGCTGGGAGTTCAAATTATGGATGGTAAAGAAGGTACAACATTCAGTATTAACTGATGGAATTGCTGAAATTCATATTCAGCAAGCTGATTATTGGTTTGGTACGTTTTTACCAATTAGCTATTTCACCCTGGTTGGGAAGTAGCTGCAGATATTCTCCCACTTGTTCACAGTATATGATTGAAGCTGTAAATGAATGGGGACCTTTAAAAGGTTTTTGGTTGGGAATAAAAAGGATAGGTAGATGTCACCCCTGGGGTGATCATGGACACGACCCTGTTCCTAAAAAAATACCTGGTAAAAAAATTAATGAAAACGATGAAGTGACTCCTGACAATAGCGATGAATCTTCAATAAATTAAATGAATGATCTTCTACAGGTAAAACTGAAGAAGATAAGAATACAAGTATGAGCACCATAGAATTCAAAAAACGCATTACTGTTGAGCAAGTTGAAGAAGCCAATGACCTCGCACCTAAATTCCAGGAAAACGGACTCATCCCGGTAGTAACTACCGATTTCACATCTGGTGAATTGCTAATGCATGGTTATATGAATGAAGAAGCTTTGAAAAAGACGATTGAGCTCGGCGAAGCAGTGTACTATAGCCGAAGCCGTGAAGCTCTGTGGCATAAGGGTGCAACTTCCGGGCTTACCCAGATTGTTGATGAAATGCGTATTGATGATGATCAGGATTGTGTTTGGTTGAGAGTTACCGTCCAGGGTAACGGAGCCAGCTGCCATGTAGGCTATCGATCATGCTTCTACAGAAGTGTGCCAACGGGTAACGAATTCTTCGAAAAAGACGGAGCTTTACATTTCGAGGAAACCGAAAAAGTATTTGATCCTTTGGAAGTGTATGGTGATGCTCCTAACCCTACCAAACTATAAATAGTTTTCCTCTAAAACTCTTCAAAATGGTATAGCATAATAACAAGCTTTTATTATCTTTCATCTTTCCAATTTTGAATTCAAAATACAATTTATGTACAAGCTTTTTCTTCCATTATGTATTCTCCTCGTGATCTCTTGCAAAACAGACAATCCAACCGAGGAGGTACCCAGAGCTTGTTCAACAGGTGATTTCCTGGAAATTGATGGAATTGTAGTCATTGAAATGGAGAAAGATAGCGTGCCTGCTGGTTGGGATATTAAAACCGAAATCCCGGGGTTCACTGGTGATTCTTATATACAATGGGCTGGTGATGATTTCTTTGGTAATCCGGGTAATGGTTTGTTAACCTACAAAGTGCATCTTGAAACTCCGGGTACATACCGTTTCAACTGGAGATCCAGGATCGCAATCGGAGATGATATTACAGAGCATAATGATAACTGGATGAAAATTCCTGATGCGGATGACTTTTTTGCAACTCAGGGTAGCACTTCAAAAATCTATCCGCATGGGTCCGGAAAGAGCCCGAATCCTGAAGGAGCTGGAGCTGATGGATGGTTCAAAGTATATATGAATACCGTAGGTACCTGGAAATGGGATGCTAATACCTCTGACAATGATGCCCACCAAATCTACGCTACCTTTAATGAAGCTGGAACTTATACCATATTGGTATCAGGAAGATCAAATGGACACGCGGTTGACCGAATGGTGCTCTATCACCAGGCTGTAGATCAAAATAAAGCCGAGGATACCTCCCTCACTCCTTCCATTTGCTCTGAAAGCTAGATAAATAAGCCCTATCACAGATTTTATTATTCTGTGATGAAAATTATTTAAGAGCTGTTTACCCTTAAGTTGATATCAAGACTATAGTGAATATCGATGATCTAAAACTGGAATGTTTATAATTAATGTTCTAACATTGAAGTTCAAACTTTTATTTATATCTAATTATGAAAACTCTTTTACTAAGTATAACATTATTAACTACTCTAACTACAGGCACATTAGCTCAAATTGCTGATGCAGAACTTGCTGAAGAGGTCAGAACTGAACATCTCAATCTGGACAGAAAAGATGTCGCTATCGGAGGATATGACCCAGTTAGCTATTTCATAGCTGATGAACCTCAAAAGGGATCAAAAGATATTACCTATTCTTTTAAAGGAGTGACATATCAGTTTACTTCGCAGGAAAATCTTGACACTTTTAAATCAAACCCGGAAAAA
Source organism: Balneolaceae bacterium (assembly GCA_040222185.1). Taxonomy (GTDB): domain Bacteria; phylum Bacteroidota; class Rhodothermia; order Balneolales; family Balneolaceae; genus JAVKDP01. The sequence goes on along the minus strand of JAVKDP010000043.1, from coordinate 26,904 downwards.
TACGAGCCAGCTTATGGTGGATGGTGCGCTTTTGCAATGGGTAAAAAAGGCTCTAAGACTGGAGCCAATCCAAAAACATATAAGATTGTAGACGGCAAACTCTTTTTATTTTATAATCGATTCGGGATTAATACACTTCCTAAATGGAATCAAGAAGAAGAGGACCTACATCCTAAAGCTAATACAAATTGGGAAGGTATTGTCTCAGGAAGCTAGGCTATTGAATACCTTTGGCTATCGTTTTAGCTAATAATCTGGCTGCTTCTTTACATTCCCGAAACCAAAGTTCAGGCTCTACCAATTCTACCTCAGAAACGGCGAGCCTGTTTTCGTTATCCCACATCACATCTACCCGTGCATACGCTGGAAGTGGATTGCAAGCTCGAACTACCTCTTCAGCAAACTCAATTTCATTTTTAGAAGCGATGTAGGAATGAACAGTACCTCCAAAATCATCCTGAACTCTGAAATCTCCTGGCCTGGCTTTTTTCAGAATGGCATGTGTAAACTTCCCATCTATAACCATAAATGATATCTCTCCTTTCTCAGTAATATTATACTGAAAGGGCTGTATCATGAAATCTTCGTTTTGTATTAGTTCTTCGAAAATTTCCTGGTAATCGGCAACATTCTGGACGTTTATCTTATATGTATGGCGTGCTGCGCCAGCGATAGTAGGTTTAAGAATTATATCTAAAAACTCTGATGCTTGAACTAACTCTCTTAATGATCTCTTTTCTCCTTTCTTGATATATATGGTTTCTACAACGTGGATTCCCTTCTTTCTGAGATCATTCAGGTACCATTTATCCATATTCCATTTAATCTGTGAAATAGGGTTAAAAAATTGGGTGAGAGACTCGACCTTACTCAACCATTCTTTGAATTCACTAAAACGGTCGAAATAATCCCAGGTAGTTCGAAATACAGCACTCCTGGTGGTACTCCAATCAAAATCTAGGTCTGACCAATCTTTCCTGGAGACTTTCAACCCAAGGCTCTCCAACTCGGACTTCAGAAGCTCGTCTTCAGTTAGCACATTCTGAATGTAATCATCAACTGTATCAGGATTTAGATATCTAGATTCAGTTAGAATGACTACATCGAACTCTTTCATGCCTACTTACTTTCTTTTTCTATTCTTTCCGCTGCTTTTCCTAAAACCTTCTGGCTTTCCACCTTTTCTGTGACCTTTTGATCCGCCGCCCTTTTTCTTGCCTTCTCTTTTAAAGTCGCGGGATTTACCTCGACTTTTGGCCTTTTCGTCTTGTTTTGCAGATTCAACAGCTACATCACGTCCTTCAAATTTTGAACCTGTAACTCCCTGAATAAGATTGCTCTCATAGCCATTTTCTACTTCAAAGAATGAGAAATTATTCTGAATATCAATTTTTCCAAAATCGGGTTTTGAACCATTCAGTTGCTCATTTACAAGCCCCATCAATCGTACAGGGTTCAAACCATCTCTTCGACCAACATTAATGAAAAAGCGTTCAAAACCGGGTTCAGTAACTCCCTTTCTGCTTCCTCTGTCGTCTCGTCTTCGATCTCCGCGATCACTTCTGCTACCGCGGTCTGAATTCCTTCCACGATCTCCTCCCTTAGCATTTAGATCGTTCGAGCCAGAATAATAATCAAGGAATTGGTTGAACTCTACAGATAAAAAATGCTTTATCAAATCTTCCCTGTCAAAATCAGCAAGCTTTTCTAAAGCCTGGGGCAGAAACTTCTGTAATTGCTCATCATTAACTTCGGTTTCTTTCACTTTATCAATCAGGCTTAACATCCTAATTCCGCAAATCTCTTCGCCACTCGGTACCTCTTTTTTGATAAAACCTTTACCTGACATCCTTTCCAGGTCACGAATTCTTCTCATTTCACGGGTATGAACGATTGAAATGGAAACACCACTTTTACCAGCACGGCCTGTTCTACCACTTCTGTGGATATAAACTTCCAAATCATCTGGTAAATTGAAGTTGATAACATGAGTAAGATCATTTACGTCCAATCCACGTGCTGCTACATCTGTAGCCACTAAAAGCTGAATATCTTTTGACCTGAAACGACCCATAACATCATCACGTTGCGCCTGAGACAGGTCACCATTTAGTAAATCTACATCATATCCATCTTTATTTAACTTTGAGGCTATCTCTGCAGTTTCCCTTCTTGTTCTACAGAAGATGATCCCATAAATACCCGGGTTCATGTCTGTCATTCTTTTTAAAGCTTCGAAACGATCTTTTGCATGCACCATGTAATAATGATGCTCAACATTCTTAGCACCAGCATTACGCTCTCCTACTTCAATTTCTTCCGGATCGTTCATGTACTTCTTAGCAATCCTTGCAATCTGTTTAGGCATAGTTGCTGAGAATAGAAGGGTTTGCTTTTCCTTTGGTGTATCTGATAAGATTTCATCCAGATCTTCCTGGAAGCCCATGTTCAACATTTCATCGGCTTCATCAAGTACCAATGTGGTTACATTGTTTACTTTCAATTTCTTTCGATTAATCAGATCAAGCATACGCCCCGGTGTACCAATCACTACCTGGCAGCCATTTTCAAGAGCCCTTATTTGGGACATAATATTTGAACCGCCATAAACGGCAACCGTTTTTAACCCTTTAATCTTTTTAGAAAAAGCCTTTAGATCTTTAGCAATTTGAATTGCAAGCTCTCTTGTAGGAGATAATACCAATACCTGAACAGCAGGGTTATTAGGATCAACTTTGTGCAAACTTGGTAAACCAAAAGCGCCTGTTTTCCCGGTTCCTGTTTGGGCAAGTGCTACCAAATCTCTTTCTGATGCAAGTATGGTAGGAATAGCTAATTCCTGAACCTTTGTTGGTTGTGTAAAGCCCAGTATTTCTACGGCCTCTAAGATTTCATCCTTGAGACCTAGTTCTTTGAACGTCGACATATATTTTATTCGTTTTTATCCCGTTCAAAAAGCTTTTGTTACTTGTTATTCTTGTCCGGAATGATGTTAGTAAAGGTGAGCTATGGACAAGATACAAGCGCGACTGCTTGATTTAGACTACCGGTTAAGGTTAGTAACTTTTCTAAACCTGAAAGGTTCTTTACAATACTCCCCATTTAAAGCAGGGCATAAGTATCAATTATTCAGTCTTATCGTGGGCTCACGAAATCAATAAGCCTTAAAGATACGGATTAATTGTGCTAATACTAGATAATTAGAGAATTAAAATTATGAGCCCAGAAGGGCTCATTTGTTTATTCAAATAAATTTACTGTTTTGCCAGCGTCTTCTTCTGTAATTGTCACTAACAGCCGATCATTTAATACTGCTCTTTTTAAGTAAATCTGTGTTCCAACTGGAAATCTCTCTTTCCTTTTTCTAAAACCATTAATTGGTGCTCCATATCCGAACCTTCGTTCTTTAGGTCCCTGGATCTCAATATTTATCCGACTCTCTGAGTTGTTATACAAGGTTACATTTACATAGGCTACTTCTTTAACCGGAGCATTATCCTCTTCCAAAGATAAAACCTGTCCACCCTTTTTTGTTTTGGATTTCAGGAGATACTGTTCTTACGAATAAACGACTTTCCCATTGCCTGACACATTGGCGTCAAGAACCTTCTGAGCGTTCACTTTAATCTGTCCAAAGCTAGAGATACTAACATTCGCTTTTTGAACTTCGAGTTCCAGTGCATCGATATTTCCGGTTCCTGTACTTGCAAATAGTTCTTTTACTTTGCCCTGAAGTTTTAAGTCACCTACAGAACTCACGAGGTTAAACCTATCTATGTTTAAGTTTATAATTGAAATTTTACTATGAGATGTATTTTCAAAACTTCGAAGCTTTGGAGCGCCTATTTTAATCTTAATATCGGCACTGGATTGAATCCACTTCCCTTGAATAATAGATAATACTCCATCTACTATCTTTACTTCAGCATACTCAAGCAAATTCTCATCAATAGTTATCGAATAGCCTGCTTCCTGGGTTATATCTACTTCTATTGTTGAAGTAAGTTCATTCCTGATCTCCGTAAAATCATCGAGCTTTATTGTCTTGGTTACAATGTTTCCATTTCCTCTGATTTGAGCTGATACTGCCCCACTAAGAAACATTAATACTATCAAAAATGAACTCAATCTTGCTACAGCTTTTTTCATTGTAGCACTTTTCGTGCTGCCTTTAACATCAATGGTTTCAGCCTTCTTTCTCATTCGATTTGCGATTAAATAATCCATCCCTACTTTACCTGACCCAAGGGTTACTGCATACATACTCATCCAAAGGAATCCCATTGCAGGTAGCATATTCCAAACTCCATCTCCCCATTTCTGGAAAAATACCGCTACTAACATAGTACACATGATCAGGAAGGCTGAGAGTCTTGTTTGAAAACCAAGGAGTAAAAATAAACCTCCAATCGCCTCACTTGCTGCTGCCATCCATGCAAAAAATACTGGAGCTACACTGAATGGAAGCCCAAACTCAGCTACATCTTTAGGAAACCATTCGGCAACCTGGAATAACGCTAATCCTTGCTCGGGATCAGTCCATGGCATTCCGAATTTACTTCCTCCAAAGTTAACCGTCAAAAAGTACCCTCCAACCATTCTTGGTATTGCTACTATGATATTTGGCAACCAGCCTTTTATGATAGCAGGTTCAGTTAATTTCAGGAATAGATCCTTAAGTATACTTGTTAGTTTTTTTCTGGTTTGTATCGTTTTCATGATTTGTGCATTTGGTTAAAAATTCTGCACAAATATTCGGTTTCTATCTCTCTTGCTCGTCTCAAAGATAATTTGAGACGTCTCATTCTATACTTTTGAGACTACTTGAGACCCTCTTCGATTTGATACTGGCTTGGAGAGTACCCTGTAACTTTTTTGAAAACCCGGTTGAATGTAGCTTTACTGTTAAAGCCGCAATCAAAGGCTATCCCTAACAAAGAAAGGTGCTTTAAGGAGTCGTCTTTGAGTGATTTTTTTACTTCTTCGATTCGGAATTCATTGATAAAATCATTGAAGTTTTTACCAAAACCAGAGTTTATAACTCTTGACAAGACATTAGTTGGTATTGAGAGTTCTTTAGCCAGATCATTCAAAGTTAAATCTGCATTTAGATAGGCCTTTTCTGACATCATGTAACTCAGAACTTCTTTTTTAAAAGGCTCAAGGTCTTCACCTTTGTTTTGAGTTTCAGGATCTTTTTCATCTACTGGTTTTAGCTCGGAAAGCTTACCAACATCTGAGAATATCCCCATCATACCTAAATAAACCAGTACCAGAGAGGCCACGAAATACCACCACCAGTTCTGTTTCCAGCTCAGTTGAACAACGTAGTCGTTTACCACAACAAAGATCACCTTTAGAATAAAAAGAAAGGAGTAAGTAACCAGAAAATTACGAAGCCAGTTTAATTCAACTTTATATGTATTTGAAAAGAATTGGGAGATTTTCTTTCTGAATTGAAAATATACCTGGATCGCAAAGTAGAAGTAGATCAATCGGGATATCAATCCTGTAATATAGATAAAGAAACCCAATTCAACTGAAATAGCACTATCTAACACTCCATTTTGAACTTCATCAAATCCAGGTTGCTGAACATCATATAAATAGATTGTTATTCGGAAAACAAGAAAAAGCACCCAGGGCACAAAATGCCAGATATCTTTCTTAAGGAATTTAAATTGCGGGATTGTGATGCTCTTCACATAAAAGTAAATGAGCGGGCCAAGAACAAGTGAAAAATCAACCAGAAAATAATTTACCTTTGTTGTTGGATAGTCATCATACCAACCCATAAAACCAATCATATAAGCAGTACATCGCAGACCTGTGATGATTAGAAGCAAAGATAGCAGGGCATCAGAGGTTTTCCTGTCTCTTATAAAACGACCAATAAGAATAAGAGCAAACAAATAGCCCTGACCAACAAGAATGATCAAGGGCATGCTAAATAAATTGAAACTTGGAAAGCTCTGCAAAAACGCCATGGGGTCAATTATCGCATCTATTTTTAAAAAATAAAAAGAAAATATCCGATAATTTGGAATAACAGATTATAAATCAGGATTACGCTGTAAGCTGGCTTTAAATATACTTATCACCTCTAACAACACTAACAGGATAAGCATAGGCTATTACAGCATAGTTTTCGAAATAAGCATCCGCGATATAATCAATGATATTATTCCCTACCTCTTTGCTCACCACCGTTTCTATTTTAACGTTTTTCCCTTCCCAATCACTTGCCCTGATTCCTCTTGAGCCTTCACCCGTAGCATCGGTCAACGTATACCCTTTTGCTCCAAGTTCTTTTACTTCTTTCAGGATTTCATCTCTAAAAAATCGTTCTGTAATTATCGTTACTAAAAATAATTCCTGTAATTTCATATCAACCTCCCATCCAATTTGCGATTAAATAGTATAAAGGAATCCCCACTGTAATGTTAAAGGGAAATGTAATCCCTAAAGAAGCCGTCAAATAAAGTGATGGGCTGGCTTTAGGAAGTGCGATTCTAACAGCTGCTGGAGCAGCAATATATGAACCACTTGAAACCATTGCTGCTAGTACTGTAGCTCCAGCAATACTTAAACCCACAACCATACCCAGCCATATGGCGAGAACTCCATGGATGATTGGAATAATGATTGCAAATCCCAGAAGAAAGAAACCAACTTTCTTCAGGTCTTGAAGTCGTCTTGCAGTTACCATACCCAGTTCCAGCAGGAATAGTACTAATGCACCCTGGAATCCACTTACAAAAAATGGTTCTACAGCTTCAAATTTCATTGGGCCCGCTATATAACCGATAATCAAACCACCCAATAAAAGAACGATACTACTTCCAGTAACAACTTCATGCAAAGCCCTCTTGAACGAGCCCCCGTTCTTACTCAACATCTGGGGAATTAAAAGAGCTACAATGATTCCTGGAACTTCTAAAAGCGCTACTAAAGTGGGCATAAAGCCTTCCGGGCTATCTCCAAGCGTTTCTAAATAACTTACAGCCGCTATAAAGGTTACCGCACTTACCGAACCATAATGTGCAGAAACGGCAGCAGAGTTAATAATATCCATCTTTCCGAGGTACCTGAGTACTACAAACGCTATTAGCGGAGTAACAATCCCAAGAAGTAGTGTAACCCCTGCTGGCATAATAAACTCATTGAATGGGGTTTTACTTAATTCAACCCCCCCTTTTAAGCCAATCGCAAGTAACAGGTAAATTGATAAACTTTGGTAAAGAGGTTTTGGAATTTCGAGGTCACTTTTTATGAATTTTGCTCCTACCCCTAAAGCAAAAGCCAAAACTACAGGTGAGGCAAAGTTTGATAATAGTGATTCCATGCAGTTATAAAGATCTTGATGTTGATTTCCGTAGTTATAAATCCGGGCTCAAAAAGTCGGTGACTTTTACTATTTTGAAAATACTACAATTTCAGACCTTTACTATATCATCGTCTGAATATTTGTTTTTTTTTAACAAGGTCTTACTTAATGTATACAGCGATTCCGAAACATTTCCCAAACGCCATTTTGATGTCAGAAGTTCAAAAAAAGATTCTGACAAAGTTAGAAACAGAAAAAATAGAACCTGAACAAACTTTATGGGCTACTTCTATTTGTAGTGATGAGGTAAATAATTTCCTTTATGAGTTTAACGAATTATTTGCAGGGCCTGGGCCATTCCGAATGGGTGGAATTTCAGGTTTACCTTTTACTGGAATTACCGGCCTTAAAGCATTTCTGAGTCACGTTCCAACACATGGTTCCGCTATGATTTTTTATGGACCTCATATCGGAGTTTCAAAAAACGGGTTATTGGGCCAGGTAAACAGGCAAAACCAATTTGGGTTGTCAACATGTTGTGGGTCTCTTGTAGCTGCTTTATCTGCTATTGAAAACCATAATGAACTACCTACAAACAATCCTCTAGATTACCAACAAGCACGGGTAATTCAGCATCTACATGGAAAGAGAGATGAAATACTTGATTCTGAATTCCCTTTAAAAAATGCAACCGACTTAGCATTTGAAGCTATAGACAAGAAATTGAATCTGATTATCGATTCTATTAAGGAAGATTTACAGGACTTGAAGATACTTCTTGTTGGAGGAATCGTAATTAATACTGACTGGAATATCGAAGACTACTTCGACATTAGGAAAAGTCAGTTTTTAGAATTCTAAGCTCTTTCTTCGTAAAAGAATTCTATCATATTTCCATCAGGATCTGCAACAAATAGGAACCTACCTTTCTTTCGATTTGCAGGTCCACTCATTATGGTCACTTCTTTATCTCTGAAATAAGATGCTAGTTCGTCCACTTCTTTCGGTGAATCAACATAAAACCCAAAATGGTCAACCCTAAAGTCTCTTGATGTTGGATCGTAACTGGTTTCAGCTTCAACAATTACTAAAGTATCACCATTACCAATATTATAAACTGCCATGCTTTGCCCCATAGTCTTAACAAGGTCCAGCCCCAGGATTTCTCCATAAAATTCTTTTGAAGCATCAATTCTGTTTACTCTGATGGTGATATGATTTAATCCGGTTGGTTTAAATTTCATTCTATTCTATTAAGAGTGTTCTATTGGTAAAATGCCCGGCTAAAGTAGCCTATAATTCTTAATTAAACCATTCAAAGCTATGAATGCTCTTAATTAGTTAAATAATTTATTTTCTTTTCCACTTAAGAATCTCGAATTTCAATTCAACTTTTAAAACAGGCCACATTGTCCACTTTCTATATTGTAGCAACACCCATTGGTAATCTTGGCGATATGTCTCCACGGGCAATTGAAGTGCTCAAATCGGTTGAATATATTGCATGCGAGGATACCAGAACCTCGGGAAAACTGTTATCACATTTTCAAGTCAATAAACCTACGTTTTCTTTTCATTTACATAACGAACATCGAAAAGTGGCCCACCTTGTAAATATCCTTAATGCAAACCAGGATGTAGCGCTGATAAGCGACGCTGGAATGCCTGGGATTTCTGACCCGGGTTTCCTGGCTGTACGAGCTGCTCAAAAAGAAGGGCATCTCATTTGTGTAATACCAGGCCCTGATGCTGCAACTACAGCATTAGTAGCAAGCGGACTACCGTGTGATCGATATGTATTCGAAGGTTTTCTCCCTCACAAAAAAGGAAGACAAAAACGACTGGGACAACTTGCTGATGAAGAACGCACAATCATCATATATGAGAGCCCCAACCGCCTTGTGAAATTATTAGGTGAAATTGTAACTCATTTTGGAGAAGAAAGACTTGCAGCCGTAGCCAGAGAGCTTACTAAAGCATTTGAAGAAATAGTTAGAGCTCCGGTTTCACAACTAAAGGAAGAATTTGAATCACGAGACTCTATTAAGGGTGAAATTGTTGTTGTAATAGCGGGTAAAGGATATTCTGAATGAATAAGTTTTTTGAAAATAGGTGGGCTGTTTCATTAATTTCGGGGCTATTACTTGGTTTGAGCTTCCCTCCTGTTAACCTATCTTTTTTAAGCTTTCCGGCTTTTATTCTGCTACTTCACATTGCTGAGAAGAGCAGTAGTTATAAGGAAACCGCTTATTACACATATGCCGGAATTTTATTATGGAATATCCTTACTACCTATTGGCTTATGATGGCTAGTGTAGGAGCGGGAATTGGTGCTATTCTTGCTAATAGTGTATTAATGACTATTCCACTTTGTCTGGCTCGTTACTTTGCTAAAAACTATAAATCACCGATCCTTGTGGCACTACTACAGGCCTCGGCATGGGTAGCATATGAATATTTGCACCACAATTGGGATTTGGCGTGGCCCTGGTTAGCTATTGGAAACGCGTGGTCGAACCAGGTAAGCTTGATCCAGTACATTTCTATAACCGGGCACCTTGGAATCACTTTCTGGGTTCTTTTTACTTCAGCATTGGCATATAAGGCATTCCAGCTCAAGACAAATAGACTTGTAATAGCTACAATCGCTGCATTCTTAATTCTACCCTCAACATCTCTGATCTATTTTGCATTAGATAATCCCGCTTCAGTAAATAGTGAAACCATACAAGTTTCTGTAATACAGCCAAATCATGATTCGTATGAGGATTATGGAGGTATGAGCGGACCTGTAGAAGTTCTTGATAGCTTATTCTCTATTACTGAAAGAACCAGGTTAGAGAATACTCAACTAATAGTTTGGCCAGAGAATGCAATCGACAGGCCTATCAGAATGGAATCCCGAACTTCTTCGCGAATCTCAGATTCAGCAAAAGTTTGGGGAGTCAATTTTATTGTCGGAAGTGGTTTATTTACTACATATGAGGAAGATGTTCCTATTCTTTACCGAGTCGACAGACAGGGAAATCCTTATAATGTTTTTAATTCTACGCTTTTTGTTGAGCAAGACGGAACACTTTCCAGGTACGATAAGGCTAATTTGGTACCGTTTGTTGAGCGAATGCCTTTCGTTTATTTTTTAAATGCCATTGATGTATTCGATTGGTTCGATTGGGGAAAATTAGCTCAGTATGGAAGAGGCTCTACTCCTGATATGATAAATACTGACTCATTCATCACTCCAGGGTTGGTTTGTTACGATTCTGTTTATCCTTCCTGGACTCGTGAGTTTGTCAATAATGGAGCTGACTTCATTACTATAATTACTAACGATGGTTGGTGGGGTAATTCAAGTGGTCACTATCAACATTTTGCATATGCAAAGCTAAGGGCTATTGAGTTTGATCGATGGATTGTTCGTAGTGCAAACAATGGAACTTCCGGTATTATAAGGCCCGACGGAACAGTTGAGCAAAAAACAGAATATTGGGTTAGAACCGGCTTTTACTCTTCAATTCCTAAAATGAACTCCATAACGTTATATGCTAAATTCGGAGATTGGCTTTCTATCCTTTGCTTAATCCTAAGCATTTCATTCTATATCTACAGGCGCTTTAAGCCCCTCTCTACCTCGAGCGAATTGCAATCCTGATATTGAATCTGATATCGTGGTTGGTCCGGGTCGGGATATTATTTGACTCAATCCGACTATAGGTGTACTCAAAATTGGATGTTATAGAACTGGATATCTGGTATCCAAGTGTGAATGTAGCATTAACCCTTTTTTGCCCGGTAATCCTTTCACTTACAATCTCAGCATCATCCACATTCGACTGAGAGTTAACACCTTCGATCAAAGCATTATCCAGATCCGTATCTAATTTATAGCTTACTTCAGCATCATTCTTATAACTCCCTCTCAGGCCCATTTCGATATTATTTCTCACTTTAGGCAGGAACGATATCTTAACGTTTCGGAAGGTATAATTAGTTGAAAAATCTACTCCTTGAGTCAGTGTTTCTGTAACACGTTTACTTGATACGGAAAATGTTGAAATAGTACTTCTGTTGTAACCTAAATCAGTTCTTAGGTTTGACTTCCATGTAATGTTAAGCTTTGCCAAAGGCGAAAATCTTCGTTCTGCTCTTATTGACCCTGGTTCATATTCACCTCTCTCATCAATTACATTGAAATCACCCAGAGTTTGCGAAGGCTGAACACCCGTTAACGTATTCAGGCTCCAATCTACTCGATATGTTCCTTTATAGGAGTGTGATAATGTTGCATTGTTCATGAACTTACCCAGGAATGGAATGTATTGCTCTAACCTGCTCCATTGAACTCTCCAGCCCGGCTTAGGAAAGGCCAGGAAGCCTTTGTCACCAATCCCATTTGTACCACCTCCTAAATAAGCTCTTCTAAAGTCATCCTGGAGTGTATTCCTGTTTAATACTGCTCTTCCATCCCCGTTACCAGTTGAGTCACGCAGAGTTGTACTGCCTGCACTAATATCATCGTAAGCAGCTTGTAATTGACGTTTAAAGAGATCCTCATAACCCCCACCAAATGTCCAGGCTGAAGTGGTTATAGAGCCTGATTCTGTGTTTATGGAACTAATTTCACTAGATGGATTCACCGTTATGGTCTCAGTTCTTCTGTTGCTAATAACAGCAGTCCAATCGAAGTCAATAGTCAATGACTGAAATGGTGTAATCTTGGTACCTGCAGTAATATTATCTGTAAAAGTATTGTTAGCCGGAAGCTGTATATCAACTGTATTACCCTCATTATCAATAAGCTGAGATTTTGGAATTCTATCTCTCAAACCAATTCTATACCCCAAGGGCGGCGAATAGTTTTCTGATCCCGGATCATTAAATGCATAGTAAATCTGTGAGGCTCCCGTATACCCGGGCTGACTTCCACTCTTAGTTCTTTTATAACCAAAGCTCAAATCTTTCATACTAAAGATAGAGAGAAAGACCTTTCTTCCTCCGTATTGGATATCCTTCAAAATATCGGGAGCAGCTCTTGGCTCCCTTAAACTATCAGCAACGGTCTCGGCCTCCCTTTTCCGGGTGTCTCTGTTTGCCTTCCTACTCCTCGTTTCTTTTGAATCTGCATCTACTATCCTGTTAAAGAATCCCAGGCTTTTAAAAATTCGATCAGTATTTATCCGAATGGTATTATCAAGCTGAAAACTATTGGATACCGATGCACCCAGGCTTGAACCTCTGGGACTATTTGTCCATTGATAACCACCACCATAAGAGGATGAATAGGTTAGCCAGTTTAATTGCTCTATTTTCTTAAAGTCAGGTCGCCAGCTTGCAGTATATGTTTCCGAATATGAGGATCTACGAGCGGTAAGTGTGTCGCTGACAATTCCTTTCAGGACATCAAATGTAGGCGTTACGTCAAAAGCCAGGCTATCAATACCGGTTTCATTTCGATCTTTAATACCAACACTGGCCAGGTCAAAACTTGTGGAAGTTCTGAATGTGATCGGGATCGAAGGTGTTAAACTATAGTTGAGTGAAAAAGTGTTTTGCTGCGTGAAAGCATGAGATTGCCGTAACGCCTGAGATGCTGTGGGATCGGTCAGGTTTCTTCTCCGAGATTCATCGTACCTCCTTGTTAAAGAAGATGATGTGCTGATAGATGTAGGCAAATACCCCAACCGTAAACCTGAAAGAGCCTTAGCAACAGGAATATTCTCTGTAAATTTAAATGGCCTCAAAAGTTTAACTCGTCTTAATGACAGGTTATACTGTAAAGAAGCTCTATAATCCCATTTATTTTGAAACTGTAGCTGAGGGTTTTTTGAATACCCTTCATTATACACATAGCTTAATGACATATTATCTATCGTGTATTGGGCAAGCTTACTTTTCGAGTTCTTCTTTGAAATGTTAGACATATTGAAAGAAAAATTGTCTGTAAGAGTCTCGATACTGCTAATCTTCTGATCAATAATATCCTGGCGCTCCTGGGAAGTCAGGTTCGTATTTGAGTTCGTAGCATCAATAAAATCACTTAACCTGATATCCCCCTGATCTGGTAAATATTTCGGAGTTTGTACATTTCTTCTTGTAGAAATTGTAACCGGAAAATTCCAACCATATCTATCCGGAACCAGCTTGTGAAGATTTATAGTAGAAGTGATCCCATAACCCGTTTGATCAGAGACTGAACGTTCACCTAGCCTGGAGTTTAACCCTCCAAAACCATTTGTTCTACGAGTAAGATTTGCATTTACTGTAGCAAAATCAGCGAATTTAACAGAAGTTTTGGCATTAGCAGCCCATCCTTGTTCATTATCAAAACCAGATACCCTCAACTCGTTTAACCAAAACTCAGCATTTAAACTTGGGACTCCGCTTGATGCCGGATCAAGTGCGTCGTACGGATTCTTTATTCCCATTCCTATTTCAGAAACACGATCTAAAGAAGGATTTCCTTTAATAGCCAGAACTGTTCCAGGAATAGCATCTTCACCGAGTAACCCTTCCAGCTCATATAGCACGGCCTCATCTCCACCAGCTTCATCTCTTAGTTGTTTGAGAACGTTAAAAGCCGAAATAAGAATATTCATACTATTTTCTTCATACAGCCAAATACGTTCGGCTTCCGCTGATAATCTTCCACTTTCACTTGGATCATAATCAAAGGGTATACCTTCCTCAGAAGGAGAAACAGGTTGACGATATTCATAGAAATTATTCTCAAGATCCGTTCCAACTCGGATAACAAGTTCTGCATCTTCCCGGTTTTCGTATCCCTCACCATGAACAAACATCCTCATATTGGAATAATTGAGAAGGTTTAGACTTCCTGGGTATACTCTTTTAACCATCTGAATTTCACCCGGGCCTAAATCTTCAACACTTAGCACCAGCGACTGTTCATTAGCCAGAGACTGAACCTGGGCTCCTCTATTTAATGCACGAATTGAGCCATCTGGTTGCCGGTAAGGGAAAGGAGTACGATTCGCATTCTCTTCAATATTTATAGTCGCTACTTTGAAATTTTCCTGAGAAGCAGGAGCTTCGGAAATTTCAGTTACTTTTCTCCATTGGCTACCAACAAATTCAAAAGTCGCAAATCGTAAAGTAAACGGCTTTTTATATCCAGACATCCACATACGCATATAAGAGATATTCTCGAAACTTTCGGCTTCTCCAATCTTTCGCTTAAAATCTACCAGAGGAACACGAATCAAATACCAGGTTCTGAATTCCGGAGTTCGCTCAATCTTATCAACTATATAAGTACCTTCAGAACCAATTTGGAGGTTTGCGATATCTGCAGGGTTAAAGTCTATCTCATATTGAAAGTACGAATTACTCTGCTGCACCGAGGATGAACTTACTAAACCCTCAGTATCAGGCTTTAGCGTAATCGCAGTCTTGTTGTCACTACGTCCACTTTCTGGGGTGTTACCGTCATGATACCCCAGCATTCGATGAAAGCGTTCTGTAATACTCAGGCCTTCCTGCCCATTTTGATTGTAGTACACATAATCATCGTTTGATGGATCATTTAATATTGCCTGGAACTCATCGCTATCTTCTCCATAACTTAATCTCATTGCTTCAATAAAGTCCGCAAATAAAGTTCCCTCATCACGATTCTCTGCTCCAATTGTACCAGGGTTGGGAGCTCCATCTAAACCAACATCTTCCAACTCTCTGTCACTATTCGAAAACTGACCTAACGGAACCGGTGGTGAAGGTGGAATGTACGATCTGGGACTATTTTCAGGATCATCTTCTGTGAGGTTGTTAAGCGTAGTTGCTAATCCATCTTCGGTATTTAAACGCACATTTGGTACAACATCTTCCGAAATGATCCCTAAATCCAGATAAATCTTACCTTCGTAATCAGGCTCAAGCCCGGCTGGGTTTTCGCCATTTGGTAGTACTGCCTGTACCCAAAACTCAAGAAATTCGATATTATTTTGAACTAAATCTTCCTGTCCGGATGGGATAACAGCAGTCATACCACCCCAGGTGGTTTCGGGTTCGTTTTCCAGTATTTCTTTTAGAGAGCTATTGTAATTATAAGGACCCCTGTTTGCAGGGTTATAATAGACGTCAAGTGACGTAATAAATTCCTGTTGAACCGTATTGGTTTCTCTTCCCTGGAATACATCCTGTAGTCGGATTATTTCTGACTCTGCTGTTGCGGGAGGATTTCCTCTAACCGTACTACGATCTCTTGGTAACGAATACCAAGAAAACTGAGATCTTAGATCAGCCCTGGCTTTCCTATCCGTTGAAGTTTGGGGTGGCGATGCTACATCAGGATCAAGGAAATAACTTTGATCCGGATCATAACCAGGGATTGCAGAAGGTGCTGAAGATAAATTCCAACGAGTCGGATTCGTGAAGCTGATACTATACTCTGCTCCTTCAAAGTCATCAATGAAAACCAACCCGTTTTCCTCGTCACTGAATAACTCTCCATTATCTATTGCTTCCTGCACAGCGTTAGTTTGAGCAACTCCTGGCCTTAATTGTGCAAATTCCCCACTAAAACTGAAGTTGGATGGAGTTTTTGTTTGAAGAAGAGGGATTCTGTCAATAAATCTTGTAAGCCAGGGTGTGTCGAAGTCAGCTTTGGCATCCAACCCGAGAATGGTGTTGTTAATAGGTTCATTACCAATTCTGATTTTATCTGATAGCGGCTGTTCATTCAACCGGAAAAAAGTACTACCAAACTTAATATTATCACTAACAGTGTATTCAGCCCTGATCCCTGTAAAATTCTTCTGCCCTATAATGCTGAACTGGTTACTTTCATATTCTACCTCTATCTCCTGCCCTGATGCCAAGTACTTGTCGTTGAGAATAGTCAAACTTCCAAACGAGTAATCTACTTCGTAATCAGTGTTTTCAACCAGCTCAACATTATTAGCTAATACTTTTACTGAACCTTCAACCAATCCAAAACCTAAAACGAAAGTACCAGAAACCCCACCGCTTGATTTTCCTGAAATCGTATAATTCCTGTTTTTTGAGTTGTCCCTGGCATCACTTTGCTTTAAATCGTAAAGCTCTGGAAAGGAAAATGAACTTTTAACTGAATCCGAAACTCCCACCTGATCCAGGATATCAACAATCCTGCTTCCAAATGGTTCCAGGTATGGAAAAATAACTCTACCGGTTCCTGCATCTAATGTTATCCCCGTAAAATCGATAAGCTGATCCGGGATTTTGGCACCTTCAGAGTTCAATCTATCCAGCCCTAAATCCTGAAGTAATGTTTCAGATCTTCCGGGCAAACTAATTTCAGGAATATTTCCACGAGTGTCTGATATCTCCAATTCAAAGCCATCTGGTGTAATACCTGAAACACCAAGGGAATAAATATTCCTCATGGTTAGATCCCATGCTTTATCCTGGGTAGTTAAGCCTCCCGGCCTAAGGAGTTTTAAGTAATTCCTGTTATCTCCGCTGGCATTCAAAAGACCAACATTAACCACACCTTCTGTTGGATGGGTATACACAAATGAAACAGCAACAGCATCTCCAGAGTTAATATAACTTCTCATACTAATAAAGCCGAGCGCCCGGTTAAAAGTATAGTCTACCCCTTCTTCTAAGAGTTCGAAAGGAGCATCCACGTATTCCTGCGAAGTAGCACCAAAGTCTTCGTTTGTAACTCCACTATCTGATGCTCTTAGTGTATCAAGGTTTGCTTCATCAAACCTATCAAACTGGTTGCCTGGCAGACCAAAACCACCAGTATTTTCATTAACACCTAAATCCAGTAAGGCAATAGAATTTTCTGCTTTATCGCTTGGAGTTTGTCCCGCTCTTCGAACATAAACATATAGTTCAGAAACCTGGTATGGCTGAAGTATATTCTGCGGGTCTGCTAATGCTGCTTCAAATTCCTGCCTGTTATAAAAATCCAGGAAAAAGTGCCTCTCATCTTCATAATCAGCAGGATTCAAGTCAATACTTACTTCCTGGGAACCACCGGATATTTTCTGAGTATTGCTTTTCCCTTTTTGCTGAGATACTACTGATGTGACTTTTAAAGGTCCGAGCTCTGTAATTGCTTTAATCCCAAATAGTGAGCTACCACCACTTACCAACGAATTGCCAGTTTGCATCGAAACGTTACCCATTTCAATTCGCTTGATAATCTCATCCTCATAGCCTTCATAAACTATACTAAGCCTATTTTCGAAATCAAATTGACGTTCTGTATCCCAGTCAGTAGCAATGGTAAGCTTATCACCTATTGTCCCTTGAATATTTAGCTGCAGATTCTGATTAAATGTTGGATCAACCCTTGTCCTCAAATCTTCTGGTAAAGTACCATCATCTAACTTCTGAATTGAAGCACCTACATTCATATTTGCAGATCCATTCACTCTAAGATTCACTTCATTGGACCCAAAAATGGTTGTGAATGCTGAGTTTTCTCCACCCGGAACGCTAATTTTAAAATCTAATAACCCTTTTCCTACCTCTTGTTGGGCTTTACCTTCACTCACAAGTATCGATTGAATATCAGCTTTTTGCTGATCCTTTTTTAACAGGGCGTACTCGTCAAAGTTTAGAACTGATGGCGTAAGCAATTGCCTGCCAAAGAGTGTTCTTGAAACCTGGTAATTGCCAAGAGAGTCCCAACTTACTTTAACTTCATCGGATGGTAGTTTTATTTCATATAAAATACCTTTTGAGAGGCCAGGCAGCTTACTTACCCTGGATTTTGGGAAGTGTTGGTAGAATTTAATCCCGGTTAAAGCACTATCATTCCTGGCTGTAGCTTTTAAAGAATCTGCCGAATCCTGAGCAGAAAGATTCTGACCACTAAAAGTTCCACTAATAAGAACAGCCAATGGGATTAAATAAAAAAGCTTTAAAAAAATACGCACCGAATAAAGTTAGATTTCGGTTAAGAATGTTTTAGTAGCGATTTTCTATAGGCTGGGGTTTCTGAAATGATAGGTTTTAATGAAAAATGAACGCCAATAATACCATATATTTGAGTATGTTAAAAGCGAAATGGCATCAAAGTTAAGTGCCATTTACATGGAATAATATGTTCATAAGTACGTTTTTTTGAATCGATTAGTATAAAATAAGTAGAAGTATCACGAATTGAACTTTTGGAAAAATAAAATACAACTGGATTTACTAAAAAGGCATGTTGGTCCATTCCTCTTTTGTTTCTTTACCCTGATCTTCCTGCTTCTGATGCAATTCCTCATGCTTCATGTTGATAAGCTGATTGGAAAAGATATTCCATTGCTAATTATAATCGAGCTAATCTCTACTAACCTGGCTTATATGGTAGTCTTAGCGGCCCCCATGGCAGTTTTGGTTGCTACATTAATGGCTTTTGGAAGATTTTCTGAATTAAACGAACTAACTGCTTTAAGAGCTTCGGGAGTTAATACGATTAGCATCATAAAACCAATACTTATAGCTTCTTTAGGGTTATTTATGTTTTTGACATGGTTCTCAAACGATGTGCTTCCTGAAGCAAATAACAAAGCCAGGTCACTATTTATTGATATACGTTTAAAAAAACCAGGCTTCGAACTTCAGCCAAACATCTTCTATGATGGTATTGAAGGATATACATTTCTTGTGAAACATATAGACAGTGAAACGGATAGCTTGTATGATATAACATTGTTCCAGGAGCCGGGGAACAAACGAAACCGTGCTTTTACAAGAGCTGAAAGCGGGTTTTTAAAAAGTGAGGGACAGCAAGGCCTTACTCTCATTTTGAATAATGGCGAAACCTTGCGTTATACAGATCGGTCACGTGGAACAGGGTCTCAGAATATTGAAAAAACTGCTTTTAGCAGATATAAGATGACTTTTGATCTCTCCAACCTTGAGTTCAATCGATCAGACCCAAACGGAAGAAGCCGAAGTGACCGAACCATGAGCACCCAGGCTATGGGAGTTGTTGTGGATACCCTCAGAGCCGAAATTATTGACTATTACTCTACTGCATCCGAGAGTAATAGTCTAAAGAACTTAAACCCAAAGATTACTAATACAGATGGTAATCAAAGGCCCAGGTCTATATTCGTATCGTCTGCTAAAGATTCTAACTCAGAGGTTGAAAAAGCCTTTAATTCGAAATACTTCTTACTCAACCAGGTTGCAGAGCGTGATCGCCAAAAACGATTGATAAATGTGAGCCGGGACAGAATTGAAAACCACAGATCCAGCTTCGAAACAGCAACCTCAAATGTGATTTGGAGAACAAAACGAGCAAATCGATTTCTTGTAGAAATCCATAAAAAATTCTCTATTCCTTTTGCTTGCGTGGTATTTGTATTACTTGGAGCTCCATTAGGAATTATGACTAAAAGAGGAAACCTGGGACATGCTGCTATCATCAGCACTGTAATTCTTACCATTTACTGGATCTCTATCATCCAGGGAGAAAAATTAGCTGATCGATTATTTATATCCCCTTTTGTGGGAATGTGGAGTTTCAATATCGTCTTTTCCATCGTTGGTACCATGATGATCGTATATTTATCAACTGATCTAAGCTTTAAAAAACTGGTTGGTAAAAGTGATTAAACATTTCGATCGATACATATTTTTCAAACTTTTGAGCATCACTTTATTTGTTCTAGTCATCCTCATCTTTATATATGTGATGATTGATTTTTCTGAGAACACGGATGATTTCACGGATCGTGGAGCAACGTTTGCAAGAATTTGGGGAGACTATTATCTCAATTATATCCCTGAAATGACACGCCTTGTTTTGCCGGTTGCAGTATTTTCAGCATGCCTTTTTTTAACGGGACAACTATCAGAACGACTAGAAATAACAGCTTTAAAAGCTGCTGGGGTTAGCTTATATCGATTACTGGTACCCTATACTGTGTTTGCAATTCTTATTGCAGTTACACTAAGTGTACTGGATGCTTATGTAATTCCTAAATCGAATAGTATCAGAATTGCCTTTGAGCAGGAGTTTATCAAACAAAAGAATGAACGTATTGACCGAAGCGGTATCTATCGGGAGCTCTCCAAAAACAGCATTTTGGTAGTCAATTATTTTGATAACAAGCAAAACACAGCTTACCAGGTTCGTCTCGTTGAGTTTGATAGCTTGGAGCTGAAGCGAATCACGACATCAACCAATATGGTTTGGCAAGAAGATTCAGAAAAATGGAGACTTACTTCTGTTACAGAGAGAAGTTATAACGATTCCGGTTATGTGGAACTAAGAAATCCGGGAATAGACACCGTTCTTGCTGTTCACCCCCAGGATTTAGCCCGAACTACGTCTGATATCTACCAACTTACTTATCCCCAGGCAACACAGTATATCTCATCTATAGAGCGAAGTGGAGCTGGCGGAGTAAATGTTCCCAAAGTTCAATTCTTTGGCAGGCTTGCTTACCCAATTTCAATTATCGTTGTAATCATAATCGGGTTTTCAGTAGCATCGGTCAGGAGGAAAGGAGGAAAAGGTGTCTATATAGCGGCAGGATTATTTATTAGTTTCCTATACCTTGCATTTATGAAAATAGCTGAACCCTTTGGTTCGCATGGTACTATTTCACCAGAAATTGCAGCTACTTTACCTCATATAAGCTTTTTAATTGTAGGAATAGTGTTACTAGTCCAGGCCAAGAAATAATTCTTAAGCTTCTGGAACCGGACCTCTATACATTGGTATTTCTACCTTCTCTCTCGTATTGATTGTGCCATGTTCGTCTTCAAAACGTTTTACATTTTCCATTAAAGCACCAGCAAGGCGTTTTGCATGATCAGGTGTTAGCACCATTCTTTTAGCAACCTTAGCTTTGGGAACACCCGGCATTACTGCAATAAAGTCCAGAATAAATTCTGAAGGAGAATGTGTAATCATTACAAGGTTTGAATAAGTACCGTTGGCTTCCTGTTCGGGAAGCTCAATTTCCATTTTACCAGTATTACCTGTTTGCGTGTTTTGTGACATATATTCCTTTCTTTAATCTAAAAATCCTTTTTCCTTCATCCATTCATCATTGTATATCTTTGAGATATACCTTGTTCCACTATCCGGAAGAATAATAACCATCATATCATCCTTACCCAACGGATTTTCTTTCATATAATTGATGGCGCCTTCTACTGCAGCGCCACACGACCACCCTACAAATAAGCCTTCTTCACTAGCCAATCTTCTTGTGGTTAAGGCTGAATCCTTATCATTCACCTGAACTACAGCGTCTATGTAAGTAAAGTCGATAGCTTTTGGAATAATATCTTCACCGATACCTTCGGTCAAATATGGCTTGATCTCGTTTTTATCAAATTCTCCGGTTTCAAAATATTTTTTATAGACTGACCCTACAGAATCGATCCCAATCACTTTAATATCAGGATTTTGTTCTTTGAGATACTTACCCGTTCCCGAAATGGTTCCACCTGTTCCCATACCAGCAACATAATGAGTAATCTTTCCTTCCGTTTGCTCCCAGATTTCAGGACCTGTACTCTCGTAATGAGCAATTGTATTACTCTTGTTATCGTACTGATTTGGGTAGTACGAATTAGGGATTTCCTGACTCAGCTTTTTTGCGACTGAGTAATAGCTTTGCGGATCATCTGGCTCCACATTTGTTGGGCAAACAATAACTTCAGCTCCAAGTGCTTTCAGGATATCAACTTTTGACTGGCTTTGCTTATCTGTGGTCGTAAAAATACACTTATAACCTCTTTCAATAGCTACCAGGGCTAAACCCATGCCAGTATTCCCTGATGTACCTTCAATAATAGTTCCGCCTGGTTTTATTAATCCGGCTGCCTCAGCATCTTCAATCATCTTAAGGGCCATTCTGTCTTTTACGCTCTGCCCGGGATTGAAATACTCAACTTTTGCAAGAATAGTACCCTCTGAGTTTCCGTTTACTTTTTGAAGTTTAACCAACGGAGTGTTTCCGATAGTTTCTATTAGTGAATTGAAATACATCTATTATTTTTTTGAAAGGTTATTCATCAATATATGAATTTTGGCTTCCCCCTATTAAGTCTTACCTTTAAAAAAATTAAAACTTTTATACATGTTCATAGAACAAAAAAAACCTAAAGACTTTGATTGTGGATACAATCTTGATCTTATGATAGCTGCCATTCCTAAGCTTCCTGAAGGAGATGAGCGGATTTCTTATGCAAAAAGAGTAGTAGGACTCATTAAACAAAGCCACCCTAATTGGGTTAATTCAGATGGTACCAGCGAAGCAGCCTGGAACTACCTTTTTGAACTCGCGGACTTTGATTTATTAGAGCTTGGAATAACCAATCCATTCAGCACAGGAGCTGCTGACGACGCGAAATAGTGACTGCTTAACATCTTGTAAAATAGTGCATGATGGCTTTATTTTCTTCAATTTTCAATTTATATTGAAAATTGAAACTACGGATAACCTTTCTCATGCAACTATCCAGCACAAAAGAGCAAATCCTACAAAATTCATTCCTGAATCAGGTTGATAAAACTGAGTTAGAAAATTTCTGGAATGATCTCAAACTTTCTGAAGATGATGAAGGAGCTCAATATCTGTCTGTCTCTATTTCTATACCGGTTGTAGATGTACTTGCTGTATTGGAGCAAAGCAATTCGAATGATGGGTTCCAGTATTATTGGGAAAAACCAAATGACGATATTTCTTTTGTAGCTATTGGTACTCTTGAACGCATCACAGCCAAAGGAGATCAGCGGTTTAAGTTATCTTCTTCCAGGGGCAAAGAACTCTTGAGCCGTGTTCATCACTTTTCAGGTGTCAAGCATCGTAATGCTGATGTTCATCTGTTTGGTGGATTTTCTTTCTTTGATGACAACCCCGCACAAAACTGGGAGCCATATAATTCTGCTTCTTTTACTTTGCCGATATGGATGATTATTCGTGAAGGCGAGTCTTGTGTGCTTACGTTCTCTATTCCGGTTAATCAACTCACAACTTTTGAAGATGCTTTTTCCCTCCTACTTAATAAACTTGGTGAAATTGAGCATGTGTGCCAGGCTGAGCAATATCGAGTAGCCCCGGAAACAAAATTAAAAGTTGAAGTAGAAGTTCCTGCTTTTGGTTCAAAAGAACATGAAAACTGGATTAACTCTATTGATATAGCCAAATCCAAAATTCAGAGTGGTGAATTCGAAAAAGTTGTTTTAGCCAGAGAGCTAACTTTCAAACTAAACCGTGAAATTTCAGCCACTCATATCCTGAATAGGTTAAGATTTCAATATCCTGACTGCTACTCCTTTCTGATTCGTCAGAATTCTGATTCAAGTTTTATAGGTTCTACCCCTGAACGACTCGCTTCTTTTAATTCTCAATTTGTACTTACGGAAGGTCTGGCAGGAAGTACTTCGAGGGGTAAAACGGCTTCTGAAGACGCTGTACTGGAATATGAGCTTCTTCACAGCAAAAAAGATATCAAAGAGCATGAGATTGTTCGTGATGCTATTGAAGAAAATCTCCAGGTTTACTCAAACAAGATAAGTCACCCGACTTCACCTAAAATCAAGAAGCTCTCCAACGTTCAACATTTGTTCACACCTATTACTGCTATAATTAAAGATGGAGCTTCTAAAACGGAGGTGTTAAAAACACTACACCCTACACCTGCTGTTGGTGGATTCCCAAGAGAAGAGGCCGTTTCCTTTATTAAAAATATTGAAAATTTTGACCGTGGATGGTATGCTGCACCGATTGGTTGGATTAATGCCTCAGGAAATGGTGAGTTTATTGTAGCAATAAGGAGTGGGTTAATTAAAAATAACGAAGTGCGTTTCTTTGCAGGATGTGGTATAGTGGAAGACTCCGATCCTGAAAAAGAATGGGAAGAGACCAATTTGAAATTCATACCGATGATATCAGCACTCGAATATGCCGGAACGTGACCCAAAAAACTTAAATTTTTATTGGTCTACTTTATTTGTAAGAGCTCTATATGAGAATGGCGTCAGAGATGTAGTTCTCTCACCAGGTTCCAGGTCAACTCCTCTAACCCTGGCTTTTGCTGCTCATCCCGGATTTAAAAAAACCACTATTATTGATGAACGTTCTGCTGCTTTTACGGCGCTGGGTATTGCAAAGTCATCCGGAGTGCCTGCTTGCCTTGTATGTACTTCAGGAACTGCACTTGCTAACTATATGCCGGCTGTAATAGAAGCTTCGCAGTCATCTGTTCCATTAATTGTAGCAAGCGCTGATCGTCCTCCCCATCTTAGAGGTATTGGAGCTTCACAAACAATTGATCAGATTAAACTCTTTGGGAATTATCCTGTCTTTTTTCATGAAGCTGGTGAACCGAAGGAAAGTAATAAAAGCATTTTAAGATTGGAGCGTAGTGCCTCACAGGCAGTGCGAAGTTCCAAAGAAAAAGGCGGTGTTTCACATATAAACTTTGCCTTCTCTAAACCATTTGAACCTGATCCTCATTTTCTTGAGAATGTTGAATTGGAAAATGAAAAGCATTCAAGAAGATCATATGGTGCTTATAAAGTCTCGATAGGCAATTCAAGCTTTGGTGATAATTTCTGGTCAGATTTAATCTCTGCTGAAAAACCTGTAATTGTTATTGGGCCTGCTGTTCCCGGGGTGTCTTTTGATGCTGCAATTCAGCTTTCAAAAATCTTGAATGCCCCGATACTGGCTGAACCAGCTTCAAATGTAAGTGCTTCTAAATTTACTATTACCGGGTTTGATGGGTTTTTAAGAAATCCTGAAATAGCTTCAACCCTGGCTCCAGACTTGATACTTCGATTTGGTGAAGAACCAGTTAGCAAAGCCTTAACGAACTACCTGACAAACAATTCAGGGACAATGCAGATACGTTTTCGGCATAACTCTGACCTAAAAGATGAATCTCTATCTGCCCAAAAAACGGTTACCTTAAACGGTAGTTTGGATATCCCTGAGATCTCAGGATCAACAGAAAAAGACTGGTTAAAAACCTGGAGAAAACATCAAAAGGAATTCATCCATTTCAGGCAAGAACTTCTTTTTCCAACATCTCCACTTACCGATGGTTATGTTTTTTCATCAGTAAGTTTATTACTCCCTAAGAAAAGTTTTTCAATGATATCGAACTCATTTCCTATAAGGGATATTTCACTTTTTGGGGAGTTTGATGGAAAAGAGATTTATGCTAACCGTGGAGCTGCAGGAATAGATGGTATTTCATCAACTGCAATTGGGCTAAGCATGAATCTGAAAAAGACCGGAGTTTTATTTATTGGGGATATCGCTTTTTTGCATGATAGCAATGCTCTTTTAAATGCCCGGTACATTTCTGAAACGCTTATCATTATAGTGCTTAACAATGGAGGTGGCACTATTTTCAGAATGCTTCCAGCCAATGAGCAAAAGAATAAATACTCAGATTATTTTGAGACGCCTCAAAATGTATCTATAGCTGCGTTATGCAGGGCTCATAAAATAAAGCATACCCTAATTTCAAGGCCAGAACAATTGATATCGAGTTTTGAAGAAAAAGTGGAAAAAAAGGGTATTCATGTATTGGAATGTATGACTGATGCAGACGACTCAATGGAGCTACGAAAAAAACTCTGGAACTACGTACCTGCTGAATAATGAAGGTTCGGGTAAGAGATATTCCATACTCCTTTGAGCAGCATCAGGATAGTCCTGCTCTCCCCTCCCTGGTTTTACTTCACGGATTTTTAGGAAGCGGGCAGATTTTTACCGGACTCATAAAGGAGCTCAAAGAGTTCTGTAACCCGATTACGATAGATCTTCTTGGGCATGGAAATACGGAAGGTGCAGAACTTCACTATCGTTTTTCCACAAAAGAACAAGTTACCGACCTTGTTAAGTTGATAAGTGAACAACTTGAAACCCCTTTATTCCTATATGGATACAGTATGGGAGCTCGTTTGGCTTTGCACCTTGCATTACGACGTTCGGATTTAATTCGAGGATTGATTCTCGAAAGTGGAACATTTGGTATTGAAGAAGAAACAGAACGACAGGCAAGGCAGGCCTTAGATGCTTCCAGGGCAGATCAGATTTTTGGAAACTATAACCAGTTCCTAAAGGAATGGAGAGAGTTACCGATGTTTAAATCAGATAAAAGTATCAGGGAAGTAAATGAGATTCAGCAGGATCAAAACCCAACCTGGATGGCCAACTCATTACTGGGATTTGGCACCGGGACCATGCCCCACGTGAAAAACAGATTAAATGAGCTTATCGCTCCTACATTATTGATTGTAGGTGAAAAAGACACCAAGTTTATCAGGGTCAATCAAACATTAAAAAAAGAAATCCCGAGTTCAGAATTGGCTATAATTAAAAATGCTAGCCACAGAGTACATCTCGACAATCCTGAGCAAATAGCTAAGCATCTGAAGAACTTTATAACATCAAACTAATTGGTATGAACTGGATAACCGTTAAAGAATACGAAGACATCACATATAAAAAGAGTAATGGTGTTGCACGAATTGCGTTTAACAGACCTGATGTAAGAAATGCTTTTCGTCCTAACACTGTCTTTGAGATGTATGATGCATTTTCGGATGCGAAAGAAGATAACGATGTTGGATTGGTTTTGCTTTC
>JAVKDP010000042.1:0-10981 GCA_040222185.1 Balneolaceae bacterium | reverse complement strand
ATTGGAATGGCTATTGTATTCTTTTATGCTGTTTTAGGAGGAATGAAGGGAATAACCTATACCCAGGTAGCACAATATTGCGTGCTAATATTCGCGTTTATGGTTCCTGCTTTCTTCATCTCAATGCAACTAACCGGTAGTCCTATTCCGCAAATTGGTTTTGGTTCAACTGTAAATGACGGGTCTGGAATGTATCTGCTTGACAAGCTAGATCAGCTCCATACCGATTTAGGGTTTTCAGAATATACCTCTGGTACAAAAAGCATGCAGGATGTGTTCTTTATAACAGTAGCTTTAATGGTTGGTACTGCCGGGTTACCTCACGTAATCGTTCGTTTCTTTACGGTTCCAAAAGTAAAAGACGCCCGAATCTCTGTAGGATATGCGCTGGTATTCATTGCCATTTTATACACCACTGCACCTGCAATCGCTGTATTCTCAAGAACAAATTTGATTGAGACGGTAAGTGAGCAGCCTTATGAAGCCATGCCCGAATGGTTCAACACCTGGGAAGAGACGGCGCTGCTAAACTGGGTTGACAAAAATGAAGATGGGATTATCAACTATGGGCCCGGAGCTGCTATAGTAGGACCACCAAATATTGATAAGAACGGCCTTGAAATTAAAAGAGGGGAGAACAACCAGGTATTACTAACGAATGAACCCACATCAAACTCTAATGAGCTTTATGTAGATCGTGACATTATGGTACTGGCAAACCCTGAGATAGCAGGCTTACCGAGTTGGGTTGCAGCACTGGTTGCTGCAGGGGGATTGGCTGCTGCATTGTCTACTGCTGCAGGCTTGTTGCTGGTGATATCTACTTCTGTATCCCATGACTTAATAAAGAAACAGATTAACCCCGGAATTTCAGATAAAGCGGAACTGCGATATGCCCGGATTTCTGCGGCAGTAGCAGTAGTTGTTGCAGGGTACTTTGGGATAAATCCCCCGGGCTTTGTAGCCCAGGTAGTAGCCATAGCATTTGGATTGGCCGCAGCTTCTTTTTTCCCGGCAATTATACTGGGGATCTTTTATAAAAAAATGAACAGGGAAGGTGCAGTAGCCGGAATGATAGCCGGACTACTCTTCACATTGGCTTATATCGTTTTCTTCAAGATCGCTTATCCGGAGTTAAATACACCTGAAAACTGGTGGTTTGGAATATCTCCGGAGGGTATAGGAACTTTAGGAATGCTGGTAAATCTGGTGGTTTCGTTGGCTATTGGGATGATATACCCTGAGCCACCGCAAGAAGTTCAGGAAATGGTGGAGAATATCAGGTATCCTAAATAGTCAAAATACAAACCCCAACTTAACTTTTAAATTGGGGTTTAAGACTCTTAATCTCGTATCTGAATCGTAAGCGGGTTATAACCAGTATCTTTTATTCCAATAATCCCATATACAGTTTCTCCTGGGTTTATGGGTCTGTCCAGTATATCATACTCATTTAATTCTTCGAGTAACTTTCCATTTGCAGAACCAGCTACAGCCATATTTCCTAATGCAATAGGCACCCCAATAGGAAGATTGGTTGTATCACACTCGTTATCTTCACAAGATGAAATTTGTAACCAAAGTAGAGAATAGAGTAAGTACAAAGGAGCGTTTTGCTTTAATTGGCTTTTAATGATATCGGGATCAATAGGACGGAGCATTCTGCCTCCGGCATAAAGGGTGACATCTTCCTCAAATATTATCTGGGAATCAGATCTGTTTGTGACACGAACTGCCACCAGCTGAAGATTCTTTTTGTCCTCTTTTTTTGCGTATTTCTTATTCCCGCTTTCTTTTAGAACGTTGTATTTATATGAGAATTCAATTCCGGATTCCATAATCCTGGTACCATATTGAACCCGTTCCGGGTTAATGGATTTATAACTTGAAGCACATGAGGTGAGTATTAGAAAAGAGCATATTAGAAGAGAAGAGTAAGTTTTTCGAGACATTTTGATGGTATAAAATTGTAGTTAGAATGCTACAAGCTCAATGTTGTATATAGAGAAAAGTATATATTTATTAGACTTATAACTTGTTTTAAGCAAATATAATAGATAGTTCTCTACTCGAATCCAAGTGTGATAAGAATGTTTACTTAAACTTATTCTTGAGCAAAGAAATACGATTGACCGCTCCCCGGTATTTATCCAATCCTAAAGCAGCTCCTGTTAACCCTCCAATGATAGGGCCATAAAGTAAAGCAAAGAATGAAAGTGACTCATCGATGAATGTATAAAGGGTGTATCCCAGGCTAATAAGTAAAATTATTGAACTACCAATGAATAGTGAAAAGTTCTTCTTCTTTACTTGTTCGGCTTTCTTAATCTCTGTTTCATTATCATGAACCTTTCCAATGGCGTGGGTAATTTCAGCTTCCTCAAATCTTTTTGACTCTAAAAGATCTCTTCTGATTTTACTAAATACTGTTCCTGAAGATCTTTCTTCTAGTATTTTTTGGTATATCTCTTTTGCCATAATAGGTAGTAGAAATGTTTAAGCTTGAAAAGTAGTAAAAATCGAAAAGGAAGTTCACTGTAGTTTAAAGTTTTGTTCTTCGAAAAAAACGGATCGCTGCCAAATGAGAAAACATCACTATCGGAACCACAATGCTCGGCAACCAAATAAATGGGAAATGCAGTATTGCGATATTGGGCTGATTAAAAGCTAATTGTTGAAATACAGATGGTGTTGAAAGAATAGCATTGATTACGATGTTTAACAGAAGAGCAAGGCTTAGCAGGTTCCATCCCAAAATCCATTTTTTGGAAATACTCTTTTGAATAAAATAGAAATAGTAGATAACTGGAGCGGTAAGTCCTGCGAGGATATCATAATTCAGTCCTTCAAATGTCATACGTTCGGGAATTGTTTCATTCAGGAATAGCGCCCAAAGGATGAATTCAACAGGAATTCTAATGATATGTAGCAGAGTTAACATTTTTATGTCCAGCTTTTCCAGAAAGGACTTTCCTCTTTTACTGCTGAATACAATAACCATCAGGATTAATGACGGGGCTAACATCAGTATAAATCGAGGAGGGATCGTATCAATTTTTAAATAGAATCCTTGAATTGACAAGAAAACCTGGACTACCATAAATCCAACAATAATTGCTAAAAGAGTTTTACTCCATTTACTTGCTGCTAAAAAAAGATAAATGGTTAAGAAAGTGACCAGGCTAAAAGAAATTGGAATCCAGATTGGTAAATCCGAAAGCATAATCTATACCCCGAACTGTCTTAAATGATGATCCATATGTTTGTAGATATAGATTTCCCATTCGCTGAGTTTTAATTTTCCAAAGAAGGGGTGTACCAGGTTTTCAAGTTCTGTTTTACTTGATGTGGGATACCTATTCAATAATGTAATGAGCTCATCCCGTTGCATTTCGAAATCTCCATCTCCTTTTATCTTTAAAGCGGGATGAGTAGGATTATTTCGAGACATAAAGCTTTCATCTTTCACGATTTTATTCATCACCATTCGCCCAAAAAGAATTCCGGGAAGTAGTCTTTTGTAGGTTTTGTCCCTGAGATTCATCTTCTCATTTTCAGAGCAATGCTTTAGCATTTGGTACACCGTCATTTTCCCCCATTTTGGTTTAGAATCAGGTGTTAGACTTTGTAATCTTTCTACAAAATGGTCGATAGTAGATTGTTCGAAAATAGATTTCATAATGCTGTTATTAAAAGTTTGTTGCACTTGGGGCAGGTTGAAGGTCAAATTTTATTAGTTAGCCATAGGAATCAAGCTCCGAACTTCAACTGACCCTCCAAGAGATAGAATAGGGCACCCTTTTGCTAATTCAGATGCTTCTTTTAAAGAATCAGATTTTATGATCATATTCCCACTTACCATTTCTTTGGTATTACTATCCTGGTAAAACCCCGGAGTCGATTCCAGGTTAGGATTAATAATAATCCCTTCAAATCCAATTCGGTTAATACTCACGAATTTTACTTGAGATGCAATTTCTCCAACCCACTCTCCCCATGCCTGTTTGTTTGTATTTTCCTCTTTTGGGGCAGGTTTGAAATTTTCATTTGGTGTGTATCGGAAGATTAAAATGTACTCGTTCATTGTTTGTGGTTTTTAGTTGATGGTTAACTACAAACAAAAGCTAAGAGGTGAGAAACTATTGATTCTTGTCCTATGACAAGAAATGAATTTATTTTTTTGAGAGCTCTCTTCGAATACGACTAAGGGAAGTATCAGTGATACCAAGATAGGTTGCAATATGCTTTAATGGAGCTTCAGCGATTACTTGTGGATGAGTTTCCAATAACTGGAGATATCTGTTTTCAGCCGATTCAGTTATCATAGAAAGACTTCTGTTTTTGAGTGCAAAAAAGCCATTTACTAATCGTGCACGGCCTGCTTCACGAAAATTAGGAATACTGTGAAACAGTTCCTGAAACCCTTCAAAACTTATTTTAAGGCCTTTGCCATCACTTAATGCCTGGGTGTTTTCTTTGGTTGGAACTCTTAGGAAAAAAGACGCGACTTCAAGAACTCCGGAACCTTTTCCATGAAAGCTGGTCGTAATTTCATTTCCGTCAGGATCTATAGCAAAAGAACGAAGCAGACCCTCTAAGACAATCATAAGGTTATTTGCTACAGTTCCTTGTTGAAGAACGAAATCTCCTTTCTGAAAGCTTACGAATTCAAAAAGAGAAGTCATTTTATCCATCTCAGAAGGAGAAAAACTGGAAGTATTAAATGCTTTAGCAAGAATTTGGGCTTTGTCCATATCAGTATTCGGTAGCAATTATGTCTTTATAAACCTCTTTTATCAAACCGAATAGTAGGAAATATTTCGTACCCGAAATAATCAAAAAAAGGACGGTTTCCCGTCCTTTTTCGATTCGGTACCCTGGAAATTGCTACTTATTGAGCAAAATTTGATGCAGTTGTATTCCTTAGTTCTATATAGGATTTCAATGAGCTTACTGAGCTACTGAATCCTGATGACTCTTGTGAAGCATAATCAGTTAAAAGTGCTTCATAATTTGTTAGAAGGTTGCTCATTGTGCCCGAGGTGAAAACGCCACCACAGAATGCACTAACGTAACCTTTGTACGTAGTCTCATATTCTTCTACATCCATGATATATCGGATAATAGGCCAACTACTGCTTACTTCAGTCATACCAAGGCTAACAGCACCACCCATTTTCCCGTCCTGGAAAGATTCGTTGTTATCCCATGGAATCCATGTTAATAAGCCCTCATCGTTATACAAGAAGTAGTTATGAGTCATTAAACCATAGGTATCCCAGTTCTGAATTACATTATTAACAGCCAAGTATTTAAGGTAGTTATCAACATTAAAAATGCTTTCAAGGTCGGATTTCCATTGATCGATATCAGTAGTCCTGGTTGAACTATGCAAGAGATCGTACAATGCTTTTACATCGCTATAGTCTGCTTCATCTTCATTGGTTTTTTTGTCCATCTCTTCTTCATTGTAAGTACCCGAAGCAAAAGAAGCAGCATCACCATCTGGCTTGTATAAGTTACCATCGTCGTCAGGGAATTGGGATTCAGGTACAGAGTCATCTACTTCTTCAACTAAAGTGTATAAGCCGATAAAGCTTGCTCCGTTTCCTCTATCCAGGTATACGGCATAGAACGCTGTTCTTGGTGCTACAACACCGAATGCACGGAACAAGTCAGATGCTACTTTCTCCCTCATATAAGTTCCGTCAGAGTTATTATTGCTTAAGTTAAGTTGCTTAAAGCCATAAAATCGTTGGTTATCAATCTGGGGATAGGTGTCTTCAAATTCATCAAAATCCAACTTGAAAGGATATTTATCGCCATTACTTCTATATGCACTCGAAAGCGTGGAATTGCCTTTATACCTGATCCCCACCTGGTACCAGTCTATTCCATCAAAAGTAATGGTTGATGGCACCCAAACCGGCGTGAAGTCTATATCTGAAACAGAAACACCGCTTAAGTTATTATCAAGGTCAGTCTGCATGGCCGACCAATTTGCTGAGCTGATTGTAATATCAATTCTTTTAACCGAGTTTTCCTCAAACACAACATCATAATTTGGATCAACATCATTGCTATGAGTATCGGTAGTCCAATCAGGAGTTTGTAAGTCTGTAACCTCCTCAATATCTATCTCCACATCTCCACCAGTTTCTGAAGTTGGGCTGCTTGTACACGCAAAGGTTAAGGTTATAAATGCAATTATTGGGATTAGATATTTAGTTTCCATAATAAAATCGTCTAAGATGAATATTGTTTGCGTGATCTGATTTTTAGACGAAAGGTTTTCTTTAAACTTTCACTGCGCTTCTAAATGTTAAGATTCACATCTCTATTACACCTGAAGACAAAGAACCCCCTAATGGACTAACTAATTTTTTTAAAAAAGAACGAGAAGTGTTCTAAACACTAGTCGATACTTTCCCACCACCTGGAGAAAGGTTGATCCATTTCTTTTAGTACAACCTTCTCACCAATAACAGGAGTGATTAGTGGCATACCAGCTTCCGTAGCATGCTCAGCTGCTTTTTTGAGAGGTTCATCCCATGGGTGGTTTGCAAGTGGGAATTTAGCCGAATGAACTGGAAAGAGCACTTTTGATTTCAAGTCTGAAGCAGCTCTGATAAGCTCATCAGGCATAATGTGGATATATTTCCAGCTTTTATCGTATTGACCATTTTCCAGTATTGAAAGATCGAAAGGGCCAAACTTTGTTCCGATGTCCTTAAAGTGAGTATCATAACCACTATCACCACCCAGAAAGAGATTCATGGTAGGAGTTTTTAATACAAAGGATAACCAAAGCCCCTGGTTCCTCTTAAATCCACGGCCCGAAAAGTGCCTGGCAGGAGTTGTATGAACAGTAAAACCTTCTCCCAGGTCAATTTCCTGTTCCCAATCATTTTCGATAATCTTTTCAGGATCAAATCCCCAATACTCGAAATGCTCTCCAATTCCAAGACCACAAATTATAGTTCCGATCTTTGGTTTTAGTTCAAGGAGAGTTTCATAATCTAAATGATCCCAGTGATCATGCGAAATAAACAGGTAATCGATCTCAGGTATATCTTCAGGGACATACACATTGGTTCCGGGAAAAGCATTTGTCGTAAAAGAGAGGGGAGATGCTGCCTTTCCAAAAACCGGGTCTACCAGAATCTTTTTCCCATCAACTTGTAGGAAATAGGAAGAGTGCCCAAACCAGACTAAAACATCTTCATCACCCTTTAATTTTTTTAAATCGGTCTTTTTTGATGGGATAATTTCCTTAGGCTTTACACGGGGAAAACGGGTAAAGAAAAAGTCCTTGAGTAAAATATAATAACTGGAGTCTTCAGATAAATCAGGAGTGAAGCTCAGGTTCTGGAATTGCCCGTCTTTGTAATTCGGGGAGTTTTTAACTCGCTCTAAGCGCTCACCTGATGGTAGTTTCCCGAACTTGGGTTGCTGCATAAATATGTAAACCGCCAATGAAGTAAAAACAACTAAAGAGAGAGTAAAAAGCATAGATGGAAAGTGAGTAGTATCAGGTTAAAATAAAAAAGCCTTCCCGCATGAAGAGAGAAGGCTGCTAAATTTTTTAAATATGTAATTATTTAAGTAAAGTCATTCTCTTGGTCAGAGTAACGCCATTAGACCTTAACCTGTACATATAGATTCCTGATGGAAGATTTGAAGCATCAAAGCTCACGGTATAAACACCTGTAGCCTGCTTTTGATTAACTAATGTAGAAACTTTTTGACCCAGTACATCAAAAACTTCGAGACTTACTTCACCAGTGTTTTCAACAAAATACTCAATATTGGTAGATGGGTTAAAAGGATTGGGGAAATTTTGAGAAAGAGAAAGTGAGGTTGGAATTTCACTACCAGGATCTCCTTCATTGCTAACAACAAGAGAGTTTTGTGCACCAGGAGTACCAAATCCACTAGAAGCTCCCCAACTCGATGCAAGGCTGTTATCCAGCTCAGGATCTTTTAATTCTAATGTATTGCCTTCTCCATCCGGTTCGGTGGGCCAGTCTCCTTCATCATCATACTCTACCTGGTCCACAATTACTTCTGAAGCATTCAAAAGTCGAACCAATTCACCTCCATTACCAAAGTTGAAATCAATACTATCAATTACATTAGTGACTTCAGGGAAAAACATTTTAAAGTCATCCAGGTCTCTTACAATTACCAAATATTCGCCAGCACTAAGGGATGTTGATGCCGGGAAAATGAAGGAGTTGTCTTCATTACTATCTTTGATAATCCAGCCTGAAATATCTACAGTAGAAGCACTTTTATTATAGATTTCAACCCAGTCTTCAGTGTCTCTGTCAGCTGCAGAGTTATAATTGATTTCATTTATTATAACCGACTGCGCATAGGAAGTAGAAGCAATTAAAAGTGCAGTAATAAAAACTGATAGAACTCGATTGACCATGATGTTAAGTTTAGATGATAGTAATATTTAGATAATAGCCATGTAACAATACCATAATATACTAAAGAATGTTGAAGAGAGAAGAGGTCTTAATAATTTTGCAAAAAAAAAGCCTTCCAGGATATGGAAGGCTATAAAATCAGATGGAAATATATTTATCCGTCTTCTTTAAGATTTGAAACATCATCAGCATTGGCCCGACCTTTAGCTAAAGCTTCAAGCCTTGAAACCGCATCCCAAAGAGTCATAGCTTCTTTTAATGTGGTATCAAAAGTATCATTTACAATAGGGTAGAAGTATTGCATTCCCCAAACCTGGCGTGCCAGTTCAGCTTTCATTCTTCCTTCAGCCATCCAGGCTACATCTTCAAAGTAACCAGCCGGTACAAAGAGTGAATCGCTTTTGAATTTAGGTTCTTCCAAATCTTCTGATATCACCATGCCTTTTTCTAGTAAGGATGACTTAAAAGCTGCAATATCTCCATCAGTCCATGAAAAGTTAGCTCTGAAGTTTTCAAAGTCTGATTCCCATTTATTTCTAAACTCATCACCATTCTCGTCAAGGAAAGCTCTCACATACTCGAAAGAAGCTCTTTTTCGAAGTGCAAAATTAATCATATATCCTGATCGGCTGGTATCCGGCTGTATTATATAATCGGGAACAACACCGCCACCGCCATAAACGATTCTGCCAGCGTCAGTTTTATATTGAAGTGAGTCAGGAACCTGGTCCACAAATTCCACTGCATCATTCATAGGATTGTCGTTTCTTCGGAAAATCTCATACGCATATTCTTCACCACCACCCTCATTGAAAGGTTTCTGGATAAGACGGCCAGAAGGAGTTAGGTATCTTGAAATAGTAACTCGCACCATACTTTTATCAATCAGCTCATATTGTTGCTGTACTAACCCTTTACCGAAGGTTCTTCTACCTACAATCAAGGCCCTGTCATGATCCTGGAGTGCGCCAGAAACGATTTCACTTGCTGAAGCTGCACCCTCGTCAACTAACAGGATAACAGGTTTGTCTTTGAATACACCATCTTTTCTGGAATAATATTCCTGGTTAAAGCGGGTGTTTTTACTTTTTGTAGCTACCAACTCTGTTCCTTTAGGGAAAAATTCTTCTGCTATTGCAACAGCTTGTCCCAGGTATCCGCCCGGGTTTCCACGAAGGTCAAGCACCAGCCTGTCCATCCCTTCTGACCTAAGATCACTCATAGCCTGCATAAACTCATCATGTGTAGTAGCAGCAAAACGATTTATTTTGATATATCCGGTTTGATTATCCAGCATGTAAGAAGAATCAACGGTATAAAGAGGAATGTCATCTCGGGTAATGTTGAAGTACAATATCTCTTTCACACCAGGTCTTACAATTCCCACACGAACTTTACTTCCTTTTTCTCCACGAAGGTTTTTCAGAACCATGTCGTTTGTAAACTTCACAGCGGATGAATCTCCGATTTGAACGATCCGGTCACCTGAACGGATACCAAGCTGGTCACTTGGTCCGCCGGAA
Organism: Balneolaceae bacterium; assembly: GCA_040222185.1. Taxonomy (GTDB): domain Bacteria; phylum Bacteroidota; class Rhodothermia; order Balneolales; family Balneolaceae; genus JAVKDP01. The sequence goes on along the minus strand of JAVKDP010000042.1, from coordinate 1,020 downwards.
ATTGCCGTAATAACAGTGATCGTGTCTTCAATAATCTGGAATTGTACACCAATACCCTGAAATTTACCTGCAAAGTTTTCCTGGTCTACTTCACTGTCATCAGCTTCTATATATACTGAATGAGGGTCTAATGTAGAAAACAAGCCACGAATAGCGTGTTCGGTAAGTTTGTACATATCTTCATTTTCTGCATTATTTGCTATGTACAAATAAGCAGATTCGAAGTTTGTATACGACTCCCTAAGGCTTTCAATTTCAATACCTGGAAAAGTAGTGTCGATAGGAGTACCTGAAATCTTCAGGGTTGAATCCTGGATTTCATTCACCATGTACTTAACGCTTCTTTTATACATTACATCAAGATCGGCATCACCAAAGTAATTTTGAACGATGCTTCTTGTTGCCTGAACGTATTTGGTAAGATTGGTCTTGTCATCATTTTTCTGAACTACTATGTCCTCAATTCCAGCGAAATTAAGGGTTGCCAAAAGCAGAACGATGAATAAGTTTGGGATCAAAAATCTCTTAAGCGTCATATGTATCCTGATATTTCTTTCTATGCTACTAAGCTACTAAACCTAAATTTATACTTTTAGTTTCACTTGAAACGAGTGTAATAAATAAAAATGTATGAACCAATGTTAAAGGATGTAATGGCTTAGATCTTTGTCCTTTACTAAACCGGCAAGTTGTTTGTCAACATAAGCCGGATCAATGGTGATTTTCCCTGAGTTGATATCATCAGGTACTGCAAATAATAGCTCGTCAAACAAGGAAGACATAATAGTATGTAATCTTCGTGCTCCGATATTCTCAACCTGGGAATTAACAAGAGCTGCAATGCGGGCAAGTTCTTTTATCGCTTCTTCTGTAAAGCTGACTTCAACACCTTCTGTAGCCAGCATAGCTTCATACTGCTTGGTTAAAGCGTTTTTTGGATGAGTCAGAATATCAAAGAAGTCACTTTCTGTAAGTGAGTTTAGTTCCACCCTAATTGGAAAACGTCCTTGAAGTTCAGGA
>JAVKDP010000041.1:0-4016 GCA_040222185.1 Balneolaceae bacterium | reverse complement strand
CCGGAATTGAATATAGATGGTGAACTCCAGTTTGATGCTGCGCTACTGGATTCAATCGGAAGCAGAAAAGCACCAGGGTCTTCTGTTGCTGGGGATGCAAACGTATTTATTTTTCCAAATCTTGACGCCGGAAATATCAGTTATAAGATTACAGAAAGGCTTGGTGGAGCAACCGCAACCGGACCTATTATTCAGGGTCTGGCAAAACCTATGATGGATTTGTCAAGAGGTTGTAGTTGGGAAGATATCGTAAACACTGCCTGTGTGGCAGCATTATTATCATAATTCAGATTTTATTTAAAACAGACTATAGAAATGAAGTTATACCCGTTAAAATTCAATCCCATTTTAAAAGATAAATTGTGGGGTGGTGAGAAACTTGGCTCGGTTCTTAAAAAACCAATTGGAAGTTCAATAAACTGTGGTGAATCCTGGGAGATTTCCGGAGTACCGGGTAACATTTCAGTAGTTTCTGAAGGTCCTTTAAAAGGAAGTTTACTTACAGATTTAATCAACGAGTACAAAGGTGACCTGATAGGAAAAAGAGTTTATGAGACTTTTGGGGATAAATTTCCACTTCTAATCAAGTTCATTGACGCCAATGATGATCTTTCCATCCAGGTTCATCCTGATGATGAATTGGGTATGAAAAGGCATAACTCTTTTGGTAAAACTGAAATGTGGTATGTGGTAAATGCCGAAGAAGGAGCTACACTGATTTCCGGATTTAACAGGCCTGTTAATAAAGAGGAGTATCTTCAAATTTTCGAAGCAGGAAATATTACAGATATTCTTAATCGTGAAGATGTGCTTAATGACGATGTTTTCTTTTTACCAGCAGGAAGAGTACATACTATAGGTAAAGGTTTACTTATAGCTGAAATTCAACAGACCTCAGACATTACTTACCGTATTTACGATTTCGACAGAGTAGATGCTGAAGGAAATAGCAGGGAGTTACATGTGGAAGAGGCTCTTGATGCAATAGATTTTGAATATTATGAAGAGTATAAAACGATCTATAACAAAGAAGAGAATGAAGCTGAAATTGGAAACAGCCAGTATTTCATTACAAATCGACTGTTGATTGAAGAGCCAATAACAAGAGATTATTCAGGTTTAGATTCCTGTATAATTTTAATGTGTTTGGAAGGAAAAATCAGTCTCAAATACGAGGATAAGAAGCACAGTATCAATCTCAATTTAGGAGAATCACTATTAATCCCAAACAGTATTAACTCCGTTGAACTTGAAACTTATTCAACCTCAAAACTTTTAGAAGTCAGAATTCCCTGAAACTTTTAATTACTCTTACTAAGGAGTCTCAAAATGGAGAAACTAGCTAAACAAGTTTGTATATCATGTGATTATCAGCATACTGAAAGATATTGCCCAAATTGTGGAGAAGTTTCCAATCTCAGAAAAATCACATTTAAAGCTGTGTTTGGTGAAGCTCTTTCTACTTTCACTAATATGGATAAAGGCTTTTTATACAATTTAAGGGGGCTAACTTTCAGTCCTCAAGCCTTTATTCAAGAATATTTATCTGGAAAAAGAAAGGGGGTTTTTAATCCAATATCCTATCTAATTATTTCGATTTCTTTGTACCTCATTCTGGAAAATATATTTCCGATTGGAGCTCCAGAACTGCCTTCTGAAACTATGCAGGATACTTTTATATATAAAATTGGTTACGAAGCTGGCACAATTATAACAGAGTATTTTAAGTTTTTTTGGGTAATCTCAGTGTTTTTTTTAGCTGCTCCAACAGCATTACTTTATGGTAAAAGAAATTATGCCGAGCATGTAACAGTAGCATCATTTTTAATAGGGCATGCCACGCTTTTTGTTGCTTTTTTAACTCCACTTTTGCGAATGCCTCTTATTTTTAATTATGTGCTCTATACATTTATTATAATCCTACACTTTAGATTTTATTTAAACCCGAAAGATAAGTTTGGTTCATTAATAATTAGTTTTCTCGTAGTTCTTATATTCTTTATAGGACTATTCTTATTCATCATTTTCCTTGGTGCAGTTTCCTATTTACTTTTTTGAGTTTTGTAGACTTTTTATGTTATCTATCGTATTCATGATTTTTTTGACGAGTATAAAACCAGGTACTATAAATCTACTGAAGAAGCTTAAATAGGAAGAGGTCATTATTTATTTACCAATCGACTAATGGCAGAAGATTCAATATTGTCTTTGAAGGTGGCTCTGTTTCTTTTGAACTAGGTGACTCTATTTTAGTACCTAATTCAATTCCTGGTATTCAAATCAAACCCTTTGAAGGTTGCAAATTACTCGATGTATTAATTCCTTAATCCGATTTTCAAAGGATAATTGTAATTAGGAATCTTTTCTAAATGTGTTATTTTTGCAGAGGTTATCAACTCTAAAATGTATAGCATGAAAAGTTTAAATGTCTCATTTCTGCTCATTCTATTTGTTTTTCTGACTTCTAACTGCGTGACCATTTTTTCGGAGTTCCAAAGTGCCGATACCTTAGGCAAAGGTAATACAGAGATTACACCAGCTGCTTCCATTGTTAACTTTTCGAATGACGGAGAGTCAGATCATATTCAAACTAATATGGGAGTTCAGGTTGGTTATGGAGTATCAGAAGTAACAGATTTGAGATTTAGGTTTGAAGCTCCTTCTTATGGCGATGACTTATCCACCTTTGGAGAAATCTTTGCCGTTGGTTTTGGCCCAAAAATTCAGCTAATAGAGGATAAAGTAGCTGCGTACATGCCGTTAGGATTTGCATTTGGAGAAGACATTGAAACATCAGAGACTTTTGAAATACATCCTTCTGTATTGATGACATTTCCCATTAATGAAACAACTGAGCTAAATCCATCGATGAAGTTAATCATGCCTTTTGACGACAGAGATGCAGCCCTGGCATTAAACCTTGGGGTGGGATTCTGGAATGACAATATCGGGCTACGCCCTGAAATCGGAATCATGAAATCACTTGAAGAAGGAGATGGTACATTTGTTCATTTCGGAGTCGGCCTTAGTATCAGAAAGTAGGTAAGCACTCACTCATATAATTTCTATATCGTGAAACTTCATTGAGAAAGCTTTATCTCGTCAATAGAAATTCTCAATCACATCTTATTTAGTTCTGAGAGATGGATTTACTATCTTTGGACAGAATCTAAATAAGGGTGTAAATCGTTGAACGAAAGTGTATTTAAGTCGGTTTACCAAGCTAAGAGTTAACGTTTCAAAAGACGAGATTAATGAGCGAAGAATTAAGCGATGAAGTGAAAGCTTTAGAGTCGATGATCGGAGAAGAGTACAAGTATGGTTTCTCTACCGATGTTGAATATGAAGATTTTCCAAAAGGAATTAGTGAAGAAATTGTACGAGAGCTTTCTGCAAGGAAAGAGGAGCCAGAATGGATGACCGATTTCCGTGTAAAGGCGTACCATGCCTGGAGAGAAATGGAAGAGCCGACCTGGTTTAATGCAACGTATAATAAACCGGACTTCGAGAACCTGCTTTATTACTCTGCGCCAAAACAGAAGCCTCAGTTAGATAGCATGGATGATGTGGACCCAAACATCAGAGAAACCTATGAGAAACTGGGAATTCCATTAGAAGAGCAAAAAATGCTTTCTAACGTGGCAGTTGATGCTGTTTTTGATAGTGTATCTATTTTTACTTCTTTCAAAGAAAAATTAGCCGAAGCTGGTGTAATTTTCTGTTCAATGTCAGAGGCAGTTAAAGAACATCCGGAACTTGTTAAGAAGTATTTAGCATCTGTAGTACCAGTTCGGGATAATTTTTATTCTGCACTTAACTCAGCTGTATTCTCTGATGGGTCTTTTTGCTATATCCCAAAGAATACGAAGTGCCCAATGGAGCTTTCAACCTACTTCCGTATTAATAATATGGAATCAGGTCAATTTGAAAGAACTCTTATTGTTGCTGAAGAAGGAGCAAGTGTAAGTTACCTGGAAGGCTGTACAGCACCAATGTACGATGAGAATCAACTTCAC
>JAVKDP010000040.1:0-47360 GCA_040222185.1 Balneolaceae bacterium | reverse complement strand
CTACGAAGAGCTTTCAGACTATCAGAAAAAAGTCAGCGACAAGTTCTTTGAAAAGCAGATTTACCCCATTATTACCCCGCTTGCAGTGGATGAATCTCATCCCTTCCCTTTCATCTCCAACCAAAGCCTTTCCTTTGCAATAGAGCTTATGAATCCGAAGAGCAAAGAAAAGCATTTTGCCAGGATTAAGATTCCTTCAAACAGACCACGCTTCATCAAGGTGCACAGGCGTGGAAACCGGGTGGTATTTGTACCTATTGAAGATCTTATAAAGAGTAAAATAAGTGTATTTTTTCCGGGGATGAAAGTGCTCTCGGCGAACCTTTTTCGGGTTACGAGAAATGCTTCTGTTGATAGAAATGAGGAAGAAGCAGATGACTTGCTGGAGGTAATCGAAGACGAGTTACGTGAGAGAAAATTTGCAGATACCGTACGAATGGAGTTAGACTCGAATACTCCACGGCACATTAGAAAATACCTGATCAGCCATCTCAATATTAGCGAGAAAGATGTTTATGCAATTAAAGGAATGCTGGGACTTGTTGATGTATTTCAAATTGCTACCCTTCCGGGGTTTCCAAGAATCAAATCCTGGAGCTGGGTTCCGGTATTGCATCCCGCTCTTAAATATGAAGTAGACGAAGATCGCCCCAGTATATTTGAGACAATTCGAAAAGGCGACTTCATGGTGCATCATCCGTACCACAGCTTCGAGCTTACTACTCAAAGATTTATTGCAGAGGCGGCAAAAGACCCAAAAGTTCTGGCAATCAAGCAAACATTATATCGTACATCAAAAGACTCTCCGCTTATGCACTCTTTAATGAAGGCTGCAGAAGAAGGAAAACAGGTCGCGGTTTTAGTTGAGATAAAAGCTCGCTTTGATGAACAACGAAATATCCACTGGGCTCAACAGCTAGAGAACTTTGGTGTGCACGTTGCTTATGGAATTCCGGGACTTAAAATTCATACCAAAGTTACAATGGTAGTTCGTGAAGAGGAAGAAGGCCTGAGAACCTACTGCCATATTGGAACGGGGAATTACCATCCGGATACAGCCCAGTTGTATGAGGATTTAGGACTGTTTACCTGTGATGAAGTTATCGCCTCAGACGTAACTGATATCTTCAACTTACTAACGGGCTACGCCCCTGACCAGGCATTTGAAAAACTAATTGTTGCTCCAAATCATATGCGGAAGCAGATGACCGAGCTTATTGAATTTGAGATCGAAGAAGCCAAGAATGGCCGGCCATCCCGGATTATCGCAAAGATGAATAGCCTTGAAGACTCTCTTATTATTCAGCGGCTATATGAAGCTTCCCAGGCGGGGGTAAAGATAGACCTTATAGTTCGTGGAGTTTGCCGATTGATTCCCGGCAAAGAAGGTCTTAGCGAAAATATAAAAGTACATTCAATTATAGGTCGTTTCCTGGAACACTCAAGGATTTACTATTTCCATAATGCCGGAAATCATATATATACTATTGGCTCAGCTGATTGGATGCATCGGAATCTTGACGCGAGAGTTGAAGCTATTGTGCCTATTGAGAAAAAAGAGCTTAAAAAGTACTTGCAGTTCATGCTGAACTTGTATCTCCAGGATAACCAACAGAGGAGTGTGCTAAATTCAGATGGAAGCTATACTAAGGTTGCAAAGAAAAAAGGTGAACGAAAAGTTTCCAGCCACAAAGTTCTAATGAATCATATGAAAGATTCAGCGAATCCAATACCGATGGAAACTATTTAATTAATTCCCCTGAGAGGTTTCTAAATCAACGTTCCCCAGATCGTAATTTAGTTTCTTATAAAGCAGGAACGCAGGCTTTCTGAATACTCCATCAAGAGAGTAGGCGTTTATTACTGCGATTCTGGCTTCTTCTAACTGGCCTGTATTTATAAGAGCATTAGCTAAGTACCAGTATGCCTTTTCCTGGATCATTCTGTTGTCTTGAACTCTTGATAAAGCATTTTCAAAAGCAGTAATTGAGGAGTCATACTCCGAAGTATTGTAGAGTAAAATCCCTTTGTTCAGATATGCTTTTGAACCATATGGCTCAACATCATATTTGTTGATAACCTCATTATAAAGAGATAAAGCCTGATCATTATTTTCGGATACTAATGCACTGAACCCAAGGTTTAGCAGAGAGTCTGCTTCAGTTAATATCATTTCTTTAGAACGGATACCGTCTGCAGTTTCAATTTGGTCAGCTGGAACTGTGTTCACAACAAATTGCTCCAGTTCAGTTCTGGGGGCTTCTCCTAATAGCTGAACAAAAGCTATAAGTATAAGTACAGCTGCTGCCGCTGCGTGCCATGTCCATACCGGCAAAGAAGTAATAGATGCTTTTTGTGTGTTAGAAACCTGGCCTTCAGCAGCTGCTTCTTCAATAATTTTCTTTAACCCGACTTCCAGCTCTAGGTCTTCCAGTAGAGATGGGTTTTGTGCAAACTCAGCCCATAGAGAGAGAATTTCCTCCTCACTCAACTGCCCCTTAACATAGGCGTCGATCTGCTTTTTAATATCTTTATCTGTACTACTCATAATGGTTAACTTTTCTTTTCAGAATGAATCTGATGATACATTCTGACTTGTAAGACCAATCCCAAAGCAACTCCTTACATTAGAGATTTATAAATTTTTGATAACACTGTTTTAAGATCTTAAGTATCCGGTGTTTTTTAGTCCAGGCATTATTAACTGAGATTCCAAAATGATCTGCAACAACAGCAGCTTCATCCCGCGGGTTTTCGAACCAGTAACTTATATACGTTCTAAGATCAGGTTTTAATTTACCCAGGCACTTTTTTAAAACCTCCTGCCGTTCATCATCAAGGATATTATACAATTGATCTCCATCCTCATTGTAAGAATCAGGAACGTCATCATATACAGGTTCCTTTATTTTTCCCTGGGCTTTCAGGTAATCATGCTTTGCTGTGGTAAATAAATAATAGATAATGGAGTCAGGATTGTTAAGCTTGTCCTCTTTAATCTTTTCGATTACCAGCAACAATGTATTTTGAGCGCAATCCTCTGCGTCATGAAAAGTAGCATTAAGGCGAACTCTCAAAAACTTGATAAGTACAGCAGTAATAACATCCACTTGAGCGTTCAACTCCTTGACGTCATTTTTTTGAACCGCATATACGAAACGAGAGTAGTCCATGTCCTTATTTTCACTTTTTTTCTATCCGGTCACAAAATAACATTCAGCAGATAAAAGAAAATGAAGAAATTGTGTTTTTAACACTGTAGTTTTAAGCATGTACCGAGTTCAGCTAAATAACTTCGAAGGTCCGTTAGATTTACTCCTTTTCTTCATAAAAAGAGACGAGCTGGATATCTACGACATCCCCATTTCGTACATAACAGAACAGTTTTTAGAATTTGTTCACTTAATGGAGGAACTCGACCTGGACGTTGCCAGTGAATTCGTTTTAATGGCGAGTGTGTTGATGTCGATTAAAGCAAAAATGATGCTCCCCAGAGAAGATTTCGATACGGAGGAAATTGATGAGTCAGATCCACGGTACGAGCTTGTGCAAAGGCTTCTTGAGTATAAGCGATACAAGGAAATGGCTGAGAAGATGGCCGATATCGACGAAGAAACCAGAAAGAGATATACCAGGGGGTTCTTTGATGCTGACGATGTTGAAAAACAAGCTACTGGTGAAGCACTTAAAGATGTAACGCTTTTCGATCTGATATCAGCATTTAAGAAGGTGCTTACTGATATCGAACGCAAGAACATAGTCCACAGAGTTGAAAAAGTGGAAGCGACGATCGAGCAACAGGCTTCCTATGTATTACAAACGCTCCAAAAAGGAGGCAAGCAATCATTTAGAAAGCTATGTACCTCTATTACAAATAAAGTAATAGTAGTGATTACTTTTTTAGCTGTATTAGAAATGATAAAAGAGCAACAAATCGATTTGTTTCTCGAAGAAGACCCGACTGAATTTTATATAGATTTAAAACCTGTTGACGAGATCATAGGTGTATAACAAAAGAAAAATGAACACAAAAACAATCCCCGTACTACTACTAATAGCTACGCTTGCCTGTAGTGGGACAAAAGAAACGGTTGAGCTTCCAACAGCATCAATTTTTGATTTTGATAAAACGATAACGGCGGAAGGGTTAAGGGCCGATCTTACTGTAATTTCTCATGACTCTCTTGAGGGTAGAGATACTGGATCTGAAGGATTAAAAAAGGCCGCAAATTACCTTTCAAAAAGATATGAAACACTTGGTTTGGATGCTGTAGGGGATAACGGAACCTACTATCAAAAACTTGAGTTGGATCAACCAATCACTAATGGGTTTACTCATAATGTATATAGCCCGGAAGGGGAATTAATAAACGCTTCTTCTCATAACTCGAACGAGATTGGAATGTTTAGAACCTGGAGAGCAGGAACAGAACAGCTGAGAGGAGAGGTTGTTTTTGCAGGTTACGGGATAAAGAATGATACAATCAACCAATACCCAGATGACATAAGTGGAAAATGGGTGATGGTAATTTATGATCGGGCAAACTTCTCTACTATTACTAGCGCAGTAGATGAAGGTAACGCTCTTGGGTCGATCTTAATTTTAAATTCAGACGAAGAGTCGTTTACCCAAAGAGCTGAAGAAGCAAAATCAGGTTTCGGGCAGCCGGGTAGTATGTCACTATCCTATTTAAATGTAGACCGGGAATCACCAAGTGTGATCGATATCATAAGCCCTACTTTTGCAGCTGAGTTGATGCAGCTGGAAGACCTGGAAGCTCTAAATACTTTAGGTGAAGAACTCAGAACCTCTCAAGATACTTTTGAGCCAAGAGGGTTAGGTTTTGAAATCGAATATATCCCGTCAATGCAGGAAAATGTTACTGAATCTAAGAATATCGTTGCGTTTATTGAAGGTTCAGGCCCAATGTTAAAGGATGAGGTAGTTGTTCTTAGTTCACACTATGACCATGTAGGCATAGGTCGTCCGGACTCAACTGGCGACGCTATATATAATGGTGCCGATGATGACGGGAGCGGTACAGTAGGTCTTCTTCATGTAGCCCAGGCATTAACCGCTGCTAAAAGTGCTGGTGCAGGCCCAAAAAGAAGCGTGCTAATCCTTCATGTAACTGGCGAAGAAAAAGGGTTATTGGGGTCCCGGTACTACTCTGACCATCCCATTTATTCAATTGAGAATACAGTAGCAAATTTGAATGTGGACATGATTGGTCGCAGAGATAATGAAAACCCTGATAATCCGGATTACATCTATATTATTGGTGGGAAAATCATCTCAAGTGGACTTCAGAATATGTTGGAACAGGCAAATGCTATGAGTGTTAATCTCGAGTTGAGTGATCGATATAATGATCTTGAAGATCCAAACCAATTTTACAGACGTAGTGACCACTGGAATTTCGGACGACTTGGAGTTCCTTTTATATTCTTTTTTAATGGCGTTCACCCTGATTATCACAGGCCTTCAGATGAAATTGACAAAATCGATTTTGAAGCCTTAACAAAGAGAACACAGCTGATCTATATGACTACTGCTGCTGTAGCCAATGCAGAAGCTCGCCCGGAAGTTGATAACCAGGAGTTCATAGAGAAAACAAGGCAATAAGAGCTTTTCAGTTTACTTGCCTGTTATTACAAAAGAAGCCCAATGAACGGGATGACTATAGTAGGGATGTTCAATCATCTCAAGCTTTGCATCCCGTAATGCCAGGGCGTTATTGTTGACCAGCTTAGGATTGCTAAGGTTTGACCAGCGGAGAAATCTGTTAATGAACCCGGAGTCATTCTCTTCATAGTCAGAAAGTTTGCTGTAGAATGTTTGCATAAATAAAGGAGTGCTACGGTCGTAGATGCTCCAAAGGCTCGAAACAACAGAAGAAGCACCCGCGGCCAAAAAAGAACGCTGTAAACCAAGAAGGCCTTCACCCGTTATTACGCGTCCCATTCCGGTATTACAAGCACTCAATACAACCAGGTCAGCATTGAGGTTTAATGAAGCAATTTCTTTAGCATTCAAAAGCCCATCCTCACCAAACAGGATTTCGGTTTCTTGTTTTTTAGAAAGGATCAGTCCGCTTTGTGAAGGAGTTACTTCATTAATGTCACCGTGAGTTGCAAAGTGAATATACTTGTACTGATCTAGAGAGATATTTTTTATTGAAGCCTCTGTAACGGCATCATTTTTTAAAACGGTTTTTGACTCACCTTCAAAGTTAGTAGCTATAGAGTCGACCTCAATTAAGGTAAAAGGAAGAGCGGCGAATGCGTTTTGCGTACCCAGGCTGTTATCTGTATTCGTTGTAAACCCTGAGCTGGCAACAGCTAAAAGAGATTTTGAAGTTTTTCTCCGAGGAGACTGAATATGATTATAAACACTAACAGAAGGTAAATGGTTGATGGTGAAATCGCTGACAAGATACCGTCCGTTATGCTGTAGAGCGTCGAAAGGGAGAAAAGAAATAGGGCATCAGGAACAATAATAAGATTTGAGAACCCGGTAATTTTATCTTCAAAAGGTTCTAAAAGCAGGCCAAACAAGTCTTCTGACTTAGTAGCAAGAACTGACCTATCAGCTTGCTCTACAATTGCATCCCGGAAATCATTGATTGAAGATGCCAGGCTATCAGCCAGGAACGGGATAGGATCACTTTCATAGTAAAATGCATCATTCTCTGAGATAAAAAAGATAAGAAGCTTTTCATCTGTGAAAGCATATTCAATGATTGCAGTTTCAGAATCAGTTAGCTTTTGTACCTCTTTAAGAGAGAGAGTTTCCGGGTATAGGAATTGGCTCCAAGCTGGGTTGTTTGAAGCAATTCGTTCGAGAGCAGAGTCATACCTAAGTTCAGCATCGCCTATCTCGTTAGTAAGCCTTTGGAACTCTGCTTCATCTGAAGCCGCTTCCCGGGCCCGGTAAAGTTGATCGGTTGTTTTTTGAAGTTCAAGCAGCTGCATTTGGCTAGCTTCATCCAACTTTAGCTCTTCATGTTGATTGGCTTCAGCGAGCTCATCAAGCAGTGCCCTGGCTTTGGATGCTTCAACCAATTCAAAAGCTTTAGAAATGTCTCCTTTCTTATTTGCATACCAGGAACCAACTTCGTTGTAGTAGTTAGCGTGATCTGCAAAGAGCCCGGCTTTAAGTGTGCCTCCTTTAAAACTTCGGCGGCCTTTTTCAATCAGCTCAAAAGAACTCTCCGCCCAGAAAAAAGCACTGTCAGAATCTACGGCACTATAAGACTTCGCAAGGTTTCTTTCCGACCAGAGCAGAGCATTTAGAGATAATCGCTGAGCAGCCTGGTTAACTTTTTTACTTAATTGGAGCTTTTCTTCAGGAGATAGAATAGAATTATCAATCTTAATTAGGCGTGACTGACTATCCTGCCTCAGCCAGAAATTATCCCGTTCAACCCCGATATCATTTGATGCCTGGAGATATGGCATGGCTTCAGCATCCTTTTTTTGCTGAATTTTTATATCTGCTAAAAAGATGAGAGCTCTTCCTTTAAGATAAGGGACGTCGTATGGCTCATAATATTCCAGGGCGAGGAGAAGTAGTCGTTCTGCTTCATCATAATTTTTCTTGAGCCGGAAACATTCTGCGATCTTAACCAGGGCTTCTGCCAGTAAGGTTTTATTACCAGCAATCTCGTAGTAATCAACAACCCTGTTTAAATAGCTTAAAGCCCGATCAACTTCTTCGATTGACAAATAAAGATCACCGAGAAGGTAGTAGTAGCGGGCAACGTCTTCTTTGTCGTTAATTTTATTAGCCAGAGCCAGCCCCTTCTCTGAGGAAGTAATGGCTTTGCTGTAATCGTTCCTGTTCTTGTAATAATCACTTAAATAGTAATAACAAAGGGAGAGAACGGCATCATTCTTAATAGATTCACCAAGTTCACAGCTTTTAAACAAATGTGGCGCAGCAGTATCATACATACCTTTGTATAAGTATGCTACATAAATAGAAATGCTAATGTTTGCGAGCCGGTAGTAATCGTTTTCCGGGGTATACTTAATTACAAGATTCGCATATTCGATAGAGCCATCATAATCGCCAATGGGAACAGACCGATTGGATAAATTATTCGCAATTTTTACAATATTCAAAGTGTCATTGTATTGAAGGGCGAGATCAAGACCGAGTTTGTATTGCGGTACTGCACGTTCGGAATCACCTAAATAACCATAACCCCAACCGATTCTATTTTTAAACGAAGCTTTTCTTTCAGGAGGATAATCATCATAATATTTCAGATCTACCTCTTCAAGAACCTTAACCCCATCACTAATTAAACCTTGAAGGACAAGACATTCTCCATACGCAAGTCCCGCATCAGCAGCGCGAGTGCCATCTGAGTATTTTGCAGCAAGTTGATAAGCAACAGAAAAGAGAGTGGACGCCTCTGTAAATTTTTTGTCTTTCCTAAGTGTATTTCCGGCACTATATGATGAATCATAATCGGTTATCCATTCTTGACCATGAGCGGACGTGAAGCCAAATAGAATGCAGAAAAGAACAATAGAGCAAAAGGCGCGCATTTAAGTGAAAGTCCGTATAAAATTGGGTTGAAATTGAGATGAATATCATGTTTTTTAAGTCAATATTAAAATCTCAATTCGAGGAGCCTATGGATTACATTAAGCTTAAGGAGTACAAATTAAAACAGAAACTTGATGGTGGAGATGATCCTGTTGAAGATGGACCAGAAAAGCCAACGAAACCTCCTGGAGAAGGTGGTTAAAAAATTGAAAGCCAGGTGTTCACCTGGCTTTTTTTATTCACCGAATAATGCGTTTACAAAAGAGGTTTTGTCAAAAACCTGTAAATCGTCTATTCCTTCTCCCAGTCCAATATATTTCACAGGAACATTGAGCTCGTTCGAAATGCCAATTACAATTCCGCCTTTAGCTGTTCCATCTAGCTTTGTAAGAGCCAGCCCGGTAATATCTACGGCTTCAGTAAAAGCTTTGGCTTGTTGCATTGCATTTTGACCTGTAGAGGCATCAAGCACTAAAATCACTTCATGAGGAGCGTCGTCAATTACTTTGCTCATCACTCTTTTAATTTTAGAAAGTTCATCCATCAAAGCCTTCTTGTTATGGAGTCTTCCGGCAGTATCAATTAAGGCGATATCAAAGCCGCGCGATTTAGCGGCAGAAGCAGTATCAAAAGCAACAGCTGCTGGATCTGCATCCTGGCCTTGCTCTATAATAGGGACGTCTGCTCGTTCACTCCAGATTTTTAACTGGTCTACGGCTGCAGCCCGGAAAGTATCTCCGGCCCCAAGCAGTACCTTTCTGCCGGCGTTTTTATAAGAGTGAGCAAGTTTTCCAATAGTTGTAGTTTTACCAACTCCATTTACCCCAACAATAAGAACAATGTGAGGAGTACTTGGAAGCGGGGCATCAAACTCTGCAGGTCGTTCTACACTGTTTTCCTGTAACAAGGATACAATCTCTTCTCTAAGGATTGCCTGGAGTTCGCTCTGAGTGACAAATTTATCTTTTGCTACCCGGGCTTCAATTCTTTTGATGATTTCCAGGGTTGTAGCAACGCCTACATCAGAAGTAATCAGGATTTCTTCCAGCTGATCCAGCGTTTCGTCGTCAACAGTATCTTTCCCAGCAAAGGCTTTTCCTAGTTTACTGAGGATACCGGATCGGCTTTTTTCAACACCTTGTTCTAGTGTCTCTTTCTTCTTTAAACCAATTTTTTCAAAAAATCCCATGTCTCTTAATTGAATTCAGCGCCTTTCATTATAGTTTTATATCGATAGAAATAATCAAAGAATGAAATGACCATGATTGCAGTGGAAGCTATTAACAGGTAAAATTGTATTTCAGTTTCTTCTCTGAAAAAGAAAACTACAATCCAGTACAAGGCGATAACATTTACTGAGATTTTACCAGTCATGGTCGACATGGCTACTTTTCCATATTTAAGCTTAATAAATGCCGAGCCAAGCATAATGCAGAAGTCTCTGGCTATAAAAATAACCAGGAACCAGAGAGGAACCCACCCAATCCAAACGGTATAAATGAAAAGAGCTCCGGCGCTTAGTTTATCCGAAATCGGGTCAATCATTTTCCCAATCTCTGAAATAGTATTCGTTTTTCGGGCTACCAAACCGTCCAGGTAATCAGAAATAACACCATACGCTATGAGAGCAATAATGGTATTATTTACAGCGAGGCCATTCTGATAGTGTAAATACACTACAGGAAATGCAATCAAAACACGGCTAAATGAGATGACATTGGAAAAAGTGAAAACTTTTCCGGTTACCTCAACGGTTTTTCCATCTATGTTTTTGGAGATGCCCAAATACTGTTTATTTATTTACGATATTGATCCTAAAGTTAAAGCCATTAAAGAGATAAAACCACTATGAATAGCGTAAATCAGCTCGTGGAGAAAAGACTGTCTACCGAGGAAGTTTTTCAAGGCAAATTATTGCATGTTTTTTACGACGAAGCAGAATTACCTAACGGGATGAAGGGTACCAGGGAATGGATAAAACACCCCGGGGCATGTGCTGTGGTTCCGGTTTTTGAGAATGATGACATTATGCTAGTGCGCCAGTTCAGGTACCCCGCACAGCAGATATTTTGGGAGGTTCCGGCGGGTAAAATCGATTCTGGAGAACCGCAAAACGAAACAGCCTTTAGGGAACTTAAAGAAGAAACCGGGTTAACGGCAGAGTCATTCGAGTATATCGGGCACTTTTATCCGGGAATTGGTTACTCTGATGAAGTGATTCATATTTATGTTGCCTGGGGCTTGAAAACATATCAACAGAATATGGATGAAGACGAGTTTTTGTTGAAAGAAAGAATCCCTTTTAAGCAGGCAATCGAAATGGTGCACAATGGTGAGATAAATGATGGTAAAACGGTAATCTGCCTGCTCAGAGCCTGGGAGTGGTGGAAAAATAAAGCCATTGATCAGGCTGGTTAACTTATAACCCCTTCCTGCTTCGCGAGCTGATACAAAGACTCATGTAGCGCATCCTCTTTAAGAGCGCCACGTGCAACAAGCTCATTAATCTCCACACCACTAAGCATTAAGATGCAGCCCATATCACTTAAAATGGAATCGAACATGCGGGGATCAGCCATAGCCAGCTTTGTGACATTAATACCTTCAGGGTTTTTGACAGTATTTACCAGCACGTAGAATTTATCCTCTTCCGTTTCACCAAAATTAAAAGTTTCCAGGTTTGTTTGATCAAGAGTTAGCATGGCGTTCTATAAAGTCTCTGGCTTTAATTATTTCTACAACTTCATTCGAAGATTTATCTACTATTTGTACCTGGAATAAACTGATTATAGCCTGCTCATTTAATATCTCAAGTACTTCTGGGATGGTATCACACTCCTCGGTTTCACTTACAAGATCATTAACCCCCTGAACGATATACCGGAAATTGGAAGCTTTCTTTTTGGCGGGCACAATTTCCTGGGGTTCATCAAAATATTCTTTGATAGCATCTTCGGTAACATACCAGCTCACGCCTAGTTTTCGTGCCCTGATTTTACCATCTCTGAGGTAAGCACGAAGCGTAAGTTTTGATAATCCGAGTATTTCATGCAGATCATCAACAGAATAAAGAGTAAGATTTCCTATTTTCCTGGGCACAAAAACAGATTTTTGTTAACTATTTAGACATATAATATACAACTATAAATTTGTATTAATACAATTTTAATTATCATTAGTTATATAAATACAAATAAATTTGGTTGAGGGTACCTCAGTGCCGTATATTAGTGCCAGTTAATCAAAAAACAAGGCTCATCAAAAGTGGGCCTTTGCTGTATCCGGTAGTTTTTTCATCTCATCATAACACTGGAAATCGACCCTCTTTTTTGTAGATTAATCCAATCAGTTTCTTCCCTAAAATTATTGCATGAAAAAAGCTACGATAGTATTAATAAGCATTTTCCTCTGGTCGTGTTCTGGTTCAAAAACATATATAAGCCATAATAACTCTGATTGGGAGCAAGTAAGTGCGCCGGGTGAGGATGAGCTCATTTATAGAATGTTTCTGATTGGAGATGCAGGTTCGGCTTCTCTTGATGTACAGGAACCAAACTTAAAATTATTTGAGTCATTTTTAGAGAAAGCAGGAAAAAACAGTGCGGCAATTTTCCTTGGAGATAATATATATAATAATGGCCTACCTGATTCAACCGATCCGGACAGGGCATTTTACGAAGCAAGAATTAATGAACAGTTAAAAACTGTAGAAAACTTTAAAGGAAGAGTAGTTTTTGTTCCCGGAAATCATGACTGGGATGATGGCGGTAAAGACGGACTAAATGCGGTTCGCCGACTAGAAGCATATATAGAGTCCTATCTTGATAGAGGGAATACTTTTCTACCAGATGATGGGTTTCCCGGCCCAATTGATTTAGAGCTTATGGATGATGACGAAGATCCAAGGCTTAATGATGACATCAGGCTTATTGTACTGGATACGCAATGGTGGCTACACAAGCATGATAAACCATTCGGTGAAACCGGTGATTATGATTTAGCAGATGGCGGAGATTTTCTGGTGGAACTGGAAGATATCCTAAAGAAAAGAGAGAAGGACTTTCTGGTAGTCGCTGCTCACCACCCTCTTATTTCTCATGATCCTCATGGTGGATATTTGCCGGGGAACACCCATCTGAATCCACCGATTTTTGGTAGTTTATACGCCTTCTATCGTAAAGTTTTCGGACTTGAACAAGATATTCCTCATCATGAATACAAGGAGCTTTCCAATACTCTGCAAGAGATGTTTTTACTGAATGATAACCTGATCTATGCCTCTGGCCATGCGCATAGCTTACAATACATAAAGAAAAGCGGGAAAAGAGAAACACAACACTATATAGTTTCAGGGTCAGGCACTAAATCGAGTTTCGTTGCAAAGGGCCGAGGAGCTGAGTTCAATTACGAAGGGAAAGGATTTACGACCCTTAACTATTATGGAGATGGTTCTGTATGGATGGAGGCCTGGGCACCTATTGGAGACGGCAGCTCAGGAAGGTTGCTGTACAAACAGGTACTGAAACCTGCTACACTGGATATACTTCAAACAGAAGAAGGAGAAGTCCTGGAAGATATCGACTATACCGATAGTACAATGGTTATAGCTCCGAACGAAAGCTATGATAACAAAGGCAGGCTGTTCAGAATGGTGGCGGGAGGACACAACCGGGAGCTATGGTCTATAAAATCTGAATACCCGGTATTTGATGTTACCGAAATGAAAGGAGGATTAAACCTGGTACGAATGGGTGGAAAAGGCCAATCAAATACACTTCATTTAGAAGCAGACGATGGGAAGGAATATGTATTACGATCGGTGGATAAGCAGGCAGGAAAGGTGTGGGATGAAAGCCTGAAGAAGACTTTTGCGTTGGATCTGGCCCAGGATCAGTTCTCGATTTTAAATCCTTATGCTGCAGTAGTAATTCCTCCACTGGCCAGTGCAATTGGTGTGTATCACACCAACCCGAAAATCTATTATGTACCACATGATCCCCAGTTAGGACTTTATGCAGATCAAATAGGTGGTCAGTTGGCTCTTTTTGAGGAAAAGCCTGATGGAGATATGAGCGACCTGGCAAGCGTTGGGAATTCAGAAGAAGTGGTAGCGCACCGTGATATGATTCGAAAGGTTGACGGGGATATCGATCATCGTGTAGACCAAAAACTATTCGCGAGATCACGCCTTTTGGATATGTTGATTGGTGACTGGGACAGGCACTTCGACCAGTGGCGTTGGGCTACTTTTGAGCCAGAAGACAAACAAGGAAAAATTTACCGCCCCATACCTCGTGACAGGGATGTAGCTTTTATGAATATGGACGGTCTTCTTCCAACCATCGCAAAGTTTGGACCCTTCTTTCAGTATCAGAACTTTGGTGAGTCCTATAATGGATTAATTGGATTGAACTATAACTCCTTACCCCTTACACGGCGGTTTACAAACCAAATGACCAAAGAAGAGTGGCTGGAAATTGCTTTAGAAATGAAAGAAGCCTTAACAGACGAGGTAATTGAGAAGGCTGTTCGGGAATACCCAAAAGAAGTATTTGAAGAAATTGGAGAAGAGACAATTCGAAACTTAAAGTCCAGAAGAGATCAACTACTTGAAGTCACGGAAACGTACTATGGTATGATTTCTAAATTTATTTCGATTCCGGGAAGTAATAAAAGAGAGCGATTTGTTATCGAGGCTTTGGATAAAGACCGGACGCGGGTTCAGGTGTATAAACTATCCGGAAAAGGAAAACAAAGAGACAAATACTTTGACCGGACCTTTAATAGTAAAGAGACTGAAGAACTCAGGCTCTATGGAATGTCAGGTGATGACGAATTTATCTTTAAAGGTGACCGAAGAAGCGCAATCAAGTTATTGGTTTCCGGAGGCCCCGGAGACGACAAGTATGAGGATATTTCACAAAACGGTGCAGCAAGCAAAAAAGTGGATATTTTCGAAAGTGAAATAGGAAATGAGTATATGGTATCAAGAAGATCCCATATTCATCGTACTAAAGACCCGGAAGACAACTTTTATGATTATGAAAGAGATTTCATTTGGAATCGCTCTTTCCCAGGATACTTTTTCTCTTACAATAACGATGATGGAATCTTCATTGGGGGAGGGCCCAAAATAATTCGCAATGGTTTCAGAAAGTTCCCGGCGGTGCATCACTACTTCAGGGTTAACTATGCCCCAATGTCAGGTGCTGCGAATATTAAATATTCAGGAACCTGGTTCGAGCGTTTCGGAAACTGGGATCTTGGTTTGGAATCTGCGTTCCTATTCCCCAAGAGTTACCGGAACTTTTTTGGATTAGGTAATGAGACCTCGCAGGAAGATCGAAACTCAAACTATTTCAGGGCCCGGCTTACCCGGTATGTATTCGAACCAAGCATTGCAACTACGGTAAACCAGGCACTATCCATACGGCTGGGTAACAGAACAAGCATCACCAATGTTGATGATAA
The DNA here is from genome assembly GCA_040222185.1 of Balneolaceae bacterium. Taxonomy (GTDB): domain Bacteria; phylum Bacteroidota; class Rhodothermia; order Balneolales; family Balneolaceae; genus JAVKDP01. The sequence continues at coordinate 32,329 of JAVKDP010000040.1, read as the reverse complement.
TAGAGACGAGGATAATGTAATAAACAGGGACGATCTTGGGTTTGATGATAATGCTTTCAAAGATCAGTGGTTCAACACTGCTTTCTTTGAAGCTGTAATAAAAGATATAGACACGCCCGTAAACCCTTCACAGGGATACAAACTATCAGTAGCTGCAGATTTTAATATTGGCTTTTATAATACAGACAACACTTTTTCAAGATTATCATCTGATCTTCAAATGTTCTTCCCAATCAGAATAGCACCACAAATTACATTTGCAAACAGAACGGGCGGTGCACATAATATTGGGAGTTTTCCTTTTTATGAATCTAACAGTATTGGTGGAACCACAAACCTGAGAGGCTACAGAGGAAACAGGTTCTCAGGACGAAGTACATTTTATAATAATACAGAATTGAGGATCGAGCTTTTTGATTTCTATAAATACTTACTGGGTGGAAAAGTCGGGGTCTCAGCATTTTATGATACTGGCCGTGTTTGGACGGGTGGAGAGGATTCCAGTCTATGGCACAAAGGGTATGGCGGTGGACTTTGGTTCAACCTTTTTGACACCATTTTGATTAATTCAAGTTTAGGACACTCTGTTGAAGGGAACTTATTTGAACTAAAAGCAGGTTTTTTCTTCTGACAGAAGCAACTCTGGCTCGATTATTGATATATTTAGAGGCAGAAGAAATTACTCCTCATAGAAGGGCATTATGCCAGATAAACCTAGCCTACGTTTACTAGCTGCGATTATGTTTGCCGATATGGTCGGTTATACAAGATTGATGCAGGAGGATGAGCAAAAGGCAAAAGAGATACAAACTTTGCTGAGCGAAGAGCCAAAAGTTCCACTTAGAGTAGGGATTCATATAGGGGATGTAGTATATGATGACGAAGGGATTTATGGAGACGCGGTAAATGTAGCTGCAAGAGTACAAAGTCTGGGAACACCCGGGTCTGTCATGATTTCAGGTAAAGTATTTGATGAAATTAAAAATCATCCAAGCCTGAAAGTGGAAGCTTTCGGAGAACATGATTTAAAAAACGTGTTTGCCCCGGTAGCTATTTATGCGCTGGCAAATAAAGGTATTGAAGTTCCTAAACAAAGTTATATACAGGATCTGACGGGAAGTAATAAAAACAGTGTAGCGGTTCTTCCTTTCGCCAATTTTAGTTCTAACCCTGATAATGAGTATTTCAGCGATGGAATTACGGAAGAAATTATTAACTCGTTAGTAAGGGTAAGCGGGTTACAAGTTGCTTCAAGGACATCTGTATTTGCTTTCAAGAATACTCAAAAAGACATTCGCCAAATAGGGAAAGAGTTAAATGTTACTACGGTGCTGGAAGGAAGTGTACGATTGGCCGGCGATAAAGTGAGAGTAACTGCTCAGCTTATTAATACCGAAGACGGTTTTCATGTCTGGTCTGAGAATTTTGATCGTGAGATGAAGGATATTTTTGAAGTTCAGGATGAGATTGCTCAAAAAATAGCAAATAAGCTTGAGGCTAATTTCACTTTCGATAGCAAGAAAAAGCTCTACGATGCTTCAACTGATAGTATTGTAGCCTATAACCATTACTTGCAAGGGCTATACTTCTGGAATAAGCGAACACCAGAGTCGGTACTTAAAGCAATCGGTTATTATGAAAAAGCAGTTGAAAAGTGCAAAACCTACACCAAAGCTTTTTCAGGCTTAGCAATTGCATACAATTTCCTTGGTTTGATTGGGCATATGCAGGGAGAAGAAGCTTTCCCTAAAGCAGAAGAATACGCCCTTAAGGCAATTGACTTAAACAGCTCAAGAGCTGACGCATATATTGCCATAGGTTATGTGAACCTCCTTTACAAATGGGATTTCGATGCAGCAGATTCGTTTTTCAGAAAAGCCATAACATTAGAGCCTGAAAATGAGGAAGCCCGTACAGCATATTCTCTCTACAACCGCATTATTGGTAGATATGACAAGATGCTTTCCCAATCGAAAGCAGCAGTAAAGATAGCGCCCCTATCCCTTCCATCCATTGTTGACCTGGCCCGTTCAGAAGCATTGATGAAGAATTACGATGAAGCGCTAAAACTTTATGATAAGATTATAGATCTGGATTCGAATTTCAGGTCAGCATATGAAGGCAAAGCATTAGTGTACGCAGAAATGCAGGACTTTGAGAATGCTCTAAAATACACCAAAAAGTATGTGAGCCTCATAAAAGGGCCTAATAAAGGTGGAACCCAGTTAGGGTATATAGCCGGATTAATGGGAGATGAGGAAGAGGCCAGAAAGAATATAGAGTTAATGCACAAGCGCCAGAAAGAACAACCTGAATTGAATCTGGCTCTGGACTTTGCGATTGTTTATGCGAGCATAGGAGAGATTGATCTATCCTTTAAGTACATGAACGAAGCAGTTGATAAAAAGCTGGGAGCCATACTGTTCATTACTTCAATTCCATTACTAAACTTTTTACATGACGATCCGCGCTTTATTAAAATTCTGGATCGGATAGGTCTTCCAAAACAATCCAGGATCAGAGAATGAGAGGAGAAATCGGGGTTTATATTGACCGAACCTACAAAGTAGTGCGCCAGGACCTGATCAATAGATTCAAGAGGGAAGGGGTTAATATTACGCCTGAGCAGTGGGTGCTTCTTTCAAAACTTGAAGATGAAAAAGTGAACCAGACCGATTTGGCCAATGGCAGCTTTAAAGACAAGCATACAGTATCAAGAATTCTTGACTTGTTAGTTAAAAAAGGATTTGTGATTCGTGAGCCGGACCCTGAAGACGGCAGAAAATATCTTATATCACTTACAAATGATGGGAAGAACGAGCTTGATGCAGCCAGGCCTCATGTATATGCTTCCCGCGAAAAAGGTTGGGAGAATCTGACCCAGCAAGAGTATAGCCAGTTAAGAGCACTTCTTGATAAAGTGTTTTCTAACTACACACAATAAGATAGTAGTTAATCAACAAGGGCTAGGAGCTCTTCCGGTACATCGATATCTAAGCGTAAAACCTGAGAAGCATGCGTTTTTCCTTGTGCATCCAGTTTCAGAGAAACAGTTCCGCCCCCACCAAGGCTTTCATTGAGAATGAAGTTTAAGGCACCAATATTTGGAAGCTCATAGCGCTCAACCTCTCCCTTACAAACATATTTCATGTGTTCTTTTACGACGCTGGTTGTAAGCTTCTCTTTTAAAAAAGGATAAATATCCGGGTGGCGGGCAATTATTCCAACGTTACTTCCATTCCCCTTATCGCCGCTACGGCCGTGAGCTATTTTGAGGAGTTTTACAGTGGGCATGATTTATTCTTTTTTGCCAAAGCTACTAAAAGATTTGCTTAACTACTCAGCATAAACTGTAATGAAACGGACTTCTTCATCATAAGGGTTTTCTGAAAACCAATAGAAAACAGTGTATTTTTGTCCACTTTGTAATTGACCAAACCGGTTGTCGCCATTTCGGAAAACCCTAACTTCTCCAGCTTCAATTTTATTTTCTTCTCCTGAAACAAGAACATATTGAGTAAAAGGAAGGGCATAAGTTAAATGAGCTGCAAAATAAATATCCTGCTTAAAACTATTGAAAATCGTTATTTCGGTTGGTTGAATTTGAGCAGTTACTCCACTCTGCTCATTATCAAATACATCGCAAGAAGAGACGACAAGTATTAAAGGAAAAAATAAAAAGAGCAAACTCTTCATTATTCCACCGATTCGCTCTCAAACAGTTCATTGTTCTCACTCCAGTAGAAAACCAGGATTTTATCACCAACATCATGCTGCTCAATATCGGAGGTTATAATAACTACATTACTATTCGGTTTAATTCTGTTCTCAGAGGTTGAAACCGGAATCCAATCTATTACTGCGGCAACATCGGGATCAAAAACAGCATAGTAGATGTCAATATCCGTTTTGTTTGTAATTTTGAGCTCAGGTTCGTCAAGTTCAACTACTACTTCGCCATCATTTCTGTTAAACGGGTTTGAGCATGCCAATAAAAGAACGAAGGTGAAAAGGGTAGCAACGGAGAAAATTCGTTTCATTTGTATCAGGTTTATTCGATCAAATAAAATAGAACATTTTGTTATAATTTAGCTCACATCTTTATGCGACAAATCACCTAACTTCAGGTATGTACGACTCAACTTTTCTTATTAAAATGGTGCAGGCCCGGATGCCATTCGGCAAGCATGAAGGTTGGTTTGTTACGGATCTCCCTGTTCATTATTTAGAATGGTTTAGCAGAGAAGGTTTTCCGAAAGGGGAGCTCGGTCAGTACTTATCTACTATGTACGAAGTAAAGACCAATGGACTGGATAAAATCCTTGACCCTATAAAGAAAGAATTTAGAAGGAAAAGGTGTCCGTAATAGTTTGAAAGAAAAAAATTTTATACATGGTGTAACAAATTTTTTACATTACGTATGGTTCGTTTGACATTTAAATAAATCGGAGAACATCATGTCAAAACAAGAAATTTTATCCTGGACTTCATTAATCACCTCTAGCTCTGTTGTAATATTTTATATTCTGATCGCTTTTGGGTGGCCAGAATCGTTTCCTGATTATTCAGGACTACTTATTAAGTTCGCTTTTAATGCCTTTTGGGTTGCTGTGATTATTGAGATTATTGTCCAGGTTTCAGAGAGTAAATCAAGAGTACAGAAAGATGAACGGGATTTTATGATCGAAGCAAAGGGGCTTAAAGTCGGGTATAATATTTTGGTTGTCACACTGATGATTGCTTTAATACAGGTTTTTATTTCAAACTTGACACAGAACTTTGTTCCAAGCCTTCCTTTTGCTATTGAGACGTCGACTATTTTTCATTTTTTATTCCTGGCACTTTTCTTAGCCAGCGCTGCAAAAAGAGGAACGATGATCTATAACTACCGTAAGGACTTTTGAAATGGAAGAAGGAGCAATTGTAAACCAGATTCGAAGATTACGGTTTAATCACGGAGAAATGACCCAGCAGGAATTGGCGGATAAAGTTGGGGTAACCCGGCAGACTATCAACGCTATCGAAGCCGCCAAATACTCTCCTTCTCTAGAAGTCGCCTTCAAAATAGCCACAGTATTTGAAGTGCCTTTAGAGGAGGTTTTTAAATACAAGAGCAAATGATGAACCGGAGCTTTCTAAAAAGAAAGAATACTCGAATAAAGCCCTTCTTTTGATTTTTTTCTCTCAATTCTTTTCATTTGGGAGTAAATAATCCAAACCCCTTTCACAATGCCTAAGATTAATGTAAGCCGTTCCAAGACAATCAACTCTTCTGTTGAAGATGTATACTCAAAGCTAAACGATTTCAATCATTGGGTAGAATGGAGCCCCTGGTTAATTATGGAGCCAGGCGTCAAAGTCACCATACAGGATGATGCGAAATATTATGAGTGGAAAGGAAACCGTGTTGGTGAAGGGAACATGAGGATAGTGGGCGAGCAGGAGAATAAGTCTATTGATTACGACTTGAACTTCCTGAAGCCATGGAAATCCAAAGCTAAAGTGAAGTTTATAGTTTCCGCCGATGGAGACGCGACAAAGGTAACATGGACGATGGACAGCTCATTGCCTTTCTTTATGTTCTGGATGAAAAAGATGATGATAAGTTTCATAGGCTCGGATTATGATCGTGGATTAAATCTTTTAAAAGATTATATCGAGAAAGGTGAGGTTCAATCACGCCTTGAGTTTAAAGGTGAGTCAAATTTTGCCGGCTCAAAGTATATCGGTGTAAAAACAACGTGTGGCTTTGATGAAATGGGAGAAGTAATGATGGCCGACTTCGGAAAGCTGGAAGGGTTTATGCAGGATCACAAAGATATAGCCACTGGCGACGCTTATACTATTTATCATAAATGGGATATGGTAAAGCAGCAAGCAAATTATACCGGATGTGTTGGAGTAACTTCGATTCCTGAAGATCTACCGGAAGGATTTTTGAGCGGAGAAATTAAACCTACTAAAGTTTATACATTACGTCACATTGGTCCGTATGAGCAACTTGGAAATGCCTGGACAACGATGTACACCATGGTTAGGTCAAAAGAATTTAAAGCAAAAAAGGGTGTTCATCCTTTTGAGCATTACGTAACAAATCCTCAAGAAACAGAGCCAAAAGACAGTATCACAGATGTCATTTTCGCTATCCAGGACTAAGAAAGAATAAAAAGAGTCCGTGTTTTAAGACTTAAATGTGATATCCACTTTCCTGCGGGATTCTACAGCTCTTAAAGCCAGCTGTTGTTCCATATTGGAAGTGGCAGTAATAAAAGCAGTAGCTGCAGAGGAATCTTCATCAGCTAATACAATAGGTTTTCCGCTATCGCCTGCTTCACGTATAGGCTGCTCCAAAGGAATCTCCCCAAGTACGGGTACATTTAATTCTTCAGCCAGACGGACAGCTCCACCCTCACCAAAAATGTGGTACTTCTTATCTGGCATATCCGGAGGAATGAAGTAAGCCATATTTTCAATCACACCTAATACAGGAACGTTAACTTTTTGAAACATTGCTACTCCTTTTCTTACATCATCAAGAGCAACGGTTTGCGGAGTAGATACAATAACTGCGCCGCTTAACGGTACCGTTTGAACAATTGTGAGTTGAATATCACCGGTTCCGGGAGGCATATCCAAAACCATATAATCCAGTTCTCCCCACTCAACATCGCCCATGAATTGTTTAATGGCACTGGTTGCCATTGGGCCTCTCCAAACCATGGCCTGGTTAACATCTACAAGAAAGCCCATGGATACCATTTTAATACCATACTTCTCAAGAGGAATCAACTTCTTCTGTGTGGTAATGTTTGGCCGCTCAAATAAATCAAACATAGTCGGGATGCTTGGCCCATATATATCCGTATCCATGAGACCTACTTTGGCGCCTGTTCTGGCTAAAGCAGCAGCAAGATTTACGGCGACCGTTGATTTGCCGACCCCACCCTTTCCTGAAGCAACAGCAATTATGTGCTTTACTCCCGGAAGAACCTGGTTTTGAGGCGGAGGCTGAGTAGCCTGTGGTTTTTTCTTTGAAATATTTACCCCAACCTGGATATCAACAACTGCCTCACGGTCTATAAATTTGTGTATTGCACTTTGGCACTTTAAAGAAAGATCACTAGCAAGGGCTTCATTTTTTTCAGGCATTTCCAATGTAAAGGAAACATATTTATCCTGTACAATAAGATCCTGGACCATATCCAGTGATATTAAATCCTGCTTTTCTGTTGGGTGAAGAACATGAGCTAGTGCGGTCTTAATCTGCTCTTTATTAATGGACATGTTAAAGTGCTAAGTCTGAAATTTCTTTCTTGGAAGATAAGGAGAAAGAGGGAAGGAAAATGCAGAAAGGTGATTACTATTCTTTCCAGTATTCCTTTCTATAAAAATCATTAACTTCGCCAACGTTTTATATCAAATAGTTAAATCGAATAAATGCTTAAGAAAACCCCCTTTCACTCCGTTCATGAAAAAGCAGGTGCTAAACTTGTAGACTTCGCTGGCTTCGAAATGCCTGTTCAGTACAAAGGGATAAAAGTAGAACATGCAGCAGTACGTGAGGCTGTTGGTGTATTTGATGTATCTCATATGGGCGAGTTTTTTATTAGCGGGCCGGAAGCGTTGGATCTTATCCAAAAGGTGACGGTAAATGACGTTTCTAAACTGGTAGCCGGGAAAGCACAGTATTCCTGTATGTGTTATGCTGATGGAGGAATTGTAGATGACCTGATAGTATATAAGTTATATGATGATAATCAGTTCATTCTTGTTGTAAATGCCTCCAACATTGAGAAGGATTTAGCCTGGATTAACGAGAATAACACCTTTGACGCAGAGGTATTCGATAACTCACCAAATACCGCACTCCTTGCAGTACAGGGCCCTAAATCAGTTGAAACCCTTCAAAAACTAACAGACCTGGATTTAAGCGATATTGGATTTTATAGTTTCAAAATGGGATCATTGGCTGGAATGGAGAACATTGTATTTTCCGCAACGGGTTATACCGGAGAAAAAGGCTTTGAATTATATTTTGATAAAAATTCAGTTGATGCTGAGGCCGTGTGGAATGCAATTTTTGAAGCAGGCGAAGAGTTTGGGATTGAGCCATGTGGACTTGGTGCCCGGGATACATTACGTTTAGAGATGGGATATGCTTTATATGGCAATGATATTACAAAGCTCACTCACCCATTAGAAGCACGCTTAGGGTGGATTACCAAATTTGATAAAGGCGATTTTGTGGGTAAAGATGTTCTTCTTAAAAAGAAGGAAGAGGGCATCACGCGTCAAATGGTTGGCTTTGTAATGAGCGATGATCGTTCAATACCCAGGAATGGATATGAAATACTGAATGAAGAAGGAAATAAAATCGGAGAAGTTTGTAGTGGAACAATGTCCATTACACTAGGTAAAGGAATAGGGATGGGCTATGTTGAAAAAAAGTATGCCGCTGAGGATACTGTAATTCAAATAGCTATCCGTAAAAAAACAGTGCCCGCAGCAGTATCAAGGCCGCCATTTATAAAAAAGTAGAAGAGAGGAAATGTTAGAATGCCAGACCTTAGCTATATAGATGTATTTTTTTCTGTACAGGCTTTTCAGGAAGAAGAGCTTAGAGGAAAAAGTGCAGTTATAATAGATGTATTAAGAGCATCATCATCCATTGTTACTGCGATTCACAGTGGAGCAAAGAAAATTATCCCGGTTGAGGACATGAGTGATGCCGTAAAGATTGCCCATACAATGGACAATAACGACTATTTACTTTGCGGTGAAAAAGATGGTTCGAAAATTGAAGGATATCATCACGGGAACTCACCTCTCGAATACACTCCTGAAGCGGTAAAGGACAAAACACTTATTTTTAATACTACGAATGGAACCAAGGCGATAAAAAAAGCATCGCTGGCAAACCGTATTTATATTGGAACATTCCTGAATCAAAAAAGTATTCTGAATGCCCTTAAGGAACATGATGATGAGGTAGTGTTAATTTGTTCAGGGTGGAGAGGTCGGCTTGCACTTGAAGATACTATGTTTGCTGGCTCGCTGATTCATAAACTATGCAGAGGCAAGCTTCCGGATAACACAAAAGACGGAGCAAAAGTAGCGTTTGGTCTTTTCGAAAAATTTGGAGATGCTTTAGAGGAAACGATTCTTAAAAGTGATCATGCCATCAGGCTCAGAAATTTGGTTTCAGAAGAGGATGTCCCCTTCTGCTGTAAAGTGGATAAGTTTGATGTACTTCCAGGGATGAAGGACGGAATTATTACAAATTTGAATGGCTAAGAAAAAACTAAATACTGCGAGTACGCCTCAGGGAATTAACTCGGCGCGCAAGGTTGAGATAGTTGGGATTATAGTAATTGCAATTGCGGTTTTACTGGGATTGAGTATCCTTTCTTACACACCTGAGGATTATCAATACGCCAGGAGCCTTTCTTTTACTGACTTATTTAACCCGGACGCTTCTTCAAGATTAGTACAAAACTGGCTTGGACCAGTTGGAGCCTATCTATCACATTTTTTGGTGTACTCATTATTTGGATATACTAGTTTTATCCTGGCGCTGATTGTAGGATATAATGGCTGGCATGTGCTTCGCCACCGTTCAATCAAAGAGAATGGATGGATTACCATTCTCTTGGTGTGGAGTATGATTCTCCTATCTACCTTTATAGGTTGGCTTAATACGAATGCTGAATTTCCTGAAGATTCGGTATGGAGCGGTTCAGCGGGAGTTGCAATTTCCAGGATTCTGCAAAATATCACCGGGCTTGGCTCGATCTTTATTTTATCTGTACTTCTTCTTGTGACACTTCTTTTGTTATGGGATAGAGATCTTCAAAAAACGATTGATAATGTGAAAATCTGGATGGACAGCATGCGTGAGAAGCTGGAAGATGCGCGTATTGCCAGAGAAGAAAAGAAAGCCCAACGTTCTGCTGAACGAGAAGACAGAATAGCTGAGAAAAAAGCTCTTATTGAATTAAAGAAAGAAGAAAAAGTAGCTCAGAAAGAAGAAGTCAAAAAACAGAAAATCGCTAAGGCCACTACAAAAGAAGAGCCGGTAGAACCTGTTAAATCGATAGATGAGATTGTAGAAAAGTCCGAAGTCGAAGAAAGAGAACGCCTGGAGAAAGAAAAGCAGGAAGTACAAAAACTTGATACAAGGCCGCGTGCGATACTGGAAAAAACTCCAGCAAAATCCGATTCCGATGATGAAGACGAAGATGTAGAAGTGGCAATCTACAAAGGTGTTGGTGATGAAGAGGCAGGAGAAAAAGATCTTGATAAACTAAACCAGGATAAAGCAAAGGAAGTGCCTGTAATCAGGTATAAATTCCCAACCATCGATCTGCTCAATAATCCGCCAAATGAAGGAAATGAAGTAGACCTGGAAGAGATTCGTGAGAATAAGCGCATTATCCTGGATAAGCTGAAACGTCACAAAATTGAGATTGTATCAATAAATGCGATTGTTGGTCCTACAGTTACACTTTATGAGCTAGAACCGGCTCCAGACGTGAAGATCAGTAAGATTGAAAGCTATTCGAATGATTTAAAAATGGCGACTGCTTCAAGAGGATTACGAATGCTTACTCCTATTCCGGGTAAGTCTGCGGTCGGGATTGAAGTTCCAAATAGTACTCGTGAAACGGTTTACATAAAGCAGGTTATTAATACCAAGAAGTTCGTTGAAACAGATATGGTACTACCTGTTGCTTTTGGTAAAACGATCGAGAACGAAGTATTTATGCTCGACCTTGCCAAAATGCCTCATTTACTGGTAGCGGGAGCAACCGGTTCGGGTAAATCGGTTGGTATTAACACTATTATTACTTGTTTGTTGTACAAATGCCATCCCGATAACCTGAAATTCGTGATGATTGATCCAAAGAAAATTGAACTTTCTCTGTATCGTAATATTCAGAACCATTTTCTGGCCATGTTGCCCAATGCAGATGAGCCTATTATCACAGATACTACTAAGGCTTTAGAGACATTGAATAGCGTTTGTAAAGAAATGGACGACCGCTACGACCTTCTTAAAATGGGTCTTGTTCGTGATATAAGAGCATATAATGCCAAATACAAAACGGGCGAGTTGGATGAAGAACTTGGGCATCGCCACCTCCCTTATATTGTTGTGATTATTGATGAGCTTGCAGATTTAATGATGACTGCAGGAAAGCAGATTGAAGAACCGATAGCCCGTATTGCCCAGCTTGCAAGAGCTGTTGGTATTCATTTGGTGGTAGCTACACAGCGCCCATCGGTGAATGTTATTACCGGGACCATAAAAGCGAACTTCCCGGCGCGCCTGGCTTACCAGGTGGCATCAAAAGTAGATTCACGAACTATCCTGGATGTAGGCGGCGCAGATCAACTCGTAGGTATGGGTGATATGCTTTTTACAAATGGGGCCGGAATGACCAGGATTCAGAATGCCTTTGTTTCAACGGAAGAAGTAGAGCAAATCAATGCATTCATCGGTCAACAGGCAGGATATAAAGAGCCATTCCATCTACCAATTATTGTGGAAGACAATGCAGGCCTTCCGGATCCGTTAGAGGACATAGACGATATGTTTGAAACGGCGGCTAAAGTGGTGATACTTCACCAACAGGGATCCGTGTCACTCCTTCAGCGTAAGTTGAAAATCGGCTATAACAGAGCAGGACGAATTATAGATCAATTATTTAATGCAGGGATTGTTGGACCATATCAGGGAAGTACAGCCAGGGAAGTCAAAGTACAGGACGAGGACGAACTACAAGAGATTTTGGATGAACTTAAAAATCTATAAATTAATTGTTACGTTGCTTGGGCTTATTGTGCTTTCAGGTAGTTATGTACAGCCTCAAACTCCGGTTTTCGATCAACTCAGAGACAAATTCGATCAAAACCTGGTTTTTAAAGCTGCGTTCGAGCACACTTACATAGACTCTTACACCGAAGAAAGTATTAATAGCAGTGGATTAATTTGGATTGATAAAGCTGGGTATAAGCTTGAAAGTGAAGACCAACTCATTGTCGTAGATGGAGAAACATCAACTGTATATGATGGGCTTAGAAACCGAATAATCGTAAGTGAGTATGACGCTGAAGAAGATGATTTCGCGCCTTCCCGAATGCTAAGCGGAATTGACGAGACGTATACTGCATCTGAAAAACCCCTGGATAATGGAAGCACAGAAATTACACTGGTTACCGAAGATGATTTTGCGGTATTTATACAAGTAGAGATTGTGGTAGACAGAAACCTGAAGCCGGTTAAAATAACTGCATACGATATTGCTGATAACATCATCATTACATCATTTACGAATGGGGAATTCGAAACAAGGGATGCAAATACATTTAAGCTTGAATATCCTGAAGGTGCTGAGATAGTGGATATGAGGTTTTAATAAAGTATGAACAAGTACCTAAAGATTTTTATCAGCATAGCGGTTTCAGCACTTTTCTTATGGTTGGCTTTTAAGGAGGTTGAATTCTCCGAAGTAGTAGAAGCCTCTAAAGAAATGTCGTGGGGTTGGATAACTCCTTTCGCTGTGCTTACACTTTTTTCTCATTACATCAGGGCCGAACGTTGGCGTATGCTTTTTAATGATGGTGGAGTTGTTCCTCATCGATCAACTCTTTTTACCGGTGTAATGTTTGGGTACCTGGGGAATATCGTGTTTCCAAGGCTCGGCGAAATTACAAGGCCGATCTATGTAGCCCGACAGGTAGGAGAAAGCAATTCGAAGTTAATCGGAACCATTGTTCTTGAAAGAATCGTGGATGTAGTAAGTATGTTTGTTATAGCGTTATTAGTAGGAATTTTTCTGGTATCTGATGTCGAAGTTTTATCACGGCTATTTGCCGTTGATCTAACCGACCCTCAAATTTTAGCTTCAATACTCAAGGACTTGGCCTTTTATGGTGTTATCGCACTTGTGATAGGTGTTGGTCTTTTCTTCCTGCTTAGGAAATTAAGCCAGGGGTCGGGAGCATTTCCTGACTTTGTTAAAAAGGTAAGAGAAACAGCAAAAAGCTTTTTTGTAGGAGTACTGTCTATCAGGAAACTAAAAAACTGGCCATTATTCGTTTTCTATACTGCTGTGATCTGGCTTGCATACATCACGATGACCTATATCCCTTTTTGGATGTTTGATATGCAAGGTCAATTCGATCTTTCATATGCTGATGCAGTAGTTTTGACAATGGTTTCAGCAGTAGGAATTGCAATTCCAACTCCTGGAGGTGTAGGGAGTTACCACTATTTTGTGATGTATAGCTTATTTATTTTATATGCAGTCCCGGAAGCTACAGGACTTGCTTTTGCAACTATTGCACATGCGGCAACAGTTGTAATTGTAGTTATTACATCTCCAATTCTGCTGGCTCTGGAAAAATACCTTTCCTTAAAAAGAGAGTCTAAAGAGTAGGAACTTAGGAATATACCTGAAGTACATAATTTCTCAAGGCTGGCTTAAACCTTCCTCAAAATTTAGTACATTCAGCAAACCATAGTAGACCATGACGCTTCGAAAAATTTCACTTATACTTTTTGCGCTATTTTTAAGTGTTGAGGCAAATGCCCAAACCCAGGGTGGAGACCCCCAAAACTCTTTACTCCCTGAGATAAACCCACAAGACATTGAAATTAGAAGCGAGTTCAAAGCGCGCTTCCCGGGGCTTCGAAGGCAGCCAATTTTAGGTTTTAATCCAAAGCCGAGGGTTTTCAGGATAGATCCTAACCGGATGCCATTCATGGAAACAAGGGATGAGGCGGTAGCGAATATTGCTATTTCAGAACTCGATCGTCCAACCCCTCCCTTAAAAACGTTACTTAAAACCCCTCCAAGAACAACCGGATATGTTAAGGCAGGAATAGGAACATTTATCACTCCAGAGCTACAAGGCTATTTGTATTCCGGGATTAATGAAAAGAGTTCAATTTCGGGGAATGTAGACTATCGCTCTTCAGACGGGCACCTCTCAGATCAGCAAAGCGGGTTCAGATATCTTGACGGTAATGCGGGGTTCAACTCTCAGTTAAACGAAGATACCAGGTTAACAGTTAGCGGCGGAGTTCTGAGTGACTTTAACAGAATGTACAATCTGGACCCAATATTCCAGGGATTAATTGGTGAGACAGCAAAGAAAGAATATCTTGGTTTTGGTATAAAAGGAACGATAGTAAAGACCGAAAATGCTCTAGAAGGCTGGGATTTGAATGTTTCTGCGAATGTATTTGATGTGGACCTTGATGCTGGAAGTGGGGCTCAGACCGGGGAAGTAAAAGAACAGGTTTTTGAAAGTGCTTTTTCAAAAAATTGGGCAGGAAAAAAATTATATGAGACTTTTCATTTAAATATTTCAGCACGGACCGGAAACTATGAGTCGTCCACTGTTCAATCCCAGGAATGGCTGGATTTACTCGGATCTCTGGAGTACCGAAAACTCATTAACTTCAGCACTCACATTTCCGCAAATGCTGGCCTGGCTTATATCTCTGATGGTTTTTCGAAGCGATTATACTTTGCCCCGGAAGTAAAAGTGAGATATAATCTCAAAGATGCGGTTGTGATAACAGGGAAAGCCTTTGGAGCACCAACAATGACAACTTCCCAGGAACACCATAGCAGAAATCGGTTTCTGGATACCAATACCATTCTAAAACATAGCTATACATCCGGAGTTTATGGCGAAATTGCATTCCAGGTATTGGAAGGGAATCGTTTGTTTGGCGGAATAAGTTATGAGCTGACAAAAGATTATGCCTATTACCAGAGATCAACCCAAACAGTAGTGGGTTCGGATTTCTCATTGTTTTATGATACGAACTATGACAAAGCAACAGTTTTTGAATTATTTGGTGGTATCACACAGCAGCTGGTTGCTGAAAAGTTCTGGTTTGATGCACGATTTTATGCGCGAAGGCCAAAGCTAAGTGGTACCGACATCCCATTTGAAGAACGTCTCGGGCTGAATGGCTCCTTATCCTACAAACCAATGGACAAGGTGACTATTTCGAGTTGGGCAGAGTATATCGGAAAAAGAGAGGCCCCTTCTGCAACCGAGGATTTAAAAGCATTTGCACTATTGAGTGGGGAAGCGGAGTACCAAATCAGTAATAGTTTTGGTGTTTATCTAAAAGTATTGAATATTTTGGGGCAAAAATACGAAGTATGGCATGGTTATGAAGAAAGGCCATTCCAGGTTTTTGGAGGATTAACGTTTAAGTTTTAGGCTATGACAAAAGAATTTCTAAAGGTTTTTGGGATTGTAGTAAGAGATCAGGTAATTATGAAGAACTCCGTCCATGTCTCGGGGATTGGGACTTTTAAGGCTGTTCATCATAATCAAAAGCATGAAAAAAGAGCAGATGGCAAAACGGTTATGCTACCTCCGAAAGATAGCATCGAATTTACAGCTGAGGGCAAGGGGTAGGTCATGCATATAGATCACGAAAAGTTTCTAGAATTACTTGTTGATGCCTCTGGTATCGAAAAAGAAAAAGTTGAGAAACAGCTTAACGAACTCCAGGAAGAAATAAAGCAGGCCATTGCGGACGGAGAAGCCTACGAAATTGAAGGTTTTGGAATATTAAGTGGTTTGGGTAATAACACTCTCTTTATTCCATCCAAAGAGTTGGAAATTGAAATCAATTTCAAATACGTGGGAATGGAGCCTATTGAAATTGAAGGTGAGGTGATTGAGCCAAAAGAAGAATACGTTGACCCGTTTGAAGAACTTCAAAGTGTAGATGATAGCAAAGAAGGAAATCGTTTTACAGACTTGATTGAAGAGTCAGAGGAAGAAGAAAAGAGTAAGGATGATCCACTGATTTTTGGTGTTTCTTTAGACAATGCTGAAACTGAAGAAGAAGCTCCGGGCCCTGATAAATGGGGGATTGACGCTCATAAAGAAGATACTGGAGTTGATAAACTATTCTCGAGCCTGATGGGTGACCAGGATGAACCGGCTACTGAAGAAAAAACCGAGTCAGAACCCGAATCAAGTGAACCCGAAGAAAGTGAATTTAAATTAGAGATTCCTGAGGAAGAAAGTGGTTCATCGCTTGATGATGAACTTGCACAATTAATGTCAGATGACAGTCCAGGAAGTGAAGCGGCAGAAAATGATGAGTCAATCGAATCGGTATTCGAGTCAGACTTTGAAGACCCTTTCCAGGAAGATGATAACGAAGTAGCTCCAGAAGAAGACGAAGAAAAGGAAATCGAATCCGAAACAGATGAAGAGCCCGAAACAACTTCAGAAACTGAACCGGAATCAGAAGCTGAACCCGAGCCCGAGCCTGAACCTGAACCTGAACCAGAGGGTGAGCCTGAGCCTGAACCCGAGCCAGAAGTAGAAGAAGAGTCAGGGGTTGAAGAGCTGGCGACTTCTACTGCAGAAGAAGATGAGGACTTTGATGATCCTTTTGCCTCAATAGACGAAGATGATGAAGAGGAGGATTTAGATCTTTCCGGACTCGAAGAGAAGGAAGTTATACCTGTTATAACGAATATTTCTTCTGACCTGGAGAAGAAAGAACCAGAAGCTGTAAAAGAAAAGAAGCCTAAAAAAGCGAAATCATCCGGGTCTCAGTCGGCAAGTGTCTGGCTGTGGATGATCTTGATACTTTTCGTATTGGTTGGTGCTACTGTCGGTTTGGCCTATTTCAGTGTAATCAACATTCCTGGAATTACTCCACAAGTTGCAACATCGCAACCAATTCAACAACCCGTTCAGGCTATTCCTCCTGTTGAAACACCACAAGCGGAGGAAGAAACTCCAAGCCCGGAACAAACAAGTGAAGAGCAAACACCACCTCCTGTTACTACACAACAGGAACAAGAATCGGTTGCTGAAGTACCAATTCAAACTAATGCTGCTGTTCCGGTAGATCAATCAATATATGGCTTGATGGGCGTAACCAGTGCAGCGGCAAATGATGGCTATACCATTGTCATTTATTCTCTAAGCGTTGAAGAGAATGCATTAGCTAAACAAAGAGAACTATCTGCGAATGGATACCGTGCACTAGTGACGCCAATTAATTCGTCGCAATATGGCACCCTATGGCGAGTTAGCTTAGGGCAGTTTGAGACTTTAGTTGACGCTGCTATTGCTGGGGAGAACCTGGAAGGTGCATTCAAAGACAACTATTTCATAAAAAAAATTACAAATTAACATCTACATGAGCATTATCCTTTTTCTATTGCAAGACTCTACCGCAGTTGCGGATTCACTTGCACTATCACTTGAAGGAGAAACAATATCCTTTTTCGACCTGATGGTTGAAGGTGGAGTATTGATGATTCCAATCTTCGTCTTATTTTTAATCTCCATTTATGTGATTGTAGAACGTTGGAGCGCTCTATCCAGGTCACATACTGACACTGATCGGTTTCTGGGTTCCGTTGAAGGAATGTTGAAATCCGGGAAACAGTCTGACGCTATTGCCTACTGTGATGATTTTGATAAACCGTTAGCCCGGATTATTAAAGCCGGCATTAAAAGGTTAGGCCGACCTATCAGGGATATTGAAGACGCTATTGATAATGCAGGGAAAAAGGAGATTTTCTTTCTGGAAAAGCGAATGAACTGGCTGGCAACGATCGCAGGTGTGGCTCCATTGATCGGTTTTACAGGGACTGTAACGGGTATGATTGAAGCCTTTATGGATATCCAGTCGCTGCAAGGGAATGTAAATCCAAGTGAGCTTGCGGGAGGTATCTGGGAAGCCTTGATTACAACGGCAGCAGGACTTATTGTTGGATTGATAGCCTTTGGTTTCTATAACTTCCTGCTAGGAAAAATTAATAGATCCATTTTCGAGCTAGAAAATGCATCAGCTGACTTCATCGATTTACTACAGTCTCCAGCACCCAAAAAACAGGCCTGATTATGTCTCGAGATTTTAGAAGAGGAGATAAACGCTTAATACCATTGTCACTGTTCTCACAGTCGTCGTTAACAGATATCGTACTTCTATTATTGATTTTCTTCTTACTCACTTCCTCGTTTGTGACAAATTTTGGGATTAAGGTAAATATCCCAAAAGCTGAAAGTGGTGTAACAGCAGAGGCCCAGTATATCTCAGTTACCATCACAAAAGAAAAGCAGTTTTATGTGGATGGAGAGTTAACAGCGAGAGGGTCATTAGCAGGAGCTATCAGGCAGGCCAAGAATAATAAACCTAATGGCACAATCGTATTACGCGGAGATAAAGATGCTATTGTTGATGATTTGGTGCGGGTACTAAACATCGGAAAAGCATTAGACCTCAAGTTATTTATAGCTACAGAACAGGGATCCTGACAGATCATGAAACCAAAATTCACCAAAGACGATAGCCGGGCACTTACGGCAACCTTAGGAATAGCAACAGTTCTTGTTCTATTCTCCCTTTGGTATACTATCGATATGGGAAGGAATCTACGCCCTTCTTTTATTGAAGTAGAGTTTGGTGAGTATCAAACAGGAAAACTGGCACAGTTTTCTGAATTGCAAAATGAAGAAGTGGCCAGCCGGCCAAACCCTTCGGAAACAGAAACCGAAGAACCAGTTGAAGAAGCTCCTGAACCAGAGGAAGCTCCTCAAACCCCGGCTGAGGAAAATACAAAGCCAGTTGATTTACCGGATGAGGTAGAATCAGTTCAGGAAGAAGCAGTAGAAACTCCGGTTACAGAAGTTATTGATCCAACAAAGACCTCTGAGCAACAAGAAGAAGAGATTGAAATTCCGCCTCAGGCACAGCAAGCCGAAACTACAGAAGAAGGAGCAGAGGAAAGTGGTGATGTTGATGGTGCAATTGGAGACACCAGTGCTGACCAGGGAGTAGGTACCGATGAAGATAAATCAGCACCGTACGAACTTAAATGGGAAGGCGATATAGAAAGAGCTCCAATGGTTCAGCCTCTCCCAACAAATAATGCCAATACTGAAGCAGTTATTACTGTTCGCTTCGAAGTGCGCCCGGATGGCGCTGTGGGTAGAATCATTCCTTTGCGAAAAATGAACCCTGAGTTGGAAACAGAAGTAATGAAAACCCTCAGAACCTGGAGATTCTCAAGACTACCAGGCGGAGTCCCTCAACAAGTACAATGGGGAACCATCACGTTTCGCTTCGTTTTTGACTAACATCTTCTGAAAAGTCTATAGTGGGCGATCTACTTTAGCTTCACAACTTTTTACTCTCCGCTTGACTCTCTTTAGTTACTTTTAGTTATTCAAAGCTACACTCAGCTCGTCATAATAATACTAACTAAAATAGGGACTTTATGAAGCGATTGGTCATCGTAAATCTGGCATTATGTTGTGCGCTCTTCTTAGCTGCAGATTTATCAGCTCAAATTTTTGGACATGGAACAGAAACGGATTCACCTCAGTACCAGGAATCTGTTTTTAAAGATTTAAAATACCGGAACATTGGGCCTTTTAGAGGGGGGCGTTCGGTAGCTGTTGCTGGTCACGATGATCAACCATATACCTTTTATACCGGTTTTACTGGTGGCGGGGTCTTCAAAACCACTAATGGTGGGAATAGCTGGATCAGTATTTCAGATGACTATTTCAAAACAGGTTCAGTTGGAGCTATTGATGTAGCGGATTCTGATCCTAATGTAATTTATGTGGGGATGGGTGAAACAGATATTCGCGGAAATATGAGCGCCGGAGATGGAATGTATCGCTCAACTGATGCCGGGAAAACATGGACGTATCTTGGGCTTGGTGAAAGCCAGTTTATTGGTGATATCGAAATCCACCCTACGAACCCGGACATAGTATGGGTTGCTGCCATGGGGCAGGTTTTTGGTGGAGAAGGAAATGAAGAGCGTGGAATATTCAAGACTACCGATGGAGGAAAGACCTGGAACAAAGTGCTATACCGCGATAATAAAACCGGTGCTGTTGATATCGCATTGGATCCTAATAATTCAAGAATATTATTTGCCGCGCTTTGGGAGGCGTATCGTAATCCATGGGAAATGAGTAGCGGTGGCGAAAACAGCGGGCTATTCAAAAGTACTGATGGTGGTGAGACCTGGAAAGAGATTTCTACTTCTCCTGGATTACCAAAAGGAATGCTAGGTAAAATCGGAGTATCTGTATCTCCGGTAAACTCAAACAGGGTATTTGCGATAATTGAAAATCAAAAAGGTGGTGGCCTTTTCCGCTCTGATAATGGCGGAGATACATGGACCCGCGTTAGTGCTGACAGAAACCTAAGACAAAGAGCCTGGTACTATTCAAAAGTTATAGCAGACACTGAGAACGAGGACGTTGTATATGTGCTGAATGTCAGCTTTTTGAAATCTACGGATGGTGGTAGAACTTTTAGCCGAATCAGAACACCTCATGGAGATCATCACGATTTATGGATTGCATCCAATAATTCCCAGAGAATGATTGTTGGTGACGATGGCGGAGGGCAAGTAACATATAACGGAGGTGTAGGTTGGTCAGATTACTATACTTCAGCTACAGCACAGATTTACCAGGTAACCACGGATAACCAATTTCCATACATGATCTATGGTGCCCAACAAGATAATAGTACATTTGCAATAAGGAGCAGAACAAGTGGCCGTGGGATAACAGAAAGAGATTGGTGGCCGGTTGCTGGTGGAGAAAGTGGATATATAGCTCCTGACCCTGAGAACCCGAATGTTACATTTGGAGGGAGTTATGGCGGATACCTGAATAAATATGATAAAGAAATCGGGTTAAGTGATCGCATTGATGTTTGGCCGGATAACCCGATGGGTGCAGGTGCAAAAAATCTGAAATACAGATTCCAATGGACCTTTCCGATTGTAATTTCGCCTCACAATCCTAATGTACTATATGCAACCTCTCAGCATGTTCATCGCTCAACGGATGAAGGAATGAGCTGGCAGGAAATTAGCCCAGACTTGACCAGAAATGATTCTTTGAAGCAAGATGAATCAGGCGGGCCAATTACAAAAGATGATACTTCAGTCGAATATTATAATACAATTTTCACTTTTGTTGAGTCCCCAATCGAGCCTGGCTTGTTATGGGCTGGTGCTGATGACGGATTAATTCATATTAGCCGGAATAATGGGGAGACCTGGGAAAATGTTACTCCTAAAGGACTTCCTGAGGCCATGGTTAGTATTATCGATGCTTCTCATCATGATGCCGGAACAGCATATATGGCAGCAACAAGATACAAATTCAATGACTTTCAACCGATGCTGTATAAAACGACAAACTATGGCAAAAGCTGGAAGGAAATAACAAACGGTATTCCTGAAATGGACTTCACCAGAACGATTAGGGAAGATCCGAATAGAGCAGGATTACTATATGCAGGAACAGAAACTGGAGTGTATGTTTCATTTAACGCTGGCGATGACTGGCAAAACTTACAACTGAACCTTCCGGCGGTTCCAATTACTGATTTAGCAGTACACAAAAGAGATAAAGATTTAATTGTAGCTACACAGGGTCGTTCTTTTTGGGTGCTTGATGACCTTCCTGTACTTCACCAGTTAAGTGATCAAATTGCAAAAGCGGATCATCACTTGTTTGCTCCTGAAGATACCTACCTTTTTGGTGGCGGAAGTTTTACTTCTCCTGGATCAACAATAGGGCAAAATCATGAGCGTGGAGCGGTAGTTTTTTATACTCTCAGAGAAGATACAGATGAGGAGGTTAAGCTTGAGTTCTCTGACATGAGGGGGAATGTTATCCAAACATATTCCAACAAAGAAGACAGCAGAGGCCGGCCAGTACGAGAATCTCCTCTATTCTATGAGCCGGAAGAGCAAAGAAGAACTACAGTTGTATCAGACAAAGCCGGACTTAATAAATTCGTTTGGAATCTCCAGTACAAAGGAGTTACTAACCTGGATGGAAGACAAATTCTTTGGGCGGGAAATACATCCGGCCCAAGTGCGATTCCAGGGATGTATAAAGTGAAGATGTACATTGCAGACGAGCTGGTTGGCGAGCAAGACATCAAAGTGGTTAAAGATCCTCGTTTAACAGAAGTAACTCAGGACGACTTTATTTCCCAGTTTGAATTGGTTCAAACCATAAATGCCAAGCTGGATACTACGCATAAAGCAATCAACAGAATCAGGGAAGTAAGAAAAGAAGTGAATGAGATGCTGGGTGAAGTAAAAGACAACAAAGAGCTCCAGGATAAAGCAAAAGCTATGTTAAAAGCCATTTCAGATATCGAAAACGAACTGGTTCAAACAAAAGCAGAGGCCACCCAGGATGTTCTTAATTTCGAGATAAAGCTGAACAACAAGCTGGCTTCATTGAAGAGTACTGTGGCTACAGGTTATGGAAAACCAACTGCTCAGCAATATGCTGTATTCGAAGATTTAGCTGCAAAAGTTGATGTACAACTCACGAAGCTTAATGCAATTTGGAATGGAGAATACGATACAATTCTTGAAGAAATAGAGAATCCTGTAGTCCCTATAGAGAATTAAAAAGCTTATTACCTGTTACTTAAACTGGTTCTTAAGTAACAGGTCTTTATTGATTTCAAGAGGTGATCAAATCCTATACTCTAAGAAATCCATTTCATATTGGATGAAAGGACTACCCATTCTCCATTAATTTTTTCGAGCAGGTATTCATAGCTACCACCATTTAAACTTGCAACATAATATGTCGCAATTACATAAACCTGACCGTTAAGTTTTCTATCCATATCATGTACGGTAAATATAATTCCATCCTTTCCATTATCCCGATGTAGAACAACACTGTTAAAATCATCAGTAAGTTTGGAATTCGACTCTGACTCAACGATTGGAATATGGTCTTTAAATTTGTTCAGAATATCTGGTGAGTCACGAATGAAATAGTATGCTGCAATACCGCTTCCACCGGAGGCATTATTTTTAAAAAGGTGAGATAATACGGCCTCTTCGATCAATAGCTTTTCACGGTTAAGTAAGGGATCTATTTCAAACTTTGGTATAATATAGATTACCGACGAAAGGCCGAAAAGAAAAAGAGCAATTATAAGCAGGTTTTGATTTCGAATATTTCTATAGCGCATAGACTATATACGATCATTATCGCCTGATATTTTTACCAGAAGATTAATTCCCTCTGGGCGGTGGTGGGCCTCCGGGTCCAGGACCATCAGATCCGTCTGGGCGATCTCCCTGAATTTGTTTCCCTCTCATTTGCTGTGATCTTCCTCCTCTTCGGTTTCCGATTTTTTCAAGAAGCTCATCGAAGTTTTCTTTTTGATCGTCTGTACAAAGAGCTCTGATGGAGTAGAAAAAAGTAAAATTGCTAGACTCGATCTCCGCAACAGCTTCACCTAGTTCTTTTGCAAGAGCAAGGGCATCAACAGTGTCGTCTTTATCTTGCTTCATTAATCCGAATAGTTCTCGTCTTTTTTGATCGACTAAAGGCTGTAAATCCTTGACCCTTGCCCGGTGCGCTTGAGCTAATGTGGTTAGTTGTGCCTTCTGATCATCAGAAAAGTTTAGTTCGGTTGATATAAACTCGATAAGGTTTGAGCCCCGCCCATCAGATCCTCTATGCCTGTCATTATCAAACTTTGGATACATGATAAAAGTGACCAGGCCGATGTTCAGAATCACCAGCACAGCAATTGCTATAGATGTAAAGGTTTTTTGTTTAAAGAAATCCATATCGTTACCTACTCCGTGTATGTAGTATAGTCAGGAAAATACTCATCTGAAAACTCAGAAATAGTATCACTGGATTCAATTTCTACTGTAGTTGTACTTCCAAACTGAGTAGCTACGACACCTACATTTAATACTATAATTAAAAAGATAGCAGCATATTTAAGAAGTACATTCATGGAGTATACTTTTGCTGCTTGTGGAGTTTGATCAAGTGCATCAAGTTTAGAGTTCAGGCTATCCATAAAAGAAGCGCTGGTAGTAATCTTCTCTCCTTCTTCAGCGCTTTCTAGCAGCTTGTCTATATGTTTTTGTATGTCGTTTTTATTTTTCATGATTTACTCGTTAGATAGTTAGACGAAAAGGTTTTTGAAAACCTGTGGTCTTAGAAGTAGTCTCTATATAGTTCCGTCATAATTTTTCTTAAAGATTGCTTTGAACGATGTACCAAAGATTCTACAGACGATAGACTTTTATCCATCACATCGGCTATTTCCTTATAGCTTAACCCATCCTGTTGGCTTAATATAAAAGCTGTTCGTTGAGTTTCGGCTAGTTGCATCAGGCAATGATCAATAAATTCTCTTTGTTGCTTTTGTTCAAGTGTTGCTTCAGGGTCGGGAGAGTCTCCAGCCTTCTGTTCCATTTCAAGATCTGCCGATTCAGATCGAGTACGCTTTTCAAAAAAAGCAGCTCTCTTTTTGCTTTTTTTATGTTTAAGTGCATCTAATGACTTCGAAACAGCAATCCTGTACATCCAGGTTGAAAGAGCGGATTGCTCCTGGAACTTTGAGATTGTTTTATAAACTTCTAAAAATACTTCCTGGGTTAAATCCT
Source organism: Balneolaceae bacterium (assembly GCA_040222185.1). Taxonomy (GTDB): domain Bacteria; phylum Bacteroidota; class Rhodothermia; order Balneolales; family Balneolaceae; genus JAVKDP01. The sequence goes on along the minus strand of JAVKDP010000040.1, from coordinate 7,829 downwards.
CGGCTTCATCAGCATTTTTTACATACCCATAACAGACGTTTAAAATAGCGTCTTTATGAGCTAATACCAGCTCATTAAAAGCACCCCTATCTCCGGCTCTAAGCTTTTGTATGAATTTATGTTCTTCCATCCTGGACATGTCTCCAATTTAGACGAAAGCTGATGGAAAAGCTTGCACGATTCTTTCCCGGAAAGAGAGGAATCAGGGAAATAAAAAAACCTGGCCAGGATTATACCAGCCAGGTTCAAAATCCAAAAAGTAAAGGCTTACTTTTTTAAATTAACGAGTTCAGAACCCCAGATTTCATCATTGTAATCCTTGATGGTTCTGTCGCTGGAGAACTTTCCAACATTAGCCATATTGATAATGGCCATTCGGTTCCATTCTTCTTCATTCTTATACACCTTTTCAACATTTTCCTGCTCTTTAACATAGGCTTCATAGTCAGCAAGTACCATGAAGTAATCTCCTTGTTCAAGTAGTGCAGAAATAATCGGCGCAAAAAGCTGCTTATCTTCAGGAGAGAAGAAGCCATCACGAATTTGATCAAGAGCTTTTTTGAGCTCCGCATTGGCATGATAATATGTTTGAGGATTATAACCGCTTCTTCGAAGCTCATCTACTTCCTCAACAGTAAGTCCAAAGATGAAAATGTTTTCATCTCCAACCTCTTCTTTGATTTCAACATTTGCACCATCAAGTGTTCCGATAGTGAGAGCACCATTCATGGTAAATTTCATATTTCCTGTACCGGAAGCTTCCATACCTGCAGTGGAGATCTGCTCAGATAAATTAGCGGCAGGAATCATCATTTCAGCCAGTGTTACCCTGTAATTCTCCAGGAAGATACACTTCAGTTTATCTTTAACATCCGGATCATTATTCACTTTTTCACCGATGGCATTAATCAGCTTGATATGTTGCTTAGCCATTGTATAGCCCGGAGCCGCTTTACCGCCAAAGATTACTGTACGCGGAGCAACATCCAGGTCAGGGTTTGCTTTAATTCTGTTATATAAAGTGATTACATGAAGAGCTGCCATCAATTGACGTTTATACTCATGTATTCTCTTGATCTGAATATCAAACATAGACGCTGGATCTACATCAATATTCATTTCGGTTTTTATATACTCCGCCAGTTTCTTCTTATTAGTAAGCTTGATGTCAGCGAATTTTTTCTGGAATTTTTTATCTGAAGCAAACTTTTCAAGTTTTTTCAGGTCATCCAGGTCAGTAATCCACTTGTCACCAATAGTATCTGTTATAAGAGCAGAGAGCTCAGTGTTACACTGCTTCAACCATCTTCGTGGTGTGATACCATTCGTTTTATTGGTGAACTTATCCGGATACATTTCATCAAAGTCCTTGAACATAGAATCTTTGAGTAACCGTGAGTGAAGCGCAGCCACTCCATTTACCTTTTTAGCGCCAACAATTCCAAGGTGAGCCATGTGAATTACCGGATTCTCACCATCTCCAACAATGCTCATTCTACCCATTCGATTTCTGTCGTCACCGAATTTAACCTTAATACTATCCATGAATCTTCGGTTGATCTCAAAAATAATATTCAAGTGGCGAGGAAGAAGGCTTCTCACTAATGATACTGGCCATTTTTCAAGGGCTTCCGGCAAAAGCGTATGGTTTGTATACGCCATGGTTTTTACAGTAATATCCCATGCTTTTTCCCATGTCATACCAACATCATCCAGGAGCACGCGCATTAATTCAGGAATGGCAAGGTTTGGGTGAGTATCATTACACTGGATAGCTACTTTTTCCGGGAGCTTAGTCCAGTCGTCCGTTTGGTTTTTGAAACGACGGATAATATCCTGCATAGAAGCAGAAACAAGGAAATACTCTTGTTTCAACCTTAACTCCTGACCAACAAACATCTTGTCGTTTGGATAAAGAACCCTGGTAATGTTTTGCTCAAGCTGGTTATCTCGAACAGCATCAATGTACTGCCCCTGGTTAAAGCTCTGAAGATCAATAGCGGTATCAGACTCGGCCTTCCAAAGTCTCAGGTTATTTACAATTCCGTTATCGTATCCTGGAATAGGTGTATCGTAAGCAACGGCAAGAACTTTTTTAGTATTCTCCCATTGGTATTCGAGTTCACCGTTACCATTATGAGACATATTCTGGTGTCCGTAAAATTCGACAGGGTATTGAATTTTAGGGCGAACAACATCCCATGGATTACCATAACGCAGCCAAAGATCCGGTTTTTCAATTTGGAAACCGTTTTCTATAGTCTGGTAGAAAATTCCGTAATCGTATCGAAGTCCATAACCAATAGCAGGAACTCCCAATGTTGCCATTGAATCGAGGAAGCATGCTGCAAGGCGACCGAGCCCGCCATTTCCAAGTCCAGCATCCCATTCTGCACTTCTGATATCATCATAATCAAGTCCCAGGTCTGCGCAGGCTTCAGCCACTTCATCCTGGACGTTCAGGTTCACGACCATATTGTCGAGTAAGCGGCCAATCAGGTATTCCATTGACAAATAGTACACACGCTTTGACCCTGAGGAATGGTAATGTTGCTGAGTATTAATCCATCGATCATGCAGACGATCCATAATGGTTAAAACGACACTTCTATAGTTGTCCCAATTAGTTTTTGAGAACTCATCTTTCGCAAGAGTGTGACGTAAATGAAGTTTTATATCCTCACGAAGAGAGTCTTTGTTCATGCCGGAGCGCACGGCTACATCTTTTGTTAATTTCTTATTGCTCATTTATTTAAAATCTTATTAATTCGGTAAATCTTTTAAGTATTTGATAATGCTTCTCTTAAAAATCTATTTCTTTCTTGTATACTCCTAAATCAGGCTTGAAATTTGGCTTGGTCAGGTTAGCCAAAAAGCCGAGTTTATGAAACGATTCATATGCATGAATTGCAACAAAATCCTGTCTAAATACCCCGAAAACACTGGAACCGCTTCCGCTCATTGAAGCGTAGCTCGCGCCAAACTCATAGAGTTGATCTTTCAGGTTTCCAACAAGTTCTAAACGAGGAAAAACGGCAGGCTCAAGATCGTTTTGAAGCAGATAATGCCAGTCATCAATATCATCCTCTAAAAGGACAGATCTCAGAGAAAAATCTGGCTCTGGATTAGGTTCACAAAACTGGTAAGCCTCAGGTGTTTTGCTTTCTATATTAGGGAAAGCGGTCACAATAAAAGCATCTGGTTGAATATCCATTGGTTCAATATCATCTCCCAGCCCGGTTCCAAACCCTGGCTTGCCATGAACGAAGAAAGGGACATCAGCCCCTAGTTTTTTCCCAAGAAGTGCGAGGTCGTCAATCGATAATCCAAGATTCGAAATTTTATTGATCATTCTCAAAGTAGTGGCAGCATTACTGCTACCTCCTCCGAGCCCTGCACCAGCCGGGATTCTTTTTTGAACTTTGATCGAATATTCGTCTCTGAGGCCCGCTTCTTTTTGAAGGAGCTTTATAGCTTTAACGATGAGATTAGAGTCATCAACCGGGATTTTATCATCACTCATTACAAGTTCCATATGGCTTGATGGGGTAACCTCAAAGCGATCACTCCATTCTATAAAGCAAAAACCAGACTCAATAGTATGATATCCATTTGGCAGCCTCTCTAGTACGTTCAGCCCAAGATTAATCTTTGCGAAAGAGTCCGAAACATATAGTTCTTTCATCAATCAGGCCCCTCTTTAACTGAATCAGATGCTTTGTTTAGAAAGGCGTCTTTATTTGTCATCATATATTGAAATGCTGCGTCATGATCATTCGGGATTTCTCCATTAAGAATAGCATCTTTTATACCTGTTTTTATATCTCCAACAATCTTAGATGGCGGAATATCCAGGGCTTTCATGATTTCTTCACCGGTTAAAGGATTTTTCCAGTTTCGGATTCTATCCTTTCTTTCAACCTCAATGATTTTTTGCTCAACGAGTTCAAAATTTTTAAGGAACTGTTTTACCTTTTTTTCATTTTTACTGGTGATATCTGCCCTGCATAAGGTCATTAAATCATCTACATCATTCCCGGCGTCAAAGATAAGTCGCCGCACAGCACTATCACTAACAATATCAGATACGAGGGCTATAGGACGTAAATGAAGGCGAACCAATTTACGCACATACTGCATACGTTCGTCTAAAGGTAAACCAAGTCGCCTAAAGATGTTTTTAGTCCATTTTGCCCCAAGGGCATCATGTCCATGAAAAGTCCAACCATGTTGAGGCTCATATCTTTGGGTAGGAGGCTTGGCTATATCGTGCATGATAGCAGCCCATCTAAGCCAGAGATCATCACTCACCATCGCTACATTATCGAGGACCTTGAGCGTATGCCAGAAATTATCTTTGTGGCGATGACCATTTACTTCCTTCACACCATATAAATTGTGCATCTCAGGAAAGAACTCTTTAAGTAAACCCGTTTTAAACAGGTAAGCAAAACCAATAGACGGAACTGGTGATTTTATAATTTTATTGAGCTCATCGATAATCCGTTCTTTGGAAATAATATTAATCCGATCAGCCATTTTAGTTATAGCTGCAAGCGTTTCATCAGCAATATCGAAGTGCAACTGTGTAGCGAAACGGATCGCTCGCATCATTCTTAATGGATCGTCATCAAAAGTCTTCTCAGGGTCAATAGGCGTTCTGATAACCCGGTCTTTTAAATCTTTAAGCCCGCCAAAAGGATCTTTGAGCAGTCCGATGTGATCTCCATTTAATGACCATGAAAGTGCATTAATTGTTAAGTCCCGACGTAGCTGATCATCCTCCAGGGTTCCATCTTCTACAATAGGCTTGCGAGAGTCTCTGCGGTAACTCTCTTTTCTGGCTCCAACAAATTCCAGTTCAAGTGATCCAACCTTTACTTGTGCTGTTCCAAATTGTTTAAAAACAGAAAGGTGAGAACCTGGGATATTGCTATGAACTTTTTCTGCTAAAATAATTCCGGAACCAAGTGTAACAAAGTCGATGTCGGGCTCTTCTTTCAAACGATTTAGATAATAATCGCGAACATACCCGCCTACTACGTAAACGGGTTGGTTTAACGATTCCGCAGCCTTATGAACTGTTTCGAAAACAGATTTGTGCTGTTCAGGTATTTGGTGCTCAAAATTCATAGCACGCAAAGATAGGAATGTTATAAATGGGTTTCAGCGGTACTTTTCTAATTTCAACTAAGTAGTACAAGTCTTAAAATGGCACGAACTAAAAATGAAAGGGTTATGAGTTTTCCATCAAACTGGTTGATAGCTACTAATGGTAGCGTATATGCAAGCGAAGCAGTTAAACATGCAGGAGTTTTAAGCTCTGTATTAACAGAAAAACCCAAAGTCACCATTCTGGTTGTAGCCGATGAAAAAAAGAATGAAGATGTGGCGCTGGGCATTGTAGAAATGGCGAAATATCTCTTTGATTCTGAATCACGCTCAAAGGTGGAACCAGAACTTGAAGTACGGATAGGTAGTCCTGGTGAAGTGATCGTAGAAACCGCTAAAGAGCTTGGATGCGATCAAATCTTAATAGGTGGCGCCGATTTCAAATGGGATATTAATGATGATACACCAGGTGGGGTGAGTAATTTCATAATTGCCAACTTTGATGGTGTAATTACAGTTGTTAAATAACTGAGTATTAGTAAGCCTTTGTAAGTTCCGCCAACACTTTATCACCTGCTTTTTTTAGTGCATGTACAATAGCGTCAGAGTATGAATCTACATATAGTTTACCAGAAGTGGAGGTGTAAGCTTCTGTATTCTGATTAATTTGGTCAATCGTAATTGGTTGCATTCTCCATAAAAAAGATACTAGGGTCCCGAGATTATAGTTTGAGATTTGCTGCATTCGTTCCGCACTAGTTGGAGATATATAGTTTAAGTCTGTATTCTCAACTATTGCATTAAGTTTTGAAATAATAACATTTGTTGCGTCTTCAATTTTGAAGAAAAACTCCCCTGCCTTATTAGCCTCGACAAACCGATACATTGCAATAAGTCGATCTTGTGGTGGCACTTCCTTTTCTAAACTACTAGCGTATTCTTCCAGGCTTAGTTCTGGTTCAAAAGAATCCGTTTTGTAAATAATTTCTTTGGACCAATCGCTAAAAAGCCAAGCAGAAAGTTCCTCAAACATCTGGTCATCAAATTCCTGATCCATGTACTCTAGTGCATATTGGAACAATACTTTGTCTTGAAAATGGTGATCAATTAGTGTGTTTATTAGAATAAGATTTGTACTGTCACTAGTTTGCTTTAAACGGGCTTTCAAACCTATATCCACCCCCCCGATGATGCTCCAAATCTTAGTGAAAGTAAGAACATCATGGATCGTAGGCTTTACTCTATAATTCTTAAGAGAAGCATAGGAGATGCCCGAGATAAAAGACGATTCCTTATCGGATAGTATTGAATACATAAGAGTATCTGAACCACCAAAGGTTTTAATGAGTTGAAATCTGGTTTTAAAATCCTCCCACAGATAAACCTCACTTTCTATGTCATTACTAAATGTGGGCTTACCTAGCTCTTCAGTATATTCTTTTAGCTGCTTCTGAAAATCGTATGTAAACTGATAAGAAAAAATCATATCGGTAATAGATGAGTCTATATCGAAATGGCTGGTAACTGACTCAACCCCTGGATATGACATGCCAATTTTTAAAGCGTTTTCTTGAGTTGTGGTACCATATATGGCAAAAGGGGTGATTGCCTCTCCCAAGATCAGACTATCATTTGGGTTAATTTGTGCATATCGGAAAATTACTTCTTCTTTTACTGAAGAGGTAATTTCTGAGCTTTTGCAGGAAGTTAAAATGATAAAGAATGTTACTAATATGGATAGTTCAGCTCTCATGTTAAACTCCGGCTTCTTTAATAACCGCGAGGGTTTTCTCAAATCCTTCTTGTGCTACTTCAAATAAATCACGTTTGTGGTAATCCGGGTTATAAAGTTCCAGGGAAATACATCCACGGAACCCAGTAGCATATAAATCTCTGAGAATTTGAGGCAAAGGAAGTACTCCATCACCCGGAAATACCCGGTGTTTATCCTCAAGTTGGTCAGCAGGAAGAAACCCTGGTGCATCAGCGAATTGAAAAATACTGATAGAACTACCCTTCATTAATTTGAGTCCCTCAAAGCCACCACCGCCTATGTACATATGGTATGTATCAGGTATGATTGATGCTTCAGGATGATTGGCATCCAGGGCCACTTGCATGGCCTGTCCCATAGTTTTAAGTGGAAAGTGCGTTACAAAAACAAGAGACGGCTTTAGTCCAAATTCATTTATCCCAATCTCGATAACCTGGTGGTATCTTTTAGCAACCTGTTGAATATCATATCCTTCACCAACAGTATTTGGGATGGTTTGGATATGTTCAGAACCTATGGCTTTAGCAAGGCGCATTCGGTTTCGGGTACCCTCAAGAGAAGCCTGGAAATCATCTTCATTTGGAGGTATTGCATTCCAAAGCCCGATGACGCTTGGTACAAATAATCCCAGTTCTTTAATTCTTTCGCCAAGCTTTTCTACATCGCCGCCGTCCTTTTCATACTGAATAAGTTCTCTGTCCCAGGGCTCGATGGCATCATAACCTGCTTTGGCAGCGAATTCAACTTTATCTTCCATTGATGCAGGAAGGATGGTGTAAGTATCCAGGCAAATTGGCCAGGGGCTTGCACCATTTTGCCAGCGCTTTTCGGTTTGAGAACCAGAATCCAGGTTTATTGGTAACGCTGCTGCTGCAATTGATGCAGACCCAAGCGTAAAGAACTTCTTACGATCCATGATGAATATGAGTGATAGAGTATTGAG
>JAVKDP010000039.1:0-58078 GCA_040222185.1 Balneolaceae bacterium | reverse complement strand
GCTAGTGCTCGGAGGCCTTTCAGTGAATGCCATGGCAAGAACAAAGTTTCTAAACAGGCTTATTGCAGCAAACAACGATCGGGTATTGGTTTTGATCCAACTAGGCGGCGGAAATGATGGGTTAAATACCATTATTCCTGTCGAAAATGATATCTATTATCAAAAACGTCCCACTATTGGTATTGAAAAGAATGACTCCATCCTGCTTAGTGATGATATCGGAATGCATCCTGCTATGGCTTCCCTTCAACCTATTTGGGGAAACGGAAATATGGCCGTTGTTCATAATGTAGGATATGAAGATCCGAATCGATCTCATGCTCGTTCAACAGATATATGGACTTCCGGTAGTGCTTCAAACATGAATCTTGGAACGGGTTGGGCCGGGCGTTTCCTGGTTGAAGATAACCCCGACATTATAGCTAATCCTCCAGAATTCCCTCTTGGTGTTAGAATTGGCGGTTCCGCTACCCTATTCCAAAGTGAATTTGGAAACCTTGGAGTCACTTTTGGCGGGGCAAATCAATTTGCCCAATTTTTAGAACAGGGCGGGTTTTATGATGAGGAAAATGTTCCTGAGAATGAATTTGGCCGTTCACTTTCTTTTGCAAGAAAAATTGCCAACTCTTCCTTCAAATACCTGGAATCAATCCAGGAGGCTGCGGATTCAGCAGTTAACTTAACCGAGTATCCTAACTCCGGTCTTTCAAGAAGCCTTTCTATTGTAGCACGCCTAATTCGTGGCGGGTTAAATACTAAAATATTTCTGGTATCTAAAGGAGGCTTCGACACCCATAATAACCAGGGTAATACAGAAGGTGGACATGCAAATCTACTGGCTGATATTGCCGATTCAGTAAATGCATTTTATACAGATTTAGAATCTGACGGACAGCACGAACGAGCGCTTACAATGACCTTCTCGGAGTTCGGAAGAACACTAGATGAAAATTCATCTCAAGGTACAGATCATGGATCATCAGCTCCGGTAATGATTTTTGGCCCTGTTAATGGAGGGCTTTACGGTGAACATGCCAACCTTTCTGACCTGGATAACTCAGGGGATCCTGTTTATACCACCGATTACCGATCGATTTACACTTCGATTCTAAACAATTGGTTCGAACTGGAAGTTGATGACACTGAAACAGTACTTCAAGGTGAGTTTGAGGAGCTTGGGTTTGTAAACAAGTTACCAGTCAGTTCAGAACCTGAAACGAATATTGGATCCTTTAAACTCAGTCAAAACTATCCGAATCCTTTCAACCCTTCTACAACCATATCTTTTACCCTTGCATCTACAAGTGAGGTGAATCTTAAGGTGTTTGATATAAAAGGAAGCCTGGTTCAAACCTTGATTCAGAAGCCTATGACAGCCGGAGAGCATTCGATACAATTCAATGCCTCTAACCTGCCTAGTGGTGTTTATATCTACACCCTGGAGACTTCACAAGGCAAACTCACAAGGAAAATGACTTTAATTAAATAGCCAATCATGTTAAAAAAGCTACAACTACTTGCACTATTTATATCCCTCATCAGCTTGTTCGTTTTCTCAGGTTGTACCGTTGTTGACGGCATTACGGGAAACAATGACGATGATGAAATTACAACACTGCATCCGGTACTACTGAATGGAAAATGGGGCTTTATTGATAACAAAGGGGCAATTGTAATTAGCCCGAATTATGATGAAGCTCGTGAATTTTCTGATGGCTTTGCTGCTGTTAGAAACGGAACTACCTGGGGTTATATATCAGAAGAGACTTCTTCACTGACTATACCAACCAATTTTAGCGTAGCAGGAAATTTTTCAAACGGACTTGCACCAGCACAAATGCCGGGTGGGCAATATGGCTTCATCAATACAACAGGTGAATTTGCAATAAGCCCGCAGTTTGATTTTGCTGCAGCTTTTTCTGAAGAACTGGCAGCCGTTCGTTCAGATGGACTTTGGGGTTATGTCTCCACAAATGGTGATATCAGCATTACACCAACTTTTAGTGATGCACGTTCTTTTTCAGAGGACCTTGCAGCTGTAGAAACCTTTGAAGGTTGGGTTTATGTAGATAAATCTGGTGCTGAACAAATCAACCCTTCTTTCCAGGTAACAGATGCCGGCGAGTTTTCTGATGGCCTGGCTCCTATCCAAACTACAAATGGCTGGGGATATATTGATAAAAGCGGAAACCCTGTTATTACACCTGAATTTCAGGAAGTTGGGCAATTCTCTCAAGGGCTTGCCTACGTAAGAGAAAACGATTACATCGGCTTCATCAATAAAGACGGCGAGCTATCTATTCCTTACCAGTTTGCCGAAGTAAAAGCATTTTCAGAAAACATGGCTGCTGTTCGCCTTAGCAGTAGTTGGTTCTATATAGAGAGAGACAATGGCAAAATGGTTGTAAGCAATCCTTTTAGCGGAGCTCAGAGCTTTTCTAATGGAATAGCTCAAATCCAGCTCGGAGAAGATGAAAATGTACAATACGGATACATCGATAAATCCGGAGAATATGTGTGGTACCCAACAAGATAATATTATGACAATGAAACGATCTTATTTAATTCTACTTCTTACACTATTAGTCTCAATATCAGCCTGTGAGGTTATTGACGGGATAACTGGTAATGATGACGACGATTCTGCAGTGAAACTATACCCGGTTCTTGTAAATGGAGAATGGGGATACATTAATGAAAAAGGAGCTATTGTTATTGAACCGCGGCTCCAGATTGCTACTCCTTTCTCAGAAGGATATGCCGCTGTTCGTGAAAGCTGGAGTTTAAAATATATCGATAAGAATGGTGAGGATGTTATAGATAAAGACTTCTCAGACATCCGGCCCTTTTCTGACGGTAAAGCAGCTGTACGACTTGATGGAAGATGGGGATACATCAACAAAAGCGGAAACTTTGCTGTAAATCCCCGATTCAGGCAAGCGAGTTCGTTTTCAGATGGACGGGCATTTGTTAGAAGTATAGATTACTCAGAGTACTTATACATTGATGAAAACGGGAATGAAATCGAATCTCTGAATACACCGGACGATCTGGATTTTATCGAGGAGAACCTATTTGCCAATGGTAGAGCATTAGTTCGCGATGATGATCTATATGGCTTCATTGATAAGACAGGAAATACCGTAATCGATTTAAAGTATTCTGAAGCTCTTGCTTTTTCAGATAAGCTGGCTGCTGTGCTTGTAAGTGATCGTTGGGGATATATTGATGCAAGTGGCAACGTTGAAGTTTCACCTCAATTCATAAGTGCCGGGAAATTTGGTAATGGTTTGGCACCAGCCAGAAAATCAAGTAACCAGTTCGGCTTTATTGATACAAATGGAAATTTTGTAATACCAGAGCAATTCGACCAGGTTCGTCCATTTAATGAAGAAAGAGCACCTGTTTTTATAAACAACAAATGGACTTTCATTGATAAGTCAGGGAATCAAATCACATCTCCAAAGTTCGATGAAGTTGATCCCTTTTATAATGGCTTAGCACGCGTTACCATCTTTGTTACTATTGATGAAGAGATAGAAGAACAATATGGCTACATCAATAAATCAGGTGAATACGTCTGGTATCCTACTAATTAATCAGTTTAGCTTAACATAGGAATAACTAGAAAAGCTGGGTAAAAGGGAGAGGTGCTACGGTGCCTCTCCCTTCGTTTTTATAGCCTTTATTCAACCTTAGAGTAACTTGTCCCCTTTTTACTTTACAATTTGTTACTATGTTTAAGTACACCATTAATAAAAAAGGGAACCATGAAAAAATTATTATTTCTACTACTCGTGGCATTTGTAGCTATGCCGGTAATGGCTCAACTGTCAGAAGCCGAAAAAGATTTTGCAATTAAATACCTGACTTCAACTCACGAAGATATTGTTAATACTGCAAGTGAACTTTCAGATGAAGCCTGGAACTACACTCCTAAAGAAGGTGGGTGGTCTGCAGCTAATTGCTTAGAACATATTCTAATAACTGAACAAGCATTCTTTGGAATGGCTCAGGGAACACTTCAATCAGAAGTTATTGCTGATTTAGATATGTCTGGAATGGATGGTATGCTTATTGGCATGCTGGCAAACAGGGGCACAAAAGTTACTACCGCTCCTCAATTTGAGCCTTCAGGAAAATGGAATACTAAAGCTGAAATGCTTGCTGCTTTAGAAGCGTCGAGGGAAGCACTTATCAATTTTATCGAAACAACTGATGCAGATGCAAGACATCATAAAGCAGCTTTACCATTTGGAGAGGTAGATGCTTATCAACTGTTTCTTATTATTAGCGCTCACAGCCAGCGTCATACCGCTCAAATGAAAGAAGTACTGGGTGAGTACTCAGCGATGTGATAATCTATATTAAATGAGGGTTCTATTTATTCTGAACCCTCTTCTTTTCTTAAAACAACAATCGCATTTTGAGTATCTACAATGTTTTGAAATAAATCTTTCAATAATGGATACTCACTTGTTTCGTATCTATATGCCGATATTCTAATGTTCGAAACAAAGGTCAGGCTACTATCAGTTGCGCTTGTTATGAAACGATAAGATCCTCCCCTATTCGGAATTGCAACTTGTTTTGACTCAGGCATTTCTTCAACTACATATCCATCGGGAATTTTCAAATTAACCAGGTATTGTTTGGAATAAGTATGCGAAAACTCAACTGGTAATTCTCTTTCATTCCTTTTAAATGGGTTTTCCTGCCTGCTCAAAAACATAAATGGATTGAGATAAATCAAATCGTCAGATGTTGAAAAATAATCTCCCTTCTCGAATGAGAAATCAGTTGAATATGTAATGCTTTCCGTTAGGTTCTCAAGGTTCTTAAAACTTGAAGAGTCTACTTTTATATCTGGCAGTGTGGAGTATTCATTTTCCCAATAAGAATTATAATTAATACTCTTAACGTTATTTCGCATCTCTTCAGCAAACTCACCTTTTACACTTCCCATTAATTTAACTGAAACCCTGGGAGCCTCATCAAACGAATAGGTCAAACTCAACCTTTCTGACGAACTTTCAATAGGTACTGTAGTTAGCCAGCCAAAAGAATTGTCCTCTCTGATAACAAAAGCATTTCGGTACATATTCTTCGGATGAGTTGCTTTATATGACCTTATGCCGGTTGAGGCATCTAATGCAAATGCTGCACCGGTAAGTTCAGCCACTGCAATGGTTGAGTTAAATTGATTGATCAAAGGGTAATCAAGTATTACTGAACCGTTAGTTCTTGTGCTAATAAGTGCTGGATTTGCTTTTATCCCGGCTTCTTTAAGCATCTCCACAAGTAAAAGATTCAGGTCAGCAGTATTCCCTTCTTTATCTTTGAAAGTATTTCGTATACCCTTTTCTGTAATTACCCTGTGGCGCCCATCCCAATTGAAATTTGAAGTCATATAGTTATAGATAATCTCCAGTTTCTGAATAGGCTCCATTTCATCTGACACTATTTCAGCAACCGCATCTTTTATTGCTCCATTAGCTCTTTGACCTCCAAAATCCTCTCTTTTATTTACTTCTTCGGCTATTGAGGGCCAATCCTTAAAAAAATTCCTGGGTGGATAACCCGGAATTCTAATTCCTTGTAATTGCGTAATTACCTCTGAGATATGATCATCCCTGTTAATCAGATACGGTAGATCTTCAACTGCCGGTAGCTCCTTTTTTGCCAAATAGATTTCCTGTGCATCACCTTGAGACCTTGTCAACCGGGAAACTTTATTTTGATAGAGAGTGTCGCTCCCCTTAAAGATCATTCTGTAATCAAGAGTTAACGGGATTTCCATTTTATACTCACTCCATTGCACTGGAATATAATCGTGGAATTTCCAGTCTGGCAGATAAGCCGGGTGCCCTACTCGTTTTTTATACGAATACTCTATAATTACACCTGCAGCCAGAGCCGGCATAGTAAATTTCTTTACTCGTAAGTCATCAACTATTTTATCCTCGAATACATCTCTTCTGCCTAGCTTAGTCTGTTCAATCTTCCCATCTGGCATGAGGGTATAAGTTGTAGCCTTTATTGATGAGACATTCTGATCCAAATCCGTATAGAATGGGATTTGGATGTCGCCATATTCGAAGCCATCGTCATTTAATATTTTGACTCTTTTATGAAACTCATAGTAACAGCTATAGTCAGAATCATACTCAACTTCACCTTTGCTAAAGAGAACTACTGCCGACATTGTACTATCGTACACAGGATTATATGCGGTAAAATCTTCTTTTGATACTTTACCGAACTTCTTGGTCTGTGCTGTAGATTCAATCGTTAGAAACAAAAGTAAAAGTGCTGAGACCAGCACTTTTATATGAGTTGAATAGAGATTCATTTACTTATCCGTTAATGAGCTTACTCCGGGTAATACTTTTCCTTCCAGGTATTCGAGACTAGCCCCTCCACCTGTAGATACGTGTGATACCTGATCGCTTAAACCGGCACTTTTTATAGCAGAAGCTGAATCTCCCCCACCTATAATAGTTGTTGCACCAAAAGAAGTAGCTTCAACTAAAGCTTCGGCAACAGCATTGGTTCCTTCAGCAAAATTGCTCATTTCGAACACGCCCATTGGGCCATTCCATAAAACTGTTTTCGCATTCTTGATTACATTACCAAATGCGATAGCTGATTGTGGGCCAATATCTAATGACTGCCATCCATCTTCTATACCATCTTCATCTACTACTTTATGCTCTGCATCGTTACTGAACTCTTTAGATGCAACGAAATCAAATGGGAGCATTAGTTTCACACCAGATGCTTCTGCTTTTTCCATTAGCTCTTTTGCCAACGAAACTTTGTCTTCTTCTAAAAGTGAATCCCCAATTGATAAGCCATTTGCTCTTAAGAATGTATAAGCCATCCCTCCTCCGATAATAATAGTATCGGCTTTAGTCAATAAAGTCTCAATTACAGGGATCTTGTCAGATACTTTTGCTCCACCTAAAATAGCAACGAATGGACGATCTGGGTCATTGACACTATCGCTTAAATATTTGATTTCTTTTTCCAATAAGAATCCTGAAGCTGCAGGCTGAAGAAAACGTGTTACTCCGGCTACTGATGCATGCGCCCTGTGGCTGCTTCCAAAAGCATCATTCACAAAAATATCGGCATGGCTTGCAAGGCGCCCGCTGAATATTTCATCATTTTCTGTTTCTTCTTTATGAAAACGAACATTTTCAAGTACTACTACCTCTCCAAAGTCGGCTCCTTCAATAGCAGCAGTAGCTTTATCTCCAACACAATCCTCACCAAAATGAACTTTTGCATCAATAAGAGTGGACAGATGATCAGCAACTGGTTTTAAGGAAAATTTCAAGTTAGGCTCTCCACCCGGACGGCCTAAATGGCTTGTAAGTATTAAAAGACCTCCATGTTCTATAATATGCTTTATTGAAGGCAGTGCTTGTACCACACGATTGTCATCACTAATAACGCCGTCTTGTATCGGAACGTTAAAATCTACACGCATAAGTACTTTTTTTCCTTTTACATCGACGTCATTGAGAGTAAGTTTTGGCATTTTTTTTGTAAGGAATAGGTTTGAGATTGATCTTAATTAGCAAAGCTAAAAGTGACTAATATTAGAGTACTCTAACAATTAGAGTAGGACTGATGAATTTTACTTTTATTAATTAATCGTATTTAAAAAATACCTAACCAACAACTAATAAGGAAATAGTATTATGAAGTATTTGATACTATTAAGTATGCTTTGCTTAACTAGCTCAGCTTCCTTTGCCCAATCTCTTAGTGTTGTAAGCACGTTTCCTGAGAATGGAGCCACAGGGGTAGAAACAGATTCAATTGTTTTGGAGTTTAATCTTCCCATTTTTATAGATGTCAACTCGGAAGATCCTTCAGAAAGTGGGTTCAACTTTGCTGTTGAACCAGAAGACTCAGTAAGCTTTGATAGCCTCACCATAAGTAACGACGGATTACGAGTTACTTTATTTGCTGAGTTTGCAGACAGTACAGATTACCTGGCTGTTTTATTTGGAATAAGCGGGTCAATGGGTGAAAAACTTGATTCACCATACATATTCCAATTTACTACTTCAGCTACTGCTGGGGAGTATGTAGTTAAAGGAGCCCTAACTGAAGACCAGTTAAAAGCCATCGATCATGAAAGCCGGGATGGACTTGCTGTTATTCTTTCAACCACTCCACCTGATTTTGAATTCATAGATGATGAAGACGGAGAAGGTGATGAATGCGGGGAGGAATGTTTTAATGAAGAGGAAGAGGATGATGTTATCCCTGTTTACGCTGCTATAGTTGATACTCTTACAGGAGAATATGAGATCTCCGGAGTTCGTGAAGGTACATACTACCCTCTAGGTTATAACTTATTCGAAATAGCAGAACAAGAAGATCATGATGATGAAGAGATTCATGATAAAGAAGGCCCGGGTGATGGTGGAGACTTTTTTCCAACCATCTATTATTATGATGAAAACGGGGACTATTCACCAGATTATATAGAAGTTAACAGCACGGAAGTTCCTACTGATACTCTTTCCGGAATTGATCTTGAGCTTCTTGATTTCTCTCCTTTCACTATTGATGATGCCTTCTTCAGAGCTTCTGCATTCCTTGATTCAGAGGAACTTGATGTAGAGATTCTTGGTGGCGGAACTCAATACTATTTCTATACCGAATCGGAACCTGACTTCAAAAGTGTTTTCAACCCGAAAGCAAAAAAACTAAAGGTAATGGAAGACGAGCCCTTCTATATTTATCCTGATGGATACAATATTGTATGGCAGGTATTTGCTTATGACGCTGTTAAAGACTCTGCTTTAACTATATTGGTTACTCCAATTGGATCTTTTATTGAAGAATATTTTGGAGAAGACGATGCAGAAGAAGGTGTTGAGTTTGATGACATTAAAAGTCTTCCCGAAGATTATCTAGATAGCGATTCAGCAGCCTACTACATTGATTTAGAAGGCGGTGAAGCATTCAGAAATAAACTCGCTGATATTTTTGAAGGTTCTGATTATAGCTGGGAAATGAGAATGCAGCTACTTCATTCGTATTGGGACTTCCCTCCAAATCCAACAGCTACGGCACCAGTAATGTGGGTAGGAGAATACCGAGCTTTTGGGTACGATTTCTTTGAAGATGAGTATTACGAACTCGAGTTTATAGTATACCTTGATGCTGAGACTGGTGAGTTGCTTTACTCTTTCGAAACTGAAATACCAGAACCTGGTGTTCTCTCAGTTCTTGAAACATCACCAGCAGATGGTGCTTTTGCAGTAGATACAGACTCCATTGTTATCACTTTTGATACCAAGATTAGTCTTGATTTCGAAGAAGACTTTGAGGAATCAAATTTTGGCTTCTTTGTTCAACCTTTCGACTCGGTTGAGTATACAGGGCTTGCTTTAAGTGAGGATAGTATGTCTGTGATAATTTATGTTGATTTAGCAGATGATACCGATTACTTCGCCGTTGTTGAAGATGCTGAAGGACTAAATGGAGAGCGGCTAAAGCGGCCACATTTGTTCAGCTTCACAACAGCTGACACCCCGGGACAATTTGTGGTTCAGGGGACAATATCACCACCTGTGCTTGAAAAAGCTTTAGCTGATAACGGACATGAAGATGTTCTTGTAATTCTCGCACCTGAAGCCCTTGCTTTTGAAATCGATATCGATGGAGATGACGGTGAAGATGGAGGAGAATGTATGGAAGATTGTGATGAAGACGATGGTCTTGATTTCATTCCTCTTTACGCTGCTTTTGTTGACACGCTAACTGGCAACTACGAAATCTCCGGAGTTCGTGAAGGTGTCTATTACCCAACTGGTATTGGCATGGAAGACGAATTTGATGACTTTGGTCCTCGAATTTTCTTCTATGACGAAAATGATGATTTCGTACCAGATGCTATTGATTTGAATGAAACTGATGTTCCTACTGATACTTTAGCAGGTGTTGATCTGAGACCATTAGAATTCACTCCTTTTACTTTCAATGAGTCTTTAGACAGAAGTAAGAGCCTCACAGATACTTTTAGTGATACCGTTCTTTTCATGGGTGGTGCTACTGAACTTAATATAATAGAGAGCTCTTTTGAGGATGATTCTGAGCCAGAAACCATTCTTTCAAAGCTTAAGCATATGGAAGAACCCTTTATTTTTAACGGTTTGGATGGTAGGTCGCCTGTTTGGCAGCAATTCTATTACGACCAGGAAATCAATACTGCATTCTTTGTTGCAAGTACTCCTCTTGGATCATTTATCGCTGATTCACTAACTGAGGAAGAAGCAGATATTCCTGTTTCATTAGAAACCCTGAAACCAGCCCCTACCAATTCTCTGGATAGTGATTCGGTTTTATTTATAGCAAACGAGAATGGAGGTTCTGAATTCATAGACTCATTTGAAGAGTCGACTCCAGTCTTTGCCTATGTATCAGCTCAGCTGTTCCATGAGTATTGGTTGTTCGAACCTAATCCAACTTCTGATGCGCCTGTATTTTGGAAGGTAGATTACCGGGCTGAGTATTTTGACCAGGAAACTTTTGAATTCTGGGAAGATTCGGTTGTAATCTTTATGGATGCCATAACTGGTGAAGTTCTTCACTCCGTAGTTAATGTTTCTAATGAAGTGACCCCGGAATTACCTAAAGAATTTCAACTACATCAAAACTATCCTAATCCATTTAACCCATCTACAAATATTCCTTTCACACTTGGTTCTGCATCAAGAGTTGAATTGAATATCTATAATCTACTTGGGCAAAAGGTAGCTACATTAACAGACGACCTCTATAATGCAGGTTCTCACACCTTAAAATGGAATGCACAAGGCTTTGCCAGTGGTGTTTATATCTACCAGCTTAAAGCAAACGGTACAAGCCAGACAAAAAAATTAATTTTACTTAAATAAGTAAAGTTACATTTAGATGACCAGGCCTTCTCAGTATTTCTGAGAAGGCTTTTTTTATGCACTACTCTCTTCTAAGAACAATAGTTTTTGTTGGAGCCTGAATAGCTAAAAAAACAGATCTTATCATCTCATAATCCTGTGCTGGAAAAGTAATTTCAACACCATTAAACCTGCGTTCTAATACAATCCTATCTCCTAAATCCAGAAATGAGTCAGAATATGTGAATGATTTCCCTGGAATCTTAACCGTTTCTTTTTCGGGTAACTCATCCAAAATATACCCTTCAGGAAGTGATAATCTAAACTCAAGTGAATAAGTAGCCGGGAAGGAAAATTCCACAGGTAAAGTTCTTTCATCATTATTCATGTCTTCTATTTCGATGAAATCGAATCCAGGTAACTGAACGTATAGCAAATCTGGATCTCCTGTACTTGCCTGCTGAGCTTCCATTTGGAAATTAGATTTTAACTCAACTTGTGGACTAAAAAATAAATAGGGTTCTACTTCCAGGCTATCTAATTCAACAGTGTATAAATCACTCGATAAATACTCCGTCATATAATCCTCAATTCTTTCCTTTTCATTTTCTTTAAATCTTAGAGCCTCGTACCCTTTTGCTTCAATGTTTAATTCTCCACTTACTTCCCCTTCTGCTGTGATTACTCCATCTACTTTAAACTTCATTGAAGACCGTACATCTGCTTTCAGATCAACCCACTGAACATTTGTGGAATCAACGATTAAACCAGCTCCGTTTAAATTGCTTTGAGGTAACAGGTAATTATCAGACTCATTTACGGCATCAAAGAAGTATCTCTTTCTGTCTATTAATACAGATGCAATCGTTTTATTAAACTGGCCTGGTTGCACGAATTTTTTTGATAACCGTCCGTTTGGTCTTGTACTAATTAGAACCGGATCAGTAGGTATCAATGTTTCTTTTAATAGTTTGATGAGTAATAAGTTTAACTCTGCAGAACTCCCTGATCGGTCATTCCAAACCTCTTCTAAGTCTTTATCAGCATAAAATCCGTAAAACTCAGTCCAGCTAAATTCATTGATATATTTAACTATCAATTCTACTTTTTCAATATTGCTCTTAGCCTCTGCTACAATTGTATTTGCTGCTTGCCTTGACCAGGCCTCTGAGTTAAGCTGTCCCCCGTATTCGTCTTGTTTTAAGAGTGTTTTTGTTACCGACTCCCATGTGTTACTATAATCCTGGTATATGTTGTAGTTTGGTATCTCAATTCCTTTGAAATCGAACTGGATATTAGATCGGTAGTTATAAATTGAATGAACAAAAGGAACATACTCAAGTGCCGGCAAGTCTTTCATCGCCCATACGAACTTATCTGCTGGGGATCGAATTCGTAACTTTTTTGTAGACCCAGAAGAATAGCCCCTATCAATGTCAGAAACTCTAAATTGAAAAGAAATTTCGCTTTGATCTCTTTCATTCTTAACTAAAGGTTTATTGAGTCTTGAAACTAAATTGAACCGTTGAAAAGTTGGAATCTCGGCTTCCAGTTCACTCCATTTTACCGGGAGATTTGAATCAAAATACCAGTTCGGAAGTTGCCCTTCGCTTCCAAGTAAGAGCTCATATCTCAAATCGATAATTGAGCCTTCTCTAACATCCGGCATTGTGAATTTCTTTGTCTTCCAACCACCTAATTCATCTTCTTCGAAAATACTGTCTTTTTGCAGTTTCTTCTTTTCTACCTTTCCCTTCTCTGAGAGGTTAAATGTAAAGGCCTCAATTTTCTCTATGTACTGCTTATAACTTTCGGAATTATACTCGATACCAAATGTTGCATGTTCGACACCAGTATCAGTTAATATTTTGACCCTTTTATGTCGGACAAAAAGATATTTGAAATCATCTTGTGCTTCATAAGTACCATAATCAAAAAGTACAACAGCATGAAAATTAGAGTCTGCTTCACTAAAGGGTTGTAAAAGATCATCCTTAGATACTTTTCCGAACTTCTTGGGTTGAGCTTGTAGAGATGAAACAAGAAGGCTTAAGAAAATAAAGAGTATGGTTTGCTTCATGTGTTTAGACTTATCAATGTTTGCAGTTATATGCAAAGATATGATAACAGATTATTTAATCGATATTTTTTTAACTCAGCTTTTAATTCCTTTTGCAGAAAGTATTTAGCACTGACTTTCAATCATCTTTTGATTACTTTTGGCAGTTAAATTTGATCAATTAAAACTATGCGAACCGTATACTTAGATCATGCTGCTACTACCCCGCTCGATGAAAGGGTTTTAGAAGCTATGTTGCCTTTCATGACCGAAAATTATGGAAACGCTAACTCTGCCCATCATTTGGGCCAGAGGGCAAAAGTTGTTGTAGAAGACGCACGCGAAAAAGTAGCGCACCTGATAAATGCTGAGCCTTCTGAGATTATATTTACGAGCGGTGGAACCGAAAGCGATAATGCTGTTATCAAAGGTGTTCTCGCCTTATCTGGGGACCGGAATGAAGTAATTACTTCAGAACTGGAACACCATGCTGTGCTTCATCCAGTTGAGATGTCCAAAATGAGTGGGTTTAAGCCTGTTTTCGTACATCCTTTAGAATGCGGAAGAATAACAGCCGAGCAAGTTCGCGAAGTTGCTACTGATAAAACTGCACTGGTTAGCTTGATGCATGTTAACAATGAGATAGGTTGTGTAAATGATGTAAAAGCTATTGCAGAAGTTTGTAAGGAAAATGGAATTCCTTTCCATTCAGACACCGTTCAAAGTTTAGGTAAAATACCAATTGATGTTAAAGAACTGGGGTTAGATTTCTTAAGTGGCAGTGCTCATAAAATCTATGGACCTAAAGGTATTGGGATCATGTATGTGAAAAACGGTTCGCGATGGTTGCCATGGATGACCGGGGGTTCTCAGGAACGTAGAAGAAGAGGTGGAACTATTAATGTTCCTGGTGTTATAGGTTTTGCTAAGGCACTGGAATTAGCTGTTTCGGAACTAGAGGAAAATACCAACAAGTTTAGAACCCTTCGTTCCCTCCTGCTTTCAAAACTGGATTCAACACTTAGTTCTTGTAATTATTCTATAAATGGAGATGAAGAAGGGGTTCCTCATATTCTAAATCTTGCATTTACAGACTCTGAAGGAAATGGGATTGACGGAGAAATGCTCCTGTTAAACCTGGATATTGAAGGAATTTGCGTTTCAAACGGTTCAGCGTGTACTTCCGGAGCTGTTGAACCTTCACATGTACTTAGCGGTTTAGGAATAAACGAAGTTGCAGCTCGCTCAAGCATCAGGGTCAGTTTTGGAAAGAAAAATACAGAAGAAGATGTGTTATACTTTGCGGATAAATTAGAGTCTGTGTTAAAAAGGATGTTCACATTAGTATAATGAAGAAAATTTGTGTGTACTGCGGTTCTCGTAAACCGAATGACTCTGACCTTGCCGATTTACCGGTTAATCTTGGAAAATGGATTGCTAACAAAGGCTGGGAAGTAGTTTATGGTGGCGGCAAAGTAGGAATGATGGGATTATTGGCTGATGCAGCCCTTGCAGAAAATGGTAGAGTTACCGGAGTAATCCCAACCGTGCTTAAAAAAGTAGAAATAGTTCATCCCGATTTAACTGATCTTCACGAAACGCAGGATATGCATACCCGAAAGGCTCTAATGGAGACTTTGTCAGATGCTTTTGTTGTACTTCCTGGTGGTTTTGGCACTTTGGATGAATTCTTCGAGATTTTGACCTGGCGACAACTAGGAATTCATGATAAACCCATCATTCTTCTAAATGCAAAAGGATATTTTGATGGGTTAGAAGCTTTCACAAAAAAGGCTTTGTCTGAGGATTATATAAGAGAAAGTACTTCTAATCTTTTTCAAATTGCATACTCTCTGGATGATTGCTTTAAGAAAATGGAAGCTCTTTGAAGACATAATCCAGATGTATAAATCCTACCTCCCTTTGATTGGCTTTCTGACATTAATTGGTATTGGCTCCAGCTCTGATCAATTTCCTGAAAAAGCTATGGATAGCGAAAATCCTTTGCCTGCCTGTCCGGAATCTCCAAATTGTATCAGAACATCTATCTCATTTTCTGACGATTCTGCAAAGGTTATCGAATCTGTAACACAGGCATTGGAAAAAATGGGTACCTTCTCATTTGAGTTTATTGAATCCGAACAAAAATTTAATTCTGTTTTCAGAATTCCTGTATTTGGATGGAAGGATGACCTGATAATTTTGGTTAACGCTAATAGTGACTCTACAACTTTATTTATCAGAAGTTCAAGTAGAGAAGGTTACTACGACCTTGGTGTAAACCGGCGCCGGGTTAAAAAACTCAACAGACTTTTAGGTAAAACACTTAGTTCAATATAATTATGCAACAACTCACACTATCTTTAGGCTTACTACTTTCAGTACTTGGATTGGCGTCTTACTTTGGTACGGGCCAGGAAAGCATGACAGCATTAATCCCAACCTTCTTTGGAATTGTTTTCATCGTATTTGCTCAGCTTTCTAAAAAAGAAGCTCTAAAAAAACATATGATGCACGGAGCGGCTGGCCTGGCATTACTTGGTGCTCTTGGCGCTGCTCGAGGCATACCTGGTCTTTTCGAAATAATCGGAGGAGAAGGTGTAGAACGACCGTTAGCAATTTACGCTCAGGTAGCAATGTTCCTGATGTGTTTAGTATACCTTTTTAAAGCTGTACTTTCATTCAGAGCAGCACGAAGAGAAGGCTCTGTTTAGTTCGTATCATCTTTAAAGATATCGGCGATTTGATCTGCGTACTTCTCGGAGATCACTCGCCGCTTCACTTTCATTGTAGGCGTAATCTCACCAGTTTCGACGGTGAATTCATTGGGTAGTAGCCTGAAATCTCTAATTTTTTCATGTGAAGCCAGTTCTTTTGAGAACTCCCTCATCTCTTTCTTGTAGATGTTTTTGACATCATCCAGTTCAATTAGCTCTTCAATGCTTTCGGTCTTCAGGTTGTTATCTCTGGCGTACTTCTTCAGAGCATCAAAATCCGGTACTATTAATCCCGCCATAAAGTTTTGAGCTTCCCCAACTACCACTAGCTGATCAATCCATTTACTGCTCTTAAACATGTCTTCAATTGGGCCTGGATATATATTTTTACCACCCGCATTTACAAGCATATGCTTTATACGGTCTGTAATTTTTAGATTCCCGTTTACGAACCGTCCAACATCACCAGTATGTAGCCACCCATCTTCATCAATCATTTCTTTGGTTGCTTCCTCATTCTTCCAGTAGCCCTTCATAACATTTGGGCCTTTGCAAAGTATTTCCCCTGCTTCAGAATCAAGACTGGTGGGGTAATCTTCACCACTTATTTCAGCAATTACTTTACTTGAGTCCAAATCCTGGATTCCTACCGTAACGCCGGGAATTACTGTTCCTACAACTCCTACCGTAGCTTCTTCTGGTCGGTTTGCAGCCATAACAGGTGAGGTCTCAGTAAGTCCATAACCCTGGATAATCGTTAACCCTGCGCATCTGAAAAATAAATCAATATCAGGAGGAAGAGCAGCTCCACCTGAAACGAAAAGGCGAATATGACCACCTGTTCTTTGCTTTAATTTATCAAAAACCAGTTTGTCTGCAATTACTTTCTGAAGTGAGATAAACCCTCGTTTTCCATCCGAATATTTCTTTCCGACATCTAATGCCCAGCTAAATATTTTTTTCTTTGCGTCACTCCCTTCCTCAACACTTTTTATGATCAGGTTATAAATTTTCTCAAATAACCTTGGTACACTAATCATAACCGTGGGCATAACCTCAGGCATATTCTTGGACACTGTATCCACACTCTCAGCGTAATAAATCTCAGCACCACATGCGATTATTGCATAATAGCCGGCTGTTCTTTCAAAAGAATGGCATAGCGGTAAGAATGAAAGTAATCTATCACTTTCACCCCAGTGGATATGCTGGGTACATGCTTTTACATTACTCACAATGTTAGAGTGAGTGAGCATAGCCCCCTTTGGATGCCCGGTTGTTCCTGAAGTATAAATTAATGTTGAAACATCTTCAGGATGCACATTCAATGATCTCTTCTGAATTTCATTTTCATGTTTTGAAAACAACTTTCCGCCCTTATCCATTACATCTTCGAAAAGAACCACAAAATCATTTTCCATGAACTTGGCTACTTTCGGGCGCTCAAATGAAACAATCTGTGTCAGGAACTCACAGTTGTCGAATACTTCAACTGCTTTTTTAAGCTGTATCCCTGTTGATACAAAAAAGAGTTTCGCATCAGAATCCTGAAGTATATACTCGCACTGCCCCGCTGGAAGTGTGGTGTACAGAGAAACATTAATAGCTCCAACTAGCTGGATAGCTAAATCAACTACGGCCCACTCATAACGGTTCTCACTAAGAATCCCTACTCTATCTCCGGGTTCAATATTTTGATCTATCAGGTATGCAGCCAAAGAGTTTACATCATCAACTACTTGCGACCAATACACGGCCTCATAGCTTCCTTTAGGATCAAGTTTATGGTGAAATGCGGCTTTATTTTGACCTGCGTACTTTTTAGAAATGTTCTTGAAGAGATCACTTAGTGTTTCAAATGGTACAACTATTGGCATATGTATTCTTTTTTATTCCTTTTTCCCGCCTGAATATAATACTCTTAAGGAGAAAATCATGGGTTTCAAAAGCAGGTAAACAAGTCTTATATTACAGCAAAATTTTTATATCCTATGGCACACCCGGCACACGAAGATACTATTCAGCTCGTAAAAGAGATTTTCAGATCCTACCTCAAAGAAGGTAACCAACGTCAAACCCCGGAACGTTTCATGGTTTTGGAGGAAATATATCGTGCAGATGGTCACTTTGATGCAGATGATATCTTCTACCGCATGCAAGAAGCCGGAACTCGCGTAAGCAGAGCTACAGTATACAACACACTTGATCTTCTTGTAGAATGCGGATTGGTACAACGTCAGCAGTTTGGTAAAAGCCAGTACTACTATGAAAGAGCATACGCTTATCAACAACATGATCATATTATCTGTAATGAGTGTGGGCATGTACTGGAATTCTGTGACCCTAGAATTGGAGAGATTCAGGACTTACTAGGAAGGATACATGGTATGGATATCAAATCTCACTCCCTGCATTTCTACGGAAGCTGCTCAGACATAGAAGCGTGTGATCATCGTAAAACAGCTTCTGAGAAAGGTAGTTTAAAGGAAGCTTAGTACTGTACTTGTAGTTCCTTCTTACTTAAAAAAGTACTAACCAGAGATATAAGTCTCTTCAATAAACTTACGTGCAGCCAGCCTGCTTCCCCACCAGCCCATAAGAATAGCTAGTCCAAGCATTGCTGATACAAGGAAATACCATCTACCAAATGGCCAGGAAAGTAAACCCATTTCAGGCAGGTAAAGTGGAATTACAAACTCAAAGATGAAGAAGATACATAGTACAGAAAAAGCACCAGCTATAACTCCCTGAAGTATTCCTTCAACAATAAACGGACTTCTGATGAAGCTATTGGTAGCACCAACAAGCTTCATTGCCCTTATAAGTTCTCTCTTAGCATAAATTGTTAATCGTATTGTATTGTATACCAATATAACTGCAGCCAGAAGGATAAGAATACCAATCCCACCCCCTACCAGTGAGAACATATTCAAGTTAGATTCCATGATCCGAAGCAACCCTTCATTATACTTCACTTCATCAACTCCGCGTAGATTCTGAATGCTAAGTACCATGGTTTCAATTTCAGATGCTCCAGCCTCGGTTTCTACTTTTACACGAAATGAAGCTGGTAAAAAATTCAGCTCGATAAGCTCTTCTGCACCTGGACCAAATTCAGCTCTCATAACTGCTGAAGCACTGTCTTTAGAAATATAGCTTACTTCAATTACATGATCTCTTCCCTTGAGATTGGTCTCTATATTTGAGGTAGTTCTTTCATCTACATCAAACAGGAATACTTCAACTTCGATCAAATCCTTAATCGACATTGCCTGAACATACACATTGTAAGAGACCCTTGAGAGAATCCCGAGTAGAAGTATGGCTACAAAAAGAGAAAAAATAGAAGTTGATGCAGCAAGCTTTGCTCGTTTAATTCCAGTAAAACCTTCCTTTAGGATATATTTAAGACTCATTTTAGTTTCTGAATTGGGCTCTGATTCCTACTATTAATCTTCGTGCTGGCATTGGGAATGTTGACGCCTCAAAGTAGCCTGCCTGACCAAGTCCGTCAAGTGCATTTTCCCATCTTATTAAAACCATTATAGCACGAACCCGGGCAGAAAGTTCTGCATCCATTCTAAAATAATATGGCAAGTCCACTTCTGTACTGCTGTTGTTCTGCCAGAATTGTAACCCTGTATTATACAGTTTGCTCCCATACGACTGAGGTGAGAACGTAGTTCGAATACCAAACTTGATAAATGCTGCCTCGTTGAACGCGTATTTTTTAAAGAAAAAATTATTTCTGAACCAGATTTTTTGATCCAGTGTATTGTTGAGTGAGATTACCTGGGAAGTGTCATCATATGTAGCAGTTTGAAAAGTTGCAGAACTCTCGATCTCTATTCTACTGTTCTCAAATCGACCAAATAACGTCCCCGAGAATGTAGAGTATTGATCACTATTTACAAAAGTACTATCCGGGTATAAGAATGTATCATTCTTCATAGACTTCAACCTACCGGAAGAACCAATAGTGACGTTATTGCCAAGGTTCATTTCGAGCGCACCAAATAAAGACGTTCCCTGGCTGTTTTTTAAATCATTATTTCCACTATAATTCTTCGAGCGCCAATAAAGAGCTTGTATGGTTGGCATTCTATCAAAAACCGAAGCGTTTACTCTAAAATTTAGTTTATTTCCCAGTGTCAGGTTAGCTCCAACACCGAGTTCATTATCTGAAAATCCATCACTTCTTGTTTTTAGAAAAGCTGTCCCAAATAGTCCTGTATTCTCACTTACATCGAAATCAACCCTGGAATCTACTTCCAAAATAGACCAACCAGATCGATCTATAGTTGTCTGGTCTTTCATATCATACAAATCGACCGAGCCATCCAACTTGAATTTAAGTTTTTCCATCCTGAGTTCTTTGAAGGCGCTTAACCGATAACCTGCCAACTCCCAGGATAATGTATCTGTCGAGAAAGGAAGGCTAAGCTTATCCTTGGAAAGTGTGAATTCTAATCCCATATCTTCACTTTCAGAAGTATCTGCTCTATGATAAATCCCGGTTATAAAATCTCGCCTTAATGTATTAGATGAAGCCCTGCTTTCTTTTGCAACTGATGAGAACTCATCAAAGGCAAATGTAGCGGGATCAGTAACCACATACCCAAAGGGTTCATCCATATCAAACTCATTTCTTAAAAAGATACTTCGTATTTGATAATTCTGGTTTAAATAGTGGTAAGCACGGGCAAGGATTTGACTACCCTGCACTTCATTATCGGGGTAGTTGTCTCCGTCCCTACGATCCCAAAATGATATCTCAGCATTTGTTCGTTCTGTAAAGTTTTGAGTAACCATGAACTCAAGGTTCCTATAGTTATTCTTTGCTTCATCATAGTTTAGATAACTAATGGGCTGGAGGATGTAATATTTCTTTAACTCTATATCCGAATTGAGAGAGCTTCCCATCTGTTCGTACACACTCCCAATTTTATGATGAGGAACGTAGTTGTAATTGATCAAACCTGTAATTGAAGAGGATAGCCTTATTCCTTCGAGGTTAATTTCCTGTTCATACGGGTTGTATCCAGAAATATCATAAGCATCTACTCTCCCGGTTGTTCCCTGTCTGTAAGAAATAACATCTTTTCGATAGGCATAAAAATCTCCCCAGTTTGGCCAAATCTGCCATCTCAACAGGCTATCATTTGTTATAAACTCAGAACCGCTATCACTTTGTATCCAGGGAACAATTTTCTCGGGAAGTTTTACTTCGGGTGCCGGAATACTTACAGGCACTGTTGTTAGCATAGAATCTATATCAACCGAATCACTGATAGCTACATTTAGTGAATCCTGAGCTTTTATAGTGCACAAAAAGCCTGAGGAAAGAAATAATGCAGTAAGTAGGGTTAATCTAATCAAGCCAATTCTTTTTTTAGAGCATAAGGCATTTCAGTCATACCAATTAATACTCTTCTAACAATTTCTAATGCAATTATAGTGGTTCGTTCTTTATTTACAAGGCGATCTTTGCTAAACAACGCTTTTACTGCAAAATGTTGCCCAAGACCATAAAACCCTATCCAAACAGTACCAACAGGTTTCTCTTCACTACCGCCACCGGGACCTGCGATTCCGGTTGTTGAAAGTCCAATATCGGAACCTAACTTCTCAGTAATACCTTTTGCCATTTGTAATGCTACTTCTTTACTTACGGCACCTACTGTTTCAATATCTTCTTCTTGTACACCAAGCTGATTTATTTTAACTGAGTTTGCGTAAGAAACCACTCCTCCAAGCATATACTCACTACTACCCGCAATATCGGTTATTGTATTTGCAATTAAACCACCGGTACAACTTTCTGCAGTAGAAATTAAAAGATTTTGGCTAACCAATATCTTCCCAATGGCCTGGCTTAATGTCTCTTCCTTAATCTCTGAATAGATAAAATCATGAGCCTTCTCTTTAATAAAGTGAACTAATTTATCCGCCCTTGAATCCGCTTTTTCTTTAGAATTACCCTTACCTGTTATTCTAAGTGTAACAGACCCAAAAGAAGGAAGAAATGCCAGGGAGACTTTCCCATTTAGATAAGCTGAGAGGTCACCAAGAAGATGATCACTTACTGTACTCTCTCCTATCCCGGCTATTTTAAGATACCTTGTACTAATAAACCCTATAGATGTGAACACCTCCCTGAGTTTTGAAGAAACCCGTCTGTTCATCAAATACTTCATTTCGTAAGGTACACCTGGAAGTACAGCTAAATAGCAATCATTTTCGTGAAACCACATTCCCGGAGCGGTGCCAGCTTTATTAAAAAGAACCTCACAATTCTCTGGCACCATAGCCTGCCAGGAATTTGATTCCGAAAAGGGAATGTTCCTGCTCTTAAATAAATCTTTTACATAGTTCAGAACACTAATATCCTGCACAAGGTCTACTTCAAAAAGTTCAGCAACTGCAGTTTTCGTGATATCATCATGCGTGGGGCCCAACCCCCCGGTCGTTACAACAATATCAGATGCTTTCATACTCTGTGTAATGGTCTGCTGTATCAAGTCCAGGTCATCCGAAATCGTATGAACTTCTGTTACTTCAATTCCTAACTCGCTAAAAAATTGCCCCATCCAGGAAGCATTTGTATTAACGGTATCGCCAATAAGTAGTTCGTTACCGATAGAGATGATTTGTGCTTTCATGGAACACAAATTCCAAATTCCCTTATCAAAATGCTACCATTTACTTTCAGAGCTCCTAATTTATTCGAAATATTGTATTTGCTGGTTAATATCGTAACTCAATCAATAATACTATCTCATTATCAAATAATTCCTATCTTCGAGGATGCACAGAATCCCGAACATTCTCAGTTCAATCCGAATTTTATTATCTCCTGTTTTTCTGGTCTTATTTTTTCAGGACGAGTTTTTATGGAAAGCAATTGGTTTAGCAGTGTACATTATAGCAGCAATCACTGATTACTTTGACGGGTATTATGCAAGAAAATATAAAACTGAGAGCGACTTTGGTGTATTCCTTGACCCTTTAGCTGATAAATTCCTCACCTTCAGCGGTTTTTTTGTACTTCCTTTTATTGATCCTGTTCAGTTCCCCTGGTGGGCGATTATTTTAATAATTATTCGGGATGTCATCATTACTCTACTTAGAGTATATACAAAAAGGAAAAAGAAGCTGATGGTTACCCGAACTACCGCGAAGATAAAAACGACTGTTCAAATGGTCTTTTTATATATAGGCCTGGCAGTTGGTCTTTTCCAGGGTGTAGACTTTTTCGCAGGAGACTGGGTTCGGTATATTTTGAGTACTAACATCCTGCTCTACTTAATGATTTTTGTAACCTTTGTAACTGTTTATTCAGGCATTGAATACATTTATGTGAACCGTAGTATTTTTAAATCTAAAGCTAGTGAAACCACTTAAGCTTTTTATTGGTTCTGGATTTGGTTCCGGATACTCACCCGTTGCCCCTGGTACTTTTGGAAGTCTTCTTTCCCTTGTTCCTATATACTTTATTCTACAGATAGATTCAGTTCTTGGAATCGCTTTTTTTGTTACGATTTGCTCAATACTTACGCTCTGGGTTAGTCCTGTTTGTGAAGAAGAATGGGGAGAAGATCCGGGAACTTTGGTTATGGATGAGTTTGCAGGACAAGGACTTGTCTTCTTATCTGTATCTTTATCCCTCGACTTAATACCTAATTTAATAGTACTTAGCCTTGGTTTTTTGCTCTTTAGAATTTTTGACATATGGAAGCCACTGGGTATTAACAAGGTTCAAAAAATAGGTAAAGGTCTCGGAATTCTACTCGATGATTTAATTGCAGGTTTGTATGCGTTTATCTGCTTAAAAACTCTTATTTTCATCCTTTGTAAATTTTTCGATATCACTTTTTAGTTTGATTCGAAAAATCAGCTTTAAAGACTTTTTTACGTATGATCATCGATAACGCATTTGCCAGAGAACTTGCAGCTCATTTACTAGAAATCAACGCTGTAATACTTCGCCCTCAGGATCCATTTACCTGGGCTTCAGGTTGGAATTCCCCAATCTACTGTGATAACAGGTTAACGTTAAGGCACCCAGAGATTCGCAAGAAGATTGCGTCTGCATTTACCAAACTTATAGAAGATGAATTTCCTGACATTGATGTAGTTACAGGAACTGCAACGGCTGGAATTCCTCATGCAGCATGGGTGGCAGGAGCACTTGACAAGCCAATGGCTTATGTAAGGGCTAAACCGAAAAGCTATGGTATGGGAAATCAAATCGAAGGTGGTGTAGCCAAAGGTGAAACTACTGTAGTGATCGAAGATTTAGTATCAACAGGAGGTTCTGCTATTTCTGTAATTGATGCCTTACAGTTTGTAGGCGCTGATGTAAAGGCTGTGATATCCATTTTTAATTACGGCTTTGATAAAGCTTCACAAAACTTCCAGAAAGTGAATGTACCAGTATTTAATCTTACAGATTATAACACACTGGTCGATGTTGCTGTAGAAAAAGGCTTCGTAACAAGTGAAGATCTAGAGCATCTATCAAGCTGGAGAGTTAGCCCGGATACGTGGCCAAATAAATAATTAACTGAGTATAGTGAGCACAAAGAAATTTTATATTGAGACGTACGGCTGCCAGATGAATTTCGCTGATTCTGAGATCGTGAATTCTATCCTTATCAAAGACGGCATGACAGCTGTTAACGATGCTCTCACTGCAGACGTAATACTGGTAAATACCTGTTCTATTCGCGAAAATGCTGAAACCAGGGTTTGGAATCGTTTAAAGGAGTTTAGAAGCCTTAAAAAGACAAATAAGGAGTTAACTGTTGGTGTGTTGGGCTGTATGGCTGAACGCATTAAGGATAAGATTATCGAAGAAGAGCACCTTGTTGATATTGTTGTTGGCCCCGATGCTTACCGCGACATTCCAAGATTGATAGAAGAAGTTGAAGATGGACGAAAAGCAGTAAATGTTCTCCTTTCACTCGAAGAGACTTATGCAGACATAGCTCCTGTTCGTACAACAGGAAACGGAGTATCTGCTTTTGTTTCTATTATGCGCGGTTGTGATAATATGTGTTCTTTCTGCGTAGTTCCTTTTACCCGAGGCAGAGAAAGAAGTAGGCCTTTGGATAGTATTCTTTCTGAAATCCAGCAATTAAGTGATGAAGGATACAAAGAAATCACTTTGCTTGGACAAAATGTGAATTCATATAAGGATGGCGAAAACACTTTCACCAGACTTATGGATGCGGCCAGTTTGATTAACCCGGAAATTCGCTTCAGGTTCTCCTCACCCCATCCAAAAGATTTTCCGGACGATCTACTTCATTTAATTTCTGAACGTCCAAACCTTTGTAATTACATACATATTCCGGCTCAGGCAGGAAGTGATAGCATGTTGGAACGTATGCGTCGCCCTTATACCAGGGAACAATACCTTACCCTTACTGCTAAGATGAGAACCATTATCCCGGGTGTTTCACTTTCAACGGATATTATTGCCGGTTTCTGTGGAGAAACAGACGAAGAACATGAAGGGACCATGACTTTGATGAAAGAAGTTGGATACGACCTTGCGTATATGTTTGCTTATTCTGAAAGAGAGCGAACTTTGGCTTATAGAAAATTTGAAGACGATGTACCTGAAGAGATTAAAAAGAAAAGACTTTCCGAGATTATCCACCAGCAAATGGAGATTCAGAAAGAAAGAAACCAAAGTGAAATCGGAGAACGTCATCTTGTTCTAATTGAAGGTACGAGCAAGAAATCCGAAGAGCAGGTTCATGGGAGAACTGATACCAATAAAACAGTAGTATTTGACCGATTAGATTTCCAGAAAGGAGATTATGTAGAAGTTGAAATAACAGACTGTACTTCGGCAACTCTCATTGCTACTCCTATTCAGAAAACTACAATTACCGAATATTACGGAGCCGCTGTAGAAGCTTAAGTGAAACGATCGAGCACATATTTTCTAACTATCTTTTTGTTTTGTGCTTTTTTCACTGGCGTTTCTTCCTACTTCTCTTTTGCTCAAGAAAGTGAGGCCTCAAATACCGAGCTTGGTATAAGCTGGACTCCTTCTTCAAATCCGCAAGCTATTTCTGAGCAGTTGCAAGAATAAGAAGACTTAGGATTCACAACTCTTGAACTAACTCATCCTGTTCCGCTTTTTGTTTTAGACACTCTATCATCTTACTCATTTAATGTATTTATAAGATCAGATAACAAGTTTTTGACAACATCTTATTTACCCTCAAATGCTGCTGATTTACGGAATAAATATGATGAAATCATTCAACTATACTCCGGGTATGAATTTATAAAGGCAATTGGTCTGTATTCCTATAGCCAATCTTTCAACCAAGAGTTTGTTTCTGAGTTTTCATCCGTATTAAATACAGTAGACACCACTACTAACTTGTTGCTTTATGAAGTTTCAACCGTGCCTTCCCCCCTGTCTCTAGACTTTTCGATCACTGAAGTTAATTCAAGTATAATTCCTGCTGGCACTTCTTATCGCCTCTTTTCAAAAAACTACGATTCTGGTGATTTCGAAATAGTTCAGGAACTCATTGAAACTAGCGAGCTTCTCTTTTTTGAATCAGGTTGGCTAAATACTGCTCTGGCTGAATATGAACCCTTTGGATTGGCTCTTGCCCAGAGGAAAAATGAGAATACTTTTCTATTGCCATTGCCTCAACAGAAGAATGAAGCACCATCGTTTAACTGGGCAGTCTTTATTTTTATTCTGATTTGGTTCAGTGTTGGAATCCATGTAAGGATTGTGCCAACGTATAAGGAGCTCATTACCAGGTATTTTATTGCTCATCGTTTCTTTGTTGAAGATGTTATGCGTTATCGGGAAAGATCTTCTATTAGCGGAATCTTTCTTTTCTTTCAACATGCAGCCTTCTTTGGCCTGGTAGTATATATAGTTAGTGCCACGTATATCAGTGAACTTGGGATAGAGGCTTTTTATAACTCCGTACCACAACTGGCCATTGTTGGTCAAAACTATTTCTCTTTATTTGTTTTAGGATTTTTGATTGCCTGTTTTGTACAAATTGTTGGACTTCTATGGCTATATCTCCCAAGTAAATCTTTAACTCATTTTAGCCAGGCACTCAATCTTTATACCTGGATTTTCCATCTCGACTTTATATTTGTTAGTATCATGCTAATTCTAATCCTTATTGGAAGTACATCGATTTGGATCTTCGTATTTGGAATAGTTGTAATTCTTAGCTGGTTGATTGGATTCCTCTTAACCTCAGTTGATAGCTCGAAATACCTGCTGAAAGATCGTACTTCATATATCCTATATACGTTTGGATTACACTCATTAGTAAACATTGCCTTACTGGTACTTATCCTGACAAGCCAGACTGTCCTGGACTTTCTTGAATTGATAATTAGTATTTAGAAATAAATAGAGTTCACAAGAATTAGTCTCATCCTCTTCTTCTCTCCCAGGCCCCTGCAAAAATCAAAATTAGAGCTGTACTGAATAAAAGTCCCCAAACCACTATTACAGCCAAAGATTCCCAAAACTGATTTGTACCAAAGATAAGCATCGGTAAAAGCCCAAATATAGTTGTGCAATAGTATTTCCAAAAAATTCGAAACCTATTTCTTTCTAGAAAGTAGAAGTTATCGTTTTTTCTTCTATATTTGTTCTACAAATTAAAAACATATGAAAGAAACTAAACTCGGAGATTTTGAAGAAACGTTGCTACTCATCGTGGGCATCCTCGATAAAGAAGCATATGCCTATAAAATCGCAGAAGAATTCAAAGACCAATTAGAGCGCTCTGTTTCTATCGGAGCTGTACACTCAACCTTAAACCGCTTAGGAGTTAAGGGATTCCTTACTTCCAAAATGGGTAAACAAATTGCGGAACGTGTAGCAGGCGAAAACGCATTTATGAAATCACCGCGGAAGGACATCAAGTCTTAAAGAATTCGCGTGAAATCAAGCTTTCGTTGTGGAACCAGTTTCCAGCCTTCGCCAATTTAAAGTTCAAGGTAGTGTAAATGGAATCCAGGCCTCCATCTTTAGCCGAACGTTTTTTATGCTTCTTTCTTAAGCAAGAACTCCTGGAAGAAGTACTCGGTGATTTGGAGGAGGACTATAATGCTACATTGAGGGAGCACTCTGAAAGAAGAGCCGCTATCCTGTATTGGTTACAGGTTTTCAATTATCTCCGACCTTTTGCCATCAAAAATTTTCAATCTCCTGAAATATATCCTGCCATGTTTTCTCACAACGTCAAAATAAGTTATCGCACTATTCTTAAGAATAAGACCTTTTCCTTAATCAATATTGGAGGCTTAGCTCTTGGAATGACCGTCTTCATCTTTATTGCATTATGGATATATGATGAATATTCGTTCAATAAAAATCATGAGCATTATGATCGAATAGTTCAGGTAATGCGCAGAGATATTTCACCTGATGGAGTACGGATCAATAGTTCATTGACTGGAGGAATAGCAGTCGAGTTAGTGGAGAATTATAGCAATTACTTTGAATATGTAGCCACAACTTTTTTCCGTCCTTCGCCAGGGCTGCTTTTTTACGAGGGTGAACACTACCGGGAGATGGGATATTATTTTCAGGAAGATATTCCTCATATCCTCTCCCTAAATATGATACAAGGGACTCGAAATGCATTGGAAAATCCCAGCAACATACTTCTCTCTGAACATCTTGCTAAGAAAATATTTAAAGAAGAAAATCCAATGGGTAAGACGGTTTCTTTGATTTCGGGTACAGACTTAATTGTTCAGGGTATTTATGAGGATTTGCCAGAAAACTCAACCTTTGGAGAGGTTGAATTCATTGGTTCTATGGCACTAATCTATAATGAAAATAGGCCATACGTCTGGAATAATTACAATATGAAGGGGTATGCCAAACTTAAGGACAATGTGAGTCTATCAGACGCTTCCCTTGCTATTAAAGACTTAATGAAACCTTATCGTGATGTCGAGGATAACCCAAGAGAACTATTTTTGATCCCTATGAAGGATTGGCATTTCTATGCTACGAATCAATTTGGCGAACAGGTAACCAGTAAGCGCCTCCAGTTCATTCGAATGTATGGTCTTATTGGGATATTCATTTTACTCATAGCGTGTATCAACTTTATGAACCTGAATACTTCTCGTTTTCAAAATCGTGGAAAAGAAGTGGGAGTTAGAAAAGCAGTTGGATCTTCCAGACCTGAGGTAATGACCCAGTTTTTTACTGAATCCTTTTTATATGCTTTTGGAGCATTGGTTATCTCTTTGGTCTTAGTGTTTCTTTTACTGCCCACATTCAACAATTTTGCGGCTAAAGAACTTGCTTTCGAGTGGGGAAATCCACTTTTTTGGATTTTAAATGTGGGTTTTTGCTTATTAGTTGCATTGATTGCTGGAAGCTACCCCGCAGTATTCCTGTCATCATTTAAACCTGTTAAAGCGCTTAAAGGAAATCTCAGGCAAGGGAAAGCAAATAAGCGGTTCCGCGAAGTCTTAGTGGTATTCCAGTTTGCTATTTCAATCATCCTAATCATTGGAACCATTACCGTATACGAACAAATTCAGTTCGCAAAAGAAAGACCAATGGGATATCAAACAGAAGGTCTGGTTACAATGACCGGTAGCAGTTTAGTGTCTCAGAATTTTAAAGTATTGCGCTCAGAGTTAAAGAATACAGGTTCCATTAAAGAGATAGCAACATCTAATTACCCATTGACAAATACCTTAGGGAATAACGGAGGGTTTAGATTACCAGGTTCTTCAACTGAATTTCCAATTTCATTTAACACCATCTATGTAAACCCTGAGTACGGAGAAGCTACTCAGTGGGAATTGATTGCCGGGCGTAATTTTTCTAGAGATCTGGACAATGGCTCCTCAAATATAATAGTAAGCGAATCAGCCGTGGAAGCAATGGGGCTTGAAAATCCAGTTGGTCAACAATTAGATGCTAAATGGGAGTTTAATGGACATTCTAGTTTTACTATTGTCGGAGTAGTGAGAGATATGATTAAAGGCTCTCCTTTTGATGAGCCCGTACCTTTAATGTTATTTGCTTCAGAAAGAGGCATGTACCATATGTTTATCCGAACGAGTCCAGGAGTTCCGATTGAAGAAGCTCTATCTGATATTGAAGATACTTTTAATAAGGTTGTTCCTGAGCACCCATTCGAATATGCGTTTGCGGATAATCAATATCTTACAAAATTCAAAGCTGAAGAGCAGATTGGCGGTTTGGCGACTCTTTTTAGTGCCCTGGCTATTTTGATAAGTTGTCTTGGGTTATTTGGGTTATCAGCGTTTATGGTTACTCAACGGATAAAAGAAATTGGTATTAGGAAAGTATTGGGTGCATCTATTGCCAACTTGTGGTTGTTGCTATCTAAAGATTTTGGTCAATTGGTAATTATTGCCTGCTTTATTGCATTACCAGTGGGCTTTTATGTAATGAATAGCTGGCTGCAAGGCTACGTTTTTAGAATACCAATGTACTGGTGGATTTTTGCTATCGGAGCGGTTTCCTGTTTAGTAGTAACCATGTTAACGGTGAGTTATCATTCGATTAGAGCCTCTTTAGCTAACCCGGTTGAGTCGTTAAAATCAGAATGAATTAGTAACAAAACTTCATTTTTTAAATCATCCCGAATTTATTTCGGGATTTTAGAGAATGGCTAGACGCACTAAATCTCATGCCAACTTTAAGATTTTTCAAAGGCTAAGAGAATTAAGATCAAGATACAATGGAAGATATATTTCATTGTTTCAAACTGGAAAACTCACCTTGCCTAAATTTACTTCCATGCTATTGGTATGAAAACTATTTCCCAATACCATTTCATTAGCCAGAAATGCCATCAAAGCAGCTTCTTTTGCATCCGGGGGGATTCCTAGTTTCTCAATCTCTTTAAAGTTAGCACCGGGCAGTCTATTTCTTAAACCTTCTATGACTACTGGGTTGGATATTCCTCCCCCACTGATATAGATTTCATAACTCGTATCACCTGTAATTTTATCTAATGCCCTGGTAATACTATGAATTGTTAATTCGGTGAGTGTAGCAATCAAATCATTCGGTCCTTGCTCAACCTGATAACTCTGCATTAACTCTTCTACCAGGTGCAGGTTGAACTCCTCCTGGCCTGTTGTTTTTGGAAATGGCTTTCGGAAGTAAGGTTCGAGTAAAAGGTATCTCAATAACTCAGAATTAGAATTCCCTGACCTTGCAATATCACCATTTTCATCGTAAGGCTTATTAAAGTACTTTTGCGCAGCTTCGTTTATTAATGAGTTCGCAGGGCCGGTGTCAGAAGTGATGCTTTCTTCCCCACTTTCTCTTGAAGGTAGCCAGGTAAAGTTGGCTATACCGCCAAGGTTCAGGAGTAATCTATGTTTCAGATCATCTTTAAAAAGTGCTTCGTCCATCAATGCTGCTAAAGGTGCCCCCTCTCCACCTGCTGCTGTATGCTTTTGTCGGAAATCAGAAATTGTAATAATTCCAGTTTTCACTGCGATATGATCTCCATCTACAATTTGCAGTGTACTATTAAGGTTCTGTGATGGATTATGATAGATTGTTTGGCCATGGCTAGCTATAAGGTCGATTTCGGCTTTTTCAACTCCCCATTCTTTTAACGCCTCAATAATCCATGTTGAATATAGATGTGCTAGCTCGGTATTAAGAATGCATATTTCCTGCAGGTTTACTTCCTGCCTGGACTGTATAGCTCTTATTCTTGATCTTAACTTTTGGCTATAGTCCAAAGTCTTGAACTCCAGGACTTCAACAGTGTTCTCTGAACATTTACATAGAGCAATATCCAACCCATCAAGAGAAGTTCCGGACATCAACCCAACAATTAATCGGGCAGGTTTATCGGCTATTTCTGAAAGTTTAACAAGCTGCTTGTTCATGGCTCAAACTCGGAGTATTTTTGCACCCAATCAATCCCAATTATTCTATGAGCTCAAACGAAGAAATAGACTACGAATCTTACGAAGAAGATCTGCAGTTCCTTATCGGAACCTTAAAAGAGAGTTTTGAATCTACAGATGCCGAGTTCTTTGTAGACGATCATAATGAAATCCTTTATATAAAACTGGAAGGCTTACAAGATTATGAAGAGTTTGAAGTCGAAGAAATAGCGGGACCTGTACTAGAGGAACTGGATATGGACTTTGAAGAAATTATACTTCTTCCTCTTTAGTCTAAATCAATAGTTTATAGCAGATAAATGAACTAGATTCACGTATTTCCTATTTAATGTAAAAAAGCGCTTTTCTACTCTTCTTTCCAATAAAAAAGCTTCGTACTTTTGGAAAATTTTCCATTTAGATACTCCATGAAAAGCTCAAACTCTGGTTACACCCTTCGTTGCATAACTTGTAATACTATTAATGATGAAAGGGAAACAAGTACCTATTGTACAAACTGTGGTAATGTACTTACTGTAGACTACAACGAGATTCGAAAAGAGATTCAATACCCTCTTGATAATATTCAGCCAGACCCGCTTAAGAACCATTACACGGCACTAAAACATCTTACTAGGCTTTCCAGAAAGTATGGTGCTGATTTGTATGCGAAGCTCGAGTTTGAAAATCCTACAGGTTGTTTTAAAGATCGGGGTAGTTATGTTGAAGTACTGAAAGCATTGGAGCTCGGTGCTGATGCAATTTGTTTGGCTTCAACAGGAAATATGGCAGCGTCTGTTGCAGCATATGCCTGTTACTTCAAAATACCTTGTTTTGTATTTGTCCCGGAAAGAACACCGGAAGTTAAACTTGCTCAATCTACTATTTATGATGCTACTATCATCAAAATTAAAGGAGATTTTAAAGCATGTGAATTACTTTGCAGGGAGTTTGCCAAATCCGGGAATTATTATTTAGCTGGAGATTATGTATTCCGCCAGGAAGGTCAAAAGTCTTTCTCTTATGAACTATTTGAACAAGGCCCCATTGATTATGATTACATTTTTGTTCCAATTGGTGCAGGAACAAACTTTGCAGCTATTTACAAAGGCTTAAAAGAATTAAAAGCTGCTGGCCAAATTGATAAAATACCTGCTTTTGTTGCGGTACAGCCAGAACATAGTTCCCCGGTAGTTGAAGGGATTTTTAAGAAGGAAAAAATCATCAAAGACCAGGTTCATACAATGGCTGACGCTGTAGCTGTTGGCGATCCCTTTGATTTCTATAAAGTACTTGAAGGCGTTCAGGAGACCAATGGACTAGCTTTTACAGCTACTGAAAATGAGTTATTAGAGTCGATGAAGGAGATGACAGTAGAAGAAGGCTTCTTTACAGAACCAGCTTGTGCTATCCCATTAGCCTGCTTCAAAAACAATGTTGATCAATTTAAAGGAAAAAAGTGCTTATTTGTGCTAACCGGAACCGGGCTAAAAAGTTCGCAAATTGTTTCTAAATACTCCCTTTCCTCCCCTGTTCTTTCACCAAAGCTCGAACGGGTTCAACAGTATATAGCATCCGGCTTCCCTGATCTGCAAAAACAAAGTTGGGGACAATCCCGTGAAATGATCATGGGCAATGTAACCATGGATGAAGAACACTCCCGCTTATATGATGAATACGTTAGCGGAATTAACAAAAAGGGTAAAACGCTCAAAGAAGAAGAAATCAAGGCTCTTCAATCATTAGTATACCAGGAAGATGCTGACCTGGAGTATCCGATAGAAGTATTGGATTATAAACTTACCATGCGAATGAACGGATTGGTAAGTGCCGCAGTAAAACTTAAGCTGCCAAACGGGGAAGAAATCCTCTCTCTGGATCAAGGCGTTGGACCTATGGACGCCGTACTTACTGCAATCAAAGCTGAAACAGATGCATTCATCCCTCTTGAAGTCAAGAACCATGAAGTAGAAATATTAAGCCCGGATACTGACTCCCTTGTTATTGTAACTCTGACATTGGAGAAAGAAGATTTCAGTTTTGCTTCAAAAGGAGCTTCTCCTGATACTATTGAAGCCTTAATCCAGGCTTTTGTAAAAGGTTTGGCAATAGCTAATAAAGCTTTAGTTAGTTAGCTTCAGATAAGCTACTAACTATGAAATACGGGCATGGAAATCA
This sequence comes from Balneolaceae bacterium, assembly GCA_040222185.1. GTDB lineage: Bacteria > Bacteroidota > Rhodothermia > Balneolales > Balneolaceae > JAVKDP01. The sequence goes on along the minus strand of JAVKDP010000039.1, from coordinate 24,296 downwards.
TTGAGGTAAAAAAAGGAGAGCTTCTTCAGGAAAAAGGCGTACTGAATTCGAAGGTATACCATGTCCAGAGCGGACTACTTCGTAGCTATAGTATTGATGAAAAAGGCAAAGAACATATTTTTATGTTCGCTCCTGAAGGCTGGACTATTGCCGATACTAATGGCCCTGACGTTAAAACTGAACTTTTTATTGATTGTCTTGAAGATTCGGTTGTAAGTATATCCGAGAAGAATCTTAAGCGAGAACAAAATAATGTTGCCCCACTTATTAAACGTCTTTCTGTACTGCAACAAAGAGTAATCATGCTGATGTCATTTTCTGCGATTGAACGCTATGAACACTTTGAAAAAACTTACCCTAATATCATTCAGAGAGTCCCTCAACGTATGATTGCCTCCTATCTTGGAATTACACCGGAAGCCCTTAGCAAAATCAAGGGGAAACGAGCTCGTAGAAGTACCTAAAAGAGCGATTTCTTAATCCAGGTTAATGCTAAATAGGCTATCTATAGTCATATTGTTCGATTATATCCTTACTAACTAATCTTCGATCAAGATGAAAAACCTCACTATTTTGCTAAAAATCTCTTCTGTTTTATGGGTTATCTGGGGCTTAGTGCACATATTTGCTGGTGGAATAACCATGTATTTTATCATCACTGGAGATATATCAAGTGCTGTTGCAGGAATCGCTGATGCTGTTGATCCCACAACTTTACAAATGAATTACCCTGATGCTGCCGGAGCTGTTATCGGACAACACGGTTTTAACCTTTTGTGGATTGGATTGACCACTTTTATATGTGCTCTTTATATCTGGAAAGGAAATAAAAACGCCATCTTTCTTGCTGCACTCACTGGTGGACTGGCAGATTTAGGATATTTCCTTTTCATGGACCTGGGCGGTTATGTTTATTTCATGCCAGGAACATTAATGACACTGGTTTCTTCTTCAGCAATCATACTAAGTTTTTACTCATACTTTAAGGAGAAAAAGCGATCTGTTTCTCCTAGTTAAATTACTCTTACACTAGATATAAGCTTCTGATACTGTGTACTGAATGTACTCCCTATAAATACACCAACTACCAAATCTGATTCACTTGTAATAGCTAACAAAGCGCTTACAGATAAAAATTCCCAAATTTGTACCATTCTGGAATTAGCCTTTTATTGTGCTCACTTATTCATCTATAAACTATTCGTTGAGTTGAAGAATTCTAAAAAACTAACAGGTTAAAAATTCGGGACACACATGGCACATCAGGAAATTGCAAAACACATTAAAGTCCCATTTGGACAGAAAGTAGCATTTGGTTTAGGGATGCTGGCAAACCAAATGTTTCCGGCGGCAATGTCAATTTTTATGGTTGTACTCGTCCAGGATTTAGGATTTCCCGGATGGATGTGGGGAGTACTTTTCTTTTTGCCAAGACTGATGGATGCGTTCACAGATCCTATTATGGGATTTATCTCGGATAATACCCGATCCAGGTGGGGAAGAAGGCGTCAATATGTATTTATTGGTGCAATTCTATCAGGCCTGACTTATATAGTTTTGTGGCAGTTATATCGTGAGAACGGTGTAGATTATAATTTCACCTATTTCTTAATCTGTTCTTTTCTTTTCTACCTCTCTTTCACCGTTTTTAGCGTTCCTTACGTAGCTATGGGCTATGAAATGAGCGATGATTTCCATGAACGAACAAACATCATGGCAGTAGCTCAATGGATTGGCCAATGGGCCTGGGTTATAGCACCATGGTTCTGGGTGATTATGTATGATCCTGATTGGTTCCCAAATGCTGATACAGCAACTCGGAATTTAGCACTGTGGGTAGGTATTGCTTGTGGCGTACTGGCTATGGTTCCTGCTCTTTTCATTAAAAGTAATTCTACAACGGGTCGTGATGATTTCCAACCATTAACAATGAACAACATTAGGGGCAGCTTAGTTGAGATTCTCAATGGATTTGTTGAATCTTTCAAAATTGAGCAGTTCCGAAGAATGTGTTTCGCTACCTTTTTAATCTTCAACTCATTTAACACAGTTGCCAGTTTCACTTTTTTCATTGTGGTTTACTATCTGTTCAACGGTGATTCCGCAGCTGCTGGTGTCTGGCCTACCTTATTCGGTAGTATCGGAGCTTTGGGCACAACCTTTCTTGTAATTCCTGCTACAGCATGGATTTCCGGAAAAATTGGAAAGAAGCCCGCTTTTATGGTGTGTCAATCCATTTCTTTTATAGGATATGTACTGCTTTGGTTCTTCTTTATCCCGGGTAAGCCGTATATGTTCTTATTTGCTCTTCCTTTTTTCTCATTTGGGATTGGAAGCCTCTTTACTATAATGATGTCAATGACTGCCGATGTATGTGACCTGGATGAACTGAATACAGGCAAAAGAAGAGAAGGTATTTTTGGGGCAATTTACTGGTGGATGGTAAAATTTGGTTTTGGAATAGCTGGATTATTAACCGGAGCAATCATGACTTTAGTAGGTTTTGATGTTGATTCAGGGGCTACTTCAGGCGCTCCAATGACAGGGCTTAGACTTTTCTTTTCCGGGTTACCAATGCTTGGCACCTTAATCGCCATGATAATTATGAATGGATATGATTTAACTGAAGAAAAAGCTAACGAAGTAAGACAAGAGCTTGATGCTCGTAAAGATGGTTTAGCAGCCGATTCGTAATGAATTAGAATATTTTCAGGCTTTTAGATTCTGAATCTAAAAGCCTTATAAGTAAGAAATGATTTCCTGTAAATCCAGCTTAGGCTTTCTGTCAACTTTGAATAAGCCCCAATGCTTCTCTGGCTCTAATGGTTCTGGCGAACCTTTCCATGGCTCATCAAAAGCTTCAAATACAAAAGTGAGTATCCCTTCTGATTCACACCACTCGACTAAATCGGTGTAGTACTGTTTCTGAAGTTCTTCATTCACATTACTTGGATCGATACCTCTTCCATTAGAATTCGTAGCCCAACCGGCTTCAGTAATCACAACTTGTTTTCCAGGATACTTATTTGCCACAACGTTGTAGTTTTGTTGTGTGTACTCTAACGCCTCCTGGATGCCTTTATACTCCCAAACCGGGTAGGTATGAATAGAAATGAAATCGACAACATCAACCAGGTCCTTAATCTTCTCAAGCCAAGGCAAATAGTTCTCACAAAAAGTAACTGGTTGTTTCGCTCCTTTCTGTATCAATTTCACATAGTTGATAACACTTTCCGTTGGTACAAGATGATCAGTCCAGTCTACCGTAGCTTCGTTCCCGGCTGATAAAGAGAAAATGATATCCGGGTACTCATTTGCCAGACGAATAAGCTTTTGAATTCGTTTAAGGTTCTGCTTTTTATTTGCAGCCAGTTTTTCATCGGGATAGATTCCACCCCAGGGACATTGTTCATTATTCACCTCTGCGGCTATATAAGCACCTAGCATTACGTTAAAATCCAAGTTCTCATTCCGGATTACCTCAAGTGCTATCTCGGAATGCAGATCGCAATCGTACAAACGAAGGTATTTCCAGTGACCATGTAATAGGTGCAAATCTTCTTTAATCTCTTCATAGCTTGGGAAGACTCCGGTATCCGGACTTTGGCCTTCCCTAAATCCCGAATAGCAAATAGCCTTTCCTGGTTCAATATTTAAAACGTTCTTCATACTCATTCTAATCGTTTTGAATTTCTAGATTTACCGAAATCTGGGTTTCTTAGTACTTAAGTCTTTCATCTTTATCCCAAAGGCCCCAGAAAGCTCCTACATCCCCTTCTGCACCTGTTTTCCAAGACTCATCAAAGGAGGAGAAATAGAACATTTCAATATTTTCATCTTTTGACCAAAGCTGAGCATTTATAAAATACTTTATCGCATTTTCCATTGATGGTTCAGCTCCATGAAAGGTTTGCCCTTTATTTGGCCATCCTGCTTCCGAAATAATTACTCGTTTTCCTTTTCCAGCTCTAACCGCTCTATGGAACATATCTTTCATGTACACAAAAGAATAATCTATATGACATCCTTCCCAATAAGGATAACAATTTGTTAGAATAACATCACAAGCATCAACAATTCTAGGTCGGTTTTCAAACTCGTAATACGCATCAACATAACCCACGGGAATTTCAGGAATTTCATCTTTTACTCGTTCGATAAAGCCGATTAACTCTTCTTCAGACAAATCTTCCCGGTACATAACCTCATTTCCGACAGCAGCTATATCAACATAGCCTTCTCTAGCCACCTTGATAAGAGACTGGATCTCTTTCTCATTTTTTTCTTCGTCCGTTCCAAGCCAAGCCCCAACTAACGTTTTGATTCCATACTCATGCGCAATCTTAGGAATTAATTCGTTCCCATCCGTACAAGAGAAAGAACGTACCCATTTTGTGTAGGGTTTGATGATTTCCATTCTTCGTCTAATTTGAGCTTCAGTAATCTGATCTCCAGGCTCTTGCCCCTCTTCATATGGACTAAAACCTATTCCATGCATTCCATTCTCAAGAACCAATCTGAATATTTCTTGTAGTTCTTCTTTGGTTTTATTTTTGAAGTCTTGCCCCAATAAGGAATGAACTTTCTCTGCTTTATACGACATTGAGTGAATAGTAGATTACTAGTTAGTTTCTAAATTTCGTTCAAAATACATGAAAATCTCTTACGATTACAGAATTTGTTGTGATAAGAATTCTCTTTCTTTCAATAATTGAATAACAATAATTATCTTATGGGCTATGAAAAGATTTGTTTTAATACTTATTTCTCTCATTGCCACGACTTTAATATACTGTGAGAGTAATGAAGAAAAAGAAGTACAAAAAAATTTGACAGCCGGTGAGATTTTGGGGAATCCAGAGTATCAGGCGATGTCTTTTGGAGGGTTCAGAAAAGCAACTCGGGATACTGTTCCCTCTGTAGCTGACTTAAAAGAAGACCTTAGAATACTTTCGGCTATGAACATAAAAGTTCTAAGAACCTATAATAGTCAGCAGTATCCTCATGCCGAGAATCTTATCAAGGCCATTCATTCACTTAAACAAGAAGATTCAAGTTTTGAGATGTACGTAATGGTAGGCGCATGGATTGATGCAAAGAATGCTTGGACAGATCAGCCTGTTATTCATAATGAAGAAAGTATAGAAAATAATACTGTTGAAATAGAAGCAGCGGTTCGTCTTGCAAATGAATATCCGGATATAGTGAAGATGATTGCAGTTGGTAATGAAGCTATGGTCCATTGGGCAACCTCTTATTTTGTTACTCCTGATATCATACTAAAATGGGTAAATCATCTCCAGGATTTAAAGAAAAATGGCCTTCTCGTTGAAGATGTCTGGATTACAAGTTCAGATAATTTCGCATCCTGGGGCGGCGGAGATAGCAACTATCATAATGAAGATCTGACATCACTATTCGAGGCTGTGGATTTTGTTTCGGTTCATACCTACCCTTTCCATGACAGCCATTATAATCCTGCATACTGGGTAATTCCGGAGGATGAAGCAAATCTGACCGAAATGGAGCAGATCGATTTGGCTATGATTCGCGCCAGAGATTATGCGATATCGCAATTTACTGCTGTTAAGGAATATATGACCTCATTAGGGGTTGATAAGCCGATTCATATTGGAGAAACCGGCTGGGCTTCCATAACAAACTCATTATATGGTCCTGAAGGGTCCAGGGCTACGGATGAATACAAGCAAAGACTATTCTATGACCACATGAGAGAATGGACGAACGCAGAAGGTATATCCTGTTTTTACTTTGAAGCTTTTGATGAAAAATGGAAAGACAAGGAAAACCCATTAGGGTCCGAAAATCACTTTGGCCTGATTAATCTTGATGGAGAGGCTAAATATGCTCTTTGGGATTTAGTTAATCAGGGAGCTTTTGAGGGGCTTAGCCGGGATGGGAAACCTATTTCCAAAACCTATGGAGGTAATAAGAATGATATGCTCAAAGATGTTCTGCCTCCCACGTCTGCAAATAATTAGAGCATTTACTACTCATCTTCGATAAAAAAATTAACAAGTTTACATTACTAATGTCTGATAACCGGATTAATCTAGGTGCAAACCAACTTCACACTTCTGATAAAAAAGTCACTGGTGACTTCATCACACGTGATGGAGTAGAATACTATAAAATTGCTAACTATGATCATATGGATCCATTCTTTATAAGTGTGGTAAGTGATTCTGATCATTGGCTGTATATTTCTACAAAAGGTGGCCTTTCAGCGGGCCGTAAAAATCCTGAGAATTCTTTATTTCCATATTATACTGACGATAAAATTCATGATGGAAATGAATTAACAGGTAGTAAAACCATTCTCCTCGTTGAGAAATCTGGGAGTAATTATCTGTGGGAACCTTTTTCAGAACGTTACACTGGGGTCTATAAAACAGAAAGGAACCTGTACAAAAGTTTTTGCGGAAACCAGCTAATCTTTGAAGAAATTAATAATGATCTTGAAGTCACTTTCTCTTATAGCTGGAATTCAAGCCAGAAATACGGTTTTGTAAAGAGATCAAAGGTTACAAATAATGGAGATCAGCCTGTAAATATTCGTTTATTGGATGGTCTTCAGAATCTGCTTCCTTTTGGCATCGACCGAAGAATGCAAAACGAATACAGCACTTTACTTGATGCTTATAAGAAAAATGAGCTCCTAAGTGATTCCGGACTAGGGCTATTCTTGCTCAGCGCAATCCCAGTGGATAAAGCTGAACCAAGTGAGTCACTCAAAGCAGCTACTATATGGTCTTATGGCATTGATACTGATACGCATCTTTTATCTTCTGATCAGTTAGATCAGTTCAGAAAGGGACAACCACTTACTAATGAAGTTGATATCAGAGCTCGTCGCGGTGCTTATTTCATTGAAAGCAGTCAAAATCTTTCTTCAAAAGAGTCAAAGAGCTGGTATTTCGTAGCTGAAATAAACCAGGGGCCTTCAGATGTGGTAGCATTAGATGAGTGGATAAAGAGTGATGATAATATCGTTACTTCTATTGAAGAGGACATAGCAATTGGTACCAAACGCCTGATGCAAATAGTTGCCAGTTCAGACGGCTTGCAAAAGAGCGAAGATAAAATGCTTACAACCCGCCATTTTGCCAATGTCTTATTCAATGTAATGCGTGGCGGTATCTTTGATAATAACTATCAGATTCAGAAAGCTGATTTTATCCCCTTTATTGAGGCTTTTAATACGAAGGTAGCTAAGAAAAATTTGGAGACCTTAAACAGCCTCACAGATTCCATTACTTACTCTGAATTATTAGAGGTAATTGAAAAAACGAATGATCCCCAACTAAAAAGACTCACACTTGAATACCTTCCACTTACCTTTAGTCGTAGGCATGGGGATCCCAGCAGGCCTTGGAACCAGTTTTCGATTGAGCTGCAAGAAGAAAACGGAGATAAGAAATTATACTATGCTGGCAACTGGAGAGATATATTCCAGAACTGGGAAGCTCTGGCTCTCTCCTATCCTAACTTCCTGGAAGGTATTATAAGTAAGTTTGTGAATGCTTCTACAGCTGATGGCTATAACCCTTATAGAATAACACGAGATGGTATTGATTGGGAGGTAATTGAAGAAGATGATCCATGGTCTTATATCGGGTATTGGGGCGATCACCAGATTATTTATCTACTGAAGCTACTCGAACTTTCATTAGCTCATCACCCATCAGCATTAAAACAAATGCTGACCGAACGAAATTATTCATACGCCAATGTACCCTATCGTATAAAAGCATATAGCGACCTGTTAACCAATCCAAAAGACACTGTAGACTTTGATCACGAATTAGAAGCTATTATTGAAGGTCGGGTTTCTGATACAGGAGCTGATGGCAAGCTTATCTGGGATGCTAATAATGAAGTGTACCTTGTAAATTTGACTGAGAAGCTTCTGGTAACACTACTTTCCAAACTTTCGAATTTTATTCCCGAAGGTGGTATTTGGTTGAACACTCAACGACCTGAGTGGAATGACGCAAACAATGCCCTTGTAGGGAATGGTGTATCAATGGTTACATTGTACTATATCAGGCGCTTTATAACTTTTAGTCAATCTTTATTTTCTGATTCAGGAATAGGAAATATTTCAATTTCATCAGAAGTAGCTGAGTCACTCCGTTCAATTTCTGAGGCTTTTAATCAATTTGAAGATGCATTAAATGGTTCATTCAATGATAAACAACGTCGTGAACTAGTTGATGCACTAGGTACAGCTGGAGAAACGTACCGTAATCAAGTGTATAAAGGATTTTCTGAGTCTCAAAGCTCGATTTCACAAGAAGAACTGAACCAGTTCTTTTCTATAGCTCTCTCATTTACTGATCATACTATTGAGGCTAACCAACGGCAGGATAAATTGTACCACTCCTACAATCTGTTGAATATTGAGGAAGAAGGGGGAATTTCAGTCCGGAACCTTTATGAAATGTTGGAAGGCCAGGTAGCAGTATTAAGTTCAGGGAAGCTGGATTCCGCAGAAGTACTCGAGATATTGAAAGGACTTCGTAACAGCGACCTATATCGCGCTGATCAACATAGTTACATTTTATATCCTGACCGCCAACTACCTCGCTTTGACGTCAAGAATATCATCCCCGACAGTGAAGTTGAAAAATCTAACCTACTCCAGGAGATGATTGCAAGCGGTGACCAAAGAATTATAGAAAAAGATGTGAACGGTGGGGTCCATTTTAATGGAGAATTCAATAACCAACAGGATGTTGAAAAAGCTCTAAAAAGTCTTGGAAGCAAGGAATATGATGGATTGGGTGAAATAGAAAATGACCTTGTTCTTTCGATATTTGAAGGAGTATTTGATCATCAATCTTTTACTGGCCGTTCAGGTACATTCTTTGGCTATGAAGGTTTGGGTTCGATTTACTGGCACATGGTTTCAAAATTGATCCTGGCGGTAGAAGAAAACTGCTGGCAGGCCATTGATGGAGATGCCACCGAAGAACAAGTCAAACAACTCATTGAACATTATTATGATGTGAGAGATGGGCTTGGAACTCATAAAAATCCTCAAACTTATGGTGCTTTCCCTTCTGATCCTTATTCTCATACACCAGGAAATGGAGGTGCCAAGCAGCCAGGTATGACAGGCCAGGTAAAAGAGGATATTCTTGCTCGATTTGGTGAACTGGGCGTATTTGTAAAAGGTGGACAAATCTGTTTCCGCCCTGAACTTTTAGAAACATCAGAGTTTTTAAAAAATGATGATGTATTCGAATATATCGACCTAAAGGGAGGCGAGCAGGAAATTTCACTTTCTATTGGTTCCCTGGGATATACTTATTGCCAGGTTCCGTTTATTTATAAGCTTTCGAATAGCAATTCCCTGGTTGTCCGATTTACTGACGGTACAGATGAAAGTTATTCGGAGTTATCGCTTAGTAAGGAACTAAGTAGTGAAATATTAAACCGAACAGGTAAGGTTTCCAAGGTAGAAGTAAGTTTCAACTTAGTATAATAACCTGTGCTTTTGATCACCTTCCATGGCTCAATGGAAGGTGTTCTTTCTGTGGTTAATTCTCACTTGGTCTAGTGTAAACAGCTTTTACAATATCAAAAGCTTGTTTTTTATTCCGATCGATGTCCACAATTCCCCAGTACTCCTCATTGGGAGTACCGTCATAAGGAACGCCACTACTATTTGGAGCCCATCCTCCCGGATCCTGCGTATCAGGATTTCCGGCTTTCCATAAACCATCCGTAAACTGGAATAATGTTAGCCCGGAACCGACATCCATATTGTCGAACACATCGTTTAGAATATTTTCTGTCGCATCAGCCTGTGCTCTTTCATTAACACCTTCTTGATATCCATCTTTAGTGATAGTCATGTAACTATCCCCACCTGCTTCTGATAAATACATGGGCTTATTGCTTACTGCAGCCCACTGCTCATAAATTGTCTCAGGATCATCCCACCGATAAACATTCATTCCCCATACATCAATATTTGGTGACATTGCCAGGGCCAGAGAATCCGGAAGCTCACCATGAGCTGTAGTCACAGGGTGTTTGCTACCAACATTTTTTATCGTAGCAGCAGCATTATTCATCGCGGTGTACCAGTTTTTGATATCTCCGTCAAACCATTCTGGATGATAGTTGTATTCATTTCCCAGTTCCCACATTAAAATGGCGTCGTGATTTTCATATTTGTTTATGTAGTCAATAAAAGTACCGGACAGAATATCATACACGCCTCCCTGGTTATATCCAAAGCCGATAATAACTTTTATGCCAGCTTCACTAATATCATCCAATACCCAATCTTCCGTAATAGGCTCATACACTCTTATGGTATTAATTCCTGCCTCCTTCATGAGTTCTAAATCTCCTGAAAGTGTACTAAAATCTCTTTTATCACTGCCCTGTGGAACCGGGTGATAACATATTCCTTTGATTATATACTGTGATCCATCTACCAGAATCTGACGTTCTATACTTTTTGAATCCTTTTGTTTTGCGCAGTTTTGGCTAGTAATAAAAAATGCCGCTAAAATTATTAGTGAAACAAATCTATACATATAATTCCTTTTGAGGTCTTTCTTCCTGATGAACTTTTATCCGTTCGGTATATAATGAAGAAATATGAGAGTTAGAAAAAAATCATTCTTTTCTTATTTAGAATCTGTCTATATTAGCGATCGCAAATTTTTAGTATAGAACAATATTCATCATGACGAGTGCAAAATCTACTTCCAAAACCATGAGGGTTTGGCATAGATATCTTGGCTTCTTTTTAGCTGGAATAATGGCTGTGTATGCCGTAAGTGGAATAGTTTTGGTTTTCCGAAACACTGATTTCTTAAAACAGGACTATGTCATAGAAAAACAGGTAGAACCTGGACTCGTTTCTGAGGAATTGAATGAAGCAATCGGGTTAAGTTCTTTGGAGGTCATCTCAATTGAGGGTGCAATCTTTACTTTCCAAAACGGTACTTACAATAGTAATACAGGAGCGGTGAGTTATACCGTCAAAAGGTTACCTTTTGTGCTGGATAAGATGACCAAGTTCCATAAAGCTAAAACCGGGCAACCACTCTACTATTTGAACATATTCTTTGGTTTTGCTCTTTTATTTTTTGTTGTTTCTTCCTTCTGGATGTTTCTTCCTTCGTCAAAGCTATTTGTGAAAAGCATGTACTTTACTGCGGCGGGAATTGCGCTAACGCTGATTTTACTTTTTGTTTGAGGCAGCAACCATAGCTTCCAGTTTCCTAAAATGAAGTATCTTTTATGAAATGCCTTCAGCTAATTCCAACACCCCTTTTTCTGTCATCCTGAACTCGTTTCAGGATCTGAAATGCATCAAAATATAATTAGGTTATTCATTCCTTCTATTCTCTTTAGGTGGCTTGCCTGGTATTTCTTCTTGTAGACTAACGTTATTCCAGTTGAAACTGGCAATGCAAACACTGACCTTCTGCATATTCAGTTCACCTATATTGATGCCAATCAATGGTACAAACTTCATTAATAATTAATGTTCTTATAGCCTACGGTACGTTACAGGCATTTTTCATATCCCTGATCCTGATACGTTCTGAACAGAAATCACTGTTTAAAAAACTGTTCGCCTCCTTATTAATCATTGAAGGAATAACTCTTTTCGAAAGGTTGTTGGTTGAAACAGATTTAATCACCTCAGTTCCTCACCTGTTAGGTATCAGTTTCCCCATCAGCTTTTTGAAACCATTATTGATGTGGTTTATGGCACTCGCGATTACTGAAAAAGGCTTCAAGCTTCAAAAGAAAATGCTTTGGCATCTTATCCCATTTGGTTTGATGTTGCTCATGAACCTTCCTTTCTATTTTTTAAGCGGGCTAGAAAAAATGGAGTGGGTCAATACTTTTATGGAGAATATCCCTTCATACCAAAGTTTTGATTTTTACTTCAGCCTGAGCTTTTTCATCTACATTGGTGTCTATATCTTTTTTAGTATTAAAAAACTTAACCACCTGAGGCTACATGTAACCAACAACATGCTCGCAAACTGGTACCGGGTAATATTGATCGGTTATTCTGTATTCCTGGTTCTACATCTTCTCTACTATTTGATACAACCACTTGGTGGCTTTAATTTCGCTTTGGTTAACCAGGTAAGTATGCTGGCCATGACGTTCATTATCCAATCTATAGCCTTTAAAATGGTTGATGAGTCAGTACTTCTTAACTCAAGGGTCCCGGATTTAAGTGACCTCGAGAAAAGAAAGCAAAATGAAAATCTCATTCTGGAAAAGTTGAATAGAGATAAAGTATATCTCGATGATACATTGACCCTGGCTAAATTTTCTAAAGATATTCAACTTCCCCGTTCTCTTGTCACTGAACTCATCAATCAAAAGTTTAACTGTTCATTTAAGAGGCTTATCAACGAATACCGGTTTGATGAGGCTAAGCGAATATTGGAAACTAATTCTGACCCAAAACTCAAATTGATTGATGTAGCTTATGAGTCTGGTTTCAATAATAAAGTTTCTTTCTACCGGGTGTTTAAGGAGTTTGAAGGTGTCTCCCCTTCCGAATACCTCGAAAAAAGAACGAAAGGAAAAAAATTGTAAAAGCAACGGTTACAAAATAGCTCTGTAACCTGTTTGTTAGTTCATTTTTTTACCTATGTGCTGTTTAACTAAATTCAGTATATACTTATGAAATATAAAGGAGCAATCGAGATCAACAAACCTGTAGAGCTGGTAGCTCGTCTTTTTGCGGATCCTGGAAACCTGAAAGAATACCAGGATGGGTTCATCCGAAAAGAATTAATAAGCGGAAAAGCAGGTGAAAAAGGAGCTGTCTCAAAGATGTATTATAAATATGGAAAACATGATATGGTGCTTACAGAAACCATATCTGCTAATAATCTACCCGACACATTTGAAGCTTTCTATCATCACAAGCACATGGATAACACCTGGAAATGTAAATTTATAGATCTTGGATTGGATAAAACCCGTTATGAGTATGAATTTGAATATGTAAGAATGAGTTTGATGCCAAGACTAATGGCCATAATCTTTCCCGGTATGTACCGGAAACAAGGGGAAAAATGGATGAAACAATTCAAAGAATTCGTTGAGAAACAGTAGCTATGTGGGAAGAAAGACTTAAGATTTACGATACCCTGATTTCTAAATGCGACAGGTTTGAGCGAAAAGGAAAAACTATGCCTTACACATCGGCTAATGGCTATATGTTTTCTCTGCTTAATAAGGCCGGAGAAATAGGAATACGATTCTCTAAAGAAGTTCAGAAAAAATACCTGGAAGAATGGGATACCACACTTTATAAATCATACAACGCAATTATGCATGGTTATGTATTAATACCAGAGAGCATGCTTAACGATCTGGACAATCTGGCTAAATACCTGGACGAAAGTTATGATTATGTGATGACACTGGAACCTAAGTGAGTTAGTAATTTGGAAATATGATTATTGCTATTTCTAGTCATACTCCCTTCAACAGCTCTTCACTAATCTCCCATAATCTTTCCGCTGACTCATCATCACATGCATGAGCATCTATACCAAAATACCTGCCCATCGGGTTCGAATTATCAGTAGGTGTGCCTATGTTGCAATCTTCACAATAAACACCTGGTTTACCATCAAGTAATTCAGAAGTAGCGGCCCATAAAGTGGTAGAACAGCCTTGTTCGGGAGTTTTGAATCCTTGTTTTGCTAATTCAGAAGGACTTCCATCTTCGTTGATCCAGCCCAGCATTACCATTTCTTCTTTTGGTAAATGCCGTTGAAGAGGAGTAAATATGCCTCCCGGATGAACAGAGAATGCCAGTCCCCCACTATTCTTTAGCCTTCTTGATAATGCGTTCGCAAACAAAGCATTCGCTGTCTTAGACTGGCCATAGGCTTGCCATTTATCATACTCACCGGATTCAAACTGTATATCATCCCAACGAATGTCACTCATTTTATGGGCAGTTGAGGTGAGGCTTACAACTCTTGCTCCTGCGCTTTTTGTCAATAAAGGCATAAGTGTTTGGGTTAAAACAAAATGCCCCATATGATTCACACCAAATTGTGCTTCCCAACCTGGACCAACCCGTGTTTCAGGGCAAGCCATAATTCCTGCGTTATTGATCAGTAGATCTAGCCGGTCATATTCATCAAGAATACTATATGCAAAATCATGAACAGACTTCAGATCACTCAAATCCATTACAGCTGACTGCACATCTCCTTCTACTTCTCCCAGGCTTTCCTTTGCTTTTTCTGTGGAGCGAACAGGGACTATAACTTTAACGCCTTTAGCTGCAAGAGCTTTAGTCGTTTCAAGTCCAATCCCGCTATAACCTCCTGTTACAACAGCTACTTTACCATCCAGCTCTTTATTGGCAAGTACTGCCTCTCCAGTACTGGTACGATTAAAATTTGAATTAACCTGGTTTTGATCTGATAGTGCCATATCCTCTTGGTCTGTGTTAAATTTAGTTCAAGGTGTCTGCATTTTGGATTAGATACAAGTGCTTTCTGCTTATTTACAAAAGAATAATATGGTTGAGAGTGATAGGGTAAATTCATTTGAAAGAGCTCATTGGCATTTTGAAATGAAATTCTTTTTAGTCAATTTGGTACTCTAGAGGTAGTAAATAAGAGCATCAGGAATAGAGCAATATGGAAAAATTTATAGGAAGCTGGGAACTTTTAAGAATGATGGCTAATGGCCGGATTCTTGTAGACAATGAAGATAGAACAAGCCAGAATGTTGCAATACTATATGAATTTAAAGAAGGCGGTGAGTGTGCTATGCATAGAATGGGAAATACTGCTCATGGAACCTGGGGTATTGGCTCTCCAAATTTAATATCTATGAATTTTCTGGAAGCTGGAGGAAATTTTACTGGTGAGTATTGGTTTGATGTAAATAAGCTAATTATGAAGGGACATGTAGGTAATGATGAAATGCATTTTGTTCTAAAAGACAAAATGGAGCTTTAGAACTTTTAAACTAATACATGAAAACAAAGATCACCCTCATTGCCTTCAAAGATTTTATTAATGCAATGAATCTCGGACAACTTATCATAAATGAATAGCTATGATCATATATTGTTTTTAATTGAGACCAAGAAGTATCGATTTGCAATTCAAGAATTAAAAGAAAGTATTTCATTAAGCCCCAGTGACGCCTATCTGTTTTACTTAATCAGTTTTTGCTACTCGAAGCTCGCTTTTTATTCAAAGGCCAGATTCTATATTAAAAAAGCTATTAGTTTAGAACCAAACTCAATCCTTATTTTAAATCAATATGCAGAAATTGAGATTTATGAAAACAAATTTAAACACGGTTATGAAATTTTGGATCATTCACTAAGTATTGATCCAAATCAAGAAGATGCCTTTCTACTAAAAGCAAGAATCTGTCTTTTAAAGGGAAACATAAAAAAAGCCGTTGAGAACTCAGAACTAGCTTTATTAAAGGAACCGAATGGTGTTCTTTCTAAAAATATTATAGCTTTAGATTTAATAGTTAAGGGAAAGTATAATGATGCTAATCGAATAATTTCTCAGGTATTGTCTTTAGATCCTCTAAACAGTTTTTCATTGTGTATTCTTGGTCTAATCAAATTCTATAAAAATCAATTTCAAGAGTCTAGAGAGATTCTTGAGAAGACTCTTTCTGGCGATCCTGAAAACGAGTGGATTAAGGAATGCTTAAAACAAGTAATCATTTATAATAATGTACTAGCAAACTTATTCTTTAAACTAACCCAGCATACGGCAGACTATAGTAGAATATTTCGTTTGGGGGTAGGTATCGGTTATAGATTGATTCTAATAATCGGGTTGCTGCTATATATGAACACTGGCAATACTGAGTTTTTGACACTAATAGTAGTATTAATGTTAGGAGTTTATGCATTACTGTTTATACCCTTTAAAGCAGTACCACAAATACTCAGCTCTGTTTTGTACTTTGACCCACTTGGTAGATATTTAATTACTATCAAAGATATTTATACAACCTTAAGTACAATTGCCTTTTTTTCTACGGGAATATTGTTACTAATATTTTATTCAGAATGGTCAATTATGGGAGACAATTATATGACTATCCTGGGCTTATATTTAATATTTATAAGTGGACTACCCTCAGATATAGTTTTTTTTCAAGACAAAGAAACTCATTGGGTTTTGATACTATTTATCATTGGGTGCATTTGCATTACGCTAATATACTTAACCATTCCCATTCCAATAGTTGAAACAGCATCTATTGTAATAATAGCCGCTTCGCTATTTATATATCCATTCATAGCCAAAATTATGCAAAAAGAGTTTATTGGAAAATGAGTGTTGTACTGATTTATATTCCAAGCAAAGCGTTTTCTTCAAAAAGATAATGCTTATCAAAACCGTCATATGAAAACACAAATTATACTTGTTACCTTCATTTGCTCACTTTCTTTTAGTTTGTATGCTCAGCATAGAATTGAAGATAATATTGTCGGAAGTTCTATCTCCATTCAATCCGAAGTGTTAAATGATGAAAGAAAGATTCAAATCTTCTTACCTGACGAGTATGATGATTCTGATAAAGAATATCCTGTTCTCTACATATTGGATGGTCAACGTTACTTTTTACATGGAGTAAGCCTTCATAAATCTTTAGTTGGATTTAGAGAGACACCGGAGTTCATAGTAGTTGGTATTTCGGGTAATCCAACTGATCGAAACAGACTCTACAGTGTTGAATCTCAAAGCCTTCGGAAGTATTTGAAAGATGAAGTTACCACATTTGTAGACACTCAATATAGAACCTCAAATGAGCGAATAATATTTGGTTGGGCATATGGCGGGGGCTTTGTTGTCGAGACGATGATTACTGAACCCGATCTGTTTGATACTTACATAGCAGCTAGTCCTTTTCCTCTAGCAGAAAAAAATACATCCCTGAGTAAACTACTTCATGAAAACACTGAGTTCAACAAGCTATTATTTTTTACTTCAGGAACAAATGAAGGGGTAGTTACTGAAGGAACTACCGAATTGAGTTCACTTCTTACAGATGAAGCTCCTAAAACAATGAGTTGGGAATTCAAAGAATTAGAAGGTGAGGAGCACAGATCTACCCCTTTCACAACTCTATATCATGGTCTGAAGAAACATTTCAGTTATTATCCTGAATTACAGTTCAATAATCTTGATGCATTTTCGGAAGCAGGAGGATTGGATCATGTTTATGATTACTACCAAAAACGTGCGTTGAAATATGGATTCCCTGAAGAATTATCTGATTGGACTATGTTTAGTTTAACACGAAACGCTATTCGAGCAGAAGATTTTGAACAGTTTAACTATCTGGTCAATGAATTTGAAAAAACCGGATATATAAACAGGTTAAGGGTAACCCGATCCAGCCTGATCGCTCAATTCTATTTAGAAAATGAACAGTATGATATAGCAATTGAGTTGTTCAAACTTATTGCAGAAAGCCATCCAAATTCTGAAAGACCTCTAATCGGGTTAGGAGATACTCACAGCAAACTAGGACAAGTAAAAAAAGCAGACATGTTTTATAATAAAGCAGAAGAAGTTTCGCAAAGAAATTCGAACTAAGATAAAACTTCCGAGAAGTGAATCCCGGGAAAGTTATATTCATGTAAAATGAACTCAAAATATTTAGTAAAAAAATGGTTTGAGGTATGGGAAAACGGAGACTTTCTTAATCTCCCAATATCGAATGACTTCACACATACCAGTCCCTTTGGCACTATCGAAAGTAAGAAATCATACATCGATCTTGTTGAAAACAATAAGGACAAGTTCTTAGGGTACTCCTTTGAAATTCATGACATCATTTACGAATCCGAAAAAGCTTGTGTCCGTTATACCGCTCGACAAGGAAAAAACTTTTCTTTGGATATAAGTGAATGGTACTATTTCAATGAAACCCTGATTACCAAAATTATCGCGTATTATCACATTGGGGAAATCAGAACAGAAAGAGAGCTAAAAGGTTCATAGGCTAAAATATTATGACAAAAAAACAAACCAAATTAATAATAAGAGTAGCATTATTATTGGGTACGGTAATATCATTATTTTTTGTCCCATGGCTTTTAGTCAAAGCCTGGATACTCCCACTACCAGATACAGTTCAGGAACAGGTAGATGAGTCCGTTAGACATGGATTTGATGGAATGATTGTATATGTAGATCAAGCTGGTAAACCGCCCCAATTTTTTGCTTCCGGCTGGCACAATCGGGAATCCAGGATTCCAGCAAAACCCCAGGCGCTATTTAAAATTGCCAGCATCAGTAAGCTATATGATGCGGTGGCTGTCACTAAACTGGTAAACGATGGCCGGCTTTCTTTGGATAAAACCATTGCTGATTATTTACCAGAGCTTGTAGGAAGAATTGAGAACGCTGAGAAAATTACCCTGAGATTGATGATCCAACATAGAAGTGGCATTCCCAATTTTACAGACGCTCCAGATTTTTGGGCAGCTCCAACAGAGACCTATGAAGAAAGTCTTGCATTGATTCAAGGCATGCCAGCCAACTTTGAACCCGGTGAAGACTATGAATATTGTAATACGAATTACCTGTTGCTCAATAGGATAATGGATGATGTATTGGGCTATAATAATTTTCAATTCATCCAGGAAGAAGTTCTGACACCGTTAAACCTTATGAATACATTCAGTTCTCTAAGCGAAGTGAATATAGAGGATGTAATGAGTGGCTATCATGTCGGTTATCCTCATGATTTAAAAACAAACGATTATGGCATGCATTCCACAGCAAAAGACGTCGGTATTTTCCTAAGAGCACTGAATGAAGGATCAATATTTGAACCGGGGGAACAAGAAATATATTCTTCTGTTTACGAGTATGAACATTCAGGTTGGGTTCCTGGGTATCAGAGTTTTGCAAAATACCACGAAAACATTGATGCTGTTGTTATTGCATTCTATAGTACAACCGATCCCAAACTATACAATTGGAATTTGTCAGAAATAATAAATAATAGAATTGCTAAAATATTGAAGAAGCAAAAAAGTTCGTGACAATATATTAGGAATATTAAGACATCCTTAGCTAGCCATTGGCGTTCATTCAATAAGACAGTAACAACAAGTTTACCTCAACACATCTTCAAATTCTTAGGAAGCGTGCTACCAGTATCTAAGTATTCCGCAGTAATTGAATAAGAAAGTAGCTCAATAAAATTCAGGCTAAACTTTCACCAAAACGGTATTTAGTACAAATTTAAGTTAGAAAGCTCTCAATTAGATCTTCTGGATGGCTGGTTGGAGTAACCGGAAAATCAAACCAATTATCCAATTCTTCTTTGAATCCTGTATTATTTAAATAGGAATGCAATGCTTGATTTAAACCCTTTGTGTATTTTGGATGATCTGTTCCCTGAGGGTCTTCGTGCCTTAAATCATTCTGAGCAAATCCATGAAATTCGGGACCGGTTATTATTATTCCAAACTCATCAGGATTTTTGCCAATAGGGCTATGAATAGTAGTTGTGAATTGGTGCCAGAACGCAGATTGAATGCAGTTTTTTTCGAATAACTGCCTTACCACTTCCAATGAATCAATAGTTTCTTGTTGTGTTTCCGTTGGGAATCCATACATAAGGTAAGCATGAACCAAAATCCCATGCTGAGAAAAATTATGAGTAACCCTGGTGACTTGTGCAATATCAACTCCTTTTTTCATCTTAGCCAATAATCTGTCTGAAGCTACTTCCAATCCACCGGTTACTGCTATACACCCAGATTTTGCCATTAATTCACATAATTCGAAATTAAATGTCTTCTCGAATCGAATATTTGTCCACCAGGTAATGGCCAGGTTTCTTTCTATTAGTTTTTTTGATAGAGCCTTAAGCATTTTAGGTGGAGCAGCTTCATCAACAAAATGAAATCCAGTAATTCCCGTGTCTTTAATTATTTTTTCAATCTTATCAACCAAATTATCAACAGTTGTGTTTTGATAATTGCCAATGTAGTCCAGGCTCACATCACAAAACGAACATTGTCTCCAATAACACCCATGCGAAATAGTCAATTTATTCCATCTTTTATCCGTCCACATACGGTGCATTGGGTTTACTACATCCAAAAAAGAGACATATTTGTCATAAGGTAACCCTACATAATTTGGTGCAGGTAAGCTTTCATGATGATAAATGGTATTTGGAATGTTGTTCTTGTAAACAACCTGATCATCCTCAAGAACAAAGGTTCTTTCAAGCTCATCTATACTAACATTCCCTTCTATATAATTAATCATTTTTAGCAACGGCCCTTCCCCATCGTCCAATGAAATAAAATCAACAATTTCAAAAATTCTTGGATCTTCAAGACTACGTAATTCAGTATTACAATATCCTCCTCCAAAGGCTACATGTATGTGTGGATAAAACTGTTTAATAAACTGGGCACAGCGTAAAGCGGCGAATAAATTTCCGGGGAATGGAATGGTGAATCCAATTAAATTAGGAGTGTGTATCCTAATCTGATCTTCCAGAATATTCATCATCTCGTCTTCGATAAGTGTGGGCTGGTAACTCAGGAACTCATCAATTTGATCAAAACTACTTGCTGACGTGGCAATTTGTTCGGCATACTTGGTGAATGCAAAAAACTCATCCACATTCGCTTGAATAAAGTCTCCTATTTCTTCTATGAATAGGGTTGAATAGTGTTTTGCTTTATCAATAACTCCAATCTCCCCTTCTTCCCATTTAATTTCAGTATTGACGTTCGACAAGCGATGTCCTGATGGCAAAAAATCGGCTTCCAAAATTCTATGAGCCGTTTCGATATCATGCTTTTGAAGAAATCCAATTGTCACATCTACCCTTGAGATGTATATTTCTTTTAATTCTCTAAGGCTGGGATAATGATCATTCCCTAGCTCCTCAGCTTCCTGAAAAATTGCACTCAAAAATTCGCTGGTAAAAACGGATGTAAATAGTTCAATGCTTAAATCACAATGCGAAACAGAAATCTCGTGCTCTTCCAAGAACCCTTTAAGGTATGCAGTCGCTGGATATGCCGTATTAAGCTGAGTAAAAGGCGGAGTAACTAAAAGAAGTTTTGTTCGCATAGCATCAATATAGGGCTCTTTAGGAGAAATTCGATTTCTATAGTATTCCTTTATGCTATAGAAATCATGAATACAATGCGTGCAATTCCTTTGTTATCTCAAGGCATCTTCGAGTTCAAGAGACGCATCACTATCAGCATCCCTGTACTTCACAATAATAGGACAAGCCATACTTAGTCCTTCTTGCTGAGCCCATTCGCTTTTCATTGGCCGGCTGCCGGGAATAACTACTGCTCCCTCAGGTATTTCTGATCCTCTTTCACGTACCACTTCATTTACAGCATCATACACAGGAATGGACTTTGAAAGTACAACACTAGGAGCAATAACAGCTCTGCTCTTTACCTGGATTCCTTCTACAATTACGGCCCCTGCTCCAATAAAGCAGTCATCTTCAATAATCACGGGACTCATCCCAACGGGTTCCAGAACACCTCCAATCTGAACTCCAGCTGACAGATGTACATTTTTTCCGATCTGTGCACAAGAACCAACTAATGCATGACTATCAACCATCGATCCTTCATCTACATAGGCTCCAACATTGATATACGCAGGTGGCATAATGATAACACCAGGAGCTACATAAGCACCTCTTCTTACGGAAGACCCTCCTGGAACCAAACGTACTCCATCTTCGGGTTCAAAGAATTGCGGAGGCATATTGTGCTTGTCTACAAAACCTTCATACACTCCTTCATAAGAGGCGTTAGTTCCGTTCTTAAACGCTTCAAGAATTGCCTTTTTAACTTCTACATTTGCTTCCCAGCCATTTTCAGTTGGGTTTGCTGAACGAACTTCACCGTCTTCTAATTGATCTAAAATTTCTTCGTGTGTCATTGATATGAATTGTCAAAAGTTTTGATGAGGCACATCTGATCCTCATTTATGGAGAAGATACTACTTGATGAGGATTTAAACCTGATAATGAATAGATGTTTCTTACAAAAATTTAGTTTCGGTCTATTGAAAATACTAAAGAATTCCATAGGTGAATGAAATGAAAATTTGTATAGTTATTTAGTCAACAGAATACTATTCACATTTACTAGTTGTAGTAACAAACCTATTCATATTCATCAAGATGAACCTATTCTTCTCTCATAAAAAACATTGTTCTAAAATTGTACAGATCTTTTCAATTCTGTTGATAGCTGGTCTCGGACTGACCAGTTGTGATAGCGGAACTACTTCTAAACCAATGAGTACTTCCCTCAACAAAATTATGCCTCTTGGAGCATCCAGGGTTGAAGGTGCCAGGCCTCATTTTGAAAGCTACAGGTATGAATTATGGAAATTAATGATTGACGGAGGCTGGGAATTCGATTATATCGGAACACAAACTGATGAAGCCTCTTATCCTGATGTTTCTGATTTATCTTTTGATCCTGATCATGAAGGAAGAGGTGGCTGGACCTCTGGAGAAATCCTGGATAACATTAACGAATGGTTAGGCGAAACAGGAGCTCCTGATATTGTATTATTCAGTTCTCCTGGCGGGAATGATATACTGAATGGATCTACTTCCTACAGTGTAATCATATCCAATATTAATGAGATTATAGATATCCTTCAATCTGCGAACCCGGATGTTACTATTGTCATAGAGGAGTTAGCACCCGGAATGACAAGTTTTATGACTACTGAGTTCGTCGTAGCATTCAACAATATGCAGGAAGATGTCTTAGAAATTGCTACTCAACAAACAACAGCTGCGTCTAAAGTTATTACCGTAAATATGTATACCGGTTTTGATGATTCGCACTTAGCTGATGATGTTCATTACAATGAAAAAGGAGCTCAATTCATCGCTGATCGCTATTACGATATTCTTCAGGGTGTATTAGAGGAATAACTGTTTATACCAAAAGTGTTATAGCTATAATTATAGCTGAAATGATTATTGCAATGTATCTCTTCTTAATTTCATTCATTTCTATTTAATTTTATTTCTTTTAAGCATATAATTAATAATTATATATTTTTAAAAAATCAATACTGATTTGTTAATAAAACAGTTAGCCGCTTCAAGTATCTTTTAAAAACTACTGTACATCAAAGGCTCTAAAACATGGGAAAGAAAAGAGAACGCAAAAAGATCTTATCTTTACAGAACGACACGTATCCACTAAAACAGTATGAAAGACAACTACTCTAATATCAGGTTTGATAGAAGTAAAAGGCCTACTATCGATTTTGATATAGTATCGTTAGAGGAAATAATTAAAAGAGAAGACTTAAACCACGACCCAAAGAGCTTACACCGTGTACATTTCTATGTACTCATCTTTATTACATCTGGGTCTGGAAAACATACCATTGATTTCAAAGAGTATGAGTATGCAAAAGGGTCAGTACTTACTATTAGAAAAAATCAAATCCATAATTTTCATAATGCCACCGCAGATGGCTTCATGCTCCTGTTTACTGAAGAATTTGTATTAAGCTATTTAGAGAAAACGGGTGCTAATATTATTTCAGAATTATTTAACGAATTACTCTTCGGCCAACATACCAAACTGGATAAGCATGAACAGGAACAAGTACTAACACTTGTTATGCAAATTCAAAACGAGTTCAAAAACTCTATTGATGATCAAACACCAGGAATAGTTCGAAATCTTTTACAGGTTCTAATCCGAAAAATCTACAGAATAAGACGCACTTCTCCTCAGTTAACGCTTACTCATAAATACACTCTAAAGTTCCTGGAATTTCAAAGGCTTGTAGAACTACATTGTCATGAATTCAGATCTGTAAAATACTATGCAGGCAGGCTAAATATTACTACAAAAACTCTCAATACGATTACCCGACAGGTAGCTAATAAAACAGGAAAGAAGTTTATTGATGATATCTCACTACTCAATATTAAGCGTTTACTAATTAATACAGATCTCAGCGTCAAGGAAATCGCATATTCCTCCGGCTTTAATGAAACAACAAACTTTTTTAAATTTTTTAAACGAAATACCTATCTCACACCAGAGTCATTTCGGAATTCGCACAAAAAGCTTCTAGTTTAATATTTTCCCATTTGTACAGTTTTAAGTTTTGTTTTAACCTTTCTTATTCAGGTCCTCAACTATAGTTTTCCCTAGAACTATACTTATTGAATTTTTAGGATACACTAAGATCATGGGA
>JAVKDP010000038.1:0-52252 GCA_040222185.1 Balneolaceae bacterium | reverse complement strand
AGAATTAGGATCCATCCGGTAACCATAGCAATGATGAGAGGCATCTGGGTATTGAGATTTTAATTCATTTAATTTTAATCCAAATTCCTGTTCATTCTCGCAAGGAAAAAGAAGGCCATGAAATTTAGAGCCCCGCTCTCTTAAAGATGCCTGAAATGACTTATTTATGGTTTTCAATTCTACAATTTTGTGTTGAGATCTATCATAAAGTACAACCTCTGAGTTTTCATTTCATACTCCACTATTTAGAGGTGTTCTACCTTGCCATTAAAACGGGAAAAACCGATTTTCTATTCCGTATCGAGCGATATAAAAAGTTCGGTAGAAAATAAGTTTTAAGGTTTTTAAAGCCTACATAAATAAACTAACAGAATCTAATGCCTTCATTTAAAAAAGCTCTCAGCTCTCAGGTCGGTCGAAAGATAATGACAGGGATAACTGGGATTGGATTGATGCTCTTCTTAATTGGTCATTTACTAGGAAATTTCGCCATTTTTGGAAGTAAAGACGCCTTTAACATTTATACCAGGACGCTGGAAAGCCTTGGGCCACTTTTATACCTGATTGAGGCCGGACTTGCATTCTTCTTCCTTTATCACACTTTTCTGGGGGTTTCGATTTGGTGGAATCGAAGGAAAGCCAGGCCTGATGGGTACGATACCTATAAGACAAGGGGTGGAGCAAGTCATCAGACATTAGCTTCCAGAAGTATGATCTATACTGGTGTAGTAATTTTGGTTTTTCTGGTTATCCATATTTGGTCGTTTAAGTTCGGCGAAACTGAGACTGTAATGATTGATGGTGAAGCTGCCAGGGATTTAAGAGCTTTGGTAATTGAGAAATTTACTACTCCACTATATGCGTTTGGGTATACTTTTGTACTAACTCTTCTTATTGCACACCTATCTCATGGATTCTGGAGTGCATTCACTTCATTAGGAATGAAGCATGGGGAAACATCTAAGAAAATGCAGGCTATTGCATACGGGTTTTCAATTGTGCTTATGCTTGGATTCATATTTATACCTCTGTACATCTACTTTACCGGTGGAACAGGATCACTAATATCTTATTAAGGGAGTTTTGGAAATGAAATTAGACGCACAGATACCTGAAGGTCCACTAGAACAAAAGTGGAGTGAACATAAAAAAAATATGAAGCTTGTTGCTCCGAATAACCGTCGGAAATACGAAGTAATTGTAGTTGGAACCGGGTTGGCTGGTGGAGCTGCTGCTGCAAGCATGGCCGAAATGGGCTATAGAGTAAAAAGTTTCTGTATACAGGATTCAGCAAGGAGAGCACATTCCATAGCTGCTCAGGGTGGAATTAATGCCGCGAAAAACTATCCTAATGATGGAGATAGTATATACCGCTTGTTCTATGATACGATTAAGGGTGGAGATTACAGGTCCAGGGAAGCTAATGTTTACAGGCTGGCTGAAGTAGCCAACAATATTATTGACCAGGCAGTGGCACAAGGAGTTCCATTTGCGCGTGAATATTCAGGACTATTGGCTAACCGATCATTCGGTGGCGCACAGGTTTCCAGAACATTCTATGCCAGAGGTCAAACGGGGCAGCAATTATTGCTCGGTGCTTACCAGGCAATGATGAGACAGGTTAATGAAGGTGGAATCGAATACTACACCCGTCACGAAATGCTGGATGTTGTGATCATTGAAGGCAAAGCGCGTGGGATTATCACACGTGATCTGGTTACTGGTGAAATCAAACGCTGGGAAGCTGATGCAGTAGTTCTCGCAACAGGTGGTTATGGAAATGTATTCTACCTTTCTACAAATGCTAAGAATTCAAATGTTACTGCAGCGTGGAGAGCTCATAAAAAAGGAGCCCTGTTTGCTAATCCATGCTATGTTCAGGTACACCCAACATGTATTCCTGTTTCGGGTGATTATCAATCCAAGCTCACATTGATGAGTGAAAGTTTGAGAAATGATGGCCGAGTTTGGGTACCAAAAAAGAAAGGCGATACCCGAATCCCAAGTGAAATTCCAGATGATGAACGATTCTATTACCTGGAAGAGAAATATCCAAGTTTTGGGAATCTCGTTCCCCGGGATGTGGCATCCAGAAATGCTAAAATTGTATGCGATGAAGGTTTGGGAGTAGGAGCTACTGGTTTAGCCGTTTACCTCGATTTCCGTGATGCAATTAAGCGTGATGGTGAAGATACTGTTCGTGCGAAATATGGAAACCTGTTCGATATGTATGAAAATATCGCTGGTGAAAACCCATATAAGCAGCCAATGAAGATTTATCCAGCTGTTCACTATACAATGGGTGGCCTTTGGGTTGATTATAACCTTATGACCAATGTTCCTGGTTTATTCGCTACCGGAGAAGCAAACTTCTCTGATCATGGTGCTAACCGATTAGGTGCAAGTGCATTGATGCAAGGGTTATCAGATGGTTATTTTGTACTGCCTGCAACTATTGGTAATTATTTAGCTGATGAAGAGATCGGTTTACGTTATGGAACAGATCATGCGGAATTTGAGAAAGCTGCTTCAGAAGCCCAGGCACAAATTGACAAATTATTAGGTATTAAAGGGAAACGGACCATTATCGATTTTCACAGAACGCTTGGTAAGATTGTTTGGGATAAGATTGGTATTTCCAGAACCAAAGAAGGGCTTGAATCTGCTATCACTGAGATCCAGGAATTACGTAAGGAGTTCTGGGAAAATGTATATGTACCAGGTGATAAAAATAATTACAACAAATACCTCGAGTTTGCATGGAGGGTTGCCGACTTCTTCGAATTAGCAGAGTTAATGGCCCAGGATGCACTTGATCGTGAAGAATCATGTGGTTGCCATCTTCGGGAAGAATATCAGTCAGAAGAAGGTGAAGCGATCAGGAATGATGAAGACTTCTCATACGTAGCTGCCTGGGAATACCTGGGTGTGAACGGAAAACTAGATGAAAAACTTCACAAAGAGGATCTGAAATTTGAATTCGTTGAACTAAAACAACGCAGCTACAAATAAGGAAGATATTATGAGCACAGATATGAAAATTCATTTAAAGTACTGGAAACAAGATGGCCCTACAGCTAAAGGGTACTTTGAGGAAAAAACACTTGACTCAGTAAATGAGCATATGTCATTCCTTGAGATGCTGGATGTTCTTAATGAAGAGCTTCAACTTGAAGGAAAAGATCCGGTAGAGTTCGACTACGATTGCCGTGAGGGGATTTGTGGTTCGTGTAACCTCGTTATAAACGGACAGGCACATGGCCCTAAAAAAGAAGTAGCTTGTTGCCAGTTACACATGCGAAATTATAATGATGGAGATAAAATTACCATCGAACCACCTCGAGCAGCTGCTTTTCCTGTAATCAAGGATTTAGTAGTTGATCGATCAGCTTTCGATCGGATTATCGAGTCCGGTGGATATGTTTCTATCAAAACAGGTTCAGCACAGGAAGCTAATTCAACACCAATAGAGAAAGAACATTCAGACATCGCTTTCGATTATGCAACCTGCATTGGTTGTGGTGCTTGTGTCGCAGCTTGTCCAAATGCATCTGCATCATTGTTTACCGGCGCAAAGATTGCTCACTTAAACCATATTCCGCAAGGAGAGGTAGAGCGAAGTAACCGTGTGGTTGCTATGGTAGACCAGATGGAAGCTGAAGGTTTTGGAGATTGCTCCAACTTTGGTGAATGTGAGGCAGTATGCCCGAAAGGTATTTCTATTTCAGCAATCTCGGAAATGAGAAAAGACTATGTGAAGTCTTTATTTAGTTGATCAAAGTAGAATATGAAACTAAAAAGCCACCTTATTTTTTAGGGTGGCTTTTTTTATTTTTTTTCTGAAAATCCTATTGGTAAATAGAAGTATTATTGATATTTACAGTAAGTATAAAATTATCTTATAGTCTAATTAAAAATGCTTGAATACATCTTTGAACCATATAACACCCCGTTTTTATATGCATTCTACTTTATGCTGGGTATACTCAGCTTGGAGGTTCTCTCATTATTAGCAGGTCTTGGCATTTCAGAAGTAATCGACAACCTGTTTGATGCAACAGATGTAGGGCTAGAGGCAGATGTTGACGGTGACGTTGGGCTAGAAAACAGTTTCTTATCAAAGTATATAGCATGGATCAAGGTGAAAGATGTTCCTATGCTGATTCTTGTAATTATATTTCTGGCTGCATTTTCTATGGTTGGTTTCCTGGGGCAAAGTATATTATTTAGACTATTTGAGATTATACTACCAAAATGGGCTTCGATAACAGGTGCTGTTTTCCTTGGTTTTCCAATCTATAAATGGACTGCAAGAATACTTGGTGAAAAAGTTTTTCGAGAAGAAACTTCTGCACTTTCAGAGAAAACTTTTATAGGTCAAATTGCGGAAATCAATACCGGTACCGCCAGAGTTGGTTTACCTGCTGAGGCAAAGTTAAAAGATCATTTCGGGCAATTACATTACTTCATGGTAGAACCTGAGGATGAGAATGAGACATTTGAACAAGGTTCAAAAGTTGAGCTTATCCGAAAAGATGAAAATACCTTCAAAGCAATCAAACTAAAAAATTAAAAGAGAATTTTAGCAATGGAACTAATTACTTCAAACGACATTCTGATGATTTCAATTATTGCTGTAGTTGCAGTAATAATCATAGGGCTTGTATTCGCAAGACTTTATAAAAGAGCTTCAAAAGAGCTTTCATTTGTACGAACCGGTTTTGGCGGGCAAAAAGTAGTTATGAATGGTGGTGCTCTTGTTTTTCCCGTATTACATGAAGTGATTACGGTAAATATGAATACCATTCGTCTTGTTGTTTCAAGAAAGAATGAACAAGCACTAATTACCAGGGATAGAATGAGGGTTGATGCAACGGCTGAATTTTATCTTAGAGTTAAACCAGAAGTAGATGCTATTGCATTTGCAGCACAAACCCTTGGTCAGCGGACGATTTCTCCGGATCAGCTTAAAGAGCTAATGGAAGGTAAATTTGTAGATGCACTTAGAGCTGTTGCTGCTGAGATGGGAATGGAAGAGCTTCATGAGAAACGGACTGATTTTGTTCAAAAAGTACAAAATGCTGTTAAGGCAGATTTGGAAAAGAATGGTCTTGAGCTTGAAACAGTATCACTGACTGGTCTTGATCAAACAGATAAACAATACTTCAATGCAAATAATGCATTTGATGCTCAGGGTTTAACAAGACTAACTGAAACTATAGAGGAAAAAAAGAAAGTTCGGAATGATATTGAACAAAACACTTCTGTTGCAATTAAAAAGAAAGATCTGGAAGCCGAAAAAGAGCGTCTTGAATTAGAACGAGAGGAAGAATTTGCTAAGGCAGCTCAACAAAGGGCAATTGCAAACCAGGCCGCGGCCGAAGAAGCTTCGATAGCTCAGGAAAAAGCAGAAAATGACAGGCTGGCCCAGGAGGCTGAGATTATTTCTGAAAGGGAAGTAGAAACTGCTCGTATCAAGGCAAATCGTACCATTGAAGAAGAAAGGATTCTAAATGAACAAGCGATTAAGGAACGTGATATTGAAAGAGAAAAAACGGTAGAAATCACAGACCAGGATAGAGATATTGCAGTAGCTAATAAATCCAAAGATCGTTCAAAAGCAGAGAAAGAAGCACGTTTGGCAGAAGCAGAAGCTGTTGCTGCATCAGAAAAAGTAGAAACTGCTAAAGAAACTGAGATTGCGAATCGTAATAAAGAAATTGCAGTTATCAAAGCAACTGAAGAAGCTGAGCAAGATGCTGTTAGCTTGAAAGTGGCTGCAAGTGCTGAAAAAATTGCTGCAATTGATAAAGCTGAAGCAATTAAAACCACTGCAAATGCTGAGGCTGAGGCTATTAAAATCAAAGCCACAGCAGATGAAGAAAGGTATAAAGTTGAAGCTGAAGGTAATGAAAAACTAAACTCAGCTGAGAATGTTCTTTCGAATGAGATAATCAAAATGAGAATACAGCTGGAAACTATTAAAGAAGCAGCTGCTATTATCGAGGCTAGTGTTAAACCAATCGAAGCAATAACTGATATGAAGGTTATCAATGTTGGTGGGTTAACCGATATGGTTGGAGGTCATAGTTCTGGTAATGGAGTGTCGAATGGCGCCGGATCGGGTAACATGGCGGATGATTTGGTTAACAGCCTTCTAAAATATCGTGGTCTTGCTCCGATTGTAGATAATATTCTTAATGAAGTGGGAATTGAGCCTGGTTCTGTTCAGGGACTAACTAAGAGCCTGGAGAATGCAAAACCTACTCCGGTTGCTGAAGAAGCAAATGTAGTAAAACCCAAAGTTGTAGTGAAGCCTAAGCCAGCTGCACCACCATCGCCGCAAAAAACGACAGCTCCTAAACCGCCTAATAACTCTAAGAAGTCGGAGTAATAGACTTTACATCTGATTCACCATGAAGAAGAGAACTAAATTCTTACTCTTTGGCCTGATTCCATTTTCCATATTCATTTTCTTTGTTGCCACCGGGTATCATTATATCCCGGTTGATACTACTATTGGTAAATGTATTATGGATTATACCAGTCCTTCTACCTATGCTTCCCGGCCAAGCCCGCTAATGAGTCACGGTTTTGAAGTAAATGGACAAGAAGTACTGGTTTGTTATGGAAGTCCTTCTGCTAAAGAACGAAAAGTATTTGGTTCGATGGTAAGGTTTGATCGATTATGGAGAACCGGTGCAAATGAACCTACACGACTCTATACAACCACAGATATGGTGCTTGGAGAAGTCGTTGTTCCAAAAGGAAGGTATTCGATTTATACCATTCCACGAGAAGGCGAATGGGAAATATTTATTTCTAAATCAACCTATCACTGGGGAAATGTGATCACAAAAGGAGTGAGGGAGCAGGAGATCGGAAGTTTTGTAGTAGAAACCTTACCAACTGCTGGTTTTGTTGAGAGCTTTACAATCAGGTCAGAGAATGAGAAGCTCGTCATGGAATGGGAAAATACAAGAGTTGAAATCCCTGTAGTTGGGATTTAAGAGAAGTTCATTTATTAGGTGAATCTTTAAATAGACAAGAGATAATGAAACTTTTTGGATTTTCTTCGTAGCCGTTTATATTTGATCTCCATTTACAAACATAATAGTTATGAAAGAAACGAACCTTGGCGAATTCCAGGAAATACTTCTCCTTTTAATTCTATCTCTTAATAACAAAACATACGGTGCTGAAATCCAACGAGCTGTAAAAGAGGAGTTGGATCGTACAATCAGCCGGGGAGCCTTACATACTGCTTTAACCAGGCTTGAGGAAAAAGGGTTTATCAAATCCACTATGGGAGGTTCTACAAAAGAGAGAGGAGGCAGGCGCAAAAGATTCTTTTCAGTCACAAATTCGGGCCAATCGGCAATAAGAGATGCAAAAGCATTGAGAGATCACCTTTGGAGTAAAATTCCAGGATTAACTTTTAATGTAAACCTGGGTTGATATCATGGATCAGAAACCGCAAGTACCAAAGTATTCAAAAGCTTTTTTTAAATGGATTTGTAAAGATGGCTATTTCGAAGAGTTAGAAGGAGATCTTGAAGAGGAGTTTTATAGGAATGTTAAAGGTCATGGAGAGAGTGTAGCTAAATGGACATACAGAAAAGAAATCATGTTGATGATTCGGCCATCCGTGATTCGTAAAGTGGCAAGACCTGGTTTTCGGTTTTCAGGAGTACCTATGCTTAATAATTATGTGAAAACGGCCTTTAGAAATATTCGAAAAAGCGCCTTGTTTTCTGGAATTAATATCATCGGTTTGTCTTTGAGTATGGCAGTTGGTCTGCTATTAATATCTGGAATTGTGTACCAGTTCTCCTTCGACCAGTTCCATGAAAAGAAAGACCGAACGTACAGGGTGATCACTAATATTCAGGACTCTTACTTCGGAGCAAGAACATCAGCTACTACCAGTGTAGCCCTGGCAAATGATTATTTCCAGGGAAGCAGGTTGGTAGAAAATACCGTCCGGTTAAACTCCTCGTTTGGGGGAAATGCTACATCAGAGTCTAAAACACTACCAATTAATGGTTTATATGCAGATGAAGGCTTTTTTGAGCTTTTTACTTTCAATTTAGTTCGAGGAGATTATTCATCAGCACTTTCAAAACCGTTCTCTATTGTTTTAACAGAACGCGTAGCTCAACTTTTCTTTGAAGACAGTGAGGTACTAGGCCAAAGTTTAGAAATATCAGGTTTAGGACTTTTTCAAGTAACCGGGATTGTTAAGGACCCTCCATCAAATTCGCATCTGCAGTTCAACTCCCTGGTTTCTTATTCAACCATAAATACATTGATGGTTCAGGATAGTTTATACCTGACTCATAACGAGTACGATAACTTGAATGCAGGGTATCTCTATTTCTCATTAATAGACGATGTTGATACCAAAGAAATAGAAATGGGTCTTAATTCCATCGCTGAAGGAGTAAGTGCCCGATTCGAGAATCAGGAGTTGGCTTATGAGCTGCAGCCTCTTACAGGAATAGTTCCAGGAAAGGCAATGTCGAACCAGATTGGTTATGAAATGGAGCTGTTGGTATTAATCATTTTTTCAGTTCTGGCAGGGATTATAATACTCTCGACTTGTTTTAATTACACCAACTTGTCAGTAGCGAGGGCTCTAGGGCGAACAAAGGAAATCGCAATTCGAAAAACTATGGGAGGTTCAAGGTTTCAGATTTTCACTCAGTTCATAATTGAAGCGATTGTAATATCAATGCTGGCTTTAGTAGTTGCTACCCTTATCTCAATAGCACTAAAGCCTTACATTTATGGATTAAGTGCAGATATACAAGAAATGTTCTCGTTTGATATAACACCTACAGTAGCTATCTATTTCCTTCTATTTGCAGTTGCTGTAGGAGTTCTGGCTGGGTTTTTACCTGCTCTTATTTTATCGAAGCAGGAGACTCTGAAGCTACTAAAAGGGTCTGACCAGTTCAGGTTCCTGAGATTTTTGAACCTTAGAAAGAGCCTGATCATTTTTCAGTTTTCATTATCGCTGATCTGTATAATTTCTGCCTCAGTGATGTTAAAACAGTTTCGTTATTCCATAAACTTTGATATGGGCTTTGATCGGGACCAGGTTTTAAATGTGCGATTGTATGAAACCAATCCAGATTTCTTTATCGATGAATTTTCAAAAATCCCTGAGATCAGTACTATTTCCATGTCATCAGGATACCTGGGAGTTGGTGCAAGAAGCAGGTACTGGATGAGGAATGAGGAGGCTCAGGATTCGATGGTAGTTAACTACCTGTCAGTAAGTCCGGGCTACTTGATAAATCATAATATTCCTCTTGTATCAGGAAGAACATTTAATGAATATGATTTCGAGAGTTCAGATGAACTCATTATTGTAAATGAAAAGTTTACGGAAGTATTTCAACTTGGCAGCCCCGAGGAAGCTATTGGAGAAGTAATATTAAGTCCCAGTGGGAAAGCATTCAGGATAATTGGAGTTACAAAAAATTTCAATTATGACCGGCTCCGAAATCCTGTAGGAAGCTTCTTTTTCATGAACGATCCAAACCAATTCAACTACGCAAATTTAAAAGTTAATAGTCCGGATATAGCCACAACTATGGAGAAGGTTGAAGCCTCTTGGGCAACCATAAATGGTATACATGAACTTGATGCAGTGTTTTATGATGACCGTGTTGAAGAAGCTTACAGTTTCTATAAAATTGCTTTAGGAATTATTGGGTTTGTGACTACACTTACAATACTTATCGCTTTTATGGGGCTTTTGGGTATAGTTATCTATACAAGTAAATCCAGGACAAAAGAGGTAGCCATACGGAAAGTATTAGGTGCAGATGAAAAAGGATTGGTGTACTTACTCTCACGAAGCTTTATTCGGATGATGGTATGGGCTACCACTATTTCTGTTGGAATCACTTTCGCTTTTTTCAATTTTGTGGTTCTTCCTCGTGAAGCTTATCGGGCGAGCCTGGGCTTCTGGGATTTCGGTCTTGGTGTTATCATAATTGTAGGTATTGGCTTACTGACAATTACAACTCAAACTATCCGCGTAGCCAGGGCAAACCCTGTTGATTCCATTCAAAACGAGTAACTAAAAGGTATATCTAAATATATTTCATCCATGTATATCGTTTGGTGCGTTTTAGTTTTTCATACCATCGGCATAGATAGTAAAGTATAACTAACCCAAGAATCCAGGAGAGATAAAGCCCTCCAATCCCCAATGAAAAGTCTTTGCTATATACCGAAGCAGGCCATACTCCTTTGAAAATAAAAATCAGGTTTTTTGCCAGGAAGTGTAATAACGGAAGATGAATCAGGTAGAAGAAAAGAGGTACTCGTCCAAATAGGAGTAATATATCTGCAAACCAGCCTTTCACTTCTTCCAGGTAATTAAGCAGAAGAAAGCCAGGGCCCAAAGTCATAAGTATGAATCCCAACGATGGTGGATATTTGTCAAGATTCAGAAAGGACAATAATGTGAATGTGGGATTTTCATATACCTGCCATGGATTCGGATCTCCATATACGTTTATCAATCGAATTAAAATGAAAGCACTAGTGAAGCCAAGCCCGAGTTTTATGTACCAGTTTTTCCGAACACTCTTTTCAAGTAGAACTATTTTGCCAAATACATATCCAAGAGCCATTACTCCAATCCAGGGTATGATTGGATAAGCAACGTAAACAGTTAAGCCCATAATTGAAGGAACTCCATCATCGTGAAGAAATATCCAAAGAATATCCATAACTGAATCTTCAGTAAAAGAAACGTTATCAAGTAGGTTATGTCCAAAAACAAGTATGAAACCGAATACTAATAACACCTGGTGAGGGAGGTAGATTAAACCAGCCATCAAGATCATACAAATTCCAATAAGCCAAATCACCTGGAGGGTGATTCCATAAAAATT
The DNA here is from genome assembly GCA_040222185.1 of Balneolaceae bacterium. Lineage (GTDB taxonomy): Bacteria > Bacteroidota > Rhodothermia > Balneolales > Balneolaceae > JAVKDP01. The sequence continues at coordinate 41,336 of JAVKDP010000038.1, read as the reverse complement.
AAAGTTGAGATACCAACCAAAAGTGACAATAGTCAACTCAAATACAATAAGCAGTAATCCTCTCACAATAAGGTATCGGGCCACTTCCTTTTTAGTAGCTTGCTTTAGAGATTCGAATAAAAAAGCGCTGGTACCAGTAAGAAATATGAAAATTGGAGCACAAAAATGTGTTATCCAACGAGTGAAGAATAACAAAGCATTGGTTTGTGTAAGATCAGTAGGGGAGTACCCGACATTATGTGTAAAATCTCTCATATGATCGAGGGCCATAATCACCATAACGATCCCTCGAAGTATATCGATGGAAACGATACGCTCTTTTTTAGGGCTCACAGATGTTGCATCTATTTCTATGCTTTCAGTTGAAGTCATTGTTTTAAGCTTTAGATTCGATTTCGTGACCTAGATAGGAATAGGTTGTATTAAGCACTTGAACGTTGTATGACTTTTCGTTGATTTTTCTGTGAGGGATGTGCAAACTGCTTGATTAATAGACTCGTTGTGATTAGCCTGTTAATTAATGTATTTAAGCCGCTACTTTTTGAATGATGAAAAGTTTAGATATCGTTTAATTATTTATGATGTCCGGTTTAAAGTAAAATTCATACAAGAAGCTTAACGATATGGATTCAAATGAGAAGATGGATTTATCTAGCTCCTTTTATATCGGAGACTGGTTAATCGAGCCTAAAATGAATAAAATTTCCAGGCATGGAGAGGTGTATAAAGTAGAACCCAAGCTTATAGAGGTACTGGCTTACCTGGCCATATATGAAGGCGAAGTAAAGACAAAAGATGAGATCATACAAGCTGTTTGGAAAGGGACTTTTATAACCGAAAATGTACTATCCAGGGCTGTATCAAAACTAAGGAAAATACTCAGCGATGATGCTGATAATCCTCATATCATTGAAACCATACGAAAGCAAGGGTATCGACTAATAGCTCCCGTAAAGACTTTTTCACCGGATCAAATATCAAGCTTAGATGCAACGAATTCTATTAACTTAACGAACCAGGTAAAGCAATTCATCAGTAATAACCTTGCTATCAGTTTCCTGGTAACAGGAATATTCATTGGCGGAATGTCCTGGTTTGCGATTGGGTCTATTTTAACACCAAGACCTATACCAGTAATTAAACCTCTTACTAGCTATTCAGGTCTGGAAAGAGATCCCAAGATTTCTCCAGATGGAACCCGGATAGCTTTTTCTTGGACTGGCCAAAACTCAAATTCAAACGAAGAGAATTGGGACATCTATGTGAAATTAGTGAATGAGGAGAATGCTTTAAGAATCACTGATGATCCAGCAGGAGAGAGAAACCCGGTATGGTCGCCTGATGGAAGTAAAATTGCTTTCATAAAATACATTGATGGAGCATGTAATATCTTCACGGTTTCTGCACTGGGTGGGCCGTCTCAAAAACTGGCTCCTTGTACATTGAATACTTTGTCCGATTTATCCTGGTCTCCAGACGGTGAATGGCTTGCTTTTAGTGACAGAGAGAGGCCAGAGGACCCTCATAGTATTTTTATTCTTTCACCTGAGACATTAGAGAAAAAGAAAGTTACTACGCCTCCTTCAGATTTTTGGGGAGATCTGGACCCTGAGTTCTCTCCTGATAGTAAAAAGATTGCATTAACTCGTTATGCAGGAGAAGGCCTCCAGGATCTTTATGTAATTGATATCGATGGCTCCAATGAAGAACGTCTTACCTTTGATAACATGAATATGAGTAGTTATGTATGGTCAAAAAACGGTCGTGTGATTTACTTTTCATCAAATGCAGGAGGAGGGAATAAACTTTGGAGAATAACCGCATCAGGTGGGAAGCCTGAATTACTGGTTCTTGGAGATAATGATATTAACAATCCTTCAGTAAGTGTAGATGGTGAGAGACTGGCTTATGTAAGGGACAATTTTGATGTGAATATTTGGAAGTTTTCAGTGCTAGAAGATAAATCCGGAATTGAAAACCCTGAGAAATATATTGCTTCAACAAAATGGGATATGCATCCAAGTCAATCGCCGGATGGCTCGAGAGTGGCATTTACTTCAAATCGATCAGGCACCTTCGAAATATGGGTTGGAGATAATGATGGCACAAATCTTTTAAAACTAAGTTCATTTGAAGGTTCTTTAACCGGTACACCTAGATGGTCGAATGATGGTAAGAGCGTTGTATTTGATGCCAGGACAAATGGACAGGTTGATTTATATTCGGTTCAGGTTGAAGGGGGCAGGTCTGAAAGACTCACTAATACTTCTCATAATGAAATCGGAGCCAGTTGGTCTTCTGACGGCAATTGGATCTATTTCAGTTCAAATAAAACTGGTAGCTGGGAAATCTGGAAAATGGATTTAAACGGAGAGAATGCTATACAGGTAACTTTTGAAGGAGGAATGGGAGCACATGAATCAAAAGACGGTGCTTTTTTATATCACTCCAAAAAGGAAACACCAGGGCTTTGGAGGTTAAACCTTAAAACTCTCGAAGAGGAAAAAATTATTGAGAACTTAATGCCAAATGATTGGGCGAGCTGGGTTTTAGTTGAAGCCGGGATTTTTTATGTGAGCAGAGATCCAAATGCTGTTTCATATTATAACTTTACTACCAATGCAGTTACGAGAGTTCTTCAACCTGAGAACTGGATTCCTCCAATGGATGCAGCACTAAGTGTTTCCCAAGATGGAAAGATCATGTTACTCGGGCAGGTCGATGATTCAGCGCGGGATATTATGATGCTGGAAAATTTTGGAACGATTCAAAGATAAATTCTCAAGTATAAAAAAAGCCTCCCACTGATCAAGTGAGAGGCTGTATTGGGATATATAAACAAATCAGTTTGCGCTTATAGTAAGTCTTAGAATGCTGCTTGTTCCCGGGTAAGTGTAGTTATCGCTTACTACTCTTACGCTTGTGTTAGAGTCAGCAGGTCCAATATTGGAACCTCCTTGTCTCGTTACCTGGTTTGGCCCAACGCCAGGCTCTTCATTTTCTTCAGTTCCTGCATCCCAAAGGGTAACAGAACTAGTGTAATCACCTGAGATTGGAGTACCATTTTGAAACAGTGTAATTCCATTTCCAGTAGCTGCGTAGAAAAGGTCATTAGATTGAACAAACATAGTAGCAAAGTTCAATAGGTCACCTTCCTGGGCAGTAAAACTAAATGAGTAGCTATTTCCCGGAAGTAGAGGTCCATTTGCAGACGCTCCAACTGGCTGAGCAAAAACACCGCTTTCACGAACACCGTCAAAAGCTGCAACCGAAGTAGCTAGTTCATCTGTACTACCGTCTTCAGCAACACCTTCTAAACCATTGTTAGAAGCTGAGCCAGAAGTAAAGAATGGGTTAGCACCGTTATATGCTGCAAATACACCTGGAGCTAGTGGAGTAGTTAAACCTGTTGAAGCAGTTAAACTGGTTTCCATGGCACCAAGAGAACCATCTTCAGCAACACCTTCAAGGCCATTACCATAATCAGGTTGTCCTACTTCAAATAATACTGCGGTTTCGCTTGCAGCATGAACAGCCCAGCCACCTGGAGCTAAAGGAACAGGAACAGTACCAGTTGAGGTTTGAAGAGTTGCTGTAGTGGATACATTCTCAATACGAACTCTAAATCCAGTTGCGCTCATAGAAGTAAGAGTTACTCTAATAACATCTTCATCAGCAGGAATACCCATAGCTGTTACCGCTCTAACAGTATTGTCAGGATCAACTGCACCAGTATTACCATTACCTTGTCTTGGAGCCTGGTTGGCACCGGTTCCTGGTTCTTCATCGGCTTCTGTACCAGCATCGTATAGGTTAAAAGCAGAAGTCACATCGCCAGTAACTTGTGAGCCATCTGAGTTATATAGGTCAAGACCATCCTGACCTGGTGCATAAAACCAGTCGTTAGACTGAACAAACATTGTTGCTAAAGAAAGTTTAGAGCCTACAGGAGCTGTAAATGTGAATTCGTAAGCATCGCCAGGGAAGATTGGTCCCGCAGCATCAGCACCAACGGGAGTATTAAAAACTCCGCTTTTTAATAATGGGTATACAGTTGCTACATTTTCGATAGTTACTGTAAAGTTTGCTTCAACAGCAGGGTCATCGCTGCTATCGCTACATGCGATAAATCCAAACCCTAAGAAAAGGGATAAAAGAGTTAGTTTTGAAAACTTTGAGTAAGTCATTTTTAAGAAATTTGTTGTGATTAATAATTGGGCAAAAATTAATCGCTAACAGATTTCTTAGTTTCACGAAAGTGTAACAGGACTATAATTAAAGAATCACAATTTGCACTAAAAAGCTAAATTGCTTGAATTAAACCTGTAATCTCTTCTTTTGTATTAAAAATGTTCGGAGAGATTCTAATAGTAGAAAAGTTATCAAATGGTCTTACAACATACCCAAGTTCTGTAAACAGGAGATGGGCTATTTCAGAAGGTTTGGAATCTTTAAGGCCAATCACAAACAATGAACCTGAAAGATCCCAGCTCCCCGGAGAGCGCCATGAAGTATTTGGGTTTTGATCAGCCAGTTTCTTTGCATGGGACCATAACCCTTTTAAATGAGTTGCTTTGGCGTCTTCATCAATCGCTGATTGAAAATCAACGGAATGCCCCAGTGTTAGTACTTCGAGTAGGTTTCGGGTTCCATAATCTTCGAATTTACGAGCTGAATCTTTCCATCTTTCTTGTCCCCAGGTAACCCACATTGGGTTAATCTGATCTTGTATCCTTTTGCTGAAATATGCGATGCTAACTCCTTTTGGAGTTTGAATCCACTTATGAGCACTGGTTCCGATTACATCAATATCCAGTTCTTTTACATCTATAGGAATCATTCCCATAGTTTGAGCAGTATCAAGTGCAACATATTGAACACCTTTGGATCGAGCTAAAGCTGTAATTTCCTTGACTGGCTGTCGAATGCCAAAGGTATTGTCAATATGAGGCATAACAACCAGTTTTGTTTTCGAAGTGATGTTATCATCATACAACTTGAGAATATCTTCTTTGGTTATTGATGGCAGGTTATCACTCGGGATATCAAATATTTTTACATTATAACCTCTAGTCTTAGAGTGTACCTGAAAAGGAATGGCGGCTCCTGCATGATTGAAATTACAAAATACTACTTCATCACCGGTTCCTAAGGGGAGTCCTAATGCTAACAGGTTGAAAATCTCTGTTGTGTTGTGAGGGAAGCTGATTTCAGAAGTGTCAGCATTTATATAGTTAGCTACTTTGTTGCGGACTTTCTCTCTTGGTTCTTCCCATTCTCCGCTCCACATATAAAACCAGGGATTGGTCTCACACATTTCTAAATAATCTCTGTGAGCCTCTTGAACTATCTTTGGAATAGTACCAATAGAGCCATGATTTAAATAGGAAATATCCTGGCCAATACTATAATCACTTTTCTGCGGAAGTGATCCATCTCTAAAGGTTGTTCGTAAATCTTCCTTAAAAAAAGAATCCAGGGGAGTGAAAAAAGAAAGTGCTGAGAGTGAAGAGCCGGCAGTAATTGTTTTAAGAAATTCTTTTCGCGAAGTGTTCATAGTAGTTAGTTATGAAATTAGAGCTTTAGTCAATGTACTTAAATCTTCTTTATCATTGTATACATTAGGCGAAATACGAATGGCATTCCCCCGGTAAGAAAAGAAAATATTCTCAGCTTGTAGCCTGGCTTTAATTTCATCCATATTTTGATGTTCTCCCAAGCGGATTCCAAATAAATTAGAGGCTCTATAACTTTGATCTTCTATGATAAACCCTGCTTGTCTGAGCTTTTGTACTGAATCGAAAACCAGATCATCACAATAGCGTTTTACATTTTCCACGCCCCAGCTATTCAGTGTTTTGATAGCTTCCAATAGCATAGGTACTAATATGAAGTTGCTATGTTCTCCTACTTCATACCGCAAAGCTCCCGGTTGGTAATGGTCGTTATAATTTACAAGGTTGGAGAAGTTTTCACTTTCAAATCGATTGATCCAATTTTCTTCTACTGGAGTTCCGAAATCCAGAGCAGGTCCGTAATATGCCATTCCAATACTATAAGGTCCCATAAGGGATTTGTATCCCGCAACAACCAACGCATCAGGTTGAATTTCCTGGATATCAAAAGGTACAGCGCCAACTGATTGTGTTCCGTCCACAGCTAGCCATGCTCCAACTTCCAGAGTTTTGGCCCTGATGGCTTTCAAATCGAATAGTGTTCCGTCAGCCCAGTGGATGTGCCCACAGGCTACCAGCTTGGTTCTTGAGCTAATGGCAGAAAGGATTTGCTCGTTCCAAAGTTCGCCTCTGCTTTCAGTTACATTCGGCCCTTTAATAGTTACAATTGAAGCACCACTTTTTTGTGTTATTGTTCTCCAGGGATATACATTACTTGGGAACTGCTCTCCGACTACCAGGATTTCATCACCTTCACTTAGCTCAAGGTTGTGAGCTACATTTGCCATTCCATAGGAAACAGAGGGTATCACAACCACGCGATTAGGATCGGCCGCATTTACGAGTTTTGCATATTCTTTTCTGAGCTCATCAGACTCATCGAAAAAATCTGATGGTGCAATCTGGTTTGGTTTCTGCTTCTTGAGAATCCCCTTCATACCTGCTTCTTCAACCGATTTCATTAAAGGCGACATATATGCGCAATTCAAATATGTAACTTCAGGGTCGAGGTTGAAGAGGTGTTTTTGGCAGTTCATAAAGTCCGGTAAATGAATTAAAGCCAAAAGATAGTATAAGATTCTCAAACTCTCTTGCTAAACCAGAACGTTGGAGTTAAAAATCGAAAAATCATGTATAAGGTCATCCTGAGTGAAAGCGAAGGATCTAAACAAATGTGTTTCCCGGCAGGTACCTGTTTTTGAAGATCCTTCTTCCGAAGGAATGCCTATGGCAGGCGGTAGCCTCTGGGTGAAAAAGCTAGGTCATCCCGAATTCATTTCGGGATCTTTGTGGAGTTTAGGAAGAAGGAATAAAGGCATGAAGGGAAACAAAGTCTAAGCAACAAGATCCTTCAGCGGTAGCCTCAGGATGACAGGGGGCATATCAAGTCAAAAACCTAAATAACCTGGGTTGGTCGTTTACATATTCAAAGTTCAGATTCTTGGCTCTCATGCGTTCTAAGAGAGGTTCTAAATCTTCCTTTTGTTTAATCTCAATACCAATCATTGCAGGGCCAAGTTCACGGTTTGTTTTCTTAGAGTACTCGAAATAAGTGATATCATCACTTGGTGTAAGTACCTCGCTCAAAAACTCAAGTAATGCACCCGCTCGTTGAGGGAAATCTACTATGAAATAATGCTTCAGGCCTTCATAAGTCAGATAACGTTCTTTAATTTCAGCCGTTCGGGTAATATCGTTATTACTTCCGCTTACAACACAGACTACATTTTTCCCTTTAATCTCTTCCTTAAGGAATTCAAGCGCAGTAATTGACATTACACCTGCAGGTTCAACAACAATAGCCTGTTCGTTATACATTCTGAGAATATCGCCACAAATTTTACCCTCAGGCACTGTAATTACTTTCTCCAGTACCTTACGGCATATTTCAAAGGTGATATCGCCAACAGTCTGTACGGCTGCTCCATCCACGAATTTATCGATATGTTCCAGAGTAACGATTTTTCCCTGCTCTATTGAGCGTAACATGGCAGGTGCACCCTCAGGCTCTATTCCAATAATTTTGGTTTGAGGTGATAATGCATTGAAGTAGGAGCCAATGCCTGCTGAAAGTCCTCCGCCACCAACAGGCAGAATTAGATAGTCGATATCAAACGAAATATCATCCAGTATCTCTTTTCCGACAGTTCCCTGCCCGGCTATAATTTTCGGGTCATTGAAAGGAGGGATGAAGGCAGCGTTTTTCTCTTTGCAGAACTCAGTTGCTTTTGCAAAAGAATCATCGAAAGTATCACCTTGTAATACAACCTCAACAAAATCTTTCCCAAACATTTTTACCTGGGTTACTTTCTGCTCCGGAGTTGTAACAGGCATAAAAATTGTGCCTTTTATTTGTTTCTTGAAGCAAGCCAATGCTACACCCTGGGCATGATTTCCTGCACTGGCGCAAACTACACCGTTTGTTAGTTCAATTTCAGAAAGGCTCTCAATTTTATTATAAGCTCCACGAATTTTATAAGAACGTACAACTTGTAAATCTTCCCGCTTTAGCCAGATATTAGCTTCATATTCATCAGAAAGCAGGATATTCTGAATGAGTGGCGTATGCGTAGCAATGGATTTAAGTGTGTATGCTGCCTGTTCAATCTCTTCAACAGAGATCGTTTTTGATTCAACGTTTTGAGCCATTGTAAAAATTCAATCCGAACAAAGGTTAGTATTTCGATAAATAAAGTGAGTACCGGAATATAGCTTTATGAGATGAATTAACGAGATATAATTTCAAAACAAAAAAGCCTCTTGAGTTAGAGGCTTTTTAAATTCTGTTGATTCTACTTATTAATGGAATTCAGCAAATCAATATTTGTTTTAAGCGTTTCTAAATGGCCCCCAAAGGCATATCTGTTCATCTTTTTGGCAAGTAACAGCCCTCCGCCTCCAAAAACTAAAGTAATAACAAGGAGTATGGTAACTATAAAACTATCCTGGAACATTTCCTGTATGGTCATTCCACCATACACATTACTTAATATGAAACCCATTACTCCACAAATAGGGATCATAAATGCACCGATTCCTTCTTCAATAGTTAACACTTTGCGTACTCGTTGATGGTAAGATTCCAATACTTCTTTGATGGAGTAATCCAGTGTGATATCAAGTTTATTTAGATGATTACGGATCATGAGCCAACCAAAAGCATAGTATACCAGCGCTATTGCCCAAATCAGCATTGCCTGGGGATAATTAACACTTAATAAAAGGCCAACAGCACACAAGGTTCCAAAGAACAGGCACCAATTCATTTTTATATGAAGTCCTTTTTTTAGGTTTTCCAATGGGTTTTTGGATTGAGTAGTAATTGCAGCCATGATTTCTTCCTGGTTAATTTGTGGTTTAATTTTTATTTCTGACTGAAGCTCTAGCCAGGCTTCTTGTAATGGGTTATTCATTCTTCTTCTCCTCTCATTTGAGCAATTAAGCGCTCTTTAATTCGATGCAGTTTTACACCTGCATTATTGGCTGTTAAGCCAGTTATCTCAGCAATTTCCTTGTTGCTGAATCCATCCAAATGAAGTGAAATAATCATTCGGTCAACCTCATCCAGTTTTTTTATCAAAAAGAGAAGTTGGTTTTTTTGGTCATGCTTTTCTTCTGTATCGTAACTGCTCGCTGACTTATACTCTAACTCTTCGAATGGTGATGTTTCCAGTCTCCTTGAGACTTTTCTGTTATAAGTGAAAACAGTATTGAGACTTACTCTATACAACCAGGTGGAAAACTTAGAGTCTCTTCGAAAAGAATTATATGATTTCCATGATTGCAGTAATATTTCCTGGTACAAGTCGTCTCGTTCCTGCTCATCATCCACATAAAGCAATATTACTTTATGTATGATCCCCGAGTTTTCCTGTATTAGTCTCGTAAATTGTTCTTCAAGCCCCATTCTTTATTTTTGTCTAACGCAGATTTTTTTGAGTTCCCATCTTCGCAAAAAATTATAAAGAAGAATACTATCCAAAATATGGTTTCGCTAATTTCTAACATGATTACCTCACTTTCTACAATAAGTAGCTGGAGAGGCAGAAATATTACAAAGCCTCAAAAAAAATGTTAATCCGAACCGTTAAACACTCTGACCTAGATAAGATTCATACACTTAATGTGTCTGTTTTACCTCATGTAAACAGCATTCCAATCTCAGACTTTGAAGAGTTTATGAGGATAAGCTCCCATTTCCTGGTTATTGAAAAGGAAGATGAAATAGCTGGTTTTGTTATTGTTCTAGGACCGGAGCAGATATATGACAGTGAGAACTATGAGTACTTTTCTGGAAAATACAAGAGCTTTGATTATGTAGACAGAATCGTAATTTCAGAGAAGTTCAGAGGAAATGGGCTAGGGTCGGAATTGTATAAATACCTTTTTGAAAACACGAAAGAGGAAAGGATAACGTGTGAGGTTAATATCAAACCTCCAAATATGAAATCTATTCAGTTCCACCAAATGCTGGGGTTTGAAGAAGTTCACCAGCATTACTCAGAAGGAGGGAAGAAGTACGTAAGCCTGATGGTCAAAGAACTGGTTATTCAGTAAGTCCGTAAATCTTTCTTGCCGAATTTACCCTGTCTTCTATACTCATTTCAGGAAAGAGTTTATAGCTGGGTGCAATAATGGGCTTTACTGATTCGACTTCTATTTTTGTAAGTGTAGAAAATGGATACTTCCCTTGAGTAATCTCTAAAAGGGGCTTGGAAAGTACTTCGAATTCAGGATTATTTTTCTTGATTATATATGCTAATCCTTTTACCTGGAATCCCTTTTGAACAAGAATGTCAACAAAGCTAATACACACATTCTTATTCACTTTGATATTTCGGACCGTCTGAGGAGAAGCGATATTAGCAACTAGTATCATCATTTCTCCATATTCACAAAATACTTCTTTAGGAGATACATTCGGAATTCCGTCAAGTGAAGAGGTAGCAAGCCAGCATAGGACACTATCATCAATAGCTTTTTTGATTTCAGAGGTTATCATATTCTCAATTAGATTTAAATGCTGAAGGAATATAAAATCAATAGTTAGATTACAAAATAATTTCCCAGTAGATCATGAGATGGAATGATTTAAAGCTTTTTCCACTTTACTAGAAAAACTAAAACAAAAGTGGCCCATTTTGGCTGAAGCATTGTCTATTCTATCCATTAGTACTGAAGATCAGATTGTAAGGTTTCTTTCTGTAAAAGATGAAAGAGCTGTTACCCTGATATTTGAGCATTATTCGGTTTCGATGCTTAATACTATAATGCAGGTTGTAAAAGACCGGGCATTAGCGGAGGATGTTCTGCAAGAAGTACTCTTAAAAGTTTGGGAAAAAGGAAATACCTATGATTCCTCCAAAGGAAGTTTATATACATGGTTAATCCGGGTTTCAAAAAACGCTGCAATTGATAAAACGCGCGGCAAAGAATTTATTCGTGATCAGAAATCCAAAAGTATAGACAACTTCGTATTTAATGATGAAGCTATTCATCAAAAGGGCATACAAGAGCGCAAAGAGGGCATATGGGAAACGGTAGATTTATTACCGGAATCCCAAGGCTCTTTGATTGATATGGCTTATTTTCAAGGTTATACGCAAAAAGAAATCTCGGAAGAATTAAATATTCCTCTGGGCACAGTGAAAACAAGGATGCGAAAAGCTTTAGTAACATTGAGGCGCATTTTCTAGAAATGGATGTAAAGGCATATATAGAATCAGGCATTTTAGAACAATATGTTGCAGGCGTATTGTCGGATGAAGAAAATTTAGAAGTAGATCGAGTTGCAGGATTGCACCCGGAAATAAAGCAAGAGATTGATGCCTTAAGAGCTTCTCTTAACAACTATGCTCGTCAGTCTGGAAGAATGCCATCTTCAAAAATTTTAGAGAACGTTCGGAGTCAAATTCGTTCAGGAGAAAGACCTGATGAATCTGAAGAAGAAGTAAATAAAAACGCAGAGGCTCCATCACTGGTTCGTCAAAAACCTAAGCGATTTAGTACTTTCAAATTAGCTGCATCTATATTAATTCTTATTAGTGTTGGAACTAATGGGTATCTGATTTCTGAATTGAATACAGCAAGAAATCAAAATGAAGAAATTGAAAGCAAAGTTGAAGAGTTAAATGACGAGTTTTCATTTGTTACCAATATCTCCAATATAAAAATTCCATTAAATGGGTTAGCAGTTTCGCCGGAATCACATGCTGATGTGTATATAAACCAGAATACAAGAGATGTATACATAAAAGTGGGAAATCTCCCTGAACCTCCGTCAGGGCATCAATACCAACTATGGGCTGATCGTGATGGCCATATGCATAGTATCGGTGTATTTCATCATAATAATGAAATACAACACCTCTCTGTGTTTGAAGGAGGATTTGAATCACTTAATGTGACGCTAGAAGTAGAGGGAGGTTCTGAAATAGCTACCGTTGAAAATGCCTACCTCACAGGGAAAATTTAGAAAAAATAAATCTGCTGAATCCAAACGGCATCCGAGCTTCGTAACTAAAGCAACTTCAACATTAACTAAATTATATTCATCATGAAGTTGAACAAACTTACTTACGGACTTTTGGCAGTAGTTTTCGCTTTTAGTCTATCATCAAATATAAAAGCTCAAGACAAAGACATTGTTGACCTTGCTGTTGGAACAGAATCGTTATCTACTTTGGTAGCAGCTGTTAAAGCAGGAGGTTTAGTAGAGACGCTACAGGGAGATGGCCCATTTACAGTATTTGCTCCTACAAATGAAGCATTTGAAAAACTACCAGAAGGTGTAGTTGAAATGTTGCTTAAACCTGAGAATAAAGACAAACTGGTAGCAGTATTAACGTATCACGTTGTAGCTGGTAAAGTAATGTCTACAGATCTTAGAAATAATATGAAGGCAACAACAGTAAATGGCGCGATGGCAACTATTAAACTTGCCAATGGTAAAGCAATGGTTGATAATGCTACGGTAGCTGCAGCAGATATCAAAGCATCAAATGGTGTAGTTCATGTCATAGATACTGTGATATTACCACCAGAAATAAAAAAAGCTCTATCTGGTAAATAATAAGAACTCCTTATTAACTTTCGTTAAAAGCCGATTCAGGGATGGATCGGCTTTTTTGTTTTTCTGTTACCACTTGTCTAAATAAAAGTAGTTTGGGATTTAATTCAACTTTAGATCCGCGACCTCAATATTATACCCTAAATCCGTTGCTATTTCTTGTGCGTACCTGATCCCATTTCTTAGACAGAATTCCAGACAAATTTCCTGTAATCTAAAGACATCATCATTACACCAGTTCAGTATTTCTCCCTTAGCTTCATCGCTTAAGCTAATATTAAGAAGTTTTTCTCCTCTTATAATGACTCGCATAAGCTCGTCCCGTGACCACTCACTTACATTAATTGAGCATAAACGGCCTATCAGATCAGGGTTAAACTCTTCAAGCTTGTTCTCGTCATTCCATGTTCCTGCTATTATAAAAGTTATCGAAGAAGTTTCATGGAATGTTTTTAACTGAATACAAAAATTTTCCTTAGTTGACTCCTGCAAGTAATGAAAGTCTTCAAGTATTATATATTTATTGAAGCCGGTTAGTTTTAATGCATCAATAATGTCATTAGGATCATAGGGATCTAACTCAATTGATTGAAACTTCTCCATTTCTCTTCCTAGTGACTCTTTAGGTTGAGGAACTTTTTGGTCAGAAGATCTATATGACGCTAAAACCTTTGTTTTCCCATCTATAGTTTTGTAAGTGGAAGTTTTGAGTTCAAAACCTGTGTGCCTTAATATTTGAGCGTTTAATCTCCCAATATCCCAATTATTACTGCAGTGGATTACTTCATATCTATCTTGCTCAAGATTGAAACGGTACATCGAAGATTTTCCCAGCTTTGAACTTCCACATAATACGATATGTTTATTAGTTGAAAGTTTAGCTAAAAAAAGGTCGTCTACTGTTTTTCGTTCTACATAATTCAAGGGAATGCTTCTGGACTGTCCGAATACTTCTTGAACTTTTAATTCAGTAAGCAACTCATACTTACTTTTTTTCACTACAATCACTCCTTTTCCTTTTTTATTCAAAACTAACTTCCTAAGGTCGTAAGCTTTTATTTGAAAAATGTGCCAAATAGGTAAAGAGAAATGCCAAAAGTGCTTACTTTTCAGGAATTAAGTTTGCGTAATACTTTTTCGACTCTTCTTTTTTGGGATTCTTTTTTAATCATTGGAAGCCTGGACTCCAAAGTTTTAATAAGAATTGAGGATGTATTTCCATCAACAACAGTTAATGCAAGTTCGGCATACATGGGGAATTGATTAGGGGGGCTCTGTATGAGTTGCTCATTCAAAAGAGAGAAAGCATCCTTAGAATATTTCGCCACTGAGCATAATTTAACTAGTAACTTTACAGCATTATCTTTTGTAATTACTGACCCCCTATCTGCTGCATCCAGAATCTGAGTAATGTTGTTAAAAATTTTTTCAGGAACCTCGAGTACAATAGTGTTAATCGCCTTCATGGCTCCCCATTGTAGTCGATTGTTTTTATGGCTCAGAAGTGAAATAAAGGTGTCAGCATATTCAGAAATTAATTCAGGTTTTGATTCACCAATCTCATACAACACTTTAATGCAGTCCTGTTGGATGTTTTTATTCTTATACCCAAGATTATCTATTAACTCCTTGACTGCTGTTTTATCATCTTCAATTACAAGCCTCTTGGCCAATTCCTGGTTTGGTACTTCATCTCTATGTCCAAGAGAGGAAGCAAGCTTGGAAAGAACAGATTTTTCTTCACTCATGTTTTTCATGTTAGTTAAAGTGAATGTACTGAATGGAACTGACAACCCTATGGCAGTTCTTGCTGATTTCATCATTCGAAGAGAGCAGTTTTTTAGCTTTATCGAAAAAACGAAAGTGATAAGTAAGAAATAATACCAACTTTCTACTGGTTTGATCCGTAGGTGAGTGATAGTCTTAATTTAGATGACCTTCAGGGCAGTCTTAACATTAAAAGAGGAACAATGAAAAAACAATTGAATAGTAAAAATGCGATAGCGTTTGGAATCATATTCGGAACTCTTGTTGGAGTATTAACCGGGAATCTTGGTTTATGGTTAGCTGTAGGAGTCGCAATTGGGGCAGGAACAGCACGTTCACTTGCGAAAAAGGAAAAAGAGCAGGAAGACGAAGAATAGTGCTTTTAAGGATTGACGAAGGGTGATTCAAAGATCAAACCCTTATAAGTTCAACAATTTCTTTACACTGGTTTAGATGCCGCTGTTCGTGGGTAATGATAATATCAAAAGCAGAGCCTACCGACAATACGACCTGTTTATTAATTGGAGAGTAGACGATAGTGTCTTTTCCAATTTCTTCCTTTAGTTCAATGATGTGGTTCTTTAACTCATCCTGGCTTTTGACAAAATATTCTACAATATCATCACGAACATTACTAGTCGAAGGCTCCCAAATAGCAAAGGTTTTGGTTTTTTTCTTACGAGTAGGTTCTACAGCTTTAAGAATAAGGTCTCCAAGAAGATTCGTGATAAATTTAAACCTTGCAATAAAAGGTAGTTTAAGCCTGCCCGATTTTAAATCTGAAAATATCTTCCCGTAAGTATTATTGATATGGATAAGGTGATCAATATTTTGGGCTATGCTCCAGGTCTCGGGATTTGGTTTCCAGTTTAACTCTTTATCACCCAGTGATCCAAAGTGGCTAACAAACTGTTTGGTATTGGCATCAACCTGATCAATCCGATTATTCATTGACTGGTATTTTATTAGTAATTACGGTTCGATATTCTATCTGTATTAAAGTTCAGAATTATGCTATAAATAAGTGTTGGTATACACCAACTTTTAGATACGGATGCTATTTATGAGCTTGCTAAAATTGGTTGGATCAATACGAAGGTAGGATGCTAGGTCCTTTTGGGAAACCATACTCAGTAAATGTGGACTTCGTTGTACAAAGGATTTAAAGCGCGTTTCAATATCGAAAGCCATTAGCTCATAATATCGCTCCAACAAACCTACTAAAATAGTTTCGGTATACTTTCGGGACATCGTCTCAATATCCCGGTGCTTATCTATGAGTTCTTGATGTTTAGAAATCGGAATCCTGAGGAAAGTACTATCTGTAATAGTTTCCAGGTAATACTTTGAAGGTTTTCCGGTAATTACTGATTCAGGTATGGCACTGAAAGATGGTGGATATATAAAAGCAATTACATGCATTTTATCGCCTGTCAGATAATATGATTTCTGAATCCCCGAAAGTACATAATAGAAGTATTGTTCTGTATCACCCGGGGCAGTCATAATAGTTTTTTTAGAAAGAGAATACGGACTCCAATGAGAAGCATACTCATCCAGGATATGATCAGGAACTGTATGAATCAGGGAAAGAAAATCTTTTAATTGTTGTTTCTCATCCATTCTTAAAGCTCTTCTTTATTCGTATAAATTGTTTTGAAGTACTCACACATAATAGTCATGCTTTCATCAAACTCTTGATCATAGGGCTCCATTTCCCTGGTATAATAAGCCTTATGGACTCTTCTCCAGTATTCAATTGATTTATCTCCTTCTCCTTCCGTTCGGGCAAATTCTGGAGAAATCTTGTTGTAAGGAGTAGATTCAATCCTTGTAACTTCAACAATCGCTTTTGCATTGCCATCCCAATCTGTGACGATGAATTTTTCTCCAACTTCAGGAATGGGTTCATTATTAGTTTCATACCACCACAAAGACGTAGCTGTTGCCTGTTTAATTCCTTTTATCACTAATTCTGCACATTCATTAGCATCTTTTTCATTGTCACAGAAATAGAAGGAAGCAGGAATGCTTTTTTTATTAGTGTCCGGAAACTCAGAGATATATTCGTTCCAGATTTTTTCTACTGAAGCATAATTCGTTCTTCTATTTTCAATCCGGAAGAATAAAGTTGGTTTATCATTTTCCATTCGTTTCTCAGAGAATGACATTCCCAATCTTCTGGCTACTTTTTGAGATTCTTTGTGGGGTTCATCAGTAGCTGCAACCAGGTATTCAAACCTGAGTTTATTGAAAGTATATTCAATAACAGTACGGCTGGCTTCAGTAGCATATCCCTTTTTTGTATGCTTTTCTAGTATTGCATAGATCAATTGAGGTTGTGACTCATCGAAAAAGTACCATAAGCCTGCGTACCCAATAACTTCTTGCTGTCCTTTCACTTGAATTTTCCAGATGCCATATTTGTCATCAGCAAAATGTTGATCATTTTTTAAAATGATGGAGTAGGCTTCCTGGTGGTCAATGATCTCATCATCCCACATGAACTTTCTTATAAATGGATCATTATTTAGTTCCTTGAATAAGGCAGTTTCTGTAGAAGAGAAGGGAGTTAAGACTAATCTATCTGATTCTAGTATGAGATCGTTCTTTTCCATTTAGAAATATCGTTCAGATAAAAAACCTAAGGATAGGTAAAGAAAATAAAACAGACGCATCTTTTTTTGGTGATTATTGCTAAGGTTGTCAATGTAAATTATTCGGTTATTTCAATAAAGTCAGGGTGGATATAATCCGTTAACCAGACATTGTTTTCTGAAAGGTAGAACTTTACTCCCTGATCAACCATTGCTGCCGCATTGATTTTAAGAACTATGGGCTTACCATATCTCCGCCCAACTGCTTCAGCAACTAGTGGGTCCGATGATAAGTGTACGTGGTGTCTTTGTTGTTTTAAAAGGCCTTGTTCAAGTATTGAAGGAATATTTCTTTGAGTAGTTCCATGATATAGAATTGCAGGAGCTTGTTTTTCTAATAGTTCTAAATTTACACTTAAGGAATGTCCCTGATTTGCTCGTATCTTACTTTTATCAGAAGAAAAGGTAAACCTTTGTTTATCATTTAGCTCGACTAAGAGTTTTAAATCCTCAAAAGAGAGTTCGAACTCCGTTTCATTGATTTTTTCCAAAAGCTCATTTGTACTAACCCAACCATACTCATCCAAAGTTATTCCTATGGTATCTGGTTTATGCCTAAGAATTAAGCTAAGAAATCGGCTAACTTTTAATTGGTTCATTTAAAACTATTCAATTCATACGTCCTTTAGTCGAATAAAGTACGACAATTTGTTTTGTCGATGAGAGGTATATTTTTAAAATCCAGGCATAGTTGCTTTGAATGTACAGAGCTAAATAATAATAGTACGAGACTTAACCGTGAACCTGGTTTGATGCAGTAGCTATGGCCTGCTCAATAGCTTCCAGGATAGAAACGTTTTGAGCTACATAGCCTTCGAGAGTACAGGAAGTAGCTTCATATTGTCCTTCAGGAAGAGGCTGAATATCCAGTTCTAGCTTAGTATTTGAGTTTTGCATGATTCAATGTATTTGATGCATTTTCAACCTGAGGCTTATTTGATTCGTTCCATTTGGGATGTTCTATATAGAAGCTTGGACCAAAAGCTTAAATTAATTCTGTGAAATAATAGCTTTGATTTGTTTTCGATGCCTTTTTAAATGAACCTCCATCATATTAAGAGCTTGTTGTACAGTTAAGGGTCCAGAAATCGGATGAAAGAAGATGGCATCAGATAGGCTATCGGGATCAAGATTTTCTAAATAATTCCGAAGCTTTTGATGATTGTTTTCCCACCTTTCAGAAAGTTCATCTAGTGAGCTTTTTGATTCTGGTCTCATCTTTCGGGAGGGCACACCCACTTTCACAAAAGAACGTAGAATAGTCATCACAAATAAATAGCGAAAGAAGTGAAAAGGAGTTCTTTTCCTTGGAAGTTGCTTTTCTGATGCCCCCAATACGTAATCTTCACCTAACACAAGGTGCTCAACAATTTCCAGTATACTCCACTTTTCTTCTGAAGGTTTTTTTCTTATTACTTCTTCAGGCAGGAGCTGAACTTCTTCAAACAACTCTTTCCGATCTTGTTCGATACGATCAAGTTGAGTAAGTAAATTATGAGCAGGTGTTTTTATCATCAGTGAGTTAACAGTTACTTCGAAAGAGAAGTTCAATCTATTAAGATTTAAGTAACACTTCTAACTTACAAACGTAGTCAGGTATCGATTCAAAAAATTTAGTAGGTTAGTTAGAAAAAAAGGGAAAAAATATGGGATGGCCATTAGTAGTATTAATTGGAATGGGTATGGTGAGTTTTCTTGGATTTATGGGAATGATCATATTTGGGAACCGTAAGACAGTTGAATACGAAGAACTGGAAAAAGCACTGGATAAAAAAGCAAAAGACCTTGATTCGGATACCAAAGAATTGTGGAAGGCATTAAAAAAGAGTGAAGAAGAGAAGGAGCAGATACTACAACGTTTGAAAAACCTCGAAACCATCGTTACCAGCGAAGCCTATGAAGCAATTAAGTCTGGAGAAGACACCAAGAAAGTTCAACTTCATATTGAAGAAGAAGAGCCAGAAGAACTCAATGATTCAGATAAAGCCGCAAAGATTTCCAAGCGGGTGAGGTAGTTTGCTATAATAATTTTATCGTTAGTTTGCGGTACTAGACTTCTTGAAGCATAAACTATTCTTCAACCCTTCTCCTAATCCTTGCCAAATCAATTCGGGCTTCTTCAAGTTGGTGCTCAATTATTTTGAGCTCCTTTTTTAGATTTTTTTCTATCCGTTTCACAACTATGTATGAACCTGGGGCAAATATTCCAAACCAGGTTGCAAAGAAAGCTACAATACGTGGCCACCCTTCAAAATTAGATGCTACAAATGCTGAAATTGATCCAACAACAATCATTGACAAAACTGGAAGTTTCCAATCAGTGGTACTCCCAGCGTCTCTAAGCTTTGTTTCGTATTCTTCTTTTCTTGCTTTAAGAGAATTGACGATCTCTTCCTTTTCTATAAGTATATCATCCATGGGTAACCTCTTTAATTCAACTGGCACGGATTTAATTATGCTAAGAAATAATGAGGATTGAAAGGAAATATTAGATCAGAACAAGAGATGCTAATACAAACTGAAGAGACGTAAGATCCAGATAAAGACTGAACTGTTTTATAGGACTATAGCAACTATAGGACATCCTGATCCGAAAACGTTCGGGATCAGGATGACTTCTTTAATACTTCCTATTTAGTTATTCTCCGGTCTCAGAGTTCGAACTGTTTTACCTGCTCTCCACATTTCGGACTCACGGAGTTCGGTAAGTTCCTCTTCCAATCCAGCCCTGTAGTCAGGTTTGGAGTTTGCATCAATAGATTTTTGAGCTTCATTCCCTGCTGCTACTTCACGATATAACTGTTCAAATACAGGTTTTGTAGCATCGCGGAATGGCTTCCACCAGTCCAAAGCACCGCGTTGTGCAGTAGTGGAACAATTGGCATACATCCAATCCATTCCATTTTCTGCGACAAGCGGCATCAATGATTGGGTGAGCTCTTCTACAGTTTCGTTAAAGGCCTCAGAAGGAGAGTGACCGTTTGCTCGGAGTACTTCATATTGAGCCGCAAAAATCCCCTGGATCGCACCCATTAATGTTCCTCGTTCTCCGGTTAAATCTGAATACACTTCTTTTCTGAAATCGGTTTTAAACAAATAGCCTGATCCTACGCCTATACCTAAAGCTACTACCCGGTCATAGGCATTGCCTGTGGCGTCCTGGAAGATGGCATAGCTGGAATTTAGTCCACGACCTTCTAAGAACATTCTACGAAGTGAGGTTCCGGAGCCTTTAGGAGCAACCAGGATTACATCAACATCAGCAGGAGGGACGATATGCGTACGTTCTTTATAAGTGATTCCGAATCCATGCGAAAAGTACAATGCTTTTCCTGGCTTCAAATGCTTCTTAATGGTAGGCCAAAGTGTGATTTGACCTGCATCAGACAGGAGATACTGAAGGATTGTTCCCCGATCGCACGCCTCTTCGATTTCAAATAAAGTCTCACCAGGAACCCAACCATCAGCAACAGCTTTATCCCATGTTTTCGATTCTTTACGCTGTCCTACGATTACATTAAAGCCATTATCTTTGAGATTTAATGCTTGTCCGGGGCCTTGTACTCCGTAGCCGATTACTGCAATTACTTCGTCTTTTAAGGTTTCCTTAGCTTTTGCTAAAGGAAATTCTTCTCGTGTTACTACTTCTTCTTCAACTCCGCCAAAATTTAAGAGTGCCATTCTATTATGTTAGGTTTTGTGTTAGTGAGTTTCTGTTTCTAAAATATTTTGTACAAATTTTCCAATTCCGTGCTCTTCCCTGGAAACAGCTATGCGGCCTGAGCGAACAAATTCCTTGATGTTATAAGGAGCCAGTTCTTCAAATAGGGCAACGGTTTCTCTTCGGTAGCCGGCTTTTTCGATGACCACGAAATCTTTTTCGATAGTGAGGAAGCGTGCACTGTGCTCACGTACAATGCGCTCTACTTCCAGGCCATTGGTTAGTGATTCAGTTGGAATTTTGTACAGAGCCAATTCTTGTTGTACTACTTCTTTCTTTTTGTAGTATCCTGCTTTCAATACTTCGATCTGCTTCTCAATCTGCTTTACTACTTTCTGAACCGTTTCTTCAGTTTCCGTAACAGCGATTGTAAATCGATGAACACCTTCCATTTCACTTTCAGAAGTGGTCAAGCTTTCCAGGTTAATTTTCCGCTTAGTGAATATGATGGTAATCCGGTGTAGAAGACCAACATGATTCTCTGTATAGGCGGTAATGGTGAACTCTTGTTTTTCCATATTTATCATTCCAATCTTATTTCTGCAACACCTGAACCGCTTGGTACCATTGGGAATACATTATTTTCTTTTCCAACCATTACTTCAAGGAAGTAAGACCCATCATGATTGATGAATTCTTCTACAGCTCTTTCCAGGGATTTCCGTTCTGTAACTTTATTGGTTTTAAAATAGAAACCTTGTGCTAGCGCCTGGAAATTGGGGTTTTCCATAACGGTGGAGGAGTAGCGCTTATCAAAGAAGAGTTGCTGCCACTGCCTTACCATCCCTAAAAACTCATTATTCAATAAGAGTACTTTTACTTTTGCTCCAGTCTGGTGAATGGTTGCCATTTCCTGTAAAGTCATCTGGAAACCACCATCACCAACTACACAAATCACAGTTCGATCAGGTGCGCCAAGTTGAGCTCCCAAAGCAGCCGGCAACCCAAAGCCCATAGTTCCTAGTCCACCAGAAGTAATATTACTTTTAGATTGTACGAATTTTGTATACCTGCACGCTACCATCTGGTGTTGACCCACATCCGTTACTAATACGGCATCACCACCTGTTTGCTCATTGATGATGCGAATCACTTCACCCATACTCAGTATCTCAGATTTTGGGTGCAATTCATCCTGGATCACTTTTTCCTGTTCCAGTTTGTCGCAATCTCTGAATCGTTGAAGCCATTCTTCATGGCTGGTGGCTTTTACAAGTTTCGTAAGTTCAGTCAGCGATTCCTTGGCATCCCCTAAAACAGCAACTGTAGTTTTTACATTCTTATCAATTTCAGCCGGATCGATTTCCAGGTGGATTACTTTGGCCTGCTTAGCATATTTAGAGAGGTTTCCGGTTACCCGGTCATCAAAACGCATCCCGATAGCTATTAATACATCACATTCATTGGTGAGAAGGTTTGGTCCATAATTTCCATGCATTCCCAGCATTCCAACATTTAGCGGGTGATCAGTCTCTAAAGCAGAAAGTCCCATGATAGTCCATGCAGATGGAATACCTGTTTTCTCAATAAAAGTCTTGAATTCCTGTTCCGCATTGGCAAGAATTACACCTTGCCCAAAGAGTATATAAGGGCGTTTTGCATTGTTGATTAACTCAGCAGCTTCTTCAACTTTTGTGTGATCCAATTTAGGTTTTGGAACATAACTTCGAAGTTCGGTACACTTTTCATATTCGAAATCGAGTTCACTGAACTGGGCATCTTTTGTGATATCAACTAATACAGGTCCTGGTCTTCCAGAACGTGCGATATAAAATGCTTTTGCTAATGCACCTGGAATCTCTTCTGCTTTAGTAACCTGGAAATTCCATTTTGTAACTGGCATAGAAATACCAATGATGTCGGTTTCCTGGAAAGCATCGCTACCTAGAAGGCCAGAAGGTACCTGGCCAGTAATACAAACCATTGGTGTAGAATCGATCTGGGCGTCTGCAATTCCGGTAATTAAATTAGTAGCCCCGGGACCGGATGTTGCCAGGCAAACTCCAACTTTTCCTGAAACTCTTGCATAACCCTGTGCCGCATGAGTAGCTCCTTGTTCATGCCGGGCCAGCACATGCTGAATCTTATCTTGATGATCGTAGAGCGCATCATAAATGGGCATAATTGCTCCTCCGGGATAACCAAAGACCAAATCGACACCTTCTTCAAGCATAATTCGAACGACAGCTTCCGATCCGGAAATCCGTTCTTTTTTTGAAGTAATGGTTTTTGGTTTTTTAAATGGTGCTTGTATTGTTGCCATAATATATCTGTTCCGAATTAGCGGCAGTTAAAATTCATCTGTTACACAGCCTTCTGAAGCTGAAGAAACAGTTTTAGCATATTTATATAGGGTTCCTTTTTGAGCTCTTAATGGAGGTTCCTTCCATTCCGTTCTTCTTGTATCCAATTCCTGGTCAGATAGGTTTACATGGATTTCATTTTTCTCAGCGTCAATTCTGATGTGATCTCCATCTTTAACGAGAGCAATATTTCCACCTGTTTGGGCTTCGGGGGTAACATGGCCAACTACAAAACCATGAGATCCTCCTGAAAAGCGTCCATCAGTAATCAAAGCAACATCTTTACCCAATCCAGCACCCATTATAGCTGAAGTAGGTTTTAGCATTTCAGGCATCCCTGGTCCGCCTTTTGGCCCAACATATCGGATTACGATTACGTCACCTTTTTGGACTTTACCTTCACTAATACCTTCATTCGCTTCTTCTTCACTATTGAAGACCCGGGCTGTTCCCTCAAATGAAAGGCCTTCTTTTCCCGTGATTTTAGCGACAGAACCTTCGGTGGCCAGGTTACCATACAGAATCTGGATATGTCCGTTTTCCTTGATAGGATTTGAAAGTGCATGAACTACATCCTGATCCACAGAGAGGGAAGAAGTATTGGCAAGGTTTTCAGCAACCGTTTTTCCTGTTACGGTTAAACAATCGCCATGCAGCATATCGTTTTCGAGCATAAACTTCATAACCGCAGGGATACCACCTTCTTCATGTAGATCTTCCATAAGGTATTTTCCACTGGGCTTGAGATCGGCAAGGAAAGGAGTGGAGTCACTGATCCGCTGGAAATCGTCAAGTGTAAACTCGATGCCTGCAGTTTTAGCGATTGCAATCATATGAAGAACAGCATTTGTAGAGCCACCCAGGATGGTGATTAATCTAAAAGCATTTTCCAGGGATTTTTTTGTCAGTATATTTCTTGGTTTGATATCATGTTCTAACAAGTAGTACAAATGTTTCCCAACTTCTTCACATTCGATTACTTTAGCAGCACTGGTTGCAGGATTCGAGGCATTATAAGGGAGCGACATTCCCATTGCTTCGATCGCAGAAGCCATAGTATTAGCTGTGTACATCCCACCACAAGCCCCAGGTCCCGGACATGATTTTTGTACAATATCTTTGAATTCCTGGTCTTCAATAGAACCCGCTACTTTTTGCCCCCATGCTTCAAATGCCGAAACCACGTCCAGTTTTTTCCCATTATGATGGCCTGAAGCTATAGTTCCACCATAAATAAGAATAGCGGGCCGGTTCACACGAAGCATTGCCATTAAAGCGCCCGGCATGTTTTTATCACAACCTACTACAGTGGCCATTCCATCGTAGCTCATTCCTTCAATAACCGATTCCATAGAATCAGCAATCAAATCGCGGGATGGGAGGGAGAACCTCATTCCTGGAGTTCCCATAGAAATACCATCACTAATACCGATGGTGTTGAATATTAAACCAGTAAGGTTTGTGTTCTCAATACCACGCTTTACATGAACAGCTAAATCATTGAGGTGCATGTTACAAGGGTTGCCTTCATAACCCGTACTGGCAACTCCAATCATAGGCTTTTTCAGGTCTTCATCTGTGAGCCCAAGCGCGTGGAGCATAGCTTGTGCTGCAGGCTGCGAGCCATCTTGCGTAATGTGTTTACTAAACTTGTTTAATTCCGCCATTGAAATTTTTCAGAAATTATAATTCAAAAAAAAAGCCTTCCTGATCAGGGAAGGCTTTAGTGAAGTAAGTTCGTGACTATCACAATATATCTTTCCCTGATCGGTATTGAATACCAATGACTCGAATAATGACCAAAGAAATAATAGTTGATAGCATGTTGTAAAATTTAACTGTTGCAAAGAACGAGTTATCACAGCTTAAATACAATATCAGGGTGATATATTAATTTGAATAAATGGAACCGCCAACGCAACACCGTTAACTGTTTCGCGGCTTAAATTTGCTTCTGATGACATCCTGGACTGGTTTATCATCAATTTTAGCTTCTAACCACGATATGATGTCCAAATATAAAAATGGTCTTTTTTGATAAGGCATTTTTTGGATTTCCAGAAGCTTTTGTCTTAAAGAGCTGAAGCCTTTCTTTAAATCCTGGTTACCAGGGGAGCTTAGATTCCTCAAAAACTTGAGGATCTCTTCCTGCACCAAATTCAGATCGTTCATCTTACTAATAAAGCGATAAGTAGATCGTGCCTGGTACTCAAGAAGGGTTTCATTACCGAGTTCAAAATGTGCAATTAAGCTTAGAATCCTGGCAAAACAGTGGATGTCTTCACGTAATCGAGGATCAGGGTAATTGATGATTCTATTCAGGTAAAGTATGGTTTTTTCAATTTCACCTGCTCCAAAATAAAGGCAGGCAATCTTATAATAAAAAACCAGGATACGATGCGGATCAATTTGATGAGCATACTTTTCTATTTCATCATTTAATGAAGGGATCAGTTTTATCCCCTCAGTAAATGTACCTGCCAAAAAGTGGGCGTTAATTTTTGAAGTGTAGTAGTATTGAAAGCCTAAAGTCTCGAAGTTCTCACTCGTTCTGGTAGGAGGACTCTTAAGAAACTCCTCAAGCTTGCTTACTTCTTCCTGATGTTTTTCATAATGGCCCAGGATAAATAAAGCCTCTAACAGAACATGCACCCCTTTCAGATACCAGATAGGTTCCAATGCAAGCATATCCGGGTTTTTACGAAAATGATCTACCCATTTTTGAGCATAGCGGTATTGCAGTAAGAAATCCTGCATAATCAAACTATACCAGGCATAAGACACATTGAGATAATGCTTTTCAAAGAAGCCAAGATTAGTTAGGTCTATCTGTTTTAAGGCGTTTTCGAAGAAGCGTTCTGTGATATCATAATCCCTTTCAGATCGTACATGCCCGGCTTTGATATAAATTCCATATAACCGGAGGGAGAGGTTCGAGAGAGCATGATAAGCCTCAACAGATTTTACGGTTTGTTCTGTTTCTTCAATAAGCTGATCGGCCCGGTTCCGTAAGCTTCGGGTAATATATTGTGATTCAATAAGTTTTTCGAAGCCAAGGATTTCTGAAGTTAGTGTAATCCTGTGGTTTTGATAAGATAAGTTTTTCGCTTTTTCAAGAATGCGCAAACTTTGGATATATAACCCTTTGTCGTAAAGAATACGTGCGTAATCAATTTGTTCTCTAAGCTGAATGTCGATGTTATGGTTTACATAGTTCAGCCTTAAGCTGGTCAGGATTTGTTTGTAAAGGTGTGCCTTCAGGTTTGATAACTGCGCTTTTTTGAGGTCACTTATCTTCTTTCGTATAACTTCTTCATCGTATTCCTTGGCTTTATCGATAGCATCAAAAAGCTGAATAAATTTGGCATCATCCGAGCTATTCCTCATGCCATAAATCTTAAAACTTCTCTTTTCGGCTTTTGAAAGAGATTTTATGAGTTGATAGAGATGATCGTTCGGTTGGTTGGCCATTGTAAAAAAGGAAAAACTATATAAAGTCTAAGTTATTGATAAATAATGCTATAAATAGGTAATATTTAGAGCTTCAATGGGTTGGGTGTTGTAATATAGAATGAATTGGGTTTTCTAAGTTCTTGTGCACCACATACTTTTGGCTACGATTACTCAATTCTGACCAGTTTAGTAATACACAGTTGAAAGTTAGAAATCATTACAACAATGCCAAACAAGCGAATTCAGATTTTTGACACCACCCTACGAGATGGTGAGCAAGTACCAGGATGCCAGTTAAATACCCAGGAAAAGATTGAGGTAGCAAGAGCATTGGAAAGCCTGGGTGTTGATGTAATGGAAGTCGGGTTTCCGATTTCAAGCCCCGGTGATTTTGATTCGGTACAAAAGATAGCAAGTATCATTACAGAATCTACCGTTTGTGCACTCTCCAGAGCAGTAGAAAAAGATATCCAGGTAGCAGCAGATGCTGTGAAGCATGCAAAGTTACCCCGAATCCATACCGGAATCGGAACTTCAGATAGCCATATTTTTGATAAGCTAAAATCTACCCGAGAGAAAGTTATTGAACGTGGAGTGGCGGCTGTTAAATTTGCAAAGAGTTTTGTTGAAGATGTAGAGTTTTATGCAGAGGACGCTGGGAGAACTGAGAACGAGTATTTAGCCAGGGTTATTGAAGAAGTAATAGCTGCAGGAGCTACTGTTGTTAATATTCCTGATACAACAGGCTACTGTTTACCATGGCAATATGGTGAGAAGATTAAGTTCCTTAAAGAAAATGTGAAAGGAATTGACGATGTGACTATCTCGACGCATTGTCATAATGATTTAGGTTTAGCAACTGCAAACTCTATTGCCGGAGTTATGAATGGAGCCACTCAAATCGAATGTACCATTAATGGTATTGGTGAGCGAGCTGGAAATGCTTCTTTAGAGGAAGCGGTAATGATTCTTCGACAGCATAAGGAAATTGAATTTGATACCAGGATTAACACCCGTCTTTTGAAATCAATGAGCGAACTGGTATCCACCAAAATGAGAATGAGCGTGCAGCCTAATAAGGCTATTGTTGGAGCGAATGCTTTTGCACATTCATCAGGAATTCACCAGGATGGAGTAATAAAAAACAGAGAGACCTATGAGATTATTGACCCTCTAGAAGTGGGTGTTGATGAATCATCAATTGTACTTACCGCAAGAAGCGGGCGTGCTGCTTTAAACTTCAGAGCCAAAAAGCTTGGTTTTGATGTATCAAGAGAAGAAATCGAAATCATCTATCAGGATTTTCTAAAAGTAGCAGATGAGAAAAAAGTAGTACAAGACCAGGATTTAATCTTACTTTTCTCCAAAACTTCAGCTAAAACAGCCTAAGCATACTTATGGGCAAAACACTATTCGAAAAAGTTTGGGATCGTCATGTTGTCGATACCGTTGAAGGCGAGCAGGAAATTCTTTTTATAGACCGGCACTTGATACATGAAGTAACAAGCCCTCAGGCTTTTGATGGTATCCGGAACAGAGGAATTGGTCTTTTTAGAAAAGAGCGAATTATAGCAACAGCCGATCACAATGTACCAACTAAAGACCAGCATCTTCCAATCAGAGATGTTTTGTCAAAATTTCAGGTCGATACTCTTACCAAAAACTGTGAAGAGTTCGGAATTGATTTGTATGGCCTGGGGCATAAATACCAGGGTATCGTACATGTTATCGGGCCTGAGTTAGGAATTACGAAGCCTGGAATGACCATTGTATGTGGTGATAGTCACACTTCTACTCATGGTGCCTTCGGTACAATTGCTTTTGGGATTGGGACCTCACAAGTAGAGCAAGTAATGGCTACTCAATGTCTTCTGGTACAACGACCTAAGACTATGCGAATCACAATTGATGGAGAACTAGGAGCAGGTGTTTTCTCCAAAGACATTATTCTGTACATAATTTCAAAGCTGGGTACTGCTGGTGGAACAGGATACTTTGTAGAATATGCAGGTTCAGCCATTCGATCTCTTTCGATGGAAGCCAGAATGACTATTTGCAATATGAGCATAGAAATGGGTGCTAGGGGAGGAATGATTGCTCCTGACGAAACTACCTTTGAATATGTGAAAGGAAGAGAGTTTGCTCCAAAAGGTTCTGAATTTGATAATGCGGTAGCATACTGGAACACCCTTTTTTCTGATGAAGATGCCAGCTTTGATGCTGAATTTAGCTATCGGGCTGAGGATATTGAGCCTATGATAACCTATGGTACCAATCCTGGAATGGGAATTGGAATAACCCAACATATTCCATCAAAAACAGAAGTAGCACACCCTGATGCACTTCAAAAGTCATTGGACTATATGGGATTGGAAGAAGGCTCAAAGTTACTTGGAAAACCTGTGAATCATGTTTTTATTGGGAGCTGTACTAACAGCAGGATCGAAGATTTAAGAATCGTCGCGGATTATGTAAAAGGCAAAACCAAAGCTCCCAATGTTCAGGCTATGATTGTACCCGGATCCAAACAGGTTGAAGCACAGGCCAGGGCAGAAGGTTTGCATGACATTCTAGCCGAAGCAGGATTTGAGCTAAGAGAGCCAGGTTGTTCGGCCTGTTTAGGGATGAATGAAGATAAGATTCCAAAAGGTGAATATTGTGTTTCAACCTCAAATAGAAATTTCGAAGGCCGGCAAGGACCTGGAGCAAGAACTATGTTAGTTAGTCCTCTAACAGCAGCAGTTATTGCAGTAGAAGGGAAAATTGTAGATGTACGTGAATATATCGGTGAAGGAGTACCGGCCTGATGGAGAAGTTTAAAAAATTAAGTACAGCAGTAGTCCCGCTTACGGTACAAGATGTAGATACAGATCAGATTATTCCCGCGCGTTTTCTTAAAGCAACCTCCCGAGAGGGTTTTGGAGATAATCTTTTCAGAGACTGGCGCTATGATCAGGAAGGAAATCCAAAAGAAGGTTTCCCATTAAATGACACTACTTATTCTGGAACTGTTCTTGTAGCAGGTGAAAATTTTGGCTGCGGATCTAGTCGTGAACATGCTGCATGGGCACTGTATGATTATGGATTCCGGGCAATTGTATCTAGTTATTTTGCTGATATATTTAAAGGTAACGCGCTCAATAACGGTTTACTTCCGGTTCAGGTAAGTGCTGAATTTCTGAAAGAAATTTTCGATCAGGTGGGGGCTAATCCTCAAATAGAAGTGGTTATTGATCTGGAAGAGCAGAAAATCTCGATAAACGGTACCGGTTTATCAGAAGAGTTTGATATAAATCCCTATAAAAAAACATGCTTGCTTAATGGGTATGATGATATCGATTTTCTAATCAGCAAAAAGGAACAAATATTGGCTTTCGAAAAAAAACACGTGGAATTTTAGGTTTAATATGGAAAAACGCATAGCAGTACTGGCGGGAGATGGCATTGGACCAGAAGTTATTAAACAAGCAATTAAAGTATTAAATGCAGTTGCACACAGGTACAACCATACATTTCTTTATGATTTTGCTCTTGTTGGAGCGGCAGCAATTGATGAAACCGGAGATCCCCTTCCTGAAGAAACAGTAGAAGCCTGCCGGTTAGCTGATGCGGTACTTTTTGGTGCAATTGGTGATCCTAAATATGACAATGACCCAAAAGCAAAGGTAAGACCTGAGCAAGGCCTGTTACGAATCAGAAAAGAATTAGGTCTGTATGCCAATATTCGTCCGGTTGAACTCTATGATTTTCTTATTGAGCGTTCTCCATTAAAAGAGGAGCGTATTACTGGTACAGACTGAGTAGTTTACCGAGAACTTACTGGTGGAATTTATTTTGGAAACAAAGGTCGAAGCAAAGATGGGAAGTCGGCTTTTGACCACTGCGATTACAGTACCCATGAAATTGAGCGAATTGCAAAGATGGCATTTGAAGCAGCAGGCCGTCGTCGGAAAAAACTCACCTTGGTCGATAAAGCAAATGTACTGGAGACTTCCCGGTTATGGAGGGAAACGGTACAAAAGATGGCCTTACATTATCCTGAAATTGAAGTAGAGTACCTGTTTGTAGATAATGCAGCGATGCAGGTTATTCAACGTCCGAATCAATTTGATGTGATTCTTACCGAAAATATGTTTGGTGATATAATCTCAGATGAGACCAGTGTAATAACGGGATCAATAGGATTATTACCTTCTGCATCGGTAGGTGAGCAAACTTCTCTATTTGAACCAATTCATGGAAGTTATCCTCAGGCAGCGGGGAAAGATATTGCAAACCCTGTAGCAACTATTCTTTCTGCTGCATTAATGCTGGACAGTTTTGGGATGTTTGATGAAGCCAATAAGGTTAGAAACACAGTAAAAAAGGTAACAGAAAAAGGCTTAGTGACTCCAGATTTAAATGATCACAGTTTTATTTCTTGCTCTAAAATGGGGGATGTGATTAGCCTACTTATTGAGTCGGATGTAGAAAACGAAACTGCTTTTGAGAATTTGTTCGAAGGTAGCTTGCCTCTGATTTAGTAGTAGCAATTCAGCCTTGTTAATCAGGTTTAATTGCTTATTTTTTGTAGAGTTTAAAAGTCTATAATTCTATTCAATCATTCAGGAATATATGTGTTCAAGGGTATTTTCTGCGCTTCCGATAATAATTCTGACGTTATTCACAATTAATCTTTACGCACAAGATTCGACTTCGGTAGATACACTGGTTGCCTATTATTCTTTTAACGGGAATGCATCTGATTCAAGCGGTTTTGGTAATGACGGGGAAGTATTCGGTGCAAGTTTAACAGAAGATCGGTTTGGTAACCCGAATAGTGCTTACTTTTTTGATGGGGATAATGACTATATCAATACTAATACAAGCTTTGACTTTCCTGAACGATCAGTATCTATTTGGGTGAAGCCACATGTTGTTATTGACTCAGTTTTTAATCATCAGATAGTATTAAATCAGGATTCTGATTTGCTAGAAAACGGGGCTTTCGGGATATCTATGATTAATGGGATTTTTAGGTTTAAAGAGGGAAATACTGAAGAACCCTGGGAACAAGAGATAGAAGAGGATAATTGGTATCATTTAATAATGGTTCGAAGGGATACTAGTGTTTATGGATATATAAATGGTGAGTTAATTGGTATTGGACTCGCTGATGATAATAGTAGTATGTCAAATCCAAACGAGACATTACTGATAGGAACATCCAGGTTATTTGATAGAAACTTTGACGGCTTAATCGATGACATTAGAATTTATAACTATGCAATTTCTGATTCTTTGATTTTAGATTTATATAAAGAAAGAGGTTGGCCTATACCCGAGGTAACTATTCCAGATACTTTAATAGCTTACTATCCTTTTGATGAAAGTGCGGCGGATTCCAGTGGCTTTGAGAATGATGGGCAAGTATTCGGCGCAAGTTTAACAGAAGATCGGTTTGGTAACCCGAATAGTGCTTATTCTTTTGATGGAATAAATGACTTTATAGAGATTCCTGACGATTCAACTTTTACATCTCCTACAAAAACAGTTGAGTTTTGGTTTAACAAGACAAACTCATTCATATATGAGTCGATTGGTTTTGCAGAAGGTTTGATATGGAAGTCATTTGATACGGATGCTAATCGAGACTTTAGTTTTCAGATACGAAATAAACTCCCTCCATTCGATATATATAATGCAGTAAGCAACGGTTCAGAAGCATCGGTTTATACAGAAGTTTCAAACTTTATCGAATCAGCAACATGGTATCACGTAGTTGGTGTGATAGATACATCAAGCAATTCACTTTACATAAATGGTCAGCACATTGTGACTGAAGAACATGATGGAGAGGTTATTAATCATGGAGCACCTATTTCAATAGGAAGGTCATCTTCATCATCATTATCAAATCGATATTTTAGAGGAAAGATTGATGATATTAAGATTTATAATTATGCCCTAAATGAGTCAGCTATCTTGGATTCTTACTCGAGTGGCGGTTGGCCAATATCTGAAGAGGTGGTTCCGGATACATTAGTTGCTCATTATCCTTTTAATGGAGATGCCTCAGATTCAAGTGGTTTTGGAAATGATGGACAGGTATTTGGTCCTCTTTTAGCAGAAGATAGGTTTGGGAATTTGAACAGTGCGTATGCCTTTGATGGCTTGAATGATTACATAGAAATTTCTGATGACCTGGTATTCACATCTATTACAAAGACAATTGAGTTTTGGTTTAATAAAACGAATGATCCAACTAAAACGACTGGAGATGGTTTAATATGGAAATCATTTGGTACAAGTGCTATTCGTGATTATAGCTTTATGCTAACACGGGAAGAAGGATCATTTGGATTTTACAATGCAGTTAGCAATGGGTCTGATGCATCTGTTTATACATGGATGGACAGCCCAATTTATGCAGATCGATGGTACCATATTGTTGGTATTGTAGATACTTCCAGTAACTCATTATATGTAAACGGTGAACATATTGTTACCGTTGAACATGATGGAGAGGTGATTAATCATGGGGCACCAATAACCATTGGAAAAGCTTCCGTAAATTCACTTTCAACCCGGTTTTTTAAAGGTTCTATAGATGATATAAAAATCTATAATTATGTTTTAAGTGACTCCGCAATCATAGCATCCTTTACAAAGGGAGACTGGCCTCTACCTCCACCACCAGTCGATAGTACAGGGACCGTTGCGGATACTTTAATAGCTTACTATCCTTTTGATGGAAATGCTATTGATTCCAGTGGTTTTAATAACAATGGAATAGTTTTTGGGAGTGAACTCACTGAAGATAGGTTTGATAGAATGAATAGTGCGTACTACTTCGATGGTTCAGACTATATAGATTTTGGATCTAGTGACACAATAGAATTCGCTAGAGAGGATTTTTCTATTTCTGTTTGGGTAAAACCTACTAGCTCTGGGAAATCTCAATATCAGATTTTAAGAAAAGGATCTGATTTTGTTACGGATGGAGAGGCAAGGTGGTCACTGGCACTTGATGAGTTAGGAAAAATCAGAATGATATTCGAAGACGCGGATCAAGGTGATTCTACATTAGTTCTTTACGGAGAAAATAGTTTTTTAGATGACAAATGGCATCATATTGGAGTAGTTTTTGATAGAGATAGTACACTTCGAGTTTATGTCGATAATCAAGTGGAAATAAGTTCTGAAAAGATAGTAGGCTATTCTGGTTACGTCACAAATCAGGAAGATTTCAGTATGTACGCTGGGAGAGGAAATTCAGGTGCTTCCCAGTTTAGCTTTGTTGGGGCCATGGATGATATTAGAATCTATAGCTATGCATTAGAAGACTCTGCAATTCGGCATTTATATTCTGAAGGAGAATGGCCAATAGACTCGACTGGAACTTTCGATGAAGGAAACATATATATACCTGAAGAGTATCTACTCTATCAAAACTTCCCAAACCCTTTCAACCCAAGTACAACAATAAAGTTTGACCTGCCTGAGTCGGGTAATGTGACTTTAAAAGTATTTGATATAACTGGGCGCCTTGTTGCTAATTTAGTAGACGAAACAAAAACTGCAGGACGATACCAGGTTAATTTCAATGCTTCAAATCTTGCCTCAGGCATCTACCTCTATGAATTGAGAACAAATAAATACTCGAGTATTAAGAAATTTACATTGATTAAGTAATCAGAAGAACCTTCCTAAAATCGGATATAGCTAAAAAAACCTGATTCATTCAGGTTTTTTTTGTACAGTATATATGAACTAACCCCGATTATTATGGTTATTAGTTATCAAGGTGCGAGATCGAAGCCACCTAAATTCACTCCCCAGGCACTTCATGTTAAAGACTTCATGACTAAGCAGCTTATCTGTTTTGAGCCTGATCAATACATGCATGAGGCTATTCAGACATTATTGGATAAAAAGATATCAGGAGCTCCTGTAATAGATAAGAATGGAAATCTCATTGGGATTCTTTCCGAAGGAGATTGCCTCAAAGAGGTGGTTAAAGGTAAATACAACAATAGTCCATCCTTGCTGGGAACTGTTTCTGAGTACATGACTAAAGATCCTGTCACAGTTAAACCTGATGATAACATCCTGGAAGTAGCTAATTTTTTCCTGGAACGCAGATTAAGACGTTTTCCGGTACTCGAAAATGGAAAACTGGTAGGGCAGATTAGTCAGCGTGATATTATGAATGCAGTCCAGAATCTGAAGAACGAGACCTGGTAGTTATCTGAATTCAAAGTATTCGAAACCCTGGATTATATCTAAATAGGTTCCATCAAAGCCCATATCAATAATCTTCTGCAGGTAGGAATCTGCATTCCCGATGATGTATTGTTTCCATTCATCTTCCCAGTAAGAAACTTTATAATTTCCGCCCCAATTCGGGTTTTCAGCAATTAACCAGGATGGTGCACCTATTTCCCATGAACTATCCCAGTAATAGCGGTAATCTTCAGCTTCACCGACACTCATATAACTAATAAGCAGGCGAGAACCTCCGTTGGCTTTGGTTCTTATCAGCTCAAGATCAGCACTGGTTAAGATTTCACCCATATAAAAGGCGTCCATGATTACCATATCATAGTTAGTTTCAGCTATAGCATTCAGGTATTCATTTTTTGAATTAAAAGCTCCGGGATTTATGAGGTAAAGAAAATTTTTGGCGTTTTGAATATTAGTAACCGAATTATTGTTTTCGCTCCAGATTCGTGCAGGATAGGAGGGGATATTATTCAGGTCTCGTTGATCAGCAGCAAATGACACATACCCTCTTACGGAGTTTTTGAGATAAGAATCGGTCATCTTGGATTGAGTAAATGCGTAATCAGTGACAAAGATTTTTTTACCAGCAGCTTTACCCAGGTCCAGGAAAAATTCTAAATATTTAGTGGCATCATCAGGTGTGGATATATCATCCAATTCATAACCATAGTATAAATCCTCTTGCCCAAGTGCATCAACAGCTTCTAAATAACTGGTTATGGCTGAACCGTTAGGTTCCCCTGTGGTGGAAATAAGTCGATGCCCATTTTGAGGAATCACAATGAACTCGGGATCTTGTTTTTTTGCAAAAGCACTAATTTCTTTCACAAAAGTCCTCATTTCTTCTTTGTAGTCTATCTCATTTTCTTGTATTAGATCAGTACTTTTACAGTTGTTAAAAAGCAAAAAAAAGAGAATAAATAAAGTGGGCTGTATACCTAACATAGTTTTCTTTTTGGATGGGACATCATATTCAATACCTTCAATAAAAAGTGAATTTAAGGATAATATTTGCAAGATTTGTTCAAAATAGCGGAAGGGAAACTCTCCCAATATTGGGGGTATACTTCATTCCGTAAAGGCCAGGGTGATGTTATCCGATCTGTTTTAGATGGAAAAGATACACTTGCTTTATTTCCAACAGGAGGAGGGAAGTCGTTATGCTACCAGGTTCCTGCTCTGGTATTTGAAGGGCTGACCTTAGTGGTTTCACCCTTAGTTGCACTTATGCAGGATCAGGTTCAGCAACTTAATGACAATAAAATTCCTGCTACCTTCATAAATAGTACAATCCCAAAGTATGAAGTAGAACAACGCCTTGTGAATGCACGAAACGGAATGTATAAGCTACTGTATTGTGCGCCAGAACGGCTTAAGACGGCTCTATTCCAGGCAGAGCTTGAAAGGTTGAATATAGATTTAGTAGCAATAGATGAAGCACATTGTATTTCCCAATGGGGACATGATTTTCGACCATCTTACAGGGAAATAAGGCCTGCCTTAGAATTAATTGCTGATCGGGTGAGATGGATTGCACTCACAGCTACAGCAACCCCGGAAGTTAGAGAGGATATTCTGTCTAACCTCCAATTTAACGAACCAAGTGTCGTTTCACAGGGCTTCAGCCGACCAAATTTGAAATGGTGGGTTACCCACACTGAGAAAAAAAGGGAAGTGATGATTAACTCTGTAAAGAAAGCTTCCGAAAAAGGAGATGGATTAATTTATGGAGGAACAAGAAGAAATTGTGAAGCCTGGGCGGATAATTTCTCAAGAAAAGGGATTAAGACTGAGGCATATCATGCAGGAATTGAACCAGGTCTTCGAAAAGAAATTCAAGGGCGTTGGATATCAGGAGAGACTCCTCTAGTAGTAGCAACCAATGCCTTTGGAATGGGGATTGATAAACCTGATTGCAGGTATGTTATTCATGAAGAGATGCCCTATTCGATTGAAGCCTACTACCAGGAAGCAGGTAGAGCAGGACGAGATGGGGAAGAAAGCTTTCCAATGCTCTTGTATAGAAATTCCGATTATTTAAAAGCCCGAAAACGACTTGAAGATAATTATCCCACCTGGGATCAGCTTCAGAAAGTATATACAGCCTTAGGTGATGCTCTTTCATTAGCCGTAGGTTCGGTTATGGAACAGCCAGTTGGTTACCAGCTTGAACATATTCAAACCCGGTCGGCACTCCCTAAAGCAATTTGTGCATCATCAATTAAACTGTTGGCCCAATTTGGTGTTGTTGTGGTTGATGAAGATATCCCCTCGATGGTTAGTCTACAGTTTACCTTGAGTCAGGAAATGATGATGAGGTTCAAAGAGCGGTGTCAAAATCCTGAGAAAGCAGAGTTTGTTGATAAACTGGAGCGTATGTTTGGTTATTTCGCTTTTTCGGATATGGTAGACCTCGAATTAGATATGGTGCTAGAAAGGCTGGGTATAACCAGGAATGCATTGATAAAGGGGCTTAATGTTTTGATGCAAAATGACTCCATTCTTTCTTTCACAGTTTACAATAAACGAAACCTGATAAAACTTTTAGAGGCCAGATCAAGGGATCTTCCACTTACTAAAGAGGCGGTAGAATCATATCGGGAGAATATGCTAGCAAAATTAGAACGGATGAATGGATATGCTGTTACTAATGAATGCAGAGAACAATATCTGAGAAATTATTTTGGAGATACATCGGCAAAACCTTGTGGGTTTTGCGATAACTGTATTCAGAACTCGAAAATAGAGAAAGGTGATGAAATATCTTCGAACGATATAAGACTTGGATTCAATATTCTAATCGAGCAAAGCAAGAGCCGCCAGGAATTGAAGGAAGAAGCAGGGTGGAGCAAGCAGAAAGTGATTTCAGTGATTCAATACCTGGTTAATGAAGAGATGATAAGCCCTGACGAAAAAAGACCGGGATATTATAGTTTAATTTTCTAAAGAATCAGGTTCCTGGTTTATAAGAAGTTTTTGTTCATCAATAAATTTGAGAACAGAGTCTAAGCGAACTTTATGTTCCGGAATTTTACTTTGGTAGTATCGGTGAGAAAGAAAGAAATCTTCCTCTGTGGTTTCGTAATATTTGAAAAGTTCTATTTTCAATGAATCTGTGTATGACAGTGAATCGCTGGTATAAATCAACGCATCAAAAAGCTGCAACTCAACTAGAAGATCTATATAGTTGTCTTCAGGGATAAGGTTTTCTGGTTCAGACATATACTCTTCTTCACAACCTGAAAATAGAAGGAGACTGGTTAATACCAATGCAAAGTAATGTGCTCTCATAAACCGTGAATCAATTTTGTGGCGGTTTTGGGTTTAACGGGCGCATCGTAATTTCATTGATAAGGAAATTGTCAGGTGTTTCAAGTACGTACTTCAATGAATTTGCTACATCAACAGGTTGCATCATATTCGGATGAAGGTTAATAGCTTCAATTGAATTGAAGAAGTTTGTGGCAATAGATCCCGGGAAGAAACATGTTACTTTTATTCCATCAAAGCGAAGTTCTTTAAAAAGAGATTCACTAAAGCCTCTTAATCCGAACTTGGTAGCATTATATCCCGAGATTTGAGGATTACCCATTAATCCTGCTACAGAAGCAATATTGGCAATGTGGCAAACCGCTTTATTCTTCTTCATCAAAGGGGTGATAAGTCGTGTGATGTAGAAAACTCCAGATAGGTTCACATCAAGCATAGTGTGCCATTGTTCTAAACTTAGATCATCTACATCAGCGAAATAACCAAGACCTGCGTTATTGACTAAAATGTCAGGTAAATGATTATCATTGAACGTCTTTTTAACCCAGTCTTCAACCAGTTCATACTTTGTGATATCCATTGTTACCGGGATAAAGGAGTCGCCCAGATGAGATTTAATCTCCTCAAGTTTATCTCCGCTTCTGGCCAATCCATATACTGTGGCTCCGCCTTCAGTTAGCATTTTACTGAATTCTGCTCCTATTCCGCTGCTCGCTCCGGTTACTATCGCTATTTTTGATTGAAGATTCATACTAAGTGATGGATTTCGTATTCTGTTAATGTTTAAATGTACTACAAAAAGATGAGCAATTTCGATTCACAACATACAGAATCTACTCTTTTTATTGATGTAGGAAATTCTTCCATAAAAGTGGGTTTCAAAAGGGAAGGGAAATGGACAGTACATAGTTTTGAAAATGCAAAAAAGGCTGCTTTTGATATCAATAACTATCCTTATCCTCTCAAGCGAATTATTCTGGCTTCTGTACGGCAGGATATAAGCGATACACTTGAACGA
Source organism: Balneolaceae bacterium (assembly GCA_040222185.1). Lineage (GTDB taxonomy): Bacteria > Bacteroidota > Rhodothermia > Balneolales > Balneolaceae > JAVKDP01. The sequence goes on along the minus strand of JAVKDP010000038.1, from coordinate 2,138 downwards.
GAGATCGAAAGCCATTTGATTCAGGAGTTGAGAATTTCCCAGGTAAAAAAGGAAGAACTGGACTACGAAACTCCTGATACTCTAGGGATAGATCGTTACCTGGTTTGTCTTGGAGCCAAAAAAATCACTGAAAATCCAGTTGTTGTAATTGATGCAGGCAGCGCCTGTACCTTAGATTATATGGATGAAGATGGAGTGTACAAAGGTGGTGTTATTATGCCCGGTCTTAACTCATTGGTAAGTATTTTTAAACGAACTGCCCCAGAGTTGCCAGTTATTGAAGTGGCTTTTCCAAAAAACTTCCCTGGTAAAAGCACCGAAGAATCGCTACAACTTGGGCAGGTGATATTCTTTGCAGATGGTATAAATATGATGCTGGACAGGTTTTCAAACATCTACGGAACTTATGAGCTCTTTTTAACAGGAGGGGATGCTCAGACTGTGAGCAAACTAATAAGGAACTCAGGAACTATAGATCAGTCCCTGATTTTTGATGGAATGGCTTCAATGCTATCCAAAACAGGGTATTAAGCTTCCTTAAGCTTCCGTTCTATTAATGAGATAACCATTTCTCTTGCAACCTTGTTTTTCCCGCCGCGAGGGATTATAACATCAGCGTAACGTTTACTTGGCTCAACAAATTCGAGGTGCATTGGACGAACAAATTTCTCGTATTGTTCCATAACGCTTTCAACCGAACGTCCTCTTTCCATAATATCTCGTTTCAACCTTCTCAAAAGCCTGATATCATCATCAGTATCTACAAAGATTTTAACTTCCATGAGGTCTAACAACTCAGGTTCACTAAAAATCAGGATACCATCTAAGAGAATAACCTGAGTAGGCTTGGCGCTAATACTTTCTTCTTTTCTCGTGTGGGCCGCGAAATCGTATTTAGGTACTTCAACAGGATAACCTTCTAAAAGAGCGTTTAAATGACGAATCAGGAGTTCAGTTTCGAGAGAAGCAGGGTGATCAAAATTCTGTTTAATGCGTTCTTCAAAGGATAAGTGTTTTAAATCTCTATAGTAAGCATCGTGCTCTAAACGCAGGATGTTATCAGGCCCAAAGTGCTCACAAAGGTATTCAACTACAGTCGTTTTTCCTGAGCCACTTCCCCCGGCAACTCCAATAATCAAAGGTTTCATTTAAATAAATTAGTTAATTGGATGATGAGGACTCCTGGCTCTTCTCATATTCCACTTTATAATCACGGATTGCCCTGAAGATAGCAGATGCAATAATCGATTGCCCATATTCACTGCTTAAAAAGCGTTGTTCCGAAGGGTTTGTTAAAAAACCGGTCTCAACCAATATGGCTGGCATTGAAGCTTCATAAAGTACAACGAATCCGGCTTGTTTAACTCCCCGTGATTTACGGCCAGCCCTGTTTGCAAATTGGTGATCCAACATCGTAGCAATACGCTCACTCGTATTAATATACCCGCTATGGGCCAATTCATAAATTAACAGCTCATCTTCAGAGAGCTCTGCTACCTCTTTTTTCTCGTTATTAAACACTGTATTCTCTCTTTTCATTACTTCCAAAGAACTTTCACTTCTGTGGAGCCCCAAAAAGAATGCAGTTGTACCCCTAACTGATGAAGAGGTCCATGCATCGGCATGTATCGAAACAAAGAGATCACCTTCTGCTCTGTTAGCAATGGGCCCTCTTTCATACAAGTCAATAAAAGTGTCGTCATCCCTGGTGTACACTACTTTAACATCTGGAAGGAATTCGTTTATATATTCTCCCAGTTTGAGTGAGATAGCCAGAACTATATCCTTTTCTTTAGTATTTCTGTAGCCGACATTCCCCGGATCTTTTCCACCATGTCCGGGATCGATAACAATGGTATCAAACTTAAGTTTATCCTTAACGGCATTGTAATTATCACCAGGAACTATTTGTATGTTTACCGGCGCCATTTCGAGAGCATCCTCAGGATTTATATTCAGATACCAGTTCCTGGCAATAAATTGTTGAGTAAATACATCAACTTCTCTTTCAGATGCTTTGGTAAGTGCCAGAAGAATATCCTTACCATTTTGATCAGGGTAAGCATTGGCTTTTACAAAAACATCTGAATCAAGGTATATATCTACACCAAAGCTGTCTTCAAGTTTATATAGCCGAA
>JAVKDP010000037.1:0-29175 GCA_040222185.1 Balneolaceae bacterium | reverse complement strand
CATCAAAAGACACATTGTGACCAACCAGGAAGTAGGCTTTCTCCATATCCTTACGGAATTCAGTAAGAACAAAACCTAAATCGAGCCCTTCTTCTAATGCCTTTTTTGTAGAGATACCATGAATCTTCTCAGAATTAAACGGGATCGTAAAGCCCTCTGGTTTTACAATATAGTTCCCACTTGAGATTAGTTTTCCTGTATGATCATGCAGTTGCCAGGCCAATTGTACTAGTCGGGGCCAATTGTCGAAATCTGTAATTGGTGCTGAATAGTTTCTTGGTAATCCTGTTGTCTCGGTATCAAAAATCAGATACATACAATACTAATCCGCTGTTTAATGAGTTATGTTAAAATGGTTTATTAGAGTAACACAAATAGTGCTTAAAAGCTCTATTTTTATTACTATCTGAAAGATAAAATCCCTAAAAATGAAAAATAAGAAAATGAACAAAACAATCCCTATAGCCGTTTTATTTCTTCTTATCTCACAGCTTACTTATTCGCAAGATACCATTGATGGTCATGGTATGAGACTTGGAGAGGTATTTAATGGTAAAACAGCTGTAGCTATACAAACAACTGAGACAGAAGGTAACCCCTTCTTCTTTGATGAGTTTGTTACTGCCGTACTGGTTTCAGGCAAACAACAAACTGTTCCTGTCAAGATGAATGTGGATCTGAGTAATAAAAGTATTGTAGTTTCTCAAGATAATAAACTGGTTGCCATACAATATGCCGCAGTGAATGAGATTCGAATTACATACCCAAAGATGACGCTAAAAAGTGGTTTCACTACTAATGGCGTTGATGATCTTAATAACAGAACCTTTTTCGAAGTTATACATGAAGGTGATGTTACCTTCCTTAAAAATACCGGTGTGACACTTCAAAAAGATGTTTCTTCATATGGCAATGCCGTTCAACAAGATGTGTATTCAAAGTTTACTGCCTATTATGCTATTGTGGATGGTGAATTCAAACGAATTAAAATGCGAAAACGAAATATCCTGAGATTATTTGGTGACAATAGAAAAGCTGTTGATAAATACGCAAAGGATAATAAATTAGATTTCAAGAACGACAAGCACTTAGCTGAAATGTTTACTTATGCCAGTACTTTATAGGCTACTTTAGTTTTTTCATTCTATTCAAAGTCTCAGTTATAAATAAATAGCTGAGACTTTTTTTATACCCTCCATTTACTTTCACATTCTTTACACATATAATGTACATATAATTATATGGCGTGAAAATATATGAAAGAACTAAAATCACATTCGTCGTTGGGGATACAGAAAAGAACGGATATACTCACTTTATCCAGGAAAATTGAGACCGGGTTCCCATCACCTGCCGGAGATCACCTTGAAAAAGCATTAAGCCTGGAAGACCTGATTGTTCGCAGGCCAACTTCAACTTTCTATGTACGAGCTGAGGGGAATGCAATGCAGACCTTCGGAATCCATCATGGTGATATCCTGGTTATTGACAGATCACTTACTCCAAAAAATGGTTCTATCATCATTGTTTCTTTGGATGAAGAAGTCATCATCAGGCGGTTTTTAAAACAAGACTCTCGTGTATTCCTGGTTTCCGGTAACCCTCAATATGCACCAATTCCTATTACTGAAGGAACCGAATGGATGATTTGGGGAGTCGCTACACACCTGATTCATCGGTTTAATGAATTAAATGAGGATTAAAAAAACTTCAAAACCTAAGCTTAACTATGAATACAATTAAAACTTTTCGTGATGTTACTGCCTGGCAAAAATCCATGATTTTAGTTAATAAAATCTATCGGGCATCTGACACATTTCCGGATTCAGAACAACCTGTGCTTACTACCCAGATCAGAAAAAGTGCAACTACTATTGCTTCAACCCTCGCAAAAGCACATGCTTTTAATTCTTCTAAAGCAAAATTACGATGCCTTACCATAGTATCCGGCCTCGTCTTTGAATTACAAACATTTCTTGAGATTGCTGTTAACCTCGGCTATATCAATAAGGAGTTCTTTGACCTGCTTTATGAAGACAGCCGTGATTTTGAGAAGATGCTGGGCCAACTTAAAAACTCTCTTGATTAAAAATAGCCTGGTAATGAATATAAAGGCACTCAAAAAATCTGGCTCTGTTGCCTATGCAATGATCGATTGTAATAATTTTTATGCATCCTGTGAACGTGCCTTTGACCCCTCTCTAATTGGCAAGCCTATTGCAATTCTCTCGAATAATGATGGCTGTGTAATTGCCCGTTCTGAAGAAGCAAAGGAAGCTGGCATCAAGATGGGTGCCCCTGAATTCAAATATCGTCAGGAGTTTAAAAAGAAAGGAATTGTACTTCGATCATCTAATTATGCCTTGTATGGAGATATGTCTCACAGGGTAATGGAAATTTTACGATATCTCACTCATGATATCGAAGTGTATAGCATTGATGAAGCTTTTGCCGAATTGTCATCCAATATTTTTCCCGACTTCACTGAGTATGGTCGGGTTATAAGAGAAACCATATTGAAGTGGACAGGATTACCTGTTTCTGTTGGGATTGCACCAAGCAAAACACTGGCAAAGGTTGCGAACCATTTAGCTAAGAAAGACCCAAATTACCAGGGTGTACTTGATTTATGTTCTCATCCACAAGTGGATGAATTTTTGGAAAAAACACCTATCCAGGCAATCTGGGGAATTGGGCAAGGCATCACAGTACGCCTGAACAGAAATGGAATAAATAATGCTCTTCAGTTAAAACAAACGGTGAACAACAAAAAATGGGTTCGCAAGCAACTAGCTGTAACCGGCCTGAGAACTGTACTTGAGTTAAATGGGTTCTCTTGTTCAGGAATAAGTGAAGGCCGTGATCACCGAAAGGGAATCCTGACATCCAGGATGTTTGGGAAGCCTTTATTCGAGCTCTCTGATATCCAGGAAGCAGTTGCTACTTTTGTGAGCCGTACTGCCGAGAAGCTCCGGGCTCAGAACTCTGTGGCATCAGTAATTCATATCAATTTAATTGGTGATAAATATGATAACATCCGTGGGAAATATAAGTTCGGAGCTGGCCATCCACTCAAAGTACCTACTGCTCATACTCCAACTATGATCCGGGTTGCTAACGCACTAACAAAATCTGTTTTTCAGCAAGGCAAAAAATATAAAAAAGCAGCAGTTATGCTCACTGGGTTAGTACCAAACAGTGAAGTACAGATGGATTTATTTGACCCTGAACTATATACTCAACAGCAATTCAGGCTAATGGAATGTATGGACTTAATAAACTCCAGATATGGAAGAAATTATGCTGCCTTTGCCGCAACCGGTTTACACAAAAAGGGAGAACACCGTAACAAATGGCTTATGAATCAAAATCATTTGAGTAAAAGATATACTACTCGTTGGGACGAATTGTTAGTAGTAAAAACTAAATAAGAAGACTATACTAGACACGTATTAACAAATTAAACTAACTATAATGATTAAGAATCTGGTTCTCACAGCCCTGCTTGGAAGTATTTTTGTATTAGTCTGGATGCTATTTACAGACCGTTCTCCTTCTCTTTCTTTTTTTGAACCAGATATTCCCGAGCAGGCTAATCCAGTAATTCGTTCTACTGAGGAGATAACATTTGATGAGTTATACAAAGCCAAAAAACCTTATAGTGAATTAGCTGTACCAGGTTCGATAACAATTATTGAAGTGCGCACTAACACCTGTAGTATTTGTGCAGGGCTTGAAAAAAAACTCCCGGCTTTTCAAAAAGCACGACCTGATGTTCTGGTTTACCAGGTTAATCTACCAGACGAAGGTGTAGCAAGACATTTTGCTACCAAAGAAGAAGCTGATAAATGGATGAAAGAGAGAGAGGAGAAATTTGATATGTATAATTTTGGAGGAACGCCTCATATCGAAATCTATGGGGCTGATGGAAATCTTATTATTGCTGATAAAGGGAGAAGTAAAAAAGGCCTGGAATTCCTCGAAAAATGGATTGATTCAGAAATTTAGTGCTCATATTGTGCTATTTTAAAATACCTGATTCAAACTACCAAAATCTATGTCGCTCTTACTTATTGCTAAAAACAGGGATATGAATCCATTGAAAGAAGCTCTTCTTGAGGAGGATTTAAACCTTGATATTGAGATATGGCCTCGAGTTGAGCATAAAGAAAGGGTTACTTTTGCAGTGAGCTGGAATCATCCTGATAAAGTTCTGGGTAATTATCCTAACTTAAATACAGTCTCATCACTCGGTGCCGGAGTTGATCATATTTTAAACGATAAGTTTATTCCTGAAGCCATAAATCTAGTCAGGATTGTGACCCCATCTCTTAAAACCCAAATGGCGGAATATGTACTAAATGCGGTACAAAATTACAGGTTCAATACCTCTCGTTATGTAGATCAGAAGCGGGAAGGATTTTGGAGTAAACATGAACCTGTTCCATTGGAAGATTGTGTTATTGGTATTCTCGGAATGGGCGAAATGGGGTCATCAGTAGCAAAACACATGCTACTAAACGGATATTCTGTAAATGGCTGGTCCAGAACACAAAAGACTATTGAAGGAGTTAACTCATTTTCAAAAGACAACATTGATGAATTTCTATCTGTAACTAATATCCTGGTTTGTCTACTGCCACTTACTAAAGAAACCGAAGGGATACTTGAACTTGACCAGTTCAAAAAACTTAAAAAGCCTGCTTTTGTAATCAATGTAGCCAGGGGAAAACACCTGGTTGAAGAGGATTTACTTTACGCCCTGGATACGGGTGTTTTAACCGGTGCCTGCCTGGACGTGTTTGAAGAGGAGCCGTTACCAAATAATCATTTATTCTGGAATCGTCCAAAGATTATGATTACTCCTCACATTGCTTCCATTACGTCTCCAATAGAAGCTGCTAAACAAATCATTGAAAACTATAAACGCTCTCTTTCGGGAATGGAATTATTGAATAGTGTGGACAGAGATCAAGGGTATTAAAAAACTATTTTGATAAGGCTATAGCCGATCCAGACAAAAAATAAACCCAGAAAAACTTGACCCCCGGCATTTAGTAAGGCTAATAGCATCTCTCCTTCTTTGCCAAGTAAAAAAGTATCATTTACAAATGTTGAAAAGGTAGTAAAGCCACCAAGTAATCCAGCAAACAAGAAGAGCCGAAGCTCTACATTCATCACTTCTTTAGCCTCAAAATACCCGGCAAAAAAGCCTATCAAAAGGCAGCCCAGCATATTTACAGTAGCAATACCAAATGGAAACTGGCTTGCTTTAAAGTAATCATCTACAGAAATAGTGAGCAGGTAACGACTTGTAGCTCCCAAAAAACCACCAGCGCCTACAGCAAGCAGGTTAATGAGATTAAACTGCATTAACCTAAACGTTTACTGAATGAACCCAACCGTAACGGTCTTCAATTTTACCATATTGAATTCCGGTAATTTCATTAAAGAGTTTTTGTGCAAAATCCCCAATCCTACCATCACCGATATTAATGGTTATACCATTGTGCTGAATCAAACCAACCGGAGAAATAACAGCCGCTGTACCAGATCCAAATACTTCTTTTAACGTACCATTGGCTGATGCTTCAAATACTTCATCAATAGAAATTTTTCGTTCCTCAACTTTATAACCCCATTCTTCAGAAAGTGTAAGTACTGACTTCCTTGTAACCCCAGCAAGTACAGAACCTGTTAGTTTTGGAGTAATTACAGTATCGCCGATCAAGAAGTGAATATTCATCGTACCTACTTCTTCGATATATTTATTCTCAATCGCATCAAGCCAAAGAACCTGTGTATAACCATTTTCCTGGGCTTTTTTTGCCGGGAGGAAGCTTGCAGCATAGTTACCCGAGGTTTTTGCTTCTCCTGTTCCCCCTTTTACCGCTCTTACATAACCATCAGGAGTGGTTAGAGATACAGGGTTAAACCCTTCTTTGTAGTACGCCCCAACAGGAGAAGTAATGATATAATAGCTGTAAACATCAGAAACACGAGCGGCAAGTAGGTTATCGCTAGCAAAAATAAACGGCCTGAGATACAAAGCCGTTCCTGGATCTTTAGGAATCCAGTTTTTATCCAGCTTTATAAGCTCCTCTAATGCTGTTATAAAAGTTTCATAGTCAGTTTCAGGAACACACATTCTTCGGCACGATTTATTGAATCGCTCGAAATGCATCTCAGGTCTAAATATGTTAACTGTGTTTTCATCCACATAAAAAGCCTTCATCCCTTCAAATACAGACTGCCCATAGTGGAATACATTTAAGGCTGGCGTAATCTCAATAGAGCCAAAAGGTTTAATCTCAGGTGCACCCCAAACTCCGTTGTCAAATCTCATTTCGAACATGTGATCACAAAACTTTCGACCAAATTCGAGGTTATCAAAATCTACTTCATGCACTCTGCTAGAGCTTACTCTTTCTATTTTCAAATCGGCGTTTGTTAAAATGTCGTTCATAATAAATCTCTCAAAGGGATTGCTATTTCATCGAGTCCAGGGCCCGGTAATTTACTACTTTTTGAGCTGGAAAGCATCACCCGGTGCTTTGCATTGCAGCCGCAATTGCATTGATATTCAAGAATATTAGTTCTGTTAACTCCTCTTTTTCTTCTGGATCAGATGTTTTATCCCATCTGTTTAACAGTTCTGATTGAATAATATTTAGTGGGTATGTAAAGGGATTTCTAAATAAAATGGACCTTTGAATAACCGGATTGCTATCCAAAATTGCTTCATTTTGAGTGATCCCTGTTATAGCTTCCACTGCCAGATCTAAATCATTAATGATTTTATCATGGAAATAGTGGTCTTTGCCCTCATTGTAAATAGTTGAGGTTGCGATATGAGTTCTCGCTATCTCACGCTGTGAGTTATTCATTACAGTATAAAAGAATCTCCACTCCTTCTGCCAGCGCGAAATAATCTCTTTTGCATCAGGATATTTTTCGAAAACTGAGGTTAATCCTTTCCCAATTCCATACCAACCAGGAACATTATACCGAACCTGGGTCCAGGCAAATACCCATGGAATTGCTCGCAAACTATCGAATGTTAACGCTCCACCTGCTCCCCTGGAAACAGGACGTGAAGCTATGGGTAATTTACCAATATGTTCGATTGGTGTAATATCTGAATACCAATCCCAGAATTTCTCATCGTCAATTAAACCCCGATAAGCAGTCATTGTATGCTGGGCAAGCTCTTGCATCATATCCCATTCATAGTTGGAATCACTTAAGTAGCCTGGCTTGTCTTTCTGAGCCATTGTTACTTGCGCCATTGCATTAACCAGTTGCTCCAAGTGACGATGAGCGATTGTATGTAAGGAATACCGGAATGAAATCACTTCGCCCTGTTCAGTAAAGCGTATTCTACCATTATTACTAACTGGCGGCATAGCAACAATCGCTTTGTTCGATTGCCCACCACCTCTACCAACTGTTCCACCGGTACCATGGAATAACCGGAAATCGATGTTGTGTTTCCTGCAAACCATCCCCAAATCATACTGCGCTTTGTTTAACGCCCAGTTTGCCGTCCAGTATCCACCATCTTTGTTACTGTCAGAGTAACCCAGCATGATTTCCTGGAAATTGTCCCTGGCTTCAATCTGCTTTGAAAATATGGGATGCTCGAACATTTGCCCCATTAACTTACTACTAGCACCTAAATCCTCGATAGTTTCAAAGAGCGGGACAACATCTAATTGTGTATTTACTTTTCCACCGATATAGCTCCAGAGTCCGAGTTCTTTTGCAATAATCAGAACTTCAAGCATATCACTCACGCCGTGTGTCATGCTTATGATGTAACTACCAAAGGCATTGGAATCCAGCTTAATAATATCCCTGATTTCCTCAAAAACCGTCATTACGCGACTGGCTACTTCCGTTCTTTCGCTTTTAAAGGGACTTAGCGGACGAGGATTCTGTAACTCTTTTACAAGTACTTCAATCTTCTCTTCCTCAGATAATTTAGTATATCCTTCCATCACATTACCAAGGCCGAGCAATTCTTCTACAGTCTCTTCATGAAGCCGGCTATGCTGCCGGATATCTAATGCTGTTAAATGGAAGCCAAACGTTTCGGCACAAATCAAAAGATCCTGTAACCTGCCCTGTTCACTCAAGCCTGGCAAGGAGTTTTCGATCAAGCTATCTCGTATTAGCTTTAAATCGTTTACAAAAGCTTCCGATGTATATTTTGGAGCGCATTTCAGCACTTCATCCTTTTCTCCGGATAATGCATCCAGCTGTTGCTGAATATATTGCATCATATGGGTTAGCTTTCTTCGGTATGGCTCACGTTGGTACCTGCGCTCATATACATCGCTTAAAGGATTGGCCGTTTCTTCATCTCTAAGCGAAGTTCGTAAATCATCAGAAATGCTCGTCTCTTTATAGGAAACACTTAAATAACGGCGGAGGTGATCCAGCTTACGGAGATACATTTTGAATGCTGTTTTCCGTTGCTCAATAATCGTTTTCCAGGTTACAGAAGAAGTAACATTTGGGTTTCCATCACGATCACTTCCAATCCATGACCTGTATTTCAGAACAATTGGTATATCTCCGGCTTCGCCATAATACGTTTCCAGAGCCAGGCGAATATCCTTATAAAGTGTAGGAACCACATCCCAGATAGTGTGAGTAAAGAAGAACAACCCGTTTTCAACCTCATCTTCCACCGACATTCTCTCAGCTCTTACCTCATCTGTCATCAAAAGAAGCTTCATCTGGTTTAGAATCTCTTTCTTGGCGAACCGAACTTCGTCTGCTGTCATCGACTTTGTGCCCAAAGAAGCAATCATATTGCTAATTTCATGTTGCTTGGTGAGAACACTACGCCTGCGAGCTTCTGTTGGATGGGCCGTAATAGTTGGCTGAATATCCATAGTCTCGAACACACCAATTGCCTGCTCAAGCGTATATCCTGCTTCCTTCATTTTATGAACTGCTTCCAAAATACTCTCATTCCGTGGGTGATCCGGAGTTTCTTCAAACTCTCGCTTTCTATTAATCCTGCTAATCTCGTGTTGTTCCAGGGAGTTTACCAGGTGAAAAAAGGTTGTGTAAATCCTTAGATACTCCTTGATTTCATCTCCGGGTAAATTCGCAACCAGGTTTTGGAGTTCTTTTAATTCTTTTGCATCTCCTTCATCTAATGCAGTCACACTACGCAGCGGGAATTCTCCCAACAATTTGATAAAGTCTTTCCCTGACCGGTCTTCGCTCAATTGTCTCATGATTTGAGTGAGCGTGGTAATATGATCCGCCAGGTTTTCGCTGATTTTACTTTTTTCAGCCAGTTCTTTTACAGTCGATTCCCAATGCATTATGCTACTTCGTTTCTGATTAGTCTTTCTTGTGAATGAGTGAGACTTTAATGTAACTAATAATTATGCCTTTTTTTATTATCGTAATAAGAACATTAACAAAATTTTTGAATATGGACTCTTTAATACGCTGTGAATGGGCTGTGGGACAATTTGAAGCATATGAAATCTATCATGATGAAGAGTGGGGAGTTCCGGTTCATGATGATAGAAAACACTTTGAATTCTTAATCCTGGAAGGTGCACAAGCCGGCTTAAGCTGGGCCACTATTCTAAAACGTAGAGAGGGATATCGTGAGGCCTTCGCCGATTTTGATCCAAATATCGTAGCAACATACTCAGAGGAAAAAATCCAGGAACTATTACTCTTTGAAGGTATTATCCGAAATAAACTGAAGGTTAGGGGTGCGGTTACCAATGCGCAGAAATTCCTGGAAGTACAAAAAGAGTTTGGTAGTTTTGATGCCTATATATGGAGCTTTGTTGGTGGTAAACCTATTGTAAATAGCTGGAAAAGTATGGGTGATGTTCCTGCAACTACAGCCGAATCTGATGCCTTAAGCAAAGACTTAAAGAAGCGTGGTTTCAAATTTGTAGGGAGCACAATCATGTATGCTCATATGCAGGCCTGTGGCCTGGTTAACGACCATACGGTAGATTGTTTTAGATATAGAGAGGTACTGGTCTAAATCAAGTTACTTCCCAAAATAAATGCACCCATTATAATCAGGAAGAATCCAAATCCCTTCTTTAGTGCTTTTTGAGGAACTTTCTGGCTCAGCCTGCCACCTACAAAACTTCCTATAATCCCGATGATCGTAAAGGCTATAAGAAGCTCCCAATTGATATTAAGTTTCTCCTGCTGAAGTACATCCAGGTATTTATAAAACCCAAGTAAACTTTTAGCAGCAATAATAAACAGGCTGGTACCTACTGCTATTCTCATCTCCAGCCCAACGAAAAGTACAAGTACAGGAATAATAAGAAAGCCTCCTCCTACTCCTACTAATCCAGTAACAATACCAACTACCAATCCTTCGATAATAAGTAGCCAATTAGGAGTGGACGGTTCGATTTTCCTTTCCTGCTTAATTGGATTTCTAATCATAAGAAAAGCAGCTAAAATCATCACTACTGCAAATATGATCAGCTGGGTATTCCCTCTCAGGTATTGAGAAAGAGTTGCCCCGCCATATGTACCTATCATCCCGGGAATACCAAAGAACAGTACACTCTTCCAATCCACTTCTTTTCGCCAGGCATATGGAATGGCTCCGAAAAGACTAATAGCAGCAACAATCCCTAACGATTCAGCTATGGCTACTTTTTCAGCTTCACCAACAATATAAACCAATACTGGTACGGTAAGTATAGAACCACCCGAACCTAATAGTCCGAGTGAAATTCCAATTACAAGTGCGCCTAAAAAAGCCCAAAACATGGATTAAACCTCTAAGGTATAGCTGTTTTTCTCTAACCAGGGTTCTACAGCATCATCTACATAATTTACTTTATATCCTTTTCTTTCAAGCAAAGCTGATGCAAAGGATGCACGGTTACCTGATTTACAATGAACAATCACGGGTTGATCATTTGGTATCTCTTCAATCCTGTCTAATAAACGGGTATGTGAAATGTTAAGAGCTTCTGGATGATGGCCCAGATCGTATTCTGATTTCTTCCGAGTATCAAGGAAGGTATAGCCTCCGGAAGCCATTAACTGGTCTGCTTCTTCAAATGAAATGGTAGTTGTTGCCACAAGAGTTCCTCCATTTCTGCTGTATTCTTCCAGGTTAGATATTGTTGCGAAACCAACTATATCATCAAGGCCTATTCTAATGAGATCGATAATGGCTTCAACAAGGTTTTCTTCATCAATAATCAGGTACATTTCCTGATCTTCAGTTACATATGATCCGGCAATGGTATTAAATTGTTTATCCATTGTAGCCAGCAAAGATCCTTCGATATGCCCGTTCATAAACTCATTTCTGTTTCTTGTGTCAATAATTACACTATCAGAACCTTGAGTTTTTCCGATCATATCTTCAACCGACATTCTGTTAGGAGACGGAAGGTCTCCAAGAACTTTAGGCCCAAGTTTATTATCCCTTTTCATGCGGGCAAAGTATAAAGGTGGTTCTGGCTGACCATCCAGGATAAATTCCACGAAATTTTGTTCTGAAATAGCTGCTCTGATTGAGGAATTAAAACGCTGCTCATATCCAACTGTTGATTCAGGAACAGCTCCCAGTGCTTTTCCACAAGCACTTCCAGCGCCATGGCCTGGCCAGAGTTGAAGGTACTCGGGCATTTTTTTGAATTGCTCGATAGAACCAAAAAGCGTTCTGGCTGAACCTTCCATAGCCCCTACCTGGCCTGCAGCTGTTTCCAGCAAATCAGGACGCCCTACATCTCCTACAAACACAAAATCTCCTGATAAAATCCCCATTGGCTCATCAGTAGTAGCTCCATCAGTTACCATATAGCTTACATGCTCCGGCGTATGCCCCGGGCTGTAAACCGTAGTAAATTTGATGTTACCAATTTTGAACTCAAATCCGTCTTTTAGTAACTGATAGTTATAATCGCTACCCATTAGCCATTCATATTTCCAGTCTTTATCTCCTTCATCTGACGCATAAACCTTAACGCCTCTTTCTGCATATTCTCTCAAACCTGACAAATAATCTGCATGGATATGGGTTTCAGCTACTGCAATAACTTTCAGTTTATTCTTTGCAGCAATTCTTTCGTATCGATCAATATCTCTCATCGGATCAATAACAATTGCTTCACCGGATTTCTGACATCCAATCACATATGCATACTGTGCTAACTTTTCTTCAAATATCTGCTCAAAAAACATTGTACTACTTTTAGTGTGTTATTCTATTAATGAGGTATTTTATTTTGAATCATCCCATAAACTCCAGCTCCACCTATTGCTGCTATGAGAGGAATCATAAATATAAAATAGCCACTTCCTACCAATGCGTATAATGGCCCGGGACACGCCCCTATAAGTGCCCATCCAAAACCAAAAAAAGTACCTCCAACAATATACCTAATGCTTGAGGAATTATCCTTTCCCTTGATAGAAATTTCCTTTCCGTTTATATCCTTTATTTTCAAAATCTTGATAAGCTGGGTAGATATAAACCCAACAACCACTGCAAGGCCAATTACTCCGTACATGTGAATGGAATCAAAAAGAAACATTTCCTGGATTCTAAACCACGAAACCACTTCCGATTTCACTAAAACGAATCCAAATAGTATACCAGTTAAAATAAATCTCATGTGCTTATCCTAAAATGTGTGGTAAAATGAAATAAGTGGTGAGTAAACCACCAATAAAAAAACCTATTACAGCTATCAGTGAAGCTCTTTGTAGTGTAGCGAGACCTGTTATAGCATGTCCTGATGTACAACCTCCCGCATACCTGGTTCCAAAACCTATCAGGAAACCACCAAACGCTAATAACCCAAAAACAGCCGGATTTAAAAGGCCTGATATTGAAAATATCTCTTCAGGTACAAGCCCGTTAAAACTGGTAATCCCAATAGACTTCAAGTGAGCTATGGTTTCAGGCGAAATGTTTACTATGTATTCTTCAGGAGTAAACAAGCTGGCGATAAACCCACCTATTACAATTCCTGATATTAATTTCAGATTCCAACCCCCTTCCTTTTTCCAGTCATAGTTGAAGTAGGAAAACCTGTTCGGGAGTACAGCTGCACACATATGTCTGAAACTGGATGATACTCCAAATGTCTTGTTTCCAATAATTAGTAAAACCGGGAGTGTAAGTCCTATTAAGACTCCAGCTACATACCATGGTATGGGCTGATTTAAAATTTCGTTCATATAGATTTTTTTGTTGAGAGAGTGTAAGAATAATCATAAACTTGTTACAACATGTTATAACAAGATAAAAGCAGATATGATTTCTGATAAAAACTCGAGATATCAGCAAATAGCGGATCATCTTAAGAAAGACATTAAGAATGGAGAGTTTAATCCTGGCGACAAGTTGCCTTCTGAAAAAAGACTTGGTGACTACTTCAAAGTAAGTAGAATTACTGTTCGCCAGGCTTTGAAGAAGCTTGAACATGAAGGGTTGATCTTTAAAAAGCAGGGATTGGGTGCTTTTGTTTCTGAAGAAAAACCAATCTCCAACCTGGTGAGGTTAACCGACTTTTCTGAAGATATGCGCCGGGCTGGATATGAAAGTTCTTCCAAACTGATTCTATTTAAGAAAGTAGATCCTGAATCGGATATAAACCCAATTCTCCAAATTCCACCCACAAGTAAGTTGATACGAATAGACCGTGTTAGATTTGCTGATAAAACCCCGGTTGCCTTCGATATTACCTGGTTGCCAGCCAGTTATGGCCAATTATTACTTGGTGAAGACTTATCTAATAAGACCATTTATGATATTCTTGAGGATACTTATTCGATCCCGATTACAGCTGGCAGATATAAAATTACAGCCAGAACTGCGGATGAATATATTGCCAAACATCTTAAAATGGATGTCGGAGCTGCTATCCTGGAGATTGATCGTTGCTCTAAAAGTATCGCAGATAAAAAGGTTTACTTCCAAAAGCGATACTACAATCCTAAATATATTTCTTATGATATAGAGTTGTATCGAAAGGATGACAGTGAAGAGTCTTCCAGGGATGGGCTTCCATTAAAAGAGTTCGTTCCTAGTTTTAATTTTTAATACCTATTGCGAATTTTTGTAGCCATTAAAACATCAAATTGGTATATACTCCAGAAATTAAGGACAGTTTGTTATGGAAATCTGGGAAAACGAGTACCCTGAGTCATCAGAGTATGTTCATTTTTATTCTACTTATGTTCAGTTAGTTGAGAAAACCAATATAATTAGTTGCCTCAACAAACAGCTGCATGAAGTGTTTACGCTTATAAATTCTGTACCCGGTGATAAGGCTTATTATGCTTATGAACCTGGTAAATGGACTTTAAAAGAGGTAATAGGCCATATGATCGAAACAGAGCGCGTATTTGCTTACCGGGTGCTTGCCATTAGCCGGGGAGATAAACAAGCACTAACCGGGATGGATCAGGATGAGTACATGAAGAATAACAATTATACTCAGCGGACCATGGCTAACCTTTCTAATGAATATTTATCTGTACGGGTATCTACTATTCACTTGTTGAGCAGTATGACTAAAGAAATGATCAATCAAAAAGGCACAGCAAGTGGTGCAGATGTTACGGTTCGTGCTTTAGCCTTCATCATAGCTGGTCATGAACTTCATCACCTGGATATCATCAAAAAAAGATATCTCGCTGATTAAGCCGCAATTTCTTTAAGCTTGCCGGCATCGATAATCTTCTGGACAAGAACATCCTCTTGTGAGACCTCATTCAGCTTCAGGGCTTTACCATGCTGCAACCATTTTTGTATTCTATCTGTGAAACTGTGATTGATATCATATACGATTTCACCACCTAGTAGCTCCAGGGCAGCAGCATTACTTAATTGCTCATACTGATTCTTAATAGGAATTGTAAGCAGCTTTTTACCCAAATACATCGATTCTGATGTAGTTTCAAAACCAGTTGATGAAACTACTCCAAGGCAACTCTCAAGGCTTTTAAGAAAAGTGGTTTTTCCAACCGGCATAATCTTCACATTCCCGACCTGACGTACTTCCAGGCAACTTGGAGAAAAAATATGCCACTCTACTTCTCTTACTTTACTGAACTCATGAATCAACAGATCATTATTAAAAGCCGGTAAGTACACGGTAACATGCCCGCCAAGTACAGGGTTCAAATCTTGTATTTGTTTTCTGACAATAGGAGGCTCAATAAAACTATCATAGCGTAAATAATGAGAGCCTACAGCTGCTGTTACCGGGGCAAAATGTTTCATAACTCCTTCAGCTACCAACGACTTTCTACCAGGCCTTGGCACATTTGGCGATAGAAAAGAAACCTGGTGGCTTATCCCTACACAAGGTATTCCGGCGGTTTGTGCTGCCCAGGCTGTAACTGGTTCAAAATCGTTAACAACAAAGTCATACTTATCAACCGGAGCTTCCTGGACATCCTGTATAAATCTAGCGGGTTTAAGTTTTAGTGCAGTACCCAGTAAATCTACACTTCCTTTATTGTCATACGTCAGGCTTAGCCCCCTGGCTTTGTATTTTATTTCTCCATCCAGGTCGAGATGAAAGTTGTAACCGCTTATAAGCACATCTACTTCAGCGATTTCTCTTAATTTTGGAAGAATAACACGGGCCCTGCTGATATGCCCATGCCCCGTTCCCTGAACTCCATATAGTATTTTCATCCTAACATAGCTTGTGAGTCCGCTGAAACCTGCGGCATTAGTTTTGTAATTCTAGGATTCTCCCTAAGTATTTCATCTTCTTCAAAACGGTAGAGATCCCATTCCTGGCCATCATATTCCAGTGCAGTAAGATTCTCAATCCAGTCCCCCGAGTTGAGATAGATTACCGAGCCTTTTTCATTTTCATACCCTCGTATCTTCGGTTGATGAATGTGGCCACATACTACATAATCGTACCCTTCTTCTATTGCTAATTCCATTGCTGTAACTTCGAAATCATCAATAAAACTAACCGCTGTTTTTACGCTATCCTTTATCTTTTTTGAAAGTGAGAGCTTTCCAAAACCAAGTTTTATAGAAATTTTATTAACCCATCGGTTTAGAAGAATCAATACCTCATATCCTTTACCTCCAAGTTTGGCCAACCATTTGGAATACTTCATGGTTACATCGAAGATATCACCATGAAAGAACCATACTTTCTCTCCATTCATCTCAAGAATCAATTTGTCTTTAATAAAAAGCGGGCCTAACTGAAGGCTGGATATCTTTCGGAGCGTTTCATCGTGATTACCAGTGAGATAGTAGATATCTACACCATTCGTCATCATCGTAATTAGTGTCCTAATAACATGCATATGAGCTTCTGGCCAGTAATATTTTTTAAACTGCCACATATCAATAAAATCTCCATTCAGAATTACTCTCTTGGGATTTATAGAATTTAGATATTGTACCAGCTCAATTGCGTGACAGCCCACTGTACCCAAATGCACATCAGATATAACTACAGTATCGAGAGCTCTTTTCATATTCTTTAAGTAGATGATTTTAGGACAAAGAACTCGCTTAAAGATTACCTAAGAATAGGTTAGTTATTACTATTTGGTAAAAAGAATGTTAATAAATTATGACCCAAAGCAGTCAATTCTCTCTTTCTCTTAAGATAATTTCGAGTACATTAACTCATCAGCCTTAACCAAGAAAAGATTATGAGTGATTCAAACCCTCAAAAAATTGTGCATGTTCATTTGCCTAAGAATGAAGCATTCCGAACAACATTAACTGCCGGAGATCATCAGCTTATCTCTGACGAACCTACCACTGTAAATGGAGGAACTGACACAGGGCCTGATCCTTATGACTTACTCTTGATGGCGCTTGGCTCTTGTACTGTTATGACGGTAAAAATGTATGCTGACAGGAAAAAATGGCCTATTGATGATATCTACTTGGAGTTGAGACATAACAAAAGCCATGTCGAAGATTGCGAAACGTGTGAAGATCCGGAAGCAAAAATTGACACCATTGAAAAAGAACTAATCATAAAAGGCGAACTGGACCAAGGACAAAAGGAAAAGCTATTGGAGATATCAAAAAAATGTCCTGTTCATAAAACCATGCTTTCCGAAATCAGAATTGATAGTTCTTTATCGGTTGAATAGGATTCTAATTACTTAATTAAGGTCATAGACTTGGTTTGTATTTCATTGCCTGTTTGTAACCTGTAAAGATAAACTCCACTGGATAACCCACTGGCATCAAACCTAAGTGAATGCTGCCCTGCCGCAATTCTTTGATCTATCATCAATTGCACTGACTTACCCTGTATATCAAACACTTCCAACCTTACTTCCTGAGGTTGATTTAAAGTAAATGAAATGGTTGTAGAAGGATTAAAAGGATTCGGGTAGTTCTGATGCAACTGAAATTTATAAGGGCTGGAGTCCGCGTCAGCAAACACCCCGGTACTGGTTTTCAAGAACGGAATCGAATCGAATGATCCACCAAGAGTACTTTCTGTTTCTGATGCATCAAATTGAAACCAGTCATTAAGCAAGGTTGTATAAACCTGCCGAAAATCATATTCGTGGGTTAAGTTTCCAAACTCATCCAGGTCAGATGGATTTAACTTCGGATCAGAACCTATTAATCCGCCTTCTACTGAATCGCCAAAGATAAGTAATGGTGCAGCAGTACCATGATCTGTACCAGCAGCCCCGTTTTTGAAAACACGCCTTCCGAACTCTGAAAAAGTTGCTATCAAAACTTCTTCTGACCTGCTATCGGCAGCTAGGTCATTGTAGAAATCTGATACTGCTGTACTCAATTCTGAAAGCAGGCCTGCATGATCTTCCATTTGGTTGGCATGGGTATCAAATCCTCCTAAAGACACCAGGAATATCTTACTTCCAAGGTTTCCTTTTATCAACCTTGAAACTATGGATAAGCTTCTTCCCAGCTCTTCTGTATTAAACTCTACTTTGTTACTACTCGCATCATAAGAATCCTTAATTGCCTCCGCGTAGCGATATGAGTTATTGGCTAGTGTTCTCATAAATCGCATCTCGTCTCCAAAAACTGTCTCCGGAATATTTTCCATAGAATAGACCGTACCATTTTCTACAAGATACTCCAGCACTCCAACGTCATTCAGAGTCATCCCCATATCGAGATCATCTCCTTTGAATAATAATGAAGATGCCCCTCCAATCTGAACAGCTAATGGAGTATCGGTCGGGTTATCACTAAAATCCGGGTACTGCTGACCTAAATGCCGGCCCAGCCAACCAGTTTGTAAATATTCATCTGGATCACTTCCTGTAAGCCAAATATCTGTTGATCTAAAATGTGAAAGATCCCCGTCTGGATATCCCACACTTTGAATTACACTCATTTTACCATCATTCCAAAGATTTTCCAGCGGAGCCATAGATGGGTGCATCCCAATAGTATCTGTTAGCTTTACCGCTTCGGCCTTGGAGATAGAAACATCACCACGTGCGTTGTAATAAATGTCGTTCTCAATTGGCACAATTGTATTCAGTCCGTCATTCCCTCCATCTAATTGGATAAGAACCAATACACGGTCTGTTTCTAAAGAAGCAAGTTTTCTTAACAGGGATGAGCTTTGCAATGCCTGAACTGGTGTATGACCTAAAGCAAAAGCACTACCTGCAGTTACAAGGCCAAGCTTTTTTAAAAAGTCTTTTCTGCTGCATAAATCATGATGTTCATGATGATGAATACCGTCCTCTATTGCACTTCCTTTTATTCTTTTCATCATGCTCTCCTAATGTAATTGGTATTCTGGAAGTTGACGGATATGCCCCATAAGATTTAGTATCCGCCAGTTTGCTCCTGGTAAATTTACACTCCATTCGTAATCCGGTATACCTCCTAACAACACCGTCTGCAGCTGATCTAACTCTTGCTGGGGTAATTGTACTGCCAGCATATAATCTGCTAAATCAAGAGCCAGTTGATTAGGGTCGTTTGGTGCGCTCATCCCATTTGCTATGGCAATTGGGTCAACTACATCATCATAAATATTTATTAGTGAGTATTGCCACCTATGTGGGAGAGTCGTCGTCGATATCCATGCTCGGTACCCCGGCCAGCCTGCAACATTAACGGGATTAAACAAGAATTGACCTAAATCCAGCAGTTGGTATGGTTGCCATTCCCTTAATCCGCCAACTACATCGGCTCCGGTCTCTTTTTGCATTCCCAACATCAAGTCGATTGGGCTTTTTATCATTGCACCATTGAACTCTTCATCGAAAAAATGCTCACTCTTTAGCAGCTTTCTTAAAACAGGTTCTATCTCGAAATCACTGTCTATGAATAATTGAGCCAGTTCTGATACAATTGCCTCATTTGGGGTTTCGTACACAAAAAACTTATATAGTTTGGCACAGATGAATGTCGCTATTTCAGATGCTCTCTCCTGGAATATTATATCTATAACATCGTCATAGCCAAAATTTCCGGTTTGCTCAAAAAAGGTTTTCTCACCACTATCATGCAGCGCATTCGAAAATCCTGCTTCAAGCGTAAAATAATTAACCCAAAACCCCGTAAGCGCTCTTGAAATTTCCTCAATATCATTCTGGGTATAATTGCCAATACCCATCGTAAATAATTCTAATAGTTCACGCCCGTAGTTCTCATTTGGACTACCCACCCTGTTTTCTACCCCATCAAGATAGATGAGCATCGCGTGGTCTTTACCAATAGCACGCACAAAATCTCTAAAATTTCCGAGTGCAAAGGTTCTTAATAGGGTAAAATGTCTATAGGCATATGGAGCCAATTCATATTTCCCGATTTCAGTTACAAAATGGTTATGCCAGAACAGAACCATCTTTTCCCGAAACGGATGTTCTTTCATGATATCCGTCCATTCTGTTTGGTATTCTATATAAAGGGAGAAATTCTCTTCAAAATAAGTCAGTACATCCTCATCTGGTGCTCCCCAGGGAGGAGGAGTCTTGTTCTCCCATTCCGGTGCAACGGGTAAAGCAGCATTTACTGCGTCATCAATTGTCGTATCAACGAACTGAGCGGGGGTTTGCAAAAGTATGGATTCATAGTCAGAGAAATGTGAACCAAACTTCATTCTTCTTAAAGCATGTGAAACCCGTTTTTTGTTCCATGGTAATGCTTCAGAAGGGACATATTCATTTAATGTAGTTGACAGACCTTTAGCTTTGGCGTTCTGTACTACCTCCTGTACTTCTACTTCTGTACGATCCTGATGAATTTGTTTTACTCTTTCATGATCGAGTTTCTTGTCAAACATACTGCTCAAATTATTTGTTAAAACACGGTCGCCCTCAATAACCGAATTAATTAGTAAAAAGTCTATTTATTTACCGATTCCTAACTCAACGCAAGTTCTTCAAAAGGATGCTACTTTTATAGACTTCCTTCAAGCACTTCCCTGCTCTCTTTTCTATATTCTGCTCAAAAGGCTTTGAGACTATGACTATAGATGAAATAATTCAGCAACTAAAGGACCTCGAGGTAAAGAGCGTCAAGTTTGGTGTTACTGATATTGATGGAGTACTTCGAGGTAAAATGGTTAGCACTGAAAAATTCATCAAAGCACTCAAAGAAAACGTGGGATTCTGCAATGTCATTTTTGGATGGGATGTAAACGACGAATGTTACGAGAACTCTGAAGTAAGTGGATGGCATACGGGTTATCCTGACGCCTTTGCTACTATCGACCCTTCCAGCTACAGGAACATTCCCTGGGAAGAAAATAAACCCTTTTTTATCGGCGACTTTTCTGATTCAGATTTAATGAGTGGTGTTTGCCCAAGATCGTTGCTAAAGAGAATCAGAACCCGGGCTAAAGAGATGGGTTTTATTCCAAAATTCGGAGCTGAATTCGAATGGTTTAACTTTGACGAAACACCTCAATCTTTACATCAAAAAAACTATTCAGCACCTACTCCATTAACACCGGGAATGTTCGGGTACTCTGTATTAAGAGCTTCCCAGAATGGCGGATACTTTAATGGGCTATTTGATTGGCTCCATGATTTTAGAATTCCCCTGGAAGGAATTCATACCGAAACCGGAGACGGAGTTTATGAAGCGGCAATCACATATGATGAGATTCTCGAATCTGCCGACAGAGCTGCTCTTTTTAAGACAGCTGTGAAGGAAATCGCCTATCAATATGACCTTATGGCTAGTTTTATGGCAAAATGGAACCCGGACCTACCGGGATGTAGTGGACATATTCACCAAAGTCTGTGGAGCCAGGATAATGAAAATCTATTTTATGATGAAAATAGTGAACATAGCTTAAGTGATTTAGCCCGGCATTACATTGCAGGGCAATTGCATTGTTTGCCTCATATACTGCCAATATATGCTCCAACTGTAAATAGTTATAAACGATACGTAACTGGGTCCTGGGCAGCTACAACAGTAAGCTGGGGAGTTGAGAACAGAACAACAGCACTTCGTGTTATCAATAACAGCCAAAATTCACTTAGGATCGAAAACCGGGTTCCCGGAGCTGATGCTAACCCATATCTAACAATGGCAGCCAGCCTTGCTTCCGGATTGTATGGTATACAAAATGAACTGGAATTAAAGCTTCCGGCCACCTCAGGAAATGAATATGAGAATACAAATTCCCTTCCTATGCCAAAAAATCTTCAAGATGCTGTTACAGCAATGAAAGAATCTGAAATAGCAGTTGAACTATTTGGAGATGATTTTGTGGATCACTTTATTAGGACCCGTGAATGGGAATGGAGTAAATTTGATCCTGAACAAAGTAACTGGGAAATGAAACGTTATTTCGAAATTATTTAAGCTAATCAAGTATGTCTTTTATAGACTTTAATGAAATCGTTCGGGAAGCATGGGAATCTTATGACAGTTCGAGAGAAATTGTTCGGATTGAGGATATCAGTGCGAAAGTTTCCACAAACCATGTTTACCGCATCACTTTAAAAGATCATAACCTTATTGTAGCAAAGCTCTCCTATTTCGGGAAGTTTGAACATTTTGTAGAAGATCATTCTATCATAAATGCCCTTTCGAATAATCTGCCAGAACCCTTCGACAACTTCCTGTCCCGCTCATTAATGAAAGGAAACGAGTTGTTTATTCATCGCCACCATACCGAAGTAATTGATGCATGGGTAGTATTTTACCGCCCTATTAAAATCAAGAAAAAGCTTCCACGGAGATTGAATGGGGATCAAATCAAAAAGTTTGCCCGTGAAACAGCCAAATTTCATAAAGCCTGTAGCACTGTAAAAGGCACCCTGCCTCCTTCTGCTAAAACGATGAGTGTAGATATTGATGACTTAATGGAAAGCTTAAAAACTGATGAAGGTAAATTTCACTTCAATATGCATGGTGATCTGATTTTGAAACACTGTGAGCTTTTTAAGGAAAACTATAAAAAACTAGATGGAGACAGTTTTGATACCATTCCCGTTTTTGTTGATTGGAACATCGGCAACTTTTCAGTAACCCCCGGGCTGAAGTTATTCTCAAGATGGGATTATGACTGGTTCAGAATGAGTTCCCGCATCATGGATTTCTACTTCTTTAGCAGGGTAGTATCAGACAGAGGCGACCGAACTGTTTTCACCTATAATATTGACATCCTGATGGAAGAAAGGTTTATCCTATTTCTCATGTCCTATCACGCTGTATTCCCACTTACCGAAAGGGAAATATTATTACTTAAAGAAACTTATCGATTCTTTTTGCTGACCTATGTAATCAAATATGGACGTTATTTTTTTCACGAAATTTTTGCTACCAAACTTCAGAAAGAAGCGTTTGAAATTCACCTTCCATCTATTGAAAAAAAATTCGATCCTTCTCTCTTGTTAAAAGCACTAAAACTCTGACTATGATCCACTCTTCCTTTTTCGAAATTGCTAAAGATTTCAAAGTAATTATGCTCGATTCTTATGGGGTAGTTAAAAACCATAAAGGGTTAATTGCTGGAGTTCAAAAAACGATTGATTGGATTAAGAACGAAGGTAAAACTTTTCGGTTACTCACCAACGATGCTTCCCGTAGCCAGCGCCAACAAATGGAAAGCCTGTCAGCTCTTGGTTTACCTGGCATTGAGTTGCATGAAATTATTACTTCAGGAATGATGGCAAAACAATTCCTGGAACAAAAAATAAACCGTGGACGAATTGCCTACCTGGGTACTGAGAATTCAGCTGAATATATACTGCAATCCGGTTTGCAACATGTATCTATTGCAAATGTTGACCTCGATAATATCGAAGATATTTCTGCTTTTGTATTCCTTGATGATGAGGGCTTTGACTGGAATACGGATATCAATAAAACAGTGAATTTACTTCGAAAAAAGAATATGCCTGTAATTCTGGCGAACTCAGATAAATTCTACCCGGTTTCAAGCAATGATGTAGCTGTTGCAACTGGTGGTATCGCCAAGCTGGTGGAAAGCATGCTTGGGAAGAAATTCATTCACTTTGGTAAACCGGATTCCCAAATGTTCATGTATGCCTATGAAGGGTTAAAAAGTGAGCTGGGTGAAATCGACAAAAATGATATTTTGATGGTTGGAGATACCTTACAAACCGATGTTTTGGGTGGGAACAAGTTTGGAGTAAAAACCATGCTGGTACTTTCCGGGAACACGCGTGAGCATACCGTTGACCTTAATATCAGGTCTTCCGGGATTATTCCTGATTTTGTATGTAAATCGGTTGTGGAATAGATTCACATCTCGTTTACATTTTACCCAATCGGTACAACAATACTGCAGCCCTTTTTGATTGAGAGGGAAGTGCATTGAGAAAACCAACTTCTTCTACTGTATGATCGTTATCTCCACTCATTCCCAGGGCGTCAATGGCCATATCTACATATTCGGCGGTAAAAGAAACATCAGCAGCCCCCGCACGAAGTGGATTTACGGCAACTACTTCACCAAGACCTAAATCCATACTTACTTTGTTGTAAATACTCAACAGCTCTTCATTCCCTTTTGTTGGTGCCATTGGAGGATATCCGTCACTAAACACAATTTCTGCACTGGTGTGAGGGTAATTCGTAGAGACTATTTCCTGCATCTTTTCTTTAACCCGGGCTAACTGTTCTTTTGATACTGCTCTTATGTCTCCGGTAACTATTGCAGTTTCTGCAACTATATTGTTTTTCCCGAAGGTAGTACCTGAGTTTGACGAAGGGTCATGAGTTACTGTAGTTCCTCCAATAATCTTACCTGGGTTAAAGGTTAGGTACTCTTCACTTCTGAGTTCATCATAGAATGAGGTCAGAATTCGGGCTGCTTCGTAAATTGCTCCCGCTCCAATATCTTCCCGGAAAACCTGTGATGAATGAGCTGGTTTTCCTCCCACAGTTAATGTCCATCCAATGGAGCCTCTCCTGGAAATATTTGCCGTTCCCGGGTTACCGTCTCCATTTTCAAAACCAATTGCGATATCTGCATATTTAGCGGCATCAATAAGAGCTTTCTTGGAGAGTGATAATGGTTTGCCGCTTAGTTCTTCATCCCCGGTCATAACAACTGTGATATCGAGATTATCTAGTGCCTCAACTGCTTTTAACGCTCCAAGCGCCTGAAGTATGATTACGTTTCCACCTTTCATATCTGCTATTCCAGGAGCGCGAGCAACAGAATCGTTTACCATTTCAAATTTTTGAAATGGGCTATCTAGTTCAAAAACGGTATCTAAATGCCCAATAAGCAGTAATTTTTTAGTAGCATTTGCACCTCTGTATTCTGCGACAAGATGTCCTGCCCTGTTAAAGTCCTTTCCATCCTCCCAACGCGTCTCAAAACCTAACTTATCAAACTCGAGGCTTAGCACTCTTCCTACTTCACGAACTCCTTCGAAGTTCATCGACCCACTATTAATATTGATGGTTTTTATAAGCAGCTCTAAAGCTGCAGTATTTGTCTCATCAATATATTCGATCATCTGCTGCTCGATATCAGAGACTTGTGCTTTTGATGTGGTAACCGAACTCATCAAAAGAATAATTAGAAGCGATACTTTCAGGTAGTTAAATAAGCTATTCATAACATTTTGAACTCTTTTTTTGGAAATCGAAATTACTAATTTGGATACTATGAAATATTTCTGAGTGAATCCTTAACCGGATTAAAATCATTTCAAAATTAGCATCTTTTTTGTGGATGTAGCCTGAGAACTACTTAATGTGTAGTAGTAAACTCCCGATGTAAGTGAAGAAGCATCAAAGCTTATAGAATGTAATCCGGCACTTTTATAGGAATCCACAAGAGTAGCTACCTCCTGACCCAATGTATTAAACACCTTCAAACTTATGTTACCTCCATCCTGAATAGAGTATTCTATTCTTGTAACAGGATTAAACGGATTTGGGTAGTTCTGATGAAGTGAAAATTTATTTGGCTCGAAAGCTTCTTCTCCTATCGTAGTAGATACTCCACGTATTTTTTGCATGCGCTTCCATATCTCGTTATGAAAGTTAATTGGTGCTAAAGAACCATCGGTAGAATTACCAATTCTGATGAGTATCAGATCTTCAGATGGTACGATGGATATAAACTGCCCTTGTGAACCAGCTGCAAGAATTAAATCTTCAGGCGCATCAGGAGCCATAGCTCCGTCGAAAGATTCCGGAGAATCAGGTGCAATATAACTTTCTTGCCCATTCAGCCACCATAAATAACCATATGAGGGATTTAAACTTTGAGACGGCTCCAGCATATCATCATAATATAATTCATCATCGAGTACTGAAGTTTGATCCCATACACCCTTGTTTAGAGTTAATAAACCAAATCGAGCCATATCTCTTGCGGTGCTTATATAAAAATTATTGAACCCGCTTGGTAGCCAAAAGCCATCTATCCCGATCAGATTCTCCAATACCTCATTGGTATAAATGTTTAGAGTTTTCCCACTCACGATTTCCAGCATGTCACTTACTAAATTATATGGGGCATTATGGTACACCCATCGGGTTCCGGCATCTTCGCGATATCTGAGCAGTGCTTTTGTGGTTGCCGCAAAAGTGAATCTCTCATCTAACCCAGTTGTCATTGTCAGGTGATTCCTAACCGTTACCAGTGACTCCTTCTCTGCCGAAAGTGACGACCAACCTGTTCCTAAATAATCTGATGATGGATTATTTACTGATATCAATCCTTCTTTCTGAGCTATTCCTACCAAAGTAGCTTGCAGGCTTTTTCCTGCAGAAAACCATGGCCAAAGACTATCCTGGACAAACGAATCAAAATAATGCTCAACAACTATTCTACCTTCCTTCAGGATAATTAAAGCTTTCGAATCTTCCTGATCCAGGTAAGTTATTAACCCATCAATCTCTGACTGAGACCATTGTAATGACTCTACTGTAGTAGTTTCCCATTCATTGGAGTTCGTTGGTGGGAAATACAGATCCTGGGCAAAGATCATCGACTTCAATAACAGACTGCATAAAATCAGAAGCGAGTATCTCATAAGAATCCTGTTAATCTCTACTTATTCTTTTCCCAACCCCATGGTGCATCTGGTGTTTTAACTTTGCTGGTTAAATCAAACTTTATACTGAAATATCTATCTGTTCCTAGGCGCCGGAGGTTATAAGTGAAGTACTCACCAGGTTGAATTTCTACCCACCAGACATTAGTAGAGGCTGCTGGAATTAAATCACTTGTTCCCTGGTCAGCCGGGAACATCTGAAGATTCGCCAGACCAGTATTTGTAGACAAACCCCCATATTGAGTAACCTCGTCTTCGCTTCCATCCTCATGACGGTGATCGTGCTTTAGTTGTATACGATCTCCTTTTCTGGTAAAAACCCAGGTTCTGGATTTATCATCTCCAACAAAGAAAGGGATCTTTATTACATCTGAATCACAATACCTGGCATGCATTATTAATTCGTTTCCACGAAACGAATCATTTTCAGGCGCTTCCAGTATTTCGCCTGAGTATGCATCATTACAAAGCTGAGTCAGTGAATCCCAAAATATTGAACTATTACTTTCCGTCTGGCTCTCTTGTGCAAAAAGGCTTCCAGAAATAAATGATAGAATTATAAATAGGGATTTTTTCATACTTGTTTACTCTACAACTTCTTCTTCTACATAAGCATCTATTGGAATGCAGGAACAGATTAAGTTACGATCGCCATAGGCATCATCAACTCTTGATACACTAGGCCAGAATTTGTTATACCGAAGATGATCTAATGGAAAAGCTCCTTTGCTTCTTGAGTACGAACGATCCCAGTTCTCATCCATCACTACTCTCATTGTATGAGGAGCATGTTTAAGTACGTTACTATCTTTGTCAGCAATACCGTCTTCGATTTCACGAATTTCATTTCGGATTTCGATCATAGCATCACAAAAACGATCCAGTTCTTCTTTGCTTTCGCTCTCAGTTGGTTCAATCATCAACGTTCCGGCAACCGGGAAGCTCATAGTAGGTGCATGAAAACCATAGTCCATCAATCGTTTCGCTACGTCTACTGCTTCGATACCAGCACTTTGCTTAAATGGTCTTAGATCAGCAATAAATTCATGAGCCGATCGCCCCGTTTTCCCGGTATAAAGTATGGGGTAATGTCCTTCCAACCTGTCTTTGATATAGTTGGCGTTCAGAATGGCATGTTTTGTAGCATCGGTTAAACCCTCATTGCCCATCATTCTGATGTAGGCATAAGAAATCGTTAAAATACTCGCACTGCCAAATGGAGCCGCTGAAACAGCTGAAATACCTTGCTCACCACCACTTTCAACAACAACATGACCTGAAAGAAATGGTGCTAAGTGCTTTGCAACACCAATCGGCCCCATTCCCGGGCCACCACCACCGTGAGGGATACAAAAGGTTTTATGGAGATTCAGGTGACAAACATCAGCACCAATTTCTCCTGGACTGGTTAAACCAACCTGTGCATTCATATTCGCTCCATCCATATAAACCTGCCCACCATTTTGATGTACAAGCTCACAAATATCTTTAATACGATGCTCGAATACACCGTGCGTAGATGGATAAGTAACCATCAGTGCTGCCAACTCATCGCTGTGCTTTTCAACCTTTGCTTCTAAGTCTTCCATGGAAATATTTCCATGCTTATCAGTAGCTACAACCACTACTTTCATTCCCGCCATCACTGCACTCGCCGGGTTAGTACCATGAGCGGAATTAGGGATCAGCGCTATATTTCTATGGTGATCTCCCCTGCTTTGGTGATAGGCCCGAATGGTCATTAAGCCAGCATATTCTCCTTGTGCACCTGAGTTTGGCTGTAATGAAACAGCATCAAATCCGGTAATTTCACATAACCAGCTATTTAGCTCATCAAACAATTGAGTATATCCTTCCGCCTGATCTTTTGGTACAAATGGATGAATCTGCCCGAATTCCGGCCAGGTCACAGGAATCATCTCGGCAGTTGCATTTAACTTCATTGTACAAGAACCTAATGAGATCATGGAATGCACTAATGAGAGATCCTTATTTTCCAATTGCTTCATGTAACGAAGCATTTCATGCTCGGTTTGGTATAGCTTAAACACCGGGTGAGTCATATACTCAGAAGTTCTGCTTAGCTCTGTCGGAAATGAAATCTCTACATTTTCGGCATGGGCTAATACATCAAAGTTTGATGTCCTGCCTTCAGCTTCAGCAAATATCTTGAGTACTTTATCAACGTCGCTTAACTCCTTTGCTTCATCAAAGGCAATCCCGATTCTACCATCTTCGAAGTACCTGAAATTTACCCCTTGAGCTAATGCTAGTTTCCTAACTTTCTTCTCAGTAGCCTTTACAGTAATGGTATCAAAGAACTGTTTTGTCTCTACTTCAAGTCCAAGCTTTTCTAAGCCGGTTTTTGTCAATTTAGCTAATCCGTGAATTTTGGAAGCAATTTTCCTAACTCCATTTGCACCATGGTACACCCCGTACATTCCTGCCATTACAGCAAGCAAAACCTGAGCTGTACAAATATTAGAAGTAGCTTTTTCTCTTCGTATATGCTGTTCACGTGTTTGAAGAGCCATTCTGTAAGCAGATTTGCCTTCCGCATCCTGCGTTACACCAATAATTCTACCTGGTAACTGGCGTTTAAAATCTTCTTTAGTTGCAAAGTAAGCAGCATGAGGCCCACCATAACCCATTGGTACACCAAAGCGTTGAGTTGTTCCAACTACA